>SUWB01000037.1 GCA_015061745.1 Lentisphaerota bacterium | reverse complement strand
TCAATGTGCTCCAAATAATAATACAGTCTGCAATCTGTCCGCTCCCAGACGTGCAATGTTAATCGCCATAATTTACACGCTGTTCGCAGAAACCGCAAATGTCAGTTATTTATCATACCATCTCCTTTCATAGTTGATTGACTTCATATTAAATATACCATAAAACTCTTCTTAAATCAAGTATTTTACAAAAAAATCCTTCTTTTTCAGTGCTTCTGGCACTCGCCGGCAAAGAGTTCCGGGAATCCCCCTTTACCGATCAGATGCCGGGGCGGAGCCTGGAGCGGGAACTTTGTCAAAAGCTCTTTCAGCACAGCATCATTCATCCGCCGGAACCGGGGTGAAAGAAGCAGGGTAAACTCTTTTTTATTGTTTTTTCTCATATATTGTTCAAGGATTTTCAACTCCTGAAGTGTCACGATCTGCACCACCGTTTTTTCAAAAAAGAGCCGGGGCATCTGTTCGGGAAGATAAAAAACATCCGTTACGATCAAATGGGGCTTTGAAGCAAGAAGCTCCTTTTCAATGGTGTAAGAATCCCGGGAAACACGGTCAAGGGCAAAAAGACCGTAACTTTGAATAATGACACTTGGAACGAGAGCCGCAATCGTGAGAAGAAAACCTCTTTTCTTTCCCGCCCAGAGCCGGAACCCCTGAAAACTCAGCCAGACCAGAGGAACCAGCAGCACCAGAAAATGACGCGCCCCCCAGACAAGTCCGATATCGCTTGCCGTCATAAGTCCCGGCACAAAAAGAATATACAGCAAGGCAAAAAGGATATGCATACGACGCTTACGCCAGTGCCAAAAGGCGTTCCAGTTGAGCATTACGCCCCCAATCAGGGGCGTTGCTGTAAAAAGCCCTGTCAGCAATGAGGCAGAATAGATGATATTTTTCTGAAACCAGACACCCAGTGCAAGAAAAGTCATAACCCCCAGGTAAAGTGCCAGCGAGATGTATTTGAATCGGCTCCATTTTCTGAACCCCGGTGCCGCTCCTGCCGCCAGCGGTAAAAGAGCACTCAAAGCAAGGTAATTCAGTTTGGAACTGCCCAGAGCATCAAAGCGGAAAAGGTGGTGAAAACAGTTGAAAAAATAGAGCTTTGCCTGATTGATAATGGAAAATCCCGCATTGTTGTTGAGATAATAATATTTCCCGTGAAGCCCGAGAAAATGGCCGTCTGAAAAATATTGATATCCCCAGATTCCCAGAGCACCCGCCAGAAATCCTGCGGCAAATTTCAACATTTCCCGCCAGCGGCCCGTCAATAGAAACGCGCCCCCGAGTGCGGCACAAACAAAGTAGGCTTCTTCACGCATAAGCAGCGAGAGCCCCAGAATTCCCCCCGCCGCAAGAAATTGTTTTTTCTCTGTCAGCAAAAGAGCTGTCAGCACAAAAAGCATACTGGGAGTCATTTCCCACAAGATCAGGGAGTAAAAGAACAACGGCGTCCCCAACAGAAGTACCGGCGGCGGAATGTGCCAGTATTTCCACCCCAGATATAAGAGCAGCAGCGAAGCAAGCACCGGCAAGAAAAGAGCCCCCCGTTCACCCGCAAATTTGTAAAAAAAGGATGAAAGAAAACTTAAGTAAACAGGATAAAAGGAAACAGCCCCTTGAGGATGTTTGATAAAGTGAAATCCTCCCGTCGGGAAAAGTTCAGGCACACTGTGGGGAATGACTTTGCTCCCGCCTTGAGCAAAGTTCCGCATCATAATATATTTGTTGCCGTTGTCGGTGATCCAGATCCCTCCGGGAACAAGGGCAAAAACCCCTCCCAGAAGCAAAAAAACAGCCGTACCCCAATACAGTATGGTACGGCTGCTGACAGACATAAAGAGCCTCTTTTTCAGCGTTTGATAAAGGCTCCGCAGCCTTCGGGGATAACATCTCCTGCAAGGGCGTTGCCATTCCAATCAAAGACTTCTGCTCCGGGAACGGTGAGGGGAGCATAAGACATATTGAGCACCCAACCGGAAGTCGGCAGTTCAGGCACCCGGCAGGGATCGCACACAATGGCAAGTGAGCGGGAGTTGTTGATACCCACAGCACTCCCCAACTGACCGCCGGTGTAATCAAACTTCCAGCGGGCACTGCGGAGAAAGCCGCTGTGTTTCTGATAAAAACCGATCCAGAAACGGCAGATGGATTCAGCTTCAGCACTCAAATCTGCAAGCTCAACAGAAAGCATAGGCACACCCGCCATCATTGCAATGAAATGACGTGAAATGTTCACAGGCAGTTCATCTGCGGGCCAGTAGGCGGGATCTGCGTGGACAGGCACTCCGTCACCCAGAGCCAGACGGATCTGGGCAATACGCCGCAGATTGAGCAAAAAGTCAAAGGGAGCATCTCCCGCACGGAACTGAGTTCCGCAAGCCAGCATCCGGGGCACAGCGTAGCTCTGGCGGAATTCGATCATAGCATCGCTTTTCTGTTTACGGATACGCTTGGCAAGTTCTGCGGTGAATTTGTAACACGCTTCAGCACGGGGATCGTCGATATCGGGGTGGATCTGGTCAAGGAAGTCCACCTTGAGGCCGTCAAGTTTGTACTCTTTGAGCAAGCCTTCCATCAAATCGAGCATCGGTTCACTTGCTTCGGCATTTTCAGGAGCCAGTTTGTAATAGCCTTCGAGATATTCTCCGAAAAGAGCTCCGGGAATATTTTTCAGCTTTTCATACATTGCGCTGTGGTCGCCGATCAGGTAAGGAGCCACCCAGAGCAGGTATTTCAGCCCCATTTTCTGCACCCGTTCAACGTGACCTTTGAAATCGGGGAACTTGCCGGTGTCCACCTGCCAGTCGCCGATCTTTTCGTACCACGTTCCGATAGTTGTCGGGGAGACCCGCTTCATATCGGGATAACACCAGCCGTCATCAAGGATAAAAGTTTTGAATCCCAGATCAGCTGCTTTGGCGGCAGTTTTTTCGGTCCACTCCTGAGTCAGAGCACCGTGAACAGCGTACCAGGTGCAAAAGACAGGTTCCCAAACGTATGCGGGATAGTCACAGGAGATATTTTCCAGACGTTCCCGCCACAGGGGGATTTCGTCCTGCCAGGGGCGACTGGTCTGGTCGTACCAGAAGGAAAAGTTTTTGATTCCTTCGGAAGCGGAGATTTCCCAGGTGATATCGTAGCAGCCGGTTTCCTGATTCATCTTGCCGCTGAACTTGCAGTCGCAGTCGCAGTTGACCAGTCCGATGGCAAGTTTGTTGATATTGGCTGTGTTGAAAAAGGTGACGAAAGGCATTCCGCGCTGGGCGGCAAAAGCGGTTTCAATGGTCCAGGGAATCCGCTCTCCTGCGGAGGGCAGAAAGCTGTGCCAATAAGAGTGGACATCTGCAATAGACATTGAAAGTTTCACCGTACCCCGTTTGGCGTTGCCGGTGCTGACATCTAAAACGCCTGCGGTGCCTTGAGATTCAAGAACATTTTTTTCTGCAAATTGGGTAAAAATCCGCATTTTTTACTCCCTCCCGCAACATTTTTTGTATTTCTTTCCACTGCCGCAAGGACAGGGTTCGTTTCTGCCTACTTTAGGTTCTTCCCGGTAGTATGTGACCGGAATCTCAGGTTCAACTTCAGCTGTTGCGGGGCTCGGCATTATCATTTCGTCCATATTTTCAGGCATTGCAAAACCTTCCTGACTCTGGGCGAACTGTTCCATAAGCTGATGCTGCATTTCGATAGGCATAGCGTTGAACATCTCCTCAAAAGATTCGTACTGGTTGAGAGTCATTGTGAAAAGATTTTCTGCCACCTGACGGTAAATGCGGTCCATAAGATCCTTGAAAATATTGAAGGCTTCGTTTTTGTATTCCACCAACGGATCTTTCTGGGCGTAAACCCGCAGTGACATACTGGAACGCAAGTTGTCCATTGCATAGAGATGTTCCTGCCAGAGTTTGTCAATGGCTTCAAGGACTGTCTGGCGGCGGAGATAATCCAGATCTTCCGGCGTGTCGGAAGCGTGACTGTCAAGCCAGGCACTTTCGAGACGGGTGACGATCTGCATAGTCAGGGCAGCCGGATCTTTGAGTTCGCCGTTGGCAATGCCTTCAGTCAGTTCTTCAGGCTTGATATCAAGGGGGAAGGTGACACTGAGAGAATTGGCAAGTTTGACAGTGTCAAATTTGCCCTCTTTGTCGCCGCTCAAACGAAGTGCTGCCACATTGGCGATTTCTTCTTCAATAACCTGTTCGATAATGCCGAAAAGCACATCGTGAGGTGTTTCAGAAAGCAGTGCATCTTTACGCAATGCGTAAATGATCTCACGCTGTTTATTCATCACATCGTCAAAGTCAAGAGTCCGTTTACGGATCCCGAAGTGCTGCTGTTCCACACGCCGCTGAGCGGTTTCGATGGATTTGTTAAGCCAGGGGTGCTGAAGTTCATCTCCTTCCTGAAGTCCGAAACGGTCAAAGATCTTGATAATACGGTCGGAACCGAAAAGACGCATCAGATTGTCTTCCAGTGAGACGTAGAATTTTGAGGAACCGGGGTCCCCCTGACGGGAACAGCGTCCCCGAAGCTGGCGGTCAATACGCCGGGAATCGTGACGGGAACTGCCGATAACGTGAAGTCCGCCCAATTCAGCCACACCGGGAGCCAGCTTGATGTCGGTACCGCGGCCGGCCATATTGGTGGCAACAGTGACCGCTCCGGGACGACCGGCATCGGCGACGATCTCAGCTTCCCGCTGATGATTTTTGGCGTTGAGGACGTTGTGAGGAATCTTACGCATAGAAAGCATACGGGAAAGAATTTCAGAGTCATCCACTGAAATAGTACCCAGCAGCACCGGCTGTCCTTTTTCGTGCCGTTCAATCACATCGTCAATAATGGCGTTGAACTTCTCACGCCGGGTCTTGAAAATAGAGTCGTTGTCATCTTTACGGATGCAGGGGCGGTTGGTAGGAACGGTAATCACATCCAGTTTGTAGATCTGGTGGAACTCTGAGGCTTCAGTTTCCGCAGTACCGGTCATACCGGCAAGTTTTTTGTACATACGGAAATAGTTTTGGATAGTGATAGTCGCCATCGTCTGAGTTTCCTGTTCGATGGGGACATTTTCCTTGGCTTCCAAAGCCTGATGCAGACCGTCTGAGAAACGGCGTCCCGGCATAAGACGGCCGGTGTGTTCGTCAACGATAAGAACTTTGCGGTCCTGGACGACATAGTTCACATCTTTTTCAAAAAGGCAGTAGGCCTTGAGCAGCTGAGAGAGGTCGTGGAGTTTTTCGCTCTTGTCGGCAAAGTGATCCTGGAACTCCTCTTTTTTGGCCACTTTTTCAGCGGCGGTCATTGTCTCATCGTTTTCGATCTTGCTGATTTCCAGCAGCAGATCGGGCACGACGAAAGCGTCGGGATCATCGGGTTCGATAGCGGCACGTCCTTTGGCGGTCAGGTCAGCTTCGTGGGTCTTTTCGTCAATAGTGAAGTAAAGATCGCTCTGAACTTCCTGAAGCATACCGCGGTTGTTGTCGCTGCGGACCTGGGATTCATAACGGTCAAGTTCCTTGACAACGGTACCGTCTTCCAAAAGACGGAGCAGCTGTTTGTGAGTAGGCATACCGAAACGCACCTGAAGAAGTTTACGCAAAGCAGCTTCAAGTTCATCATCGGAAGCATTTTCATTGGTAATGACATCCCGGGCTTCTTTGGCAAGTTTGGAGCAGAGTTCATTCTGCTTTTTGTAGAGTGCCGCCACTTTAGGCTGAAGTTCAGCGTACTGGTCGGTGGCCATAGGCACAGGACCGGAAATAATAAGAGGCGTACGGGCTTCGTCAATGAGGATACTGTCGATTTCGTCCACAATGGCGTAGAAGTGGTCACGCTGCACCAGCTGATCGGCAGAAGTTGCCATACCCATATCGCGCAGATAGTCAAAACCAAATTCACTGTTGGTACCGTAAGTAATATCGCAGGCATACTGGGCACGGCGTTCTTCGGGGGGCTGCATATTCTGCAGACAGCCAACGGTCAACCCCAGAAAGGTGTAGATGTAGCCCATCCAGGAAGAGTCGCGGCGGGCGAGGTAGTCGTTGACGGTAACCAGCTGGCAGTTTTTGCCGGAAAGAGCATTGAGGTAAAGGGGCATCGTGGCGACCAGAGTCTTACCTTCACCGGTGGCCATTTCTGCGATATTTCCCCGGTGCAGGGCGATACCGCCCATAATCTGGACATCAAAGGGGATCATATCCCAGGTCAGGGTCTGTCCGCAGACTTCCACCTCTTTGCCGACCAGACGGCGGCAGGCATTTTTGACCACAGCGAAAGCCTCGCACATAATGTCGTCAAGGGTTTCCCCGTTGGCAAGGCGGTTTTTAAATTCAGGTGTTTTGGCCTGCAGCTCTTCATCAGAAAGTTTTTGCAATTCCACTTCGATGGCATTGATCTTTCTGACAAGGGGCTGCATCTTCTTGAGATCCCGCTGGGATTTTGTTCCGAAGATGGCTTTGAGAATAGCATTAATCATAGTTGTTTTTATCCCTCTGTGTCAGCGGGAAATCCTTGTTGAAAACTCCTGAAAATTTGCGGAACAACAGAGGTTCCTGAACGCCTTTTCAGGAAGGGAAGGCAAAGTTTTTCTGCCTGTGGAATTTCCCGGTTAGTTAACAATTTTACACTCGATTTTCCGAAAAAATCACCTGCTCAAATTACAAAAGCGCCGCACCTGTTCAGTGCGGCATAAAAATTTCAATTTTTGACCTTCCGGAAAAGTCACCGGAATGTCTCCGGAGATGAGGGCTCCACCCAAAGGTGGAAGTCCGTAGGTTTCCCCTCAAGCGTTAAAGTTATAAGCGTGTTAAGCCTTGTCAGAAGCAGAGCGTAAGGCACTCTGACTTCGCCCCCCGCCACATTGACCGAAACGGCACTGTCGCCGAGAACATCCTCTGCATTGCGGAGAGCTCCGACCAGATCCAGCATCCGCGACAACTTGTCTTTCAATGCCGGATCAATATTGAATTCCCTGCGGCAGACGGGACACTCCACCTTGAAGTCTGCATCTGCAACAGCGTGAAGATCAAATTCCACGACACCGGAACATTTTTCATTCAGACAGCGGAAGTCGATCTTGGCTTTCGGGGCAGGAGACATTATTGATTACTCCTCTTCCTTGCATTCATTCTGGATCGTTTCAAGGATCTTCACGGTGTTATCTCTTGCCATAATAAGAGACTCAACCAGTGCTTCATTACGCAGTTTACGGGAAATGCTGCCCAGCAGACGCAAGTAAGCATCAGAATCTTCGTCAGGAGCAACAGTAAAAACGATCACACGCACAGGCTGATCATCCTGAGACTGATAATCCTCAATGGGGGACTCGGTAACACCGACGATCACATAAGGACGCAGGATATCATTGGTACGGATATGAGGAAGTGCCAACATACCGCCGATACCGGTGGTCATCATCTGTTCGCGCTTCCAGACGAGACGGAAGATAAGATCACGATTGAGCTTGGTCAGATCTGCGGCGCGCTGGATCAGCTGATCCATAACTTCCAGCTTGGTGGTACCGGTCAGGACCATCACAGAATCTTTAGTGACATATTCAGTAAAATCGTACTTCATAACACAAACTCCTCATTTTTTACGCTGCCCCGGACTGAGGGAACAGAGAGTGATTCATTATTTGGCTGCACTCCCCAGCTCTCTTTTATGTACGTATAGTAAAATAATACCGGAATCGTTTTTTTTCAAATGCAGAAAGCTGTTTTTTTCAGTTTTTTTGAAACATTTTCTATTTTTACGGTTCAGTGAGATAAAAACATCATCCGGAAGCTGCTTGATTTTCCTTTTTTATAATGCTATATTACTCTTGCAATCAAAAATAAGGGGCTGAGAAAACTTGATATGCGTAAATTTATTCTTGATACCGATTGGTGGACCGATTGTGACGATGCTGTGGCGATCCGGCTGCTTTGCAATGCCCACTTGAAAAAAGAAATCGAACTTCTGGGGATCAATATCAATGCCTGTATGGCGTATTCGATCCCTTCTCTGGACGTCTTTACCCGGGATTGCGGCGTGGAACTCCCTCTGGGACTGGATCATCAGGCGGTTGATTTTGAAGGCTCCCCCTCTTATCAGGAACATCTGGCCCGATCACGGCAGCCCTTGCGGTACAATGAAAATGCGCCCGGAAGCGTGGACTTTTATTTGTCATTGCTGAATAATGCCGATGATAACAGCATTGAGATCCTGTCGATCGGATTTACTCAAGCTCTTGCGGCTTTGCTCAATAATACCGTTCACAAAGAACTTATCCGGCAGAAAATCCGCCATTTGTGGATAATGGCAGGCAAATGGGATGAAAACGGAGGACAGGAATACAATTTCTGCCTGAATGAATTGACCCGCCGCAGTGCGGCTGTACTTTGTGAAAATTGGCCCTCCCCTGTCACTTTTCTCGGCTGGGAAGTTGGCCACAGTGTTCTGTCAGGCAGAAATCTGCCCGACGGTGATCTGCTGAAACAGGTGATGAACGATCACGGCAGCCCCAAAGGACGATCTTCCTGGGATCCGATGCTGGCCTTACTGGCAGTTACAGAAAATCCCGGACGTGCCGGATACCGTTGTGTGTACGGCAAAGCAAGTGTCGATCCGCAGGAAGGACGCAACTTTTTTGTTCCGGATCCTTGCGGTCCCCACCGTTATGTTGTTAAAGAACAGCAAGATTCCTTTTACGCTGATGCCATTGATTCCCGTCTGGTGCTGTAATCCCCCAGGAACTCTGCAAAGTCACCGGAACCGGGAAGAATCTTTAACAGGCAGATTTGAAAAGGTTATGACGCCTTTGCCTTCATCTTTCACAATGGACTCCGGAAGCACTCCTTTGTCGTAAGCCTTTTTCCGGAGCAAAAACGCAGAAAACAGGATTCTTTTTTATTTCAATATTTACAAGATATGTTGCAATTTATACACTGTGGAACTATATTATATGAAAAATGTTTCAGATTTCCGATGCGAAAGGGGGATAAAATGAGAATCTTGACTGCTGTTCTGCTGCTGTGTTCCGCAACTTTTTTCTTGAGCGGCTGTTATTCTGACAACAACAATTATCTCAGCCCCCGGGATTTTGTTCCCCGCCTGGAAGAACAGGGGATCCGGGTTGCCTCCGTACGCGATTTGCCGGGAGCACCTTTCAAAGCCACTTCCGGTATTGCCATTATGGTGGCCGGATCTGAAATCGGCGTCTACAAGTATGACCGGACTTCCAAAGTCCAGAGTGAGCGCATCGCAAAACGAAAACGTACCGGACGGGTTTATATCAACGGTATCCCCTACCCGGTGGAAGTACACGGTTCTTTTATGTTTATGGGGTTGGAAAAAAACCGAAAAAAACACGATATCATCAAAGTCATCCGTAATTTCAACTGATTTAACACAACGTGTACGGTAACGAAAAACTGAAATAATGCGGCATTTCATCCCGCAAAAAAGTTCCTAAGGAGTAAGAAATGGACAACGAACTCAAGCAAATGGGTAAAAGATTGGGCGAACTTCGCACCATTATGGATGTATCAGTTGCAGAAATGGCCCGAATTACAGGAACGACCGAAGCTGAATACATTGCTCACGAGGCTGGAGAAATCGACAGCTCCTTTACCTTTATTTACCGCTGCGCCGAAAGATTGGGCGTTGATATGAGTGCTCTGGTAACAGGAGAGAGCCCGAAACTGAGTTTCTATAATGTCACTCACGCAGAAGAAGGCGGTATGCCCATCAGACGGCGGGCAGGTTTTGAATATCTGCACCTGTCTCCTTTGCTCAAAGACCGTCAGGCAGACCCCTTTCTGGTAACGGCCCCTCCCCAGAGCGAAGACAGCACCATTCATTTATCCACTCACGAAGGACAGGAGTTTGATTATATCCTCAAAGGCAAACTCAAAGTCTGTCTTGAGGACAAGATCGAATATCTCGGCCCCGGTGACAGTATTCAATATGATTCTTCCCGTCCTCACGGTATGATTGCCATCGGTGACGAGGATTGTCAGTTCCTTGCAGTAGTGATCCGTTCTGAAGGGACTGCTCCTGAATTGAAATATGCTTCCAATGCAGTTGTTCCTTCAGCAGGAGATGAGTTGATCTATCACCGCTTTATGAGCGAAACTCTGGATTCCGAGGGAATGCTGGCCGATGTAAAGTTCCACTATCCCGACAACTTCAACTTTGCCTTTGATGTGCTGGATGCTCTGGCTGAAAAACATCCCGATCACACCGGACTCCTTTATGTGGACAAACACCGTAACGCCACACGCTATTCCTTTGCTGACCTTGCCGCCCGTTCAGCACAGGCCGCCAATTATCTGAGTTCCATCGGAATTCGCAAGGGCGACCGCATTATGCTGGTGCTCAAACGGCACTATCAGTTCTGGGTGGTGCTCAATGCCCTGCACCGTATCGGAGCGGTGGCGGTTCCTGCTTCAAATCAGCTTCAGGTCAAAGATTATGTCTACCGTTTCCAGCAGGGGGGCATCACAGGCATTGTCTGCACCCCTGATGACGGATGTGCCGACCTGGTGGATATTGCGGCCAAAGAGTGTCCGGAGTTCAAGCATAAAATCATCGTCAATCAGCCCCGGGAAGGG
The DNA here is from genome assembly GCA_015061745.1 of Lentisphaerota bacterium. Taxonomy (GTDB): domain Bacteria; phylum Verrucomicrobiota; class Lentisphaeria; order Victivallales; family Victivallaceae; genus UBA1784. Next base: position 20,390 of record SUWB01000037.1, on the reverse strand, counting down.
TGGCGTGATTTTGACAGCGAAGTTAAGAACTTCAGCGGCTTCTTTGAACGTCCCGCCGATTTGAAGGTCACAGATCCTTCCATTATGTTCTTCAGTTCCGGAACCTCCGGATATCCCAAGATGGTGGAACATAACTTCACCTATCCTCTGGGCCACATCATCACCGCCCGCTGGTGGCACAATGTTCAGCCCGGCGGCGTGCATCTGACCATTTCTGACACAGGCTGGGGCAAGGCTCTCTGGGGCAAGATCTACGGACAGTGGCTTTGCGAAAGCACTGTTCTTGCTTACGACTTTGACCGCTTCGATGCGGCGGATATCCTGACGCTTTTCAAAGAGTATCAGATCACCACATTTTGTGCACCGCCTACGATGTACAGATTTTTCATCCGTGAAGATTTGTCAAAGTATGATCTGTCCAGCTTGAAATATGCAAACATTGCCGGTGAAGCTCTCAATCCTGAGGTTTTCAATCAGTTCTACAACGCCACCGGCATCAAGCTGATGGAAGGTTTCGGCCAGACCGAGACCACAATGACCATCGGAAATCTCATTGGAATGACCCCCAAACCCGGTTCAATGGGCAAACCCAGTCCCGCCTACAATGTGGAACTGGTCGATCCCGACGGCAAACCGGTCGAAGTGGGGGAAGTCGGCGAGATCTGTATCCGTACTGAACGGGATCAGACTTGCGGTATGTTCTCACGCTACTACCGGAATGATGAACAAACCAACGAAAGCTGGCACGACGGACTTTACCACACTGGTGATACCGCCTGGCGTGACGAAGACGGCTATTTCTGGTATGTGGGAAGAACAGACGATCTGATCAAATCTTCCGGTTACCGCATCGGCCCCTTTGAAGTCGAAAGCGTCCTTATGGAGCTGCCTTATGTTCTTGAATGTGCCGTCGTCGGTGTGCCTGACGAAGTCCGGGGACAGCTGGTCAAGGCATATATCGTTCTGACTCCCGGAAAAGAGGGTTCCGAATCGCTTATCAAGGAAATTCAGGAGTACGTCAAGAAGCATACCGCGCCTTACAAATATCCCCGTGCCGTTGAATTTATTGAGGCTATGCCCAAGACGATCAGCGGCAAGATCAAACGTAACGAATTGCGTAAACGCTGATGAAAAAGGTCACTGTCTTAGGCGGTGGTGTTTCCGGCAAAGCTGCCGCCCTTCTGGCCCGTAAATCGGGGGATGAGCCTTTGATCCTCAATGACGGCGAGGGCGTTTCTCTGCCTCCAGACTCTCAGCTGATCGTAGCCAGCCCCGGCGTGCATCCTTTGCGTTCGGCTCTTTATAAGGCTGCGGCGGCATCGGGAATTGAATTCATCGGAGAAATGGAGTATGCCTTCCGGAATTTCAAAGGACGTATCCTTGCCATTACCGGAACAAACGGCAAAACGACAACGACGGAGCTGACCCTTTTTTTACTGCAAAAAGCCGGAGTCAATGCCGTGGCTGCCGGAAATATCGGACTGCCTCTTTCTGAGGTGGCCGCCGCTGAAAAACAACCCGCTGTTGCCGTTGTTGAAGTCAGCTCCTTTCAATTGGAGTTGATCGACACTTTTCGCCCTGAGGCCGCCGTACTTCTCAATCTGGAATCAGACCACGAAGACCGGTATGCCGGCGGCTTTGAGGAATATTGTGCCGTCAAGAAAAAGATTTTTGACCACGTTGCGCCAGAAAATCAGATCTGGGGACTTTCTTTCCCTGAAAAAAAGCACCGGGTGAATTATTCAGGAGATATGCTCACCATTGACGGACAGGAAATACTGGATGTTTCAGAAACCTCTCTTGCCGCCCCCCACAACCGGGAAAACCTGGCGGCGGCCGTGGAGCTGTTTTTGCGTATCGTGCCTGAAAAAGTGGAAATTCTGCCCCATATTGTCAGGGATTTCCGCTGCGGCAAGCACCGTATCGAATTTTTTTACGAAAGCCGGGGCGTGCGTTTTTATGATGACTCCAAAGGAACAAATCCTTCAGCTGTTGCCGCTGCTGTAAACTCTGTTCCCGGACCGGTCATACTGTTGGCGGGGGGACTTGACAAAGGAATGGATTTTTCCATTCTTGCTGAAGTGGCTTCAAAAGTGCGAAGCGTTGTTCTTTACGGTCAGTGTCAGGAACCGATCGCCCGGGTTTTCAGAACGGCCGGCGTTCCAGTCAGTCAATGCGGGACCGATTTTGAAAATGCCATTGATACGGCAGTCGCTTTGGCTCATAAAGGGGATACCGTATTGCTTTCCCCCGGCTGTGCCAGTATGGATATGTTCAAAAACTATCAGGAACGGGGCGAAAAGTTCAAAGAGATCGTCCGTAAAAAATTCTGATTCCGTGACAAGATCGTTTAATGACTGGAGAAAAACAGATGAAAAGTATTGATTTTTACGGTAAGACATTGCCCGTTTTCAAAAGTGCACTGCATATTCACAGTACCCTTTCCGACGGGGATTTTCAGCCAGAGGAGGTAATACGGCTTTACGCTGAAGCAGGATTTGATGTGCTCGCCTTTACCGATCATCATAAGGCAAACCCTGTTTCCTCCTATGACGGACAGGGAATGACCCTTTTGTCAGGAATAGAACTCCACCCGACGGGTCCCCGGGGAGCATTGTGGCATTTGCTGGCTCTGGGAGTGCCTGAGGATTTTCCCGGACGTTATGCCGCAGGTCAGGAGGCTGTCGATGCGGTCAAAGCGGCGGGAGGCCTTGTCTACTGTGCTCATCCGGCAGGCGTTTTCACCTCCGGAGAGATCCTTGCCCTCAAGGGGCTGGACGGTCTTGAAGTCAGCAATACAAACGGACGTTTTATCGGCCTTGAAAGTTCCGAGGTCTGCTGGAATGAACTGATCGCCCAGGACTTCATCTGTCCTGCTGTGGCGGTGGACGACACGCATACTCATTGCGATCTTTTCGGCAACTGGACAGTGATCTGTGCTCCTGATAAAAGGCCTGAGACTTTGCTTGAGGCTTTGAAACAGGGCAGTTTTTACGCAACCCAGGGGCCGGAATTCAAGCGTCTTTCCTGGAAAGACGGGACTTTTGAAGCGGAATTCACGGAAGTTGTGGAAGCATTCCTTTACGGTTATCCCGATATGGAAATCGTGGGAACTCCCGGATTCCCGACACCTGAAACTGCCCCCTGTCTGACCAGTTTGAAATTCACTCCCCGCCCCAACTTCAGAGGACGGATCAGATGCCGCATCAGAGACAGGTACAACCGTTGTGCCTGGAGTATGCCTGTAACATTCTGAAAAAGTATATTTTTTCCTTTTTTTGTACGTGAAAAACTTGATTTTTCACCTGTGAGGGGTTATTTTTTATAAGCAGGGACAAAACAGATGTTCTGATTGCAGCAGTTTGAAATAGATACCCGGTTCCGGGAATTTGTTACGGAGTAATAAAAATAATGAGAGCAAGAATAAAATTTTCAGAAGTGGGGAGACGGCTTCTCAAGTGGATCCCGAATTCTTTGACTTTATGCAACAGCCTTTGCGGCTTTGCGGCGATTTTGTATACGCTTCACGCCCACGAATACCGTTTTGAAGCTATTATCAGCAGCACCGGAGCTATGCAGATTTTTAATACCGTTGCGATCCTGATTTTTTCGGCGATGATTTTTGATGCAATGGACGGAGTCGCTGCACGGCTCCTCAATGCGGCAAGTATGCACGGAATCCAAATGGATTCTCTTTCGGATATGGTGACTTTCGGTGTCGCTCCTGCGGTTCTTGTGGTGGTGCTGACGGAGTACCTCTATTTCTGGAAGATCAGTACCGCTGTTGCAGTGACTCTTTACATCTGCGGAGCCATCTATCTCGGCGGTGCCGCTCTGCGTCTTGCCACTTACAATGTTGCCGCTATGGACGGAAGCAAAAAAGATCCCAACTGGTTTTCAGGTATGCCCTCTCCGGGAGCGGCTGCCGCTTTGTGCGTTTTGGTGTTTCTTATGCCCAAAAGCGGAGATTTTTTCAGAAATTATCCTCTGATACTGCCTGTGTATTCTGCCTTGCTGGGATTTTTGATGGTGTCCAAAGTCCCTTACCTGCACGCCGGAAGATTCCTGATGACCATCAGACACAACCGGAAACGGTTGTTTGCCACCATATTGCTTCTGATCGCAATTATCATTTTCAGACTGCCCGGTCTGGCGGTGATTGTTACTTTGTATGTCCTTTCCGGCCCTGTTATCGGAATTTATAATCTTTTCAGCAACAAGAAAGTGCAGCTGCCATGAAAATTCTTGTCACCGGCGGAGCCGGTTTTATCGGCAGTCATCTGACTGAAAAATTGCTCAAAAGCGGAAATTCTGTCGTCGTTGCCGACAATTTTTCAACGGGAAATATTGCCAATCTTGATGCCGTCAAAGATGATCCGAAACTGCAGATCGTTGAATTGGATGTCGCCGAAGATAAAGACGCTGTACGGCAGCTGGTCAAAGAATCCGATGTTGTGATCCATCTGGCCGCCGCCGTGGGAGTTGAACTGGTGGTCAATGAACCTGCCCGTACAATTTCCACCAATGTCCGGGGGACCGAAAATGTCCTGCTGCCCGCAGTTGAGTTTGACAAGCGGATTATTGCGGCGTCAACAAGTGAAGTATATGGTAAATCCACCAAAGAAAAGTTTTCAGAAAGTGACGATCTGCTCATCGGTTCCCCGGAACACTCCCGCTGGAGCTATGCCTGCAGCAAGCTGCTGGATGAGTTTTATTTGACCGCTCTGGTGCAGACAGCCAATCTGCGGGGAACTGTGACCCGTTTTTTCAATACCGTAGGTCCCCGGCAAACCGGTATGTACGGTATGGTGCTGCCCCGTTTTGTCCGGGCGGCATTAAGAAATGAAGATATCCCCGTCTACGGTGACGGCAATCAATCCCGGTGTTTCTGTCACGTCTATGATGTACTGCGTGCCCTGGTTGCTCTGATCGATGATGAAAGAACCTACGGACAGGTGTACAATATCGGTTCTCAGCACCTGGTGACGATCCGTGAACTTGCCGAATTGGTCATCGCACGTACCGGCAGCAGTTCAAATATCAAGGTGATTCCTTACGAAAAAGCCTATGCCAAAGGTTTTGAAGATATGCGCCGCCGTATGCCCGATACAGATAAGATCCGTGCGCTCAATAACTGGCAGCCCGAAAAATCCCTGGAAGATATTATTGATGATGTTGCGGAGTCTTTGAGAAATGAATAAGATGCAGTGGAAAAATCTGCTTTCAGCCAAACGGCTGGGCAGTGATGCTCCCGGAACGATAAAACTTGAACGCTCCCCCTTTCAGCGTGATTTTGACCGGGTGATTTTTTCCGGAGCGTTCCGCAGACTTCAGAATAAAACTCAAGTGTTCCCCCTTGTCCAGGAAGATTATGTCAGGACCCGCCTGACCCACAGCCTTGAAACAAGTTCCATCGGCCGCTCTCTCGGAACGGCCGCAGGAGTGTTTCTTAAAGAAAATTACGATTTGGGGGAAGCTCAGATTTCCGATGTGGGTGCCATTGTAGCCACGGCGGCTCTTTCTCACGATATCGGCAATCCGCCTTTGGGACACGCAGGTGAGGAGGCGATCCGTTTCTGGTTCACATCTTCTGAAGTAGCCAAAGCACTCCACAGCGAACTGACTCCGGAACAGGCAAGGGATATTGAATTTTACGAAGGTAATGCTCAGGGATTCCGTGTTTTGAGTGTCCTTGAAATGGCGGATCAACTCGGGGGGATGCAGCTGACCTGTGCCACGTTGGGAAGTTTTGCAAAGTATCCTTCAACTTCCGCTTCTGAAATCAAGCCACCGGGGGTCGCCGGTAAGAAGTTCAACTTTTTCAACGCCGAAAAAGGACTTTTTGCTGAAGTTGCCGCCAATTGCGGTTTGATTGAATACGGCCCTTACTCTTATGCCCGTCATCCTCTTGCTTATCTGGTGGAAGCGGCAGACGATATTGCCTATCTTGCTGTTGACTTTGAAGATGGGGCCCGGTTGGGAATGATCTCTCAGGATGAAGTGGAAACCCGTTATCTGGGACTGCTGCCTGATCCATCTGTGGCCTCGCATTTGGGGAATATCACCAATCCTGTGCGCCGCACGGAATATTTGCGTGCCCTGGTCATAGGAGCCCTGGTGCGTGAAGCTTCACAGTTTTTTTGTGAACACTGCGAGGAAATTCTCGCCGGAGGTCTCGGAAAACCTCTGACAGAGCTGCTTTCGTGTACGCCTCAGCTCAAGGAAATCCGCAAACGCAGCGAAGAAATGATTTACAACAACCGCAAGGTGGCCGAAATCATCAGTGCCGGATTTGAAATGGTTTCCGGAATGCTTGATGTGTTTGTGCCCAGTGTCAACGAACTTGCCGCTGAAAAAACAGGCAAAGGCAAGGCCTCCTACCGTTCACGTCGTATGGGAGCTTTGGTAACAGACATTACAGAAAAACTCAATGATCCCGTCTGGTGTAACGATCCTTATGCCCGTCTGCTGTCGGTTATGGACTTTATTTCAGGAATGACAGACTCCTACGCAGTTTCCATTTACCGCAAGCTCAAAGGCATCACACTCTGAGTTGTCTTCTCTCCTGAGCTATGGGCAACGGAATCATTGGAAAATAAAGTATATTTTCAGGCTTTATTGTTTGAAAATCCCTTCAGCAGATACTATATTATCCACCTTGTAAACAATCGAATCAATGTTGGGGGATTTTTATGTTGTCTTTTCGTGAAAAGTGCAAGCTTTTTGTAGAATCTGATAAAGTTCAGAATTTTATCATTGCCCTTATTATGCTCAATGCGGTTACTATGGGCCTTGAAACCTTTACCTGGTGGAATAACTGTCTGGGCTCCGGAGTCTGGGCGATCGACCGTATTTTTGTCTGGTTCTTTGTTCTTGAACTGAGTTTGAAACTTTATGTTTACAGATTTTCCTTTTTCAAGAGCAATTGGAACAACTTTGACTTTGCGATCGTTGTTCTTTCTTTGATTCCCGGAAACGGCGTTTTCAGTTGTTGCCGGGCAGTCCGTGCGTTGCGTATTTTCAGGACGGCACGGCTTTTCGGGAGAATGGAAAATTTGCGTATCATTGTTTCTGCTATGCTCAGAGCTCTGCCGAATCTGGGGTGGCTTTTTCTGGTACTGATGATTTTCTTTTACATTTTTTCAGTGTTGACCACCACTCTTTTCAGCAAGATTGCCCCGGAACAATTCGGTTCTCTGTTTACTTCATTCTATTCTCTGTTTTCCCTGATGACTATGGAGGGCTGGCAAGATACCGTCGAAGCGGTCAAATCCCCTTATGCCCGCTGGGTCTTTATTCCTTTTATGCTGATTTCATCTTATATTTTCCTCAATTTGGTGGTGGGAATCATTGTTGCTGCAATGGAAGATATTATCCGGCAGGAAAAAAAGAAAGAACAACCCGACTCTCCTCAGGACGAACTTCTTAAAGAGATCAGAGAGCTCTCTCAGCAGGTCAGCGAAATGAAAGAACTTCTGTCTGAGAAAAAAGAAAAATAACTTTCCACTCACAATATCCCCCCCGGAAACCCGATAATGATTTTTCAAGCTGCAGCGGGAGGGACTCAATATGTTTTTCCGGAACTTCTCTAAAACCGGTATTCCCTCCCCTGCGGCAAGAGAACTTTCGCTGAAAAAACAGTTTTTTTGTAAATAAACAATTGCTTTTATGCATTTGCGGATATATATTATTCCCTGTAAAAAGGTATCCAACAATCATAATGAAAGGATTTATCAAAATGAGCAAAGTTTTCAAAGTTGCCATTATCGGTCTTGACACCAGCCACTCAGTGGCCCTGCCCCAGCTGATGCAGGATCCCAACACTCCCGCAGAACAGAGAATCGAAGGTCTGCGTGCCACCAGAGCTCTGCGGTTTCCTTCCGCATTTCAGAAAGAAGAAGGTCAGGATGCCCGTCAGGCAACTCTCGAAGCCCTCGGCATCGAAGTGACCCGGGATTTTGATTACGCAGTAGGCGATTGTGATGCGATTATGCTTGAAATCAATGATCCCGCCCTGCACCTTGAATATTTTGAAAAATGTGCCACTCTGGGTAAGCCCATTTTCCTTGACAAACCTTTTGCGGACAATTGGGAAAACACCCTGAAAATCGTCGATATTGCAAAGAAAAACAATGTCCGCTACTTCACATCTTCTTCCTTGCGTTTTGATGCGGATTTTGCCGCAGCTGTCAAAGAATGGGGCCAGGCCGGCTCCGCCACGATCTGGGGTCCTGTGGGTCAAGCTCCCGCCGGTTCTTCTGTGATCTGGTACGGCTGCCACACTGTTGAAATGCTTGAAACCGTTATGGGCCGCGGTGCTGTTGCGGTTTCTGCCACCGAAGACCGTGACGGATATGTATTCCACGTGGTTTACGGCGACGGCCGCCGCGGTGTTGTGGATATGTCCCGCACCAACTGGAAATACGGGGCCTGTATCCGTCACGCAGAATCCAAGACTCTCAAGTTCGCCGAAGTCACCTGCCGGATTCCTTTCTACTGTATGCTTTTGAAAGAGATCGTCAAATTCCTCGAAGGGGAACAGCCCGTCTCTCTGGAAGATGCTCTTGAAACGATGGCCGTCCTTGACGCTTGCGATCGTGCCGCCCGCAGCGGCAAGACTGAACCGGTCTACCATATCTGATATGATGTGATCTGTTACCGTACCGGCGGTTCATATTTCCTGCAAGGGGATATGAACCGCTTTTTTTTCTGATTGTTGCGTCACAGGGACAGTTACCCTCTTTTCTGCATACTGTGTCCCGGAAATGAAATCTTTTTCACACGGAAAACAAAGCTTTTTCAAAAGAAGAACTCTGATTTGAGTTTTTGCAGATTGAAAAAAAACTTTTCTTCAAGTATATTATATGAAATCCGCAGAAACAACAAAAAATTGTGCATTTGAAAATGTTGCCGCTATATTTGAGAGAAAAATTATGAAACGTGTTTTATCAATACAGGATATCTCTTGTTTAGGCAAGTGTTCACTGACAGTGGCACTGCCTGTTATTTCAGCAGCCGGTATTGAGACAGCAATTCTTCCTACTGCTGTTCTCTCTGTGCACACCTGGTTCAACTCCTTCACTTTCCACGACCTGACCGATGAAATAGCCCCTATCTGCCGCAACTGGCAGGAACACAAATTTGATTTTGACGGTATTTCCACCGGATATCTCGGTTCTTTCAAACAGATTGAGCTGGTGGAGGATATCTTTACCCGTTTTGAAAAACCCGGTATGCTCAAGCTGGTAGATCCGGTTCTGGGCGATCACGGTAAATTTTATGTGGGGTTCGACCCGAAGTTTGCCAAACGGATGAGCCAGCTCTGCGGAAAAGCAGATGTGATCGTCCCCAATCTGACCGAGGCAGCTTTTATGTTGGGCGAAGAATATAAAGGCAGCAATTACGATGAGAAATATATTCTGAATCTGATGAAACGCCTGGCTGATCTGGGAGCCCCCAATGTGGTCATCACCGGCATCAGTTACGAAAAAGGCAAATACGGTGTTGCCGCATGGAACGCCGAAAAAGAAGAATACTCCACCTATTTCGGTGAGGAACAGCCCGGGACCTTCCACGGAACAGGAGATCTTTTCTCTGCAGCGTTATTTTCAGCTCTGATTTGCAAACAGCCGATGCTTCAGGCACTTGAAACGGCGGTCGAATTCACAGTTGAATCGATCAGGTGTACCTTGCAGAATCCAGATCATATTCCCTACGGCGTAGAATTTGAACGTGCTATTCCTGTGCTCTTACGCAAACTGGGCAAGATTTGAATTCAAGAAAAAATTTTTCAGGAGATAAAAATGACTTTCAACGGTTATCCGGTTATTGAAACCCAAAAATTCAACGATCCCACCCTGACCCTGGCAGCTGCCGAAATGGCAGCTCTGACCCTCAAACGCTTCGGCCGCCCGGACACAGCCTGGCAGGTTGCCTTTGAACTCAATGAAGCACTGCCCTCTTTTGAAGTGGCTTTCAAAGGATCGACACTGACGATTTCCGGTCCCACTGCGGTGGAAATTCTTTACGGCGTGTACGATTTTGCTGAAAAATTCCTGGGTTACTTTTTCTTTGAACCCGGCAAAGACATTCTCAACGGCAAAGGTGCCCTTGAAATCACTGAAGGCGTCCTGATCCCCGCCCGGAAAGTTCCCTTCAAAGTCCGCGGCTTTGTTCAAGAGTATCCTTTTGACGAAAATTCTCCTCAGCTGGCAGACTGGATGGCCAAAAACAAGCTTAATTTCCTCAACGTCTGGATGAAATATTATGACGGTCTGGATTATCAGGGCCGGGAAGCGTTCCGGATCAGAGGCATTGAAATCCAGAGCGGACATCACAACTTTGATTACTGGATCCCCGCCCCCAAATACCACAAAGAACATCCTGAATTTTTTGCAGAAATCGATGGCGTCCGCATAAAGCCGGAAGCCGACGAAAATGCCCTCCTGCTGGGCAAACAGCTCTGTACCACCAACAAAGGACTGCGTAAAGAAATCGTCAACAATATGGTGAAATACATTGAGGAAAACCCGGAACTCAATTCCGTAGCCCTTGTCCCCAATGACGGTTTCGGCTGGTGCCAGTGCGAAGAATGTTCAAAATTCTACGACAAAAGCAAACACGGCGACCTTTATTCACTTTCCACCCACGTCTACATCGCAGACCGCATCTACCACGATATGGTGCAGGATATAGCCGGACAATTGGCCGCCCGCCGCAGCGATCTTGACCTTTACTTCTGTGCTTACATCAATTACTGCCGTCCCACAGAGAACTTCAAACTCACCCCCAATCTGACAGTAATGATGGCCCCCTACTGGCGGTGTATCAATCACAGAATCGACGAGGAGTGTCAGATCAACTCCCATTATGCCGACGACATCAAAGCCTGGTGCAGCTGCAAAGCCGGGGGCAAAGTGGTGATTTATGAATACTATATGGGTGTCAACTTCTACCTCTCACTGCCTCAGATCTTCCACCGGACTGTTTTCCAGGAATGTGCCTGGTACGAATCCATCGGTGTCGACGGTATTGCCACTCAGTTCCATCCGCCTCACTGGAGCGTGTACGGAATCAACTTTGTGGCTATGGCCAAAGCACTCCGGGGCGAAAAAGAAGAAGAAGCCGTCCCCCGTATGATGCAGGCCCTTTTCGGAGATGATGCCGCCGAAGCGGAAGCTTTTTACGAACATATGCGTTCAATTACCGCTTCTGCCGGTCCCTGCCACGTGACCTATCCTTACGCGCTTTTCAGCAGAACAGACCTGGCTCCCTACGCCGAAGCTGTCAAACTGGCTGAAGCCCTCAAAGCCAAAGCCCCCGACAACCGTTTCCGTCAGGAGCTGCGTATCTGGACAGAATATCTCTACCGCTACAAAGCCCTCTTTGATGCCTTCCACGCCGGCTGCGCCGGGATCAGAGAAATCGATGCCCTTCTGGAATGGGTCCATTCCCACAGAGACAGCCGTGTGTTTGTCCACGCCCGTTTTGATATGTATTTTGAAGCCTGGCGCACTGCCATCCGGCAGGGCAAAGAATATCTGCATTTCAACCTTGACTGGGAAGATGACTATATCCGGCAGCACAAACTTACTTTGAACGGAAAATAAAAATGATGCCGCACCGTTTTCCGCCTCACGAAGAACAACCTCAGGTGATGATCAGGGAATTCGAGGGGGACATCGTCCCCTTTGACCCGGAAATACTCCAGACCCGTCTCATCGGCTGCTTTCTGGCCGCCGGTCTCAGGGAGTCTGTTGATCTGCCTCAGGACATCGTTCTCGCCGTGGAATATACTTTGCGCAACTCCCCCCGGAGTGAACCCGTTTTCGGACGGGGCGAGCTGGAACGGGCCGTCACCCGGCTTTTGGAAGAAATCGGTTTTCCTGAAGTCGCCCGTCTCTACCGTTCAGGAACAGGCTCCGACAACGAAATTTATGTCACTCCGGAAAAAGAAACTTTAAGTCAAATGCTCCGGGGGCATATCGGGGTTTCAGGCGAACTCTTTAATAAAGTCATCGAAAAAATCATTGAAGGTGCAGCGAAACTGGAAATATCCCGGGCACCGGCGCATCTTTTTCTGGAACTGGCCCGTTATTACGAAAGAGAACTGGAACGCGAAAGTACCCGCTGCTCCGTAGAACGGACACCGGAAATCACGATTTCCCGCAGCGAAATCAATTCGTTTGTCCCGGATACCGCAAAGGAAATGATCGCTCAGGGCATATTGCGGATCGATGGAGTCACCACTCTTTTTCCCTGCGTCCATCTTTTTTTCCGTATGGAACAGTTTGCCAGATGTCACAAGCTGACCGCTCCAGTCACAGAGCTTGAAATAGAACCTCTGCTCTATGATGCCGGTTTCGTTCTGGCAGAAGTGCAAAAAGAGATCGAACTCCGGCTTGACCGTCCTTTGCCGGTCATTCTGGCAGTGCCCGATATGTTTGACTTCATCGCCGCCTGGGCCGCCGGAGACCGGGAAAAATCCGGCAATCTGGCGGCAGAACTTGGCCGGGTGCTCTGTTCCTCTTTTGCAAGGGGAGTCTACAAACTCAATCTGAATTGACATATTATGCTGAACTATCTGCAAATCGACAATTATGCTCTCATTGAGCACTCAGAAGTGGAGTTTTTTCCCGGTTTCAACGTTATCACAGGTGAATCCGGTGCGGGAAAATCCATTATGCTGGGAGCTCTTGCCTTTCTTACCGGAGAACGTTCCGGGCAAAATATCTTGCGGACAGGAGCTCAGAAATGCAGTGTCAGCGCACTTTTTACCGTCCCCGAAACACTCCGTCAGGATATCAGCTCTCTGCTTGAGGGCTCGGGAATCGACTTTGATCCCGGAACAGGGGAAGTTTCACTCCGGCGGGTGTTGACTTCAAGCGGAACAAGACAGTTTGTCAACGATCAACCCTGTTCAGCAAAACTGGTTTCCGAATTGACAGGCTTCCTGATCGACCGTCAGAGGGTCAACGAACAGCTCTCTTTGCAGCAGCCCGCCCGGCAGCTCGAACTCCTTGACCGCTGTGCCGGAACTCTTGATTTGCGTGACCGGTGTGCAGCTTTGTGTGAAACACTCAAAAATCTCCGCCGGGAAGCAGAGGAGTTTCACAGCACTCTCCCCAATGCCGCCGAAGCGGACAGACTGAAACTTATGGTAGATGAAATCGCCGCCGTCGATCCGGCTCCGGGGGAAGATGAGGAACTTGCGGATAAATTCCGTATGGCTTCCAATGCCAGAGAAATCATCGGAACTGCTGAAACTCTGGTGCAGCTGCTTTCTGAATCAGAAAGTTCCATTGCCGATCAACTGGGGAGCGTATTCCGCAAACTGGACGAACTGACCCGTCTGGGAGCTGAATGTGAAGAAATGTATTCAGAGTGTACCGTCATTCAGGAAAGTGTCACCCTTCTGGCAGGAAAACTTGCCGCACTGGCTTCAAAGGTCGATCTTGACCCGGAAGAACTGGCGGCCATTGAAACGCGTATGGGGGAAATCTTTACCCTGAAACGCCGTTACGGCCCCTCTCTGGAAGAACTCTTTATCAACCGTCAACACGCCGAAGAAGAACTTGCGCGATATAACGCTTCTGCTGCAACAGCAGAGGAATATGCAAAAAAAATCCGGCAGATCGAAAACGAACTGGCTGAAGTTTGCAAAGAACTTTCAGCCAAACGGCAAAAGTCAGCAAAGGATTTTCTCGGAAAAATCACAGAAAAGCTGAAATTTCTCGGTTTCGGCAAATGCCGCTTTGAAGCCTCTTTCACCCCCTGTCCCCCCGGTCCGTCAGGATCAGATAAATTTGAAATGCTTTTTTCCGCCAACGCCGGCTCCGAAGTCCTGCCTTTGCGCAAGATCGCCAGTTCCGGAGAACTTTCCCGTCTGATGCTGGGACTCAAAACAGTTCTTGCCGATGCAGATGATGTACCGACGGTGATTTTTGATGAAATTGATATGAATATCGGCGGAGAAACAGCCAACGCCGTAGGCAAAGAATTGCACACTTTGGGACAAAGCCGCCAGATCATTTCAATTTCACATCTTGCTCAGGTGGCAGTACGGGCAGATCATCACTTCAAAGTGACCAAGCAAAGCGAAAACGATCTCGTTCGCAGCAGCGTTGAACTGCTTAAAAATCCGGAAGAAGAAATTGCCCGTATGCTGGGCAATACCTCTGCGGCCCGCAAACACGCCAGGGAACTTCTCAAAGAAGTAAAAAATGCATAACTTCTGAAAATTTCTTACTGAAAGACAATTTTTCTGAAAAAAGGCTCTAAATTTTTGCCAACAGAGCTTGACAAACGAATAAAAGTGGAGTATATTAGGTAATATCAACAGGTGCGAGTGTAGCTCAGCTGGTAGAGCATCACGTTGCCAACGTGATTGTCGCCGGTTCGATTCCGGTCACTCGCTCCATTTTTGATGAATTTCAGGTGCGAGTGTAGCTCAGCTGGTAGAGCATCACGTTGCCAACGTGATTGTCGCCGGTTCGATTCCGGTCACTCGCTCCATTTTTAATGAACTTCAGGTGCGAGTGTAGCTCAGCTGGTAGAGCATCACGTTGCCAACGTGATTGTCGCCGGTTCGATTCCGGTCACTCGCTCCATTTTTTTGCCTCAATTTTCATTTTTTCTGTTGCAGGGCTTGCGAAAACGGCAATGGTGTACTATATTATATAAAGCAGAATATATACAACCAAATCGGAGAACTTGAATATGAGCATCCATCCCACTGCTGTTGTTTCCGACGGAGCCGTTATCGGTGCCGGAGTGGAAATCGGCCCTTTTGTTTATGTCGGTCCCAATGTAAAAATCGGTGACGGCTGCCGCTTGCTGGCCCATTGCGTCGTGGACGGTCACACCACGATGGGTGAACGCAATATCGTCCATCCTTTTGCGACTTTGGGCGGCCCCGCCCAGGACCACGCTGTTGAAGAAGGAGCTGTCACATATCTGGAAATCGGCAGCGGCAACGTATTCCGTGAAGGATTCACCGCCCACACCGGAACCAAACCCGGAACCCGCACTGTTATCGGTAATCACTGCCTCTTTATGGCTCAGTCTCACGTTGCACACAACTGCCAGATCGGCGACAATGTGATCTTTGTGAACAGTGCCTGCGCCGGTGGTTATTCTCAGGTTTTCAGCAACGCCATTCTGTCCGGTCTGGTGGCGATCCACCAGTTCTGCCGCGTGGGTCGTTTCGTTATGATTTCCGGCTGCTCCGCTTTTTCTCTGGACGTACCTCCCTTTATGATCGCTGAAGGCCGTAACGGCGGTGTCAAAACCATTAACCGCGTGGGACTTTCCCGTGCCGGATTTTCCGCTGAAGCCATCAACAACATCAAAAACCTCTACAAGATTTACTACCGCAGCGGCCTTAACGCAACTCAGGCTTTGGAAAAAATCAAACAGGAATTGCCTCAGGCTCCCGAAGTCGTGGAATTCCTTGATTTCTGTGCCAATACCCAGAAAGGTATTATTGCCCCCAACCGCGAAGGCCGCCGGAGCTGATTCATTTTTAAGGAGAAAATCACTATGATCGAAGCATTGAACAAAAATACTGCTTTCACCCCCCGGCGCGGTCCGGTGGTGCTCGCTATCCTCGACGGAGTCGGTTTCGGAAAATATGCCGACGGCGATGCTGTCAAGATGGCCCGTACTCCTGTGCTGGACGGATTGATGAACAACTGCCCCTGCACCAGTCTGAAAGCCCACGGTACTGCCGTCGGTATGCCTTCTGACGCCGATATGGGCAACAGCGAAGTAGGTCACAACGCTATCGGCTGCGGCCGTGTTTTCGCTCAGGGAGCCAAACTGGTGGAAGAAGCCGTTGAATCCGGAAAACTTTTTGAAGGCAACACCTGGAAAGAAGCTGTTGCTCAAGTCAAAAACAACAATTCCTGTCTGCATTTCATCGGTCTTTTTTCCGACGGTAATGTGCACAGCAACATTTCCCACCTCAAAGGTATGGTGGAAAATGCTGCCAAAGCCGGCATCAAGAAGGTGAGACTCCACATTCTGCTGGACGGCCGTGATGTGCCTGAAACTTCCGCCCTGGAATACGTCGATCCCTTTGAAGAATTCCTCGCCGGAATCAACAAAGAATACGCTGCTGATTTTGCCATTGCTTCCGGCGGCGGCCGTATGGTCATCACAATGGACCGTTACGGTGCCAACTGGAAAATGGTGGAACTGGGTTGGAAAACTCACGTTCTGGGCGAAGGCGACTTCTACGCCACCGCTCACGAAGCCATTGAAGATCTGCGCAAGAAAACCGGTGCCATTGACCAGGATCTGCCCGCCTTTGTCATTTCCAAAGACGGTAAGACTCCTCTGGGCACCATTGAAGACGGTGATGCAGTGATCTACTTCAACTTCCGGGGCGACCGTGCCCTTGAGATCACTGAAGCCTTTGAAGCCGGTGCCGAATTTGATAAATTCGACCGCAAGCGGGTTCCTGCTGTGTACTACGCCGGTATGATGGAATATGACGGCGACTTGCACGTGCCCAGTCACTATCTGGTCAATCCTCCTGAAATCGACCGCACAATGGATGAATACCTCTGCGCCTCCGGTATCAGCCAGCTGGCCGTCAGCGAAACTCAGAAATACGGTCACGTGACCTATTTCTTCAACGGCAACCGTTCCGGCAAGTTCGATGAAACTCTTGATGAATATCTTGAAATCCGTTCCGACGTGGTTCCTTTTGAACAGCGTCCCTGGATGAAGTGTGCTGAAATCACCGATGTGGTGGTCGATGCCATCGCTTCCGGAAAATACAATATGATCCGTATGAACTTCCCCAACGGCGATATGGTGGGTCACACCGGCAACCTTGAAGCAGTCATCGTTTCTCTTGAAGCCCTGGACCTCTGCCTCGGACGGATCAAAGCTGCAGTTGAAGCTGCCGGCGGTGTTCTGGTCATCTCTGCCGACCACGGCAACGCTGACGATATGTTTGAACACGGCAAAGACGGCAAGATCAAAGTTGACTCTGAAGGTCAGGCCGCCCGCAAAACCAGCCACTCCCTGAACCCTGTGCCCTGTATCGTGTACGATCCTGAAAGCAAGGGTGAATATGCTGCCGAACTCCGCAGCGGACTGGGCATCAGCTCACTGGCTGCCACCTGTATCGAACTGCTGGGCTTCAAAGCCCCCGCTGATTACGATCCCAGCGTTCTGGTGATGAAATAATCTTTCCCCCCCCCAATCCCTTCGGTTCCACGAAAGGGATATAAAAGAAACTGCCGCAAGACCTCAAGGTGATGCGGCAGTTTTTTTTGCTTTTTTACTGAGATAAGGGAGGAGATTTATTCCACTTCTATGCGCATAATACGGACACCGGTATGAGTTCCATAAGGGAACCCGGTACAGCGGATGGCGGTAATACCGCTTTCAGGCTCCTGGCTGAATTCCAGTTTTTCACCATTATCCATCCAGGCAACAGACAGGACCTTTTCTTTCAAATTGTCAATAGTGCGCAGTCCGGGCCCCTGCATTACGGCGGTCACATTGACGTGCCCCCGAATCCCCAGATCAAAGGTAAAATAATAAAGCACCTTGCCATTGCGCAAAACAAAGTCCCTGCCCTGACACTGCAGTTCGGGAACGGGACGGGTTTCATAGATGGCTTCACCATACCACTTGATCCATTTGCCGACCAGTTGAAGCAAAGCCTTTTCATAATCGGGAATCCCGCCTTGAGCGGTGGGGCCGAAATTAAGCAGATAGTTTGCACCGCAGCCCCGGCTGTGGCAAAGCTGTTCAACAACCTGCAATGGGGAAAGGAAGTTGATATCCGTACCGATTCCCCAGTGGGAATTCATTGTTTTGCAAACTTCTGAAGCGAGATATTTTTTCATTCCCTCCCGATTCATCGGGCGGGCAGAATTGTTTTCATAGGTAACGGAGTCGATTTCCGGATGTCCCGTCTCCCCCAGGGCATTGAGACCGGTATTGTTGACGATAATGGCCTCGGGCTGATATTTGCGGATCGTTCCGTAAAGCAGGTCTTCCTGCCAGTTGGATTGGGGGCGGGACCAGTTGCCGTCAAACCACAAGCCACCGATCTTGCCATAATTGCGGCAGAGAATCTCAACGGACTTACGCAAGTAAACAAGATACTCCTGAAACTCATCTTCGTCCATAACCTGAGTACCGGATGAAAAAACAGAAGTATCCCATTGAGTATTACGCCGCCAGTTCCAATCCAGAGTTGTATGATAAAAGAAAGGAACAAGGTCATACTTGCGGCATCCTGCGACAAATTCGGCAATCAGGTCTCTTTTTGCGGGGGTATGGAGCGCATCAAATTCATTAAGGCCGCAGGTATCATAAAGGGAAAATCCGTCGTGGTGCCGGGTCGTCAGGACAACATATTTCATACCGGCTTCTTTGGCGAGGCGTGCAATTGCTTCAGCATCAAACTCGCTGGCGGTGAAATTGTCTGCCAGTTTGCGGTATTCGGCAAAAGGGATTTCCTGATAAGCCTGAGCCCATTCGCCCTGTTCCAGCTGAGAATAAAGTCCCCAGTGGATAAACATACCGAAGCCCATTTTTTCAAACTGAACGATTCGGGGAAGAGCCTGAGGGATATTCATAAGTTTATGCTCCTTTTCTTTTTAATGCGGCCTGAGCTTTTTTTGCTTGAAAAGCCGCCACAAGGCGTTTGACAAAAAAGTAAGTAATGGGAGTCATAATTGCAGTCAGCAAAGCCCCGCCGATAAAGAAGGCACACACCAGTTCCCCACCAAGGGCAAAGAGGGCATCATAATTCTGCTTTTCGAGCAAATCTTTCATAAGTTGTGTAATTGCTTCAAAGGTCAGATTCCCCCCCATAATCTTGTTTCCGACCCAGCATTGAAGGGGGTAAATAATAAAGATGGTAAAATGATTGGTAATCAGAGTTCCCACAGTGGCTCCGATCTTGCTTCCTTTAAGAATAAAGGCCGTCGGGATAGAACACATCAGCTGAAATCCGAAAGGGATCAAGCAGCCGTAAAACATACCGATTGCCCATCCGCGGGCGATATATTCAGGCGTAGCCTGTTCCTTAACGATCTTCATATAAAGCTGAAGCCAATAGCGGCGGATTTTGTGCATTACAGACATATATTTCACCTTGAAACAGTATTATGATTAATGTATATTGGATAATATGACATTGTATAAGCATAATTTCAAGCGAAAAACGATATTTTGTCCGTTTTTCAGGAAAAATTCCTGATTGCATACATTGCAGTTCTGTAAAAAGGGGGAAGTATAGAGTTTTTTCGGATTTTTTTTGAATTTCCCCTTGACAAATGCACAAAAAGGGTGTATCTTATGAAATAAACAAGGTGGTTGTAGCGCAGTTGGTTAGCGCGTCTGGTTGTGGCCCAGAAGGTCGCCGGTTCAAGTCCGGTCTACCACCCCATTTTTTTTGCCCGAATTTCGGGCAAAAAAAACATGAAGCCTGAAAAGGCTTCGCTTCATACGCCGACAGGCGTGCTTCATAATCCGAAGGATTGCTTCATACGGCGAAGCCGTGCTTCATAAACCGCCTTTTCAGATGAAGCAGCTCCATTTCATTCCGCTATGAAGCATTGTTCCGTTTCACTCCACAATATGAAGCATTCGCTTCGCTCATATTATGAGAAAATTAAAAATGAGAGTTAGAGGTAATCGGTTATGCAAATAGAAAAGCAAAATAAACATACGCCGACAGGCGTGCTTCATAATCCGAAGGATTGCTTCATACGGCGAAGCCGTGCTTCATAAAACGCCTTTTCAGATGAAGCATTTGCTTTCGCAAATATGAAGCAGCTTCATTTCATTCCGCTATGAAGCATCTCCACTTCGTTCCGATATTATGAGAAAATTAAAAATGAGAGTTGGAGTAATCGGTTATGCCAATAGAAAAGCCAAATAAACTTGTTGATTTGTCTGTATCTTTTGCCGTTGAAATCCTGAACTTGGTAAAATTCTTGAAAAGCCAGCACGAAACAATCATTTCAAATCAAATCGGCAGAGCCGGAACCGGTATTGGAGCAAATATCCACGAAGCACAATACGCTCACGGCAAAGCAGATTTTATTTCCAAACTTCAAATCGCCTTGAAAGAAGCCAACGAAAACAGTTACTGGCTGTTATTGCTTTCTAAAACTAATTATATCGTTCCTGCTGAATATGACCGTTTGGAGTCATTATGCCGCGAACTCCGCATTACATTGATTTCTTCGATCAATACCGCCAAAGGTAATATAAAATAAAATCCCCAAAATTCTCCGCTGCAGGAGGTCACGCGACCTCTGCCAGAGAAAGAAAAGCACTTGAAACACACTGCATCTTTATGACCTCTTACCCCAAAACGGAGAATAATGACCTCCACCCTCAAAAACGGAGGA
>SUWB01000036.1 GCA_015061745.1 Lentisphaerota bacterium | reverse complement strand
TTGACTTTTGATGACAATTCTGCTCAAAAACAAAAATCTGACAAAATCACTTTTTCAAAACTCAACCTTCTCCCGCTCAAATTTGGCGGGAATGCCTGTTTTTTGAAAAATTATGGGATATCTGTGTTGCCAAAACGCAGCAAGTGTGTTATATTATATTGTCATCAGGAACAACTTACAAGCAGATGATCCCGACACGGGGGGAGGCATTTTATCCGGTTTTGCAGGAAAAAACAGAAAAAGGTCAATATGGACTTGCAATAAATCCCCGTTTGGTGTATACTATATATTAACAAATGGAATTATTCAAATATTGACAGGTTTAATAAAAAATGAAAAAACAACTCTTTACACTGATCGAACTTCTTGTAAGCAAAACTTGTCAAATATGTATTAATGTTTTGCGAAAATTTGCCTCTTGTCTTAATATTTGTCATTGCAATTCTGCCAAATGCGGGATTGTCGATTTTGCAAATGCAAAAACGGCAATCCACCAAAAGTTTTTGGCAAGGATGGATGGGGCCCGGGGAAGGAAGGGAGAACCTTTTTTCAAAAAGGGTTCCCTTCCTTCCCCGGCTCCTTTCACCTTGATAGAACTTCTTGTCGTGATCGCCATCATCGCCATTCTTGCGGCGATGCTGCTCCCTGCTTTGCAGCAGGCACGGGACAGAGCCAAAACTTCAGATTGCCAGAATAAACTCAAAACGTGCACTTTCGGAGCACTCCAGTATGGAGATGACAATAAGGGCCGTTTGTCGGCTTCCCCCAATTCCCTGGTGGTTACCAATTTTATCTTTAACTACTTCTCAGATATGGACCCCAAGCAAAATGAAGGCGGCTTGGGCAACTACATCGGAGCTCCCAGAAACCCGAATCTGTCAACTGTTGCTCCTAAAGTCACCGTCTGTCCCAATGGGGGCCGTATCAGTCCTCCCGGTTCCACAAGTCAGCCCAATTTCAGTTACGGTTTTTCCACCCTCTATGTGGCTCATAACAACACTGCGGCAACAGGTATGAAAAATGCCGACGGAACGGATATTCCCATTTCCGTTCCCGGCCGGGCAAAGAAACCCGCCGGCCGGATGCTTTCAGGAGATATCGGTTACGACGGTATATACAGTATTTCACCTGCTCCCGGAACCCGTTTCGGCGGCTCGGCAAGTCTTTACAGCAGAGCCAGATTTTCGTTCCGCCACGGAGCCAAGACCAATGTGGGATTTCTTGACGGACACGTTCAACTGATGAAATATGCTGAAGTCCCCTATAATGCCCGTGCCGCTCACACCAATGATCCCAATGAGTTTTACAGAGAATATTGATTTCATCCCCAAAAACAAGGAAGGAAGTTTATGAAACGGAAAAATTTTACTTTGATCGAACTTCTGGTCGTGATCGCCATCATCGCCATTCTTGCCGCTATGCTTCTGCCCGCCTTGCAGCAGGCACGGGACAGAGCCAAAACAACCGACTGTCAAAATAAATTGCGGAATATTGTTTTCGGAGCACTGCAATATGCCGAAAATAACAACGGCCGTTTTATGGCTTCCCCCAATTCATTGGCGGTTTACAACTTTCTCTACAATACTTTTTCAGATACCGACCCTGCTATGGGGGAAGGCGGCCTTGCCAACTATATCGGCGTTGACAGGAAATTTGCCAGAGGAACAGCTTTCTCAAATACGGCCCCTCCGCAGTCAGTGTGTCCTTCAGGTGCCAGACAGTTCCCCGCAAGGAACAGTTCCAATCCTGACTTCAGTTACGGTTTTTCCTCCTGGTATGTAACTCACACGACCCTGGTCGCTGACGGGATGAAACTTTCAACTGAAAGTGCCACGCCCCCCTGTTCCAGTTTGAAACGGGCTGTGCGCCGTCCCTCAAACCGGGCTCTGGTAGGGGATATCGGTTATGACGGTATCTATGTTCCTTTCCCGGCAACTCCCAATCAGCGTTGCGGAGGTGCCGGGTTCTACCGGAGAGCGTATGCCTCGTTCCGTCACAATAAACAGTGTAATGTGGGATTTCTTGACGGCCGTGTGGCCTCATTGTCTTACGGACAGATCCCCGATCACGCCCAGTACGGAAGAACCCTTGATCCGGATGAGTTCTGGCGTGACTACTGAACAATAGTATGAAAACTCCTGTTTTCAGAAATCAAAAATAAGGAATCAAACAATGTGTGTCTGGAGTGCCTACGCAGGCAAAAAACAAGCAGCCCCCATCCTCTTGGATGCCCTGAAAAAAACTGAAGGCTTCTGGGCCGGATTTTATACCGGTATGGCCGTCTGCAGCGACGGTAAACTTGCCTTTGAAAAATGTGTCGGGCATACCGGCATCTTTGAAGAACAGTTCGATCTGGCAAAAATTGCCGGATGTACCGGTATCGCTCACAGCCGTACCAATTCAGGCGGCGGTGCAGACCGGGCTCATCCCTATGTGGGAACTGAGGGGATCGTTGCTCTGATATCTCAGGGGTCTATCGGTGTCTTTGCCGACGATTTGAGCCACTACTCAGAAGTCGCCCGCCGTCTGTATGACTCCGGCCGCCGTCTGCGCAGCGGCTGTGATCCCCGGCTTGTCCGGCCAAATCCGGCTTTTATTATGCCTGACGGCAATCAGGTTGCACTTTCTGATATCGTGGTCAACGAGATCGAAGTCGAATATATGAAGCACGGCGATATGATCAAAGCTATGCGGAGTGCCAGCTCTTATATGCTTGAGGAATCCTGCTCCATTTGTATTTTTGCCGATAAACCCGGTGTCATCGGATTCATCAATATGAATCAGCGTGTGGGGTACAGTTTTGAAGAAGACGGCGTCTATATGGGAACCACTCAGGGGGCTTTCCCCGGAGCATTTATGGAAATCCCCGGCAACTCCGTGGGCTATGTGACTGCCGACGGTATCTACCACCGGGAAGAATTGGGCAACTTCAAGATCAACAGCACCATTCCTGATGGTATCGTGCCCGCTATGATCGCCTGTCTGAAAGAAAATCCCGGACTTCTGCTGGGCAACCTCTGCGATCAGGCAGTTCGCCCCTGCGGATTCAAACCGGGGGAACTCGACTATCACGCCCTTGCCGCCTATCGGGCCCTTGAAACCCTTGTGGCAGCGGATATGGTCCGTTATGAGGAAGTTTACTCTCCCGGAAGCACCGGCATCGACGGACGTTCTTTCCGCTGGTATTTGAAAGAAGGTAAATAAGCAGTTCCGCAAATTCCGGGTGCAGGGAAGGAAAAACACTTTTTCCCGTATAAAAACCGGTAAAAGAACTTGAGGGAATTGCCGGGCATTTGTGGCGTTTTAAAGATTTCAGAACGCAGAAAATTGATCTGCAATATAAAAGAAATGTTTTTATGATGAAGGTTCATACTGCAGCTGGAGAGACCGCTGTATGGCAGCCGGAAATAACTTTGCAGCAAATCAAAACCGGATTTACAGGCGATTTTTGTTATGTTCACGCCCGGGGAGCCATTATGCCCGACGGAACTGCGATCGTTACGACACAGCCTCTCTTTTTGAAAGGAGACGATGACTTTTACGGGTTGGAATTTATGGAAAGCTCCGACGGTGGAAAAAGCTGGAGCAGTATCCGCAAATCCCGGACTCTGGCCAGATCCGCATATAAGGAGGATTGTGAATGGGTCATCAGTGATGCCGCTCCCTTTTATCACCGCAAAAGCGGTAAACTGATTATTACAGGGCACAGCTCTTTATATCACAAAGACGGCGTATCTCCGACGATGCTGCCAAGGCACACCTTGTGGAGCATATTTGACCACTCCCGCAATGACTGGGAAGAATTCAGAGAACTCGCAATGCCGGAAGAAAAATTCTTTTTCAATTGCGGGGCTGGTTCAACCCAGATCGTTGAACTGCCTGACGGCGATCTGATGATACCCGTTTATACCGCTGACCCGGAAGATTTCGCCGGAACAAGTTGTTATCACTCTCTTGTCGTCCGGTGCTCTTTTGACGGGACACGCCTTTCCGTCAGAGAAATCGGTACTCCTGTGACGATCCCCGTGCCCCGGGGATTGTATGAACCGTCGATCGCAGCCTTTAAGGGGAAATTTTTTCTGGCGTTGCGTAACGACGAAAGCGGATATGTGTGCAAGAGTGATGACGGCTTGAATTATCACTCTTTATGCCCCCTCTGCTTTGACGACGGCCGGAATGTTGGTAACTACTGCACCCAGCAGCATTGGGTGACAGGCGGCGGAAAACTTTATCTGGTCTATACCAGAAAAGGGGCCGGGAATGACCACGTTTTCCGTCATCGGGCACCGCTTTTTATGGCTGAACTGGATACGGAACGTTTGTGTCTGATCCGCAAAACAGAGATGATCGTCGTTCCGGAACGGGGGGCAAGATTGGGCAATTTCGGCTGTATGCAGGTCAATGAAAATGAAGCCTGGGTCATCGCTGCCGAGTGGATGCAGACAACGGCTCCGGATCCTTTTGACTACACCCGCTGTATGAAGTACGGCAGCGATAATTCGATTTGGATCTCAAAAATCAAATTCCCGGCGGAAAAAGCCAACCAGCGTTGAAAAAATCTTTCAACAGACAATTTTTTGATTTCAGTTTTATAAAAAATATTATGGGCGGCATATTGTGTCACCCATAATATTTTTTTATTGACACAAGGTCAGCTGACGGTGATCTTGCGGGGCAGGGCGTGTTCTGCTTTGGGCAGTGACAATGTTACGATGCCGTCTTTGGCACAGGCTTTGATTTTATCCACGTCCACCGTGTCGGAAATGTAAAAGGAACGTTTGAAAAGTACCGGTATCCCGTGACGCTGCAAGGCACTTTTGCCCTCGATTTTCAACATTCCGCTGCCGACTTCGATGTTGATGTCGCTGTTTTTGACGCCGGGCATTTCAAAGATGATCTCCACACCGGTGGGCGTTTCCTCAACATCGGCTGCAGGACGCAATGTGACGTGTTCGGGAGAAGGGGTTTTATCGGTTTCATTGTTTTTCATAAAAGTATACTCCTTTTGTGTTACTTGCTGCAGCTGACCTTGATGCTCCGCATCTTGCTTTGTTTTTTCAGCTCCCGGGGGATCGTGATGTGAAGCACGCCGTTTTCATACGAGGCTTTGGCATCGGCACTGATGACCTTGACCGGCAGATGCAAGGTTTCTTCAAAGCTCATACAGGAGCGTTCTTTGAAAAGGTAGTTGTGTTTCTCTGGGGATTGTTTTTCGCCGCATTGGCAGCAGGTTTTGACACTGATAAGATTTCCTGTGATCTCAACATCAAAATCTTCCGGTTTGTGTCCGGGGCACGAAAGCTGCACCGTGACCTCCTTTTCTCCCACTTTGAGATCGTGGACCGGTCCCCAGGGGTGATGCCTGTGCAGCAGTTCCGGACTCACAGGACCGAAGATGCTGCGGAAAAACTCCTCCACACCGGGAAAGGTGCGTTCGAGCTCAACCGGAAGTTCGTGTTCCCTTTTGGCAAGCAAGTTCATAAAATTCCTCCTCTTGTTGTACGGATGCCGGGGAATTCCGGTACCGCAACATTCAAGATAAAGTGTTTGGCAGGAAAATCAAGATAACTTTTGCAAAAAAGTTCTATGATGATTTGCATTTTACACAAAACGGTGATATCTTACAGCAGGTCAAAAGTAATATGAACTTATTTTATGCATACAGAGAAAAAAATAACTTTTGAAGTGGGCCGCAGCCGCAAATGGATGCTGTCACTGAATTATATTCCTGCCGGAACCTGATGGTGCCTGCCGGAATTTGCTTTTTTCTCCGCAGAAAACTTCCTGCAGGGGAAAAGATTTCTTCCCTTTGAATTTCTTTAATAATCATATTTTTTTAACAACACAGGAGTGTATAAAAATGTCAAAAATCCGTACAGTTCTCGGTTTTGATATGGAAACCGATATCGGCAGCTGGACCAGCTTTTATGATGGATTCCGCATCGGAACCCCTAAAATCCTTGAGATCCTCGACCGCCGCGGCGTAACTGCCACCTTTTTCTTTACCGCTGATTCCGCTCAGAAAAACCCCGATATGGTCAAGATGGTCAAAAATGCCGGACACGAAATCGGCTGCCATACCCTCTTTCACGAGACCATCGGTGATTCCCTCTTTGAGATCCCCGGTATGATCCCCATTCTGCCTGAAGAAGTGGAGCACCGTATCGAACTTTGCACTCAGATCGTGGAAGATATTGCCGGTGTCCACCCCACCAGCTTCCGCTGTCCCCGCCTTTTCGGTTCCACCCAGGTGGTCCGTGCCCTTGAAAAACTCAACTACAAGGCTGATGCCACTTATCCGATGTATTTCTACAAAGAACAGCTCGTCCCCTATCATCCCAGTGCCGATGACTGGACCCAAAAGGGCGATATGAAGCTGGTGGAGATCCCCAACTTTGCCGACCTTTCTATGGAATCCAAGGATAAGTACGGCCGCGATATGGACCAGTGGCCCTTGTGGAGAACCGAAAACGCCGAAGCTGTTATGAAGCATATCGAAGGCTACGGGAAATATTGCGCCGAACGGAATGTGGAGCCTTTCCTCTGCTTCTACGCCCACCCCTGGGAATTTGCCAAGATGCCCGAAGGATTGATCTATTCCGGTGAAGGTGCTGTGCTGCCTGATCCCTTCATCATCAAGAACTGCGGCGAATATTCCGCAGTGCAGTTTGAACGCCTGATCGAAATGCTCCAGAATACCGGATATGAATTCTACCAGGCCGGCGATATCACCGTTGACTGAAACAAACGATTTTTAACATAAATAACCCCTAAATCAAAAAAGGAGAAACAAGTTATGAAGATCCCGACACAGGAATACTTTGACCGTATTGCCAAGTTCCAGGCCAATATGAAAGCCGCAGGCCTCGATGCCTGTCTGGTTCACGGAACTGAATCCGACTTCGCTAACGTCCGCTACCTGAGCGAATACTGGCCCACCTTTGAACAGGCCGGTGTCTTTGTTCCCGCTTCCGGCGATGCCATCTTGCTCATCGGTCCTGAAAGCGAAAAATATGCCCGCGGCCGCAGCGTCCTGCCCAATGTGATGATGATGCTCAACTACCGGGAATCCGCCGAACCCGACTACCCGGGTATCCCTCTGTCCACCTTTGACGCTGTCGCCAAAGCTGCTATGGGCAAAAAGAAACTGAAAAAACTCGGTCTCGTCGGTACCGCCGTTATGACCAAACCCACCCTCGACGCTCTGGCCGCTCAGCTCCCCGGCGTGGAACTGGTCAAAGCTGACGATGTTTTCAAAGAACTCCGCTGGATCAAGAGCGAAAACGAACTCGCCTGCCACCGCAAGGCTTTCAAAGTCGCTGAAAAGGCTGTTCAGGCTATGCTCAATGAAATCAAACCCGGTATGACCGAATTCCAGGCTATCGGTATCGCCCAGCGTGAAATCTATGCCAACGGCGGTGAATATGAAGGCCACAGCCTTTACTGCTTCGGCGGCGACCGTACCAGCAACGGTATCAGCCGTCCCACTGCTGCCAAACTGAAAAAGAATGAGATCATTCAGCTGAACATCGGTGCCCGCGTGGGCGGTTACAGCTCCTCCATCGGTCTGCCCGTCTACTTCGGCAAACTGCCCAAGGCTCAGATGGCTCTGGTTGAATTCGGTCTCCGCGCCCACAAGTACACCTTTGAACTGATGAAGGCCGGTGCAGATGCCGCCAGCATCGCCAAAGATTACACCCAGTGGGGTATCGATCAGGGCTGGGGCGACTATATGCTCTATGGTCCTGTCCACGGTCTCGGTATTATGGAAACCGAAAGCCCCTGGATTGAAACCACCAGCAACTATAAGCTCAAACCCAATATGACCTATCAGATCGACACCTTCTTCACCGGTGACGGATATGGTCTGCGTTGGGAACGGGGCTGCGTCATCCAGGAAGGCGGATGTGAACTTTTCTCCAAGAAGTTTATGTCCCTCGACTGCTGCAAGCTGGATTGATTTTCTGTTACAGCAAACAAAACTTCCGTTTCTCCTTTTTCCGGAGAGACGGAAGTTTTTTCATTGAAAGGTTTTGATTATGCGGGCTTTGGTCCAGAGAGTCAAAAAAGGCTCCGTCACCATTGAGGGCAAAGTCAACGGTTCCATCGGGCAGGGGTTGGTCATATTACTGGGGATCACTCACACCGATACTGAAAAAGATGCCGACTTTGTCGCTGATAAATGTGTCGATCTGCGTATTTTTGAAGACGAAAACGGCAAGATGAATAAAAGTCTTGAAGAAACAGGCGGCAGCATACTGCTTATTTCACAATTCACCCTTTACGCCGCTGCACGCAAGGGACGCCGTCCCTCTTTTGATGCGGCGGCACGGCCGGAATATGCCGAGCCGCTGTATGAATATTTTATCCGCAAACTCCGCAGCAGGGGCATCACCGTCGAAACAGGTATTTTCGGTGCCGATATGCAAGTGGAGATCCACAACGACGGCCCCGTGACGATGCTTGTGGAATATCCCGGTTGAAAATCAACCTGGCAAATGGTGTAAAAGGATTTTTGGGGGAACTCCTGCTGAGAACAGAGTTCCCCAAAAAATATTCAGGAAATCAGACAGGTGCACGCAATGACAAGGGCATTGTGAAAGGCGTGACAGAGAACTGAACTCCAGAGGTTTCTTGTGGTGTTGGCGAGAAACTGAAAAATCAGTCCCATAAAAAAAAGTCCCGGCATCCCCAGCAGAAAGCCGTGGGCAACAGAAAAAATCAATGCCGTTCCAATGAAAGCTGCCGCTCCTCCCAAAGGCAGCAGAAGTTCATACAAACACCGGCGGAACATCAATTCTTCCGCCAGCGGAACTGCTGCCGCAGTAAGCAGAAAAAGCTGCAATACAGTCTGACTGTCTCCCCCTTTGACCAGTTGGATCAGTCCTTGTTCTTTCATATAAGGAATGTGAAACAAATCAAGAATTTCCCCCCAGGCAGCTGTAATGAGCACAGACACCAGCGTAATAAGCAGAAAGGCCAGAAAAATCAAGCGGAAATCTGCTTTTTTGAGCCTGTGGAATCCCAGTTTGTCCATTGTGTTTCCACCAGGAGCAAAGAATGTGCTTACACCGATAATAAAGAGCGCAGCTCCCAATGATGCTGCGATCATTCCCGGTATGAGGCCCATATATTTCCCAAGGAGAACTCCTCCGCCAAAGGTAATGCAAAGTCCCCCTGTGAGACCTGTAACGAGGACAGAAACCGGCAGAGCGATCTGCCAGGCACGGGCATAGATCCGGCGTGAAACAATGTTGAAGGAGCTGTTTTTCATCGGAATACTTTGAGTTCCCGTTCTTCATCCCCTTTGTGGGTGATTTCAACTGTGACACAATTTTCAGGGAGCAGAGATTCGATTCTTTCAGGCCATTCGATCAGTTTGTAAGCCTTGGGGTCGTCAATGAATTCATCCACCCCGAAGCCCAATGCACTGCCGGCATCGGCAATGCGGTAAAGATCCATATGATAGAGCCGTGCCCCTCCCGGAAGCTGATATTCCTGCACGATCGTGTAGGTGGGACTTGACAAGGTGTCATCACAACCGAGTCCTTTGGCAAATCCCCGGGAAAAAACGGTTTTTCCGGCTCCCAGATTTCCTCTGAGCAATACGGTGTCTCCCGGAACAAGTGAACAGGCGATTTCAAAAGCAAGTTTTTCAGTTTCTTCTTCTGAGTGTGAGTAAAAGATTTTTTCAGTGTTCATATCCATAAGAAGTGATCTCCTCAAAACCGGCAACAGTAACCTTTCCTGTTCCCGGCAAAACTTTTCCGATGGCAGGGAAAGGCAATCCCCCCTTGCCGCAGAAAAGAAGTTCATAATCTTCCCCTGAGCTCAAAGCGTCAGGAAGTACGGCCCCCTGCCGCAAAGGCACTGTTTCAGGAGTTATCAATAAATCCACCCCGGAACGTTCCGCAAGCCGTTTGGCATCAAGAAGAAGGCCGTCGCTGATATCCAGCATTGCCGTGGCCTCTTTGAGCATAAACTCTGCCAGATCAAGGCGGGGGGTAAAATTCAAATGGTGGCCCGATTCAAAGGAATTGCCGACAGGCCCGGTTACATAAAGGGTTTCTCCGGGGGAAGCTCCTGTACGCAGAACGGCACGCCCCGCAGGGACACGGCCCGCGAGGGTAAAGGTCGTGACCAAACCCTTTTGGGGCAGAGAACTGATATCCCCGCCGCAGAGAGCCACATTGTATTTGGCACATTCAGCACCGGCACCTTTCATAAATGCCAGCAGATACTCCTGACTTTTTTCAGAAGCTCCGAGGGTCAGTACCCCCCACAGAGGAGTTCCCCCCATAGCGGCAATATCGCTCAAGTTACGTTTGACCAGTTTGGCTCCGGCTGCTTCTCCCGGTGTTTCAGGCAGAAAGTGAATATCCTCGATCAACTGATCTACCGTCACGATCAGATCAAATTCACTGTTCCATTTGAGGACGGCACAATCATCCCCTGGCCCGGTCAAAACCTGATCGTTTTCAGGCAGAAAGGGCATAAAGGATTTGAGCAGTTCCAGTTCGTTGACAGAATTCATAATGTTTCAAGCATACTGTTGAGCAGGATCAATGCTTGAGCCGCAGCCCGCTGACGGATCATTAACCGTCCACCCCGCAAATTGAGTTTCCGCACCATAATTTCGCCATTGACACAGGCGGCAACGTAAACCAGTCCCACAGGTTTTTCCGGAGTTCCTCCGTCGGGACCGGCAATGCCGGTGGTGGCAACAGCGGCAGTAGTTCCCATATTTTCCGCAGCACCTTTGGCCATAGCGCAGGCGCACTCCTCGCTGACGGCACCGTATTTTTCAAGAACCTCCCCGGGGACACTTAAAAGTTTTTCTTTGAGAGCGTTGGAATAGGTGACAGCTCCGCCGGCAAAGACACTTGAAACACCGCTGTGTTCCACAATGGAATTGGCGATCATTCCGCCGGTGCAGGATTCGGCGGTGGACAAAGTGAGATTTTTTTCCTTGAGCAAAGCGATAGTTCTTGTGACCGGGTCAAGGATCCCGTCAGGCATAGCACTGCTGCCCATAAGATCGTGAGCCGTGCGGTCGGCAAGGATAAGTTTTTCATCGTCCTGAGCAGAAAGAAATACCCGTGTTCCAGAAGCATCGGCACAGTAGGCGATTTCCACTCCCAGAGCAGTAACGGGTTTTTCGAGAGTCTTTGCCACAGTTGATTCCCCCACTCCGGCACAGAGAAATCCCACCGTTTTAAGGCGGTCGGGGACGATGTCAAGAATGGCAGGCAATATGGATTGGGCGATCATCGGTTCAAATTCGGAGGGCGGTCCCGGTACAAGAAAGATGTGACGGGGAATCTTTGCATACTCCACTTTAATGTAAATGCCTGAAGCAGAACCTCTTGGGTTGTCGATCGCCACACCTGATTCAGGGAGCATCGCCTGTTTGAACTGAGCTTTGGGGCAGGGAATGGAACGGCCAAGAGCTTTCCA
Source organism: Lentisphaerota bacterium (assembly GCA_015061745.1). Lineage (GTDB taxonomy): Bacteria > Verrucomicrobiota > Lentisphaeria > Victivallales > Victivallaceae > UBA1784. The sequence continues at coordinate 19,634 of SUWB01000036.1, read as the reverse complement.
GAATTTTTCGATTTTTTCAGTCAGAGCGGCATCCTGATGCAGTTCAAGGCCGAAAAAACGGGCCACTGTTTCAAGGGTGATATCGTCTGAGGTCGGTCCGAGACCGCCGGAAATGAGCAATATTTCAGAACTTTTCAAGGCGGCACTCAAGGCTTCGGCGATCTCCTGTTTTCTGTCTCCGCAGGCGATCTCCTGATGAAGGGGGATCCCGGCGGCGGCAAGAGAAGATCCGAAACAGCGTAAGTTTGTGTTGACTGCACTTCCTTTAAGAAGTTCAGTCCCGGTGGAAATAAAGGCAATATTCATAATTCTCCGTTGGCGGGCAGAAAAACCCGGTTTGATGGATTGTTGCGTAAATTGTCATAATTGATCTTCACCCCCACAAGGCGGGCGAGGCTGTGGAACAGTTCCGGAAGTTTTGCGGTCAGCATACGCCCTTGGGGATCACCTTTGCGGGTAATGAGATTGGCCGCAGCAATGGTACTTTGATCCCGGTCTTTGTAGTCGGCGGTAAAGTCTCCTTTGGGGAACTCTTTGAGTTTCATCCATTCATAAGCATAATTCCTGCTGCCTTCGTTGAAGTCTGTGGTGGAACCGAGAAAGGTATGGGCCCACAGCATTTGATCTCCGGTGCGGTAGACAGGTTCATCTTTCAAAGTAAAGGGGATACCGTCATTGTATTTCCAGGCTTCTATTTCCTTTCCGGCACCGCCGTGAAGGGAGGAATTTTCAAAGTTGGAGGCCCGTTCTGTTTCAAACTTGGACTCAAGCAATGTGCGGGTGTTGAAAATTTCAAGAGACATCGTGAAAATCAACCCCAGAAGCAGTATGGCAAACCCCAGAAGCATAAAGGCCATTTCAGTCGTCGCCTGTCCGGACTGCCGGTTTTTGTGCAGCATCTTTTTCATAAGCGTGTGGGTCCTTTGACTCCGTCGTAATGGCCGGGATTCCAGACGGATTTACACTTACATTCCCCTTCGCAGGTGCACTTGCCGGGCTCTCTGAAGTATTGATTGTACAATTTGGTGGGATCGGGTTCGCCGTTGAGAACGATGCGTCCTCTGGAGTCGATGACATAGTAGGCAGATGTCCCCACCTTTGTGTCAATGTAGATACGGTACGCTGTTCCACCGGTGTTGATCTGATCGGGCAGAGCAACCTTTTGGGTATCGGGATCGATGCGGTAAACAGTATTGTTGCGTATCAACAGAGGCTTTTTGAGAACTTCATAGCAATTGCCTTCCTTGTCGATTTCGATTGTTGAATCATCGAAACGTTTTTTTTCATTTGGTCCGAGCAGTTTCCGGTAGTGAGAGATATAGGGGGTGGTGTGAAAGAGCCGGGGTTCCTGAAGATATCCGGGACCGTCAAGGACGGTCTGCTGGAACACTCTTTTGTCTCTGACCTTTTTCCACTCCCAGAGGCGGTCTCTGAATTCATTTTCAAAGGCGGCCCGGTTGAATTTATGGTTGTAACCGTAATAACGCAACGCTCTGCCTGAAATATGATTGCTGTGGACGCAATCTGCTTTGTCCCCTTTGCCCTCCGCCCGGGCTTTCACGCCGTAAACGAGGAACCTCAAGGCTTCCAGAAACTCCTCTGTTCCTTCCGGGGGGACACCATTCAGATCTTCTTGATCCTTAAGCCATTTCAGGAATATTTCCAACTTGGACTCCCCGGGCTTGAGCACCTGGAATCCGTAGGGAATGGGCATAAAGGTCGGCACCGGAGAGACCCGTTTGAAAACAGGCAGGATCATATCAATGGCAATGGGGGGCGTTTCAGCATCAAAGGAACCCAGCACTTTGGCAATGGAACCGGGACGGTAATTGGTGGAATAATCTGAATCATCGGCCCGTCCCCGGCGGGTTCCCACTCTTGTGGTGGTCCGGGCAGATTTCCTCAGAATAGGGTTCTCTTTGTCCCGTATGGCTTCTCTGGCACTTTTTTCGGCAATGGAATTGTAGTAAGGCCGGGTGGAAGGACGGACATTGATTTTAGCTCTTACATCAGCATAGCCTTCGGTGTAAGCGGCAGGACCTTCGTAGATATATCCCGGTTTCATTTCTTTGCGCAGTGCGCCGTTTTTATACCAGTAGTTGTAGTGGCTGCTCTCATATTCCGGGTATCTTGCTTTGTAATATTCCGGCAGCCACCAGTTGTCGTAGATACACCATTTCATCTGTCCGGGCAGGCTTCCCGGGCCTGCGTAAAACTCAAGGTTATTTTTCAGCCGGTTGGCTGCGGTCAGAAAATAGCTGTATTTTTCATCATCGACGCCGGAAACAAATTCCACGCCGACGGTAAAAATTTCACTTTCTTCCGGGAAACGGTTTTCCTGATAGTCGATATGCCACCATTTGCCCTGAAAGTCCTTGTCGTCCATAGATCTGAGGATCGGACACAGCAAATTCCAGTAATGTTTCTTTGGGGGATCGTTGGCAGCTATGGCGTTTGCCACTTTCATAATTTCGGTATAAAAGCGGGCATTTGCCAGCTGGGACGGCCGGGCAATGGGCATACCGATGGTACGGGCATTGGGAAAAACGGCGATACCGGATGAATTGATGCTTGAAACCAGAGCTGTATAAGGTTCACGCCAGGTGTAATTGTTGATCGTCAGGGGTTTGTCCGGGATTTTTTTGATATAATCGTCCAGAGCCTTGGGAATCCGGGTGAGACCGTTGGCTTTGGCGGCCTGCTGGGCGGCGGCGAAACCGATCAGAGGACCGATGAAGCTGACACGGGTCTGCATTTCAGTCAAAAGATCGATACGGTTCTGGATCTCTTTCCGCCACGCTTCTTCCTCTTTTTCCCGGTCGGGGAGAGGGGTTTTCCAGTTGTCAGGGCCTTCAAGGAGCAAAGCTGAAGCCTTGAGCAGATTGATTTCACCCAAAAGGTTCAAAGATTCTTTCTGCCACAAAGCTCCCGTCATAGCGGCACTCTGCTGGGCAATGTCCACCTTGAGTTTGGCACGGATCACATTGTGCACATCAAAGGCGTAAATAATGATGAGCAGCAGCAGGGACATCATTACGATACCGGTAAGAAGCACCTGTCCTGATTGGGAGTTATTGCGGAAATGTTTTTTCATCTTTCTCTTACTCCTTCAGGTACAGTTTTGAAAAATTATAGGCATTGGCTTCAGCCTGAGGCGAAGGATTCCGGGTGATCCCGAACACCTTGCCCAGCACCTCGTGGACAAGGGGCATATTTTCAAGGCGGGTAAGACATTCGATTTTGTCCCGGTTCAAATTGGTGCTTGCCACCACCAGACAGGGATCTTCTGCTGTCTGAGGATGCCAGTAGGGATAGGCAATACCTGAAGCGTCACCGTTACGCATATAGCTTTCGGCATAGCTTTCCTCGTCGGAATCTTTCCTTGAGCGTCCTCCTGAAATGGCAATGGCCGCCACCCGGGCCGCCCGGAGTCCGATATTGGGTCTGTATCCCAGTGAGGCCGCCTTGGTGCTGTAAAACACTGAATAGTGGCAGAAAAGTTCCGCCATAGCCCAGCGGTAGATCTGAAAAAGAGCAAAAAAGACCAGCAGCAGCACGCAGATAGAGAGAACAGACTCAAAGATCACGCTGCCCTGCTGACGTTTGAAAGATTGCTTTTTCAGATGATACATAAGATGTTACTGCATAACTTTCAAGGCTGTATCCACATTGCCGAAAGGAGCTGAAAGTTCGACTCCGGCAATAAAGGGACGGATTTCAGCCAGAGCTTCCCGGGCGATCTCGATGCCCACGGCCAGCTGACCTTCTTTGGTTTCAGGGACGGCGATACGCTGCATAATGGAGTCGGGGACGACCACGCCGGGAACTTCATTACGCATAAACTGGGCGTTCCGCAAGCTGACCAGAGGCCAGACGCCGGCAATAACAGGCAAGTGCAGATGTTCGATACGTTTGATGAAATTCAGCAGAGCCGCAGGCTCAAAGACCGGCTGGGTCTGGATGAAGTCAGCTCCGGCTTCAGCTTTTTCGCAGATGCGGCGGTATTCCCGTTCCTGATCTATGGCGTTGGGGTCGAGTCCAACGCCGATGAGGGTGGAAGTCTGACCGTTGATGGATTTGCCGCCGCAGTCCACACCCCGGTTCATCTTGTTCTGCATTGCCACAAGACCGATGGCGTCAATATCAAAGACACCGCTGCTGAAAGGATAATCTCCCAGTTTCGGCGGGTCGCCTGTGATGAAAAGAAGCTGTTTGATGCCGGAGGCAGCATAGCTGAGCAGTTCAGATTGAAGTCCGATCAGGCTTTTGTCCCGGCAGCAGCAGTGAGGAATGGTGGCGATGCCGATTTTTTCTTCAATGGTCTTTGCAGCAAGCAAAGGTGTGATCCGGGCACTTGCCCGGGGACCGTCAGGCAGATTGATGGCGTCGATCCCGTTGTCCTTGCATTTTTGGGCATTGGCAAGAAGTTTCGTCATATCGAATCCCGGAGCGGGAGTCAGTTCCACTGTGCGGATAAATTCCCCTTTGGCAAGTTTTGCTCCGAGAGTACCTCTTTCGCTCAAGGGGGCGGGAGCGGCGAGTTCGGCACTTTCTTCTTTGACGGTGATTTCGATTTTTTTGTTTCCTGCAAGGGGTTTGACGGCGGTGCTTATGGCGTTGATGAGTTCAGGACCGATGCCGCAGCAGCCGCCGACGGCGGCTGCCCCCAGACGGGCAAAACGGACGGCGTAGGTGCTCAGATATTCTTCGCTTGCCATATACAAGGTGCGTCCGTCCACATCTTTGGGGGTTCCGGCATTGGGCTGCAGGATGATGGGGAGTTTGGTCAGCTTGTTCAGGAGTTCAAATTCCTGCAAAACGGCTTCCGGTCCGCCGCCGCAGTTGATGCCCAATGCTGCGGGAGGATTGGAAACACACTCCTTTTCAATGAGCTCAAGGAGAGCTTTTTTGTCCTCCATCAAGGGGGAATTTGCGGCAAAACTCAGCACATAGACCAGATCAGGGTAAAGTTTGACCGCTTCAAGAACTCCTGAAAGGTCGTTGAAACTGCGCATAGATTCAAAGATGACAAAGTCTGCTTCAAGGAGAAAAGAGAGCTGTTCGGCAATGATTTCACTGCGGCTTTTGGTATCTGCGGCAGACTCCGGTTCTCCCACAGGACCTACTGAAGCGGCCACCATTGCTTTGCCGTTGGCGGCGTTCCGGGCGAGATCGACTCCTGCCTGATTGATAGCTTTTACGTCATTTGCGATGCCGAAACGGCGCAGATTCCGGGCGTTGGCGTTAAAGGTGTTGGCGGTCAGGACTTCTGCTCCGGCACTCAAATAGGCCTTGTGGATATCAGAGATCACTGCCGGACGGATCACATTGAGCTGTTCATAGGAGTTATTGACAAAAAAGTTTCTTTTGTAAAGCTCTGTTCCCATTGCGCCGTCAAAGATGATCACGCCGGAGTTGAGTTTTTTACGCAGTATGTTCAAAGCTGGTATTCCTTTCAATGTCGTTATTTATATATTATTAGAGATAATATAACGGCTTAAAATGAAAAATGCAAATTCAAAACAGCAGCAGGCAGATGAAATTTCTCTAAAATTGACCGTGCCGGAAGTGTGTAAGTTTACATCGGCTCTGTTCCCGCTGAAGGCCGGTAAAAGAGGTGAGGGAGTCGGACCGGAAGGAAAGGTTTTTTTCCCGCCCCTCCTGCCTGCTTTCTTGTCCGCCGGAAAGCCTTGGCGCAGGTGGATACCAAAGCTTTTTCAGCACCGGGAACAAAACTTTGTGCCGCTTAAAGATTTCAGAAAATAAAAACACCCCGTATTGAGGGCAGAGTCTTTGGGAAATAGTGATTTTAAAAGTTGACAATCAAGGACTCTTAATAGTCCTTGCGTTTACATAACTTCTTTATAGCCAAAAAAATTGCATTTTTTTTTATTTTTCACTTGACATTACACATTTTATAAGGTATAATTAGGTAAAGATCAAGAAAACAGCTGAAATTCAGTTGATTATATTTTTCAAGATCTTTCGGAGCGGGGAACGGTTCCTGAAAGTTTCGCCGGTAACAGTTTTAACGAACAGCTGAAATTTGTTGCCGCTTGCGCTTTTGGGGAGCGTTTCTGTCCTTTTGCAGTTCTGTTGTCCTGGATTGCCTCGTCAGTTGGGTCTGCTTTTCCCTTTACGGCGGCATCAGATTGCAAAACGGAGTTGTAGAAAGTTCCTTTAAGGAATTTTCAATTATCTTCTAACGGGAGCACAGCAGATCCAGAAGTATTTAGGAAAAACAGGATGAATATTTATGTAGGCAATCTGCCTTACAGCGTCGATCGGGATGAACTGCGCGGTATCTTTGAGCAGTATGGCGAAGTCAGTGCCGCCCGCGTGGTCAGTGATCGTGAAACCGGCCGTTCCAAGGGTTTCGGATTTGTTGAAATGCCCGATGCCGCTCAGGCTCAGGCTGCGATTGATGCCCTGAACGGTTCCGAAATCGGCGGACGCAAGGCGGTTATCAATGAAGCCCGTCCCCGGGAAGAACGTCCTCCCCGCCGCTGAAACAGTCCGGGTGTAAAAGTCGGCACAGCTTTCCTTTACGGAAGGTTGTGCTGATTTTTTTTTGCAAACTTTTTACGTTTCCATTGGCGGGCAGGTAAAATACCTCCTCCAAGGTTTCCGGATGGGTTTTGCTGCGCCGTGACAAACAGGCAGACAGGAAAGGGGGAGGGGGAAGACCTCTCTCACACAAGTTCCCCCCGTTTTGATTCCCTCAGCCTTTATGGGGGAGACGTTCCCGGATCGCTTGCCATTGCTGAGGGGAGAGCCGTTTGGGCAGAGAAAGGCTTTCTGCAAGAGAGGGGGCGTATGTCAGCAGACGTATCCAGGTTTTGAGTGCCAGTTCTTCCGCAAAGGAGTCAGGCATATATTGCAATAACTCCGGATTGCAGCAAAGGAGCGTATCCCACTCTTTTGGGGTCAATTCCTGCCGGATTTCCCGGGGAAACCAGCGCAGGAAACTTTCCGGATCATACTTTTTGTATTTGAGAAAAGCATTGCAGCGGCGTTTTATGTCCGGGTAAGGGGGGATTCCGGCTTCAAGCTGCCGGGAAAATTCCGGGATCGCCAGCAATTCTTTCCGCTTTACCCTTTTGTCCAGGAATGTTTCCCAGGCTTCTTCAGGCGATAAGGACAGACGGCTGTCAAATTCCGGCGTGTACTGATGTACCGCAAGCCATTTTTCCAGAGTAAAAGGCTCTTTTTGTGCAGCGGCGTATTTTCTGAAAGCTCTGTACCCGAAAAGCCAGGCATATCTTGTTCCCGGATCCGCTATAAAGCGTTCATAGAGAAGCTGCGCTTTGGAACCGGGAAGCGCATCTTGCAGTTCCGGCAGCAAGGGCAGCAGCTCCAGCCAGTCATCCAGTGAAAAATGCTTTGTCTCCCCCGTACAAAAATAACGGAAACACGCTTCGTAATCAATCTTTTGTTCCAATGAGAGGCACCAGCCCTTGCCCCAAAAAATCACAGGTTGCCCGTTGCACCAGATGATATCTCTTTTCCGGGGCAGAAAACGTCTTTCCCCGGGAGCAGAGTGAAAATATCCGTTGAGTTTTCTGCCATAAGAAATAATAAGTTCAGCTTCTTTGGAAGTCGCCCGGGTATTTTCAAGTGACTTTGGGGTGTAGTTGTCGAAGTCCCGGGGAATTTTCCCCGTTACAGCATCGTCAGGGGCGTGAAAATAGGAATAGTTTATGTCGATGCCGATAGGTTGATGCAGCACGTCAGTCAGGACGGAGCAGACCGGGAATTTACGAAAATCCAACTTGCTTTTTAACAGAGGATCAATTTCCCTGGTGAAACGGATCTGCTCGTGAAATGTTCCCGGCTTCCCCAGATCGCAGCAGCAGCAATTTAAAGCTTCATCGAACTGACCGCTGAGCGCATAAGGGATATAAGAGGCCTTTTTAAGTTCACATCCGTAATCCTTTTCAAGATCGGTAATGGTCTGCTTGAAGTTCTCAAGAGTCAGCTGATCCAGTCTGGAAAAACGCTTGAGGATCTCAGGCATACGGTAGTCCGGCGGAGGGGGCAGGAAGTGTTCCGGTGAAAACATCCAGGCGATCGTTCTGCCCAGAGCAAAACAATCCAGCAAGATTCTGAATTCGGTGTCCGACGCAGCTCTTTCTTTCAGCTTTCTTTGGACACTTTCAACAGGCAGAAAGGCCGGAGTCATCAGGGTTGAAGGGGTTTGCTCTGAGTAAAAAGCATCAATATCAGACAACCGGAAAAGTAAAGAACCGTCGTCCGACCGGGTGACAAGAATGTTTGCGGGTTTGATATCCCCGTGTGCCGCATTTATCTGATAAAGATACTCAATGGATTTGAGAATCTGATAGAAGCACTCTTGCAGCTCTTTTTCAGAAAAGCTGTACCGTTTTTTGATATAGTCTCCCACATTTTCTTCACCGCCCCACTGTATAGGGTAGGTGTACAGCAGCCGCCAGGAGCGGATAATGCCTGCATTATCTTCTTCAAAGATCCTCTCAAGCTGCCGTTCGGGGCACAATACATACTCCCGGGGAACGATATCAGCAAGGGCATCCGGCAGTTCGCCGTGATCACCGAGTTTCCCGTGACAGTTGTCGATAAGGTGTGACAGAAGTCTGGGCGGATGATCATTTACTCCCCGGCGGTCTGAATCATCTTCGTGGATCCAGTACTCCATTGCCACAGGTACTTTTGTAAAACAGGAATTGGCAAAGCGCACTTTTGCACACCAGCTTTGAACGGAACTGGCGGAACTCCAGAATTCACTGTTCCTGTCCCGGGTACGGGAAACGATTTTTAACACAAATCGGCGTTCCCAACGGTGAAATCCTTGCAAAACTGCCCCGACTCCGCCAAATCCGAGTATTTTCATTGTTGATCTGCTTTTCCTGAAGTTGTTTTTGAGGCGGCTCCGCGTAAGCTCATTTCATAAAAAGTTTTCCACCTTTCAGGATCTTCTTCGATAGTTTGCAGGATTTTTTTGAGTATCGCATTGTTGTAGAAATTGCCGATGGTCTTATACCCGAAATCGCGGCCTGCAGCTTGCCATTCCCGTTCAAGTTGTGCCTGGGGTATGGTTTTCCCCTCAGTCAGCAAGATCCGTTGAAAAAACTCGCTTTGAAATTCATTCAGCTGTCCTCTCTGATACAGTTCCTCATACAGTTCTTTCAAAGCAGAGCGTATAGCGTGGGAATCTATCATATTCTGTATTCCGGAAACGATCGTCTCATAGGCGGCTTTATCATCTTCGCCGGTCAAATACTCCTCCCCTGTTTCAGAATTTACCCTCACACTTATCGGAAGAATTCTTTGGACAGCATATTTAACTTTGGGAGTTCCGTCAGAATTTCTGCCTGTGATAATTTCAATGACAGGAGATGGCGTATCTGTTCTTTGGGCTTCTGCCTTGAGTCTTTCAGCTTCTTGTTGGGGGATAAATTCAAGATTGGGGTCGTTTATTCTCAGTTGATCCTTGGTGCGAAGCCCGGCCAGGTACCTCACCGCTGCCTTGACAGAATAGCTTTTCCCGTCAGCGATTTTTCTGAGCCAATAGGTTTTCCCTTTGTTTTTTCCCCGTTTTTCGACCATTTCTTTGTCGCCGGGCTGGACATCAGCTGGGTCCTCGATCCTGATTTCCTGCAGCACCTGGAACCGTTTATCCCGCTCATCTTCCGGGAGCGCGAAATAGGCATTGATTTCATCACGGAGATTTTCCAATTTCTCAGTGATTCCTTTTGCTGCTCCAACGCGAATTGCATCTTGATGCCGGTGTGTTTTATTTTCTCTGAAACGGTATTGGTAATTGAGATATTTGACACAATATATATAACACCAGGCAAATAAAACTTCCCAGGCCTGCCGGTGCATATAGTTTTGCTTTTCCCAGTTTTCCCGTTCAGCATCATTGGCGGCGTTATTCAGATCCAGGGTGCGCATTGCGGCATCTTTCAGCAATTGCTGATGTGTTTGCAATACTCGATCATCTTGTATCAGTTCATCGAATTCAATTCTTTCGTCTTTCTGTTTGCTCCTGTTATACAGAGAAAGGCTATGTTTTAATGCAGCGAGTGATATAGGGTCCGGCATAGTAAAAAATTCCAAAGTAATTAAAAAGAGTATCCTGTATTAAGCAGGGATAATATAGCATCAACTTTTTTTATGTCAAGCGTCGGTCAGCCGAAAAAATTGAAAAACTCAACGATATAAATACAAAGAGTATAAATATACGCTCTGTTCCCGGGCAAAGTTTTTGTAAAAAGGTGACTCAGAAAAACTTTTTTGAGCTGTTCAAGAACAGGGAGTCAGCCTTTTATGTAATTTTACAAGCTGTTTTCCTTTGCCCACTTTGCCAGAGAAGCAAGATGAGCCGGTATATCCAGATGCTGGGGACAGACCTTGACACAGCGGCCGCACCTGACACAATCATCTGCTGCGTGCTGTGCTGTATGTGCCTTGTATCCGTTTCTGATTTGCGGCAGTGCTCCGAAGATTCTGGCGTTGTTGAGCACCCGGATCAACCCCGGGATGGGCAGTTTCAAAGAACATTCAGCCAAACAGTATCCGCAGCCGGTACACCAAACCATCGGCTCTTTATTCAGGAATGCCCGGAGTTGTTCAAGTGTTTTCAGCTCGGCCTCGTTCAACGGCTCAAAATCTTTCATAATGGCGACATTATCCTGCATCTGTTCCATATTGGACATACCGCTCAAAAGGGTATCCACACCGTCAAGACCGGCAGCAAAACGGATCGCCCAGGAAGCGACGGAGCGTTCCGGTGCGGCTTCTTTCAATATCCGGACACCTTCTGCCGGCAGATCAGCCAGCAAACCTCCCTTGACCGGTTCCATAATCAGAATCTTTTTTCCGTATTTCCGTGCTGTTTCATAACATTCCCGGGAACGTACTGCCGGGTTGTTCCAGTCGATATAATTGATTTGCAGCTGAACAAAATCAACTTCCGGATATTCGGCAAGGATTTTATCCAGAAGTTCCGGCTGGCCGTGAAACGAAAATCCGGCTTCCCGGACCAAGCCTTGAGCTTTCTTTTCAAAAATGAAGTCGAAATAGCGTTTTTCGATGATATCCGGATAGAGACGTTCTTCCACAGAGTGCAAGAGATAGCGGTCAATATATTCCAATCCGGAAACCTGAAGCTGTTTATTGAAAAACTGTTCTGCAGTTTCCCCTTCCGGAATCCGCCAGGAAGAAAGTTTATCTGCGATTTCAAAAGCTTCTCTGGGATACCGTTTGACGATACACTCTCTGACAGCAGCTTCGGACTGTGTGCCGTGATACACTTCTGCCGTGTCGAATCTGCGGAACCCGTGTTCCATAAAATAATCGATCAGTCCACAGGTCTGAATATAATCAATTTTCTTATCAGCATCTGTAGGCAGCCGCATCATACCAAGGGCGAGTTCTTTTTTCATAGGGACACTTCTCCGTTTCAAATTATAAGCTGTACAGTATCAATTAAAAGGTTCCAAAGTTTTTTAACGATGCTTCTATTTTTTTCACAATCGTGTTTGTCGATAAATATTGTAATATACGCACAGTTGAGTTAAGTGTCAAACGTTAAGTCAGTGTTTTTGAATGTTTTATTACAAAAAAATGCTCCAGATTCCGGATTCAGCAGCCATTGTATGACAATTCAGTTGATATTTTGCAATAACGTATTTCCATTACTCGGCTAAAAGTGCCGTTACAGTTCTGAAATATCAGCATCGGGTTTGGTATACGGCAAGACATAAAGTTTGTTTTTGTCTCTTTTTTCTTCCCGATAATCGCAAGGCAGATCAGGGACATTTTTGAACAAGGCTTCCGGGACCGCAAATTCAATGCTGGGACGCTTCCGCCCCTTTCTGTGTGAGGGGGCGATTTTGTAAAAGATCTTGCCCTTTTCCCGGGTGATTGAATAGGCGGTCTCCCACCCTTTCATATCATCTTCTACAGGTATGGTCAGACAGGAACCGGACTTCAGGTGCAGATAGTTTTTTCTGACAACGAACCAATCTGCCGGTGTTTGAAAAATCCCTATGCCATTGGGAAATATTTTCAAGTGCTGATAACTGTCGGAGGGCAAGGGTAAATTGCAGAGTACCAGAACAGGCAGCTTTTTATTTCTGAATGACTGATGCCCTTCGCATTTGTAATATAAAGGTAAAAGATATTTTTTCCCTCCGCAAACTGTTTCGATCCAATAAACTTTTTCCGGCCAAAACAAAGAACGGAAACTTGCATAGATCACAGGGCAAAACCAGTATGATGCCGTGATCCCCGCAGCGATGAGTACAATAACTGCTGTGATGCAGAGTATTTTTATGGCCCTTTTTTGCATTGTTTGCCTTTGTATCAATCAAAAAACTTCAGCGGTACAGAAAAAATAATATGTCCCTGCTTTTTCTCTCTGGGAAAAATATGGTATTCCAAGGCATTCCCTTTCCGGGTGATCTTGAATTTCCTGTCCCAGCCCTTCATGTCGCAATCGACAGAATAGACCGGCAATGTCATAGATGTTTCAAACAGATATCCGAAAAAAGGCAGACACTGGGTAAAATGATCATTAAAAATTCCGACTCTTGTTTTTGTGATTTTGAAAGATCCCGAATAGGGGATCAATGCCAAATTAAACATTCCTCTTATGGCCAGACAGGGCTTTTCGACCGTCTGCCCCCGGCGCCCATTGGCATTACGGAAACTTTTGTAAACGCAGCAGGTATATTTTTTTCCGTTGTCATTGACTTGGATATTCCCCACGTATGCGCCCATTTTCTCTCTGCAGGTATAGTAATAAATGGGAGCTTCCAGGCAGCGGAATCCAATACAATAAAGGCCGAAGATCAGCAGCGGGATGAAAATGATCCAGAATACGATTCTTTTTATTTTTTCTTCAAGCTTCTCAAGTTCCTGCTTTGTCATCGTCCATTATACCTGTAAAATTTCACATTGGGCTGCGGCCTGGGCAGTGTTACCACGGAATCCCCAATCATTTTCAACGATAGTGTTTGTAAGCGTTGAGGCAGAAATAGTTGTACTTTTTCCAGAAACTATTTCTATATGCTGTCCATCGGTACAAATATTACCGATACGCGGAGTTTGAACAGGATTGAATTTCAAAGCCATCCCATATTTGAATGCAATTCGTTCTTTCTTTAATATACATTTTCTTTTAGATTTTTCAAATCCCAATATGATTTTTTTATCTTATTCAATTTTCAATAATAAAGAAATTTTACACTTAAACTCACTTGATTTCAAGATAATTATCATTTTCAAAACATTAGCAGACTATAATAATATTTCTTCGAGGCAATCAAGCAAAAGTAAAAAGTTTTCCCGGAACTGATAATCCGTTCCTCAAACCCAAGTAAGAGAACACAAAAATTCAGCCCATCGGTTTTAAGGGGGGACATTTGATAGAGAAAAAGAAAAATTTTTATCTTTTTTGGAAAAAAGAGTAAATTTCCGGTAGAAAAATAAAAGTTTTCAAGCTATCTTATGCTGAGCAAGCATAAGATGTATTCCAAATGTGAAAGTGCAAAAAATGAAAGCCTTTATAAAAAAGATCTTTTCCAGAGAAAATCTTGGCACTCTTGCCTTTTTCAGCATACTTCTTGCCACCTTGGGTACTTGGAGCGTCGCCGTATGGATGACTCTGGGCGGATGTTTGATCGATTTTAGTGAAGATTGGAAGATCTCTATCTGGTTTCTGCTGATTGCAGCGGTATTGGCTTTAACGGCTCTGCTGTGCAACCTTGCCTTTTTTTACACAAAGGTCCCTGACAAATTCAAAAAATGGTTCCTTGTCGGCAGCTCCGTATTGGCTTGTGCAGTCGGAGGCAGCGGATTCTTTTTCGATCTGGAAATCGCCAGTTACACATTTGCAGCAGCGTTTTTTTGGATCCTGCCCCTTGCAGTGTTCCATAAAGAGTGGCACCGGGTCATTCCGGGGAGTATTTTTTACTCCATCACCACAGTCGGAATTGTGATATGCTGTACTATATTGTCAGACTATTTTGATTGGCTTCAAATAAAACAGGAATTACAGCTTAAAGAATCTTCTTGGCTCTTATGGTGTTATCCAGCTGTTTTCACCGCCTTTGTTTTTAATGCCAAGTTATATGCCGCAACAGAAAAAAGGTCATTAAGGCAGTTTTTTACACCTGCCGTATTTTTTTTATTTGCGGTGGTCGCAGCTGCCTATGGTATTTCATATATCGGGGCTTGCTGTTCAGAACGCAACGCAGAAAAAAACATAATTTTGTTTGAACAATATTTTGGTTCTTCTGCTGATGCAAAAGGGTTATACAACCTCTATTATGGGAATAAAATGAATGATGGTTTACGCTTTTGGACCAAAGTGCGTAATTTTTATGAGCAGTATGATCGCAAAGTCAAACAAAATTTCAGAGCCCCCCATTCAGCTCCTAACGGTCAGTTTTACGGAGCAATCAAGCAGGAGTGGAAGAATACATTTCTTTCATCACCTGAAGTAGACGGCCTGACCAGGCTTTTTTCCGGTTCAGTTCCCCTGCCGGATAGAGATTACAGGAGCGGAAAACTTTATACGGTACATATTGATGAATTTGATATTGCAGTCGATTTTGCCAAAATACAGCTGTGGTTGCTGCATTTTGCTTTGGAAGAAAAAAATCTTACTCAAGCAGCAGAAGCGTTTGAAAGATTATGCAAATACAAAAATATTATGCAGAACAGTTTTCTTTTCTGCCTGCACGATAAGGCTTTTACATACACCATATTTCAACTTTGGGGTATGGAAAAATTATTGACCTCCTCTTTGCTGCAGGAAAAGGATCTTGAAAAATATTTGCAATATTTTGAATCCGAGCGGAAAAAGTTACCGGAATTTGAACGGAGATGTATTTTCGGAGATACGATTATGAGTTTGGATATGTTGTATGTTATTGCTGAAAAAGCAAAATTTTTCTTCCCGCCATTGAAATATTTTTGTAATCAGGTTCGTTCGTCTTCAGCATCTTCCTTTCAGGCAAATTCGTATGCCGCAGCTGCCGTAAATTTAACAAATTCGGGAACAAAGTATATGATTCCGCAGCTTTTTGATTTCTCTCTTTACGGAAATCGTTTCAAGTTGGCAAATCTCCGCCTTTTGCTCCTTGAAACACAGTTGAAACTTGAGCTGGAAAAAAGAGCAAAAGGAAAATATCCTGACAATGTGCCAGTCTGGTTCCCCACAGACCCTTTTACGGGTAAAAAATTGAATTACCACA
Source organism: Lentisphaerota bacterium (assembly GCA_015061745.1). Taxonomy (GTDB): domain Bacteria; phylum Verrucomicrobiota; class Lentisphaeria; order Victivallales; family Victivallaceae; genus UBA1784. Next base: position 4,389 of record SUWB01000036.1, on the reverse strand, counting down.
AGGGACTTATTGACATAACTGAATTCGTCTATGACCCGGAAAGCAAATATATGGAACGCCAAGTGCGTCAGATCAATGCCGTGGCGATATGGAGTTCCGGACCAGAGCAGCAAAGCAGTTTGGCTGCAAATACCAATTTTCTAAACGCCATAATCCGGTTGCCCCACTCTAAACAGCTCAAAACAGCACCTTGATTTCCGGGAATGTCAGTGCAATTTTTCAAATACAGTAACGCCATTATGTGATCTTGCAGCGTCCCTTCCCGCTAATGCCGTAGCCCCTCTTCTGAAGGTTGCAGAAGTTTCCTTCTCGGCTTTATTGCCAGCATCTTCTAAGCGTTTGGTGTATTCTTTGGTCATTTTTACTAAACGCTGAGATACCCTGAAGATACCGGCTCCATATTCAAAATATTCTCTGAACCCGGGAGGTGACAAGGTGTTGAGCGCGCGTAATGCTTCCATAAGAGCCGCAAATCTTTTTACGCTTTCCTCCATTTCTCTTTGAATATCTTCAACCGTTTTATTATTGTTTTGCTTTTGTTCTATTGGAAGGCTCATTTTTGTGCCGAGTCTGAAAAGTTTTATGGTGGTTTTCAACCCTTCAAGAACTTTTTGTGTTTCTTTCAAAATCTTCAATATTTTGGCAGTTCCTTCAAAAAATTTTTTCAATTTACCCAAAAAAGCAAATTTATTGAGGAATTTGGTGATTTCACCTTGGCTATATAAACGCTTGTATTCTGTAGTATCGCTCGCTTTAAAAAATTGTTTTTCATAAAGCTTTTCAGCTTGTATCATATTGGCATTATGGAGTTCGCCGGAAGCAACTGTCAGCGCATAGGCCCAATTACCGATATCTGAATATAATTTTTTTATTTTATACTCAAGGCCATCCAATAAAATAATCGCAATTACTTTGAAATCATTTGTTGATCTATACATAATATTTCTTTCAATCCGTGATGACTTAATCTCAACTAAAAGTAAAAAGCTTCCCTGTTTGAGGATCGGGCAGTGCTTTGAAAATCAACCTTGCGATATGATCCTCCCCCATACCGGGAACATAACTTGCTTCGGGTCTCAGAAAAACGCAAGGGAAAGTCAATGTTTTTTCTCCTTCTGCTTGAGGAGTAAAGGTCAAAGGCAGAAGCCTTTCCGGAGCCATGATATTGTCATTTGTTGCGAAATCCTCCAAAAGTTCCAGAGCTGTGTAAACATCTTTGGTATCCAAAGTGATCACAGCCATATTTTTCTGAATGAAAGCCGCAACAGGTTCTTCACCGCCATTCTCATAAATGGTGGATTCTTCAACACTTCTTTCAAATTCAAACTCCGGTTCATCTGCCAGTGGGGCAATAATAGTAGAACCGAAGCGAGCGGTAAAAGAGTGTCTTTTGATTGAGTTCAAATCGTAGTCTGACATATAAAACCTTTCTGTATTTTTTTAAGATCTGCCATTGTGACAGTCTTTCCATACATAAAAATTATGTCAGGATAATTTTTAAAAATTGTTTTTACGCCATATCGAAAAGTTCTATTTTTCTCCTTTTATCCGGCAATTTTCCGCATAAAATTCCCTGTTTCGGAACAATATTCGGAATAATATCAAAATAATTTGACATTGTTCCGTATTTCTGCTTGATTTTGCCTTAAAGGTGCATTATTTTTCAGAGGAATCAGTAAATAATGGTGCGTTTACCTTGCTTTTCCGGCAATAAGTATCGGTGAAGATAGATGCCGGTAAAAGATTTGATGATATAAACATTGTGCTGCGTAAACTTGCAATTCAGTAAAAAAAGGTTATATTAACCTGAAAACGTTACACCGCCCTTGAGAAAAGGATTCTCCTTTTCCGGAAATGGGGGGCTGAACACAGACAGTAAGATAATAAAAAATGAATGAAAATATATTAAAAAGCATCCGCCATATCCTTTATTATGCCTCCGGGCTTCAGGAAGGGGAAAAAACTCTTTTTCTCTATGATGGGAGAACTGAAAAAGTCGCAGAACTTTTTATGGATGTTATGGCGCAGGAAAACCGCATTTTTGACAGCTGCAAACTTGCGCAAACCAATAACCACGGGGAAGAACCTTCCGATGATGCAGTTGGGAAAATGGTTGAAAGCAATGTGATTTTCTGTCTTACCCATAATTCCCTCGCCCATACCAAAGCACGTATGGACGCCAATAAAAGAGGTGTCCGCTTTTTAAGTATGCCCTCTTATACCGTGCTGCTTCTGGAAGATCCTTCGCTTACCGCCCCCTATAAGGATTATTATCCGCAGGTGGAAAAGATGGCTCAAATGCTTACAGAAAGTTCCATCCTTGAAATCACCACCTCATCCGGAACATTTCTTACAGCAGATCTCACCGGCAGAAAGGGAAATTCCTGCCCCGGTTTTACCGACAAAGGCCATCTGCTTGCCTCTCCGCCTGATATTGAGGCAAATATAGCTCCCGTTGAAGAAAAAAGCCGCGGGACCCTTTTGATTGATGGCTCCATCACCTGTGATGAGATAGGATTACTCAAAGAACCGGTCCGTATGGAAGTTGAAAACGGAAAAGTCAGTAGTTTTTCCGCCTGCGACAAAAAGCTGATCGCTGTTCTTGAAAAGATGTTTGAAGAAGAAAAAAGAAGAGTCCTTGCTGAAATCGGAATCGGATTCAATAAAAAAGCAGCCCTTTGCGGTAATATGCTGGTCGATGAAGGCACTTGCGGAGCGATCCATTTCGGTTTCGGCTCAAACGGAACGATCGGGGGGAAGAATTCTGTCCCCTTCCATCTTGATTTTGTATTGAAAGATCCCACACTCTTTCTTGATGGAAAAGTTATAATGGAAAATGGAGATTTTCTGTACGGAAAGGATTGAAAAAATGTACTTTGAAAGCAATAAAGAATGGGAAAAACATATTCTTGGAAGACGGATCGCCGTAAGTGATACTCTTTCCTATACCTCCTCCTCCGCCCCCATCGGCTGTACCGATCCGGTACGGGGAATGGTGTACGCTCCCTATCATGCCTCAAAAAACTGTTACGGCGAACAGTTCCGTACCCTTGTTCTTTTGAAAATGCCTGTTATGCAGCCCCACAGAGCAGAATCCGTCGTTCTGGTTGACAGTGACATCCCGGTTGACGGCAAGATTTATGAAAATCCGGTCGATGCCTTTTCCGTTTTCCTTGACGGCACCGTCCGGACCTTTTTTCTTGCCAATGCGGATCAGTATTACTATATCGACTACAACACGGCAACCGGCACCCTTTCCGGGATCAGCAAGGTTATGTGCCGTCTGGAAGAAGCAACTCCCCGTCCGCTGGATGTTGCAGCCGTCGGAGAATATCTGGAAAGCAAAGGGATGAAAGGATATAATCTCTTTGCCGACGGCAGAGAGCACCTTATTGCAACGGCCAAACCTGCCTGGTATGAGGGAAGCTTTTTTGGCACGATCACATCCGGATGCAGTCAGCCGGTCCTTTTCCGCTGCAGGGATATGAAAACTTTTGAATTTACAGGAGTCATCCCGCAAATTGCCAAATACGAGTGCCAGGTCGCCATTGCAAAAAATGTTTTATATGCGATTCTCCGGGGGGCGGAAAAGGAAAATTTCTTCCTTTCATACGACTTTGGCAAGAGCTTTATTCCTTCTCCGCACCACATCCCTATGGCGGAAACCCGTCCTCAGATCCTTGAGTATGAAGGAAAGCTCCTCATCGGTTATTCTCTGATGGATCTGAAGCCCAATCTTATGCGGAACGGCAGAAACAATATGCGTCTTGTACTGGGAGAAGGAAGTGATTTTTCCAGCTATAAGGAGATCTTCACCATTGTGGATAAATACGGGATCGTCTATTTTGACCTGATCAATTATAAAGGCTCTTTGCTTATGCTCTGGAGCAACAGTGAACTTTATATAGACAGAACACAACGTGGTATGGTCCACGGAAAAGATCTCATACTCTATACAAAAATCGGCGATCTTTATGAGTATCTGTAAAGATCAGATCCGAATGGCTGCCGGACGATATGGCAGTGTCCGGCATCTTGCGTAAAATCCCGCAATTCAGGCACAAAAAACTGCTTGCGATCGTCAGCACTTTTGCAAGCAGAGAATTTGTATTGGCGGAACTGATAATCCGTTCCTCAAACCCAAGTAAGAGAACACAAAAATTCAGCCCATCCGTTTTAAGGATGCATTTTGTGTTTTTCCGATCTTAGAATTAATAAAATCCTGTTGTCTGCACTTGTATATTGTTGAACGAGAAAAACGGGGGTGAATTGACAAAGTAAACGCACATTTGTAATAGTAAACGCACGTTGAGGGGAGAAAATCGTGCGTTTAGTCTGACAAACAGCGAATTTGACAGTTTTCTTTCGACTATTTGGATTTGGTCTTGA
>SUWB01000004.1 GCA_015061745.1 Lentisphaerota bacterium | reverse complement strand
TTGAAGCGCAGTATGCGACTTCGGTGTTTTTGGATTAACATAAATCCGTTTTTATCAAGAGGCAAACCACTTTTTGTTTTCGGTGCAAAAAAATGAGAGACCTCTTGTGTCTCTCATAATATCTTTCTGTATAAACTTTGTGTAAAAACAACTTTTTTTCTCACAACCTCAAACTTTCACGCCCCCCATCAAAATCAAGACAAAAAAAATGGAGCCAATGAGCGGATTCGACGCTTGAGGGCTTTCAGCCCGACGCAGAGCCTGAACGAAGTGAAGGCAACCGCCCTGATAGTGAGAATTGCATTGGCGGCAGCCAATGAGCAAAGCGGGGAACAAGCTATGTAATGACGGAAAAATTTATTTTGCAAAGTCATTACAGAGGTTGTTACACAGCAATTCTTACGGGGTTACGAGCAAAAAAAATGGAGCCAATGAGCGGATTCGACAAGGAGGGCTTCAGCCCGACGCAGAGCCTGAACGAAGTGAAGGCAACCGCCCTGATAGTGAGAATTGCATTGGCGGCAGCCAATGAGCAAAGCGGGGGAACAAGCTATGTAATGACGGAAAAATTTATTTTGCAAAGTCATTACAGAGGTTGTTACACAGCAATTCTCACGGGGTTACGAGCAAAAAAAATGGAGCCAATGAGCGGATTCGACAAGGAGGGCTTCAGCCCGACGAAGAGCCTGAACGAAGTGAAGGCAACCGCCCTGATAGTGAGAATTGCATTGGCGGCAGCCAATGAGCAAAGCGGGGAACAAGCTATGTAATGACGGCAATATTTATTTTGCAGAGTCATTACAGAGGTTGTTACACAGCAATTCTCACGGGGTTACGAGCAAAAAAAATGGAGCCAATGACCGGATTCGAACCGGTGACCTATTCATTACGAGTGAATTGCTCTACCAGCTGAGCCACATTGGCACCTATATTTCATAATATAGCCCTTCTTCTCCTACTTTTCAAGGGCAGTGGGGGATTTTTTCTCAAAAAACTGTTTATTTCCTTCTTTTCCCCTTTCCGGAAATAAAAAAGCGGATATCCTCAAGACATCCGCTGTATGATTTTTTTACTTTTTCTTAGCCCCTACGGCAGGTTGTTCTGCAGGTTTGAGCACGGGAGCAGGTTTTGGACCTGCTTTGTGTTTGACCTTGAATGCAGGTTTCAAATCGACCTTTGGTTTCTGCTTTGAAACGGTGATCTTGTCAAGACCGCGTCGTTTGAGATAATCCTTGCTCCGGAGTCCCAGGAGGGCAAAAATGATCCTTTCGCGTCCGGTGATAATGGTCACTTCACAGCCGGAGCCGAACCGCAAAGGCTGTTTTTCGTCGATCAGCAATATTTTCACCGGATAATAGTTGATACCGTCCTTGAGGATAGGCAGCTGACAAACATAGTCCACCTTACCTTCAAAATAACCGTAGTCCAAATAGTTGTACTGCTTGGCATAAATGCGGACTCTCTGGCCGGATTCGACCTTGAAGACCTGTTTTTCACTGATGAGACCGATGATCTTTTTACGCTGATTGGCGGCAAATTTGATCACAGTATCACCTTTTTCATAATAACCGCCGGGGCGGGGCGGGGAATCAGTGATGATCCCTGCATCGGGAGCCCGCAGGACATAGTCCTCAAGGTGGCGTTCAGCCATAGCCAGTTCATCCCGCTGCCCCTTGAGTTTGTGACGGAGCAGCCGCAACTCCTCCTCTGCCTGTTCTACGATCTGTTTTGCCATACCGTCCTGAAGTTTTTTCCAGTCATCTTCCAGACGGGCCACCGCCATACGGCTGGTCAGGTGATCGAGTTCGACTTTCAGAAAATCACGGCGGGTCACAACTTTTTGTTCATAAAGTTTCTTATACACATCAAGTTCAGTTGTGGCCTTGGCGAGTCTTTCTTTGGCCTCCGACAACTGATTCTTTGTATGCCGGTAGTAGGCGGGCAGCGGATCTTTGAGAAGCAGCTCCAAAGCCTTTTCTTTGACTGAAATATTAAGCTCCAGTTCTTTGACGGCATTTTTGAGCCGTGTGATCTCATCGTGCTGATTCCGGGCATCAAACTCCAGCAGAGCTTCCCCCGGGGCGACTTCTTCACCGGGGAAATGAAACACTTTGGTAACTTTGGCACTGACGAGAGTTTTGAGTTCATATTCCCGGATACCTTCCACATTACCGACGCCTGACACTTCATCGTCCATAGATCCGAAGATCATAACGCCGAGCATCACAAGCACAAGGGCAACAATGGTGAGAATAATGCGCTGAAAGACTTTGAGCTGTTCCCGCATACGGATTCTGTTTTGCTGAGGCATAATAATATCTCCTTACGCTTGAATAGCCATCTTGCGTTGTGTTTGATAAAGGTCACGGTAGATACCCGCTTGAGCCATAAGCTCGTCGTGGGTTCCCTGCTGAACGATCTTACCGCCGTCCAGAACCACAATGGTATCGGCATTGCGGACGGTTGAAAGACGGTGAGCGATAATAATGGTGGTTTTTCCTTCCATCAGGCGGTCAAGGGCTTCCTGCACCAGATATTCTGAAACGGTATCCAAGGCACTGGTGGCCTCGTCCAGAATGAGGATCGAGGGATTCTTGAGAATGGCACGGGCAATAGCCAGACGCTGTTTCTGACCGCCGGAAAGAGAAGCTCCGTTTTCTCCGATAATGGTATCGTAGCCATCGGGCAGCTGAGTGATGAATTCCTCAACGTTTGCCATACGGGCGGCTTCTTCGATTTCCTCCTCAGTGGCTTCGGGTTTGGCATAGCTGATGTTTTCCCGCACTGTACCGGAAAAGAGGAATGGTTCCTGAAGCACCACGCCGATATTGCTCCGGTAGGCATCGAGACTCAGACGGCGGATATCCAGATTATCGACCTTGATGACACCTGAGTTGACATCATAGAAACGCAGCAGCAAATTGCTCAAGGTGGATTTTCCTGAACCGCTGGGGCCGACGAGAGCCACTTTCTGTCCGGGAGTCACGGTCAGAGAAAAATCGTTGATAACGGGGGGTTTCTCTTTGGTATAGTAGAAAGAAACGTGCTTGAATTCGATATGTCCGGTAAGGTTTGAGGGATGCAGGGGATTTTCGCACTCCTTGATTTCAGGAATGGTATTGAGCAGTTTCACAATACGGCTGGCACCGACCATACCCTGAGCAAAGGTAACAGACATACCGGAAAGGGAGCTGATCGGCGTCAGCATCATACCGACGTAACTGTAAAACGCCACAAATTCACCGATGGAAACAGTCCCGTTCTGGACGAACATAATTCCGGAACCGATGGTGGCGAGGTAAGTAAAAAGTGAAAGCATATCGCACACGGTCCACAGCCCCACGTTATCGACCGTCACACGCATCTGCATATCCACAATGGGACGCATATTTTGAAAGAAGCTCAAACATTCAGCGTGTTCCCGGGCAAAGGATTTGACCACCTTGACACCAGTGAGTGTTTCTGAAAGGTTGGCTGAAATTTCGGACATCTTTTCCTGAATGACCATTGAATCCTTGCGGATGACCTTTCGGAAGTAATGAAAGTTCAGGACGTGAATGGGCAGCGATATAAGAACGATCAGAGCCATTTTCCAGTTGATAAACATCAGCAGCATAATAATGAGGAAAAGCTGGAACAGCTGTTCGCCGAACTGGGTCATAACGTGCATCAGCATATTGAGCAGTGCCACGTCAGAGATCACGTTGGAAATCAGTTTACCAGTCCGGTATTCTTCGTAAAATCTCAGAGACAAACTCTGCAGATGCCGGAACACCTTTTGCCGCAGATCAACGATCAGACGGATACCGGTGTAAGCCACAAGGTAACTTGAAATGTACCGCAGCAGACAGCGGACCAGATAAATAATAACCATAGAACCGCAAAGCACCCAGAAGAGCAGATAATCTGCATTGGGCAGCACCCGGTCAATGGCGATCTTGAGCATCCAGGGCAGTGTCAGACCGACCATATTAAAAAGGATCAGTGCCACAACAGCAGATACAAAGAGCCACCTGTAAGGTCTCACCAGGGGGAAGATCTTGCTCAATGGCTGTTTTTCATAATTTTTTGCCAGTGCGTCTTTATCAATTTCGTTATGTTTTCTCATCTTGCAATAACTCCGTTTTCATAAAATTGCTTTAACAGCAATTGTCAGAACTTGCTCCAATCAGGTTTTTGTAAGAAAATCGTTTGTAACTCTTTTTCAGAAAATTTAGGTGTTCTGTCATAATTCCAGACTCCATTTTGTTCCTGTTCGATATCAGTAAGCTGGGTGTAGCAAAAACCTGCCGCACCGGATGCCACTGCAACTTCCGTCAGATCGTACATACGCTGCAATGCTTCATCCCTGTTTGCCGGTGCATTGCCGTATCCCCAGGAACCTTTTTTCCACGGTTCCCGTTTTTCAGGTATATGTTTGACACCGCCGTATTCACCGACAAAAAGCGGCTGTTCTTTATAGGCTTGAAGTTCATTTTCAGGCTCCCTGCAATAGACGGGCTGTGCGGCAAGCTGTGCGGCAAGCTCTTTGGGGTCCTGATTGTAGTTATGAACGCTCCAGATGTCAGTTTCAGCGTGGGTATAGCCGCTTGAATCACACACGACCCGGGTGGGATCGAGCTGTTTCGTCAGGCGGTAAATATCAGAAAGGATCCGGCGATGCTCATCAAGATCCCGGTAAAAACAGGTTTCATTAAAAGGAGTCCAGCCGATAATGGAAGGATGATTCATATCCCGGTCCAAAACTTCACGCCACTGGGCAAGATAATCCCGGAACGAACGGTACACATCACAGGGTCCGTTGGTAAAATGCATCCAAAATCCCATTCCCCAATCGGGAAACTCCCCGAAAGTAAGGAATCCCAGACGGTCGGCGTGATAATGGTAACGGGGATCAAAAATCTTCTGGTGCAGCCGGGCACCGTTGAATCCGGCTCTCATTGCAAGGCGGATATCATTTTCAAGGGCGGCATCATCGGGAGCTGTCCATAAGCCCTCTTCATAAAAGCCCTGATCCAGCACCATACGCAGAAAAATGGGTTCGTTATTGAGATAGAATCTTTTGCCTTCGATATGGAACTTCCGCAAGCCTGCGTAAGAAAAAACAGTATCTGTCAAAGTGCCCGAGGGATCAAAGAGTTCAAATTTGACATCATAGAGAAACGGATCAACCGGAGACCACAGTCTGGGATTTTCAATTTCCGCCGCGACCGTAAGGCCGGGAGTGACGGATTTTTCGACAGAAGCAACTGTTTTACCGCCGTGAGAAAGGGTCACTTTGAATTTCCCCCCTTGCGGCACGGTGCGGAACTCAGGAGAAAAATAAAAACAGTTGTTATCCAGATCCGGAACGATACGGCAGCGGCTCAAGCTGAAAGTGCTGCAGCATTCCATATAAACAGTGCTCCATATCCCTGTTGTCCGGGTGTAAGAACATTGCCGGGAATCATACCAGGGACTCTGTTTGCCAAAGGCCTGATTGTGGGAACGCTGCTCATCGTAAACTTCAAGGACCAGATCATTTTCCCGGCCCGGTTCAGCGCAGGCAGATATATCAATTGCAAAAGGAGAAACGCCGCCTGTATGAGATCCGGCTTTAACACCGTTGATATAGACGTTGCATCTGTAATCAACGCCGCCGAAATGAAGCAATATGACCTTCCCTGTCCATTCCCGGGGAATGGAAATGGGGCGGTGATACCACATACACTCAATGAAATCCGTATGCTCCACGCCTGAAAGTTTGCTTTCGGGACAGAAAGGAACATTGATGGGGATTTCAAAACCTTGGGATTTTTCAAACTGGCGTTCAGCTCCGCTTTTACCGGGGTCAAACCGGCAACTCCATTTCCCATTCAGAACCACACAATCTGAACGGGCGAATTGCGGATTGGGGTGAGTACAACTCATTTTTTGTTTTCCTGTATTTTTGAGGATTTGCGACCATTTTCCGGTCACTGCCATACTATATCCCCAAGAGAGTGCAAAGTAAAGGGCAAAAGGAGAAATTTTTATATCTTTTTGCAGTTTTTACAGAATAATGGCCAGCTCTGCGGCAACAGAAGTCGTACCGTTAGAATTTGGCAGCCCTTTCCGCCCACTTCTGAGCTTGAGTCATATCAACGGAACATCCCCGTCCGGTACGCAGAGACTCTGCCAATTGAAGCATTGACTCCCTGTCTCCGGCAAAGGCTCCTCTGCGGAAAAAATAGACCGCCCCGGCAGGATCAGCTTTGACACCGATACCTTCCAGAAAACACCGCCCGGTGTGATACATTCCCTGGGGATCGCCCAGATAGGCACTGCGTTCATAAAAGGTGTAGGCTTTTTTCAAATCCTTATCTGTTCCGATACCGTTTTCATAACACCAACCCATTTTCCGCAAAGCTGCGGGAAAATTTTTCTTTGCGGCTTTGGAAAAAAGGACAAAGGCTTCTGCCGGATCAAGGGCAAGAAACTTCCCTTCCAAACGGTAATCCCCCATTCTGACCAATGCAGGGGGATACTCTTTTTCTGCGGCTTTTGAAAAAAATTCAAAAGCCCTTTTTTCATTGACCGGAGTCCCGATACCTTTTTCCAGACATTGTGCAAATAAAAATGCGGCTTCCGTACTCCCCTGCCTTGCAGCGACTTCAAGCAGGGCCCGGGCAAAAATCTCATCTTTTTTCACACCGATTCCCTCTTGAAGAAGTTTTGCCTGAAAGAGAAAGGCCTCCGGGGGCACGGGATCTGCATTGGTGGATTTGAGAACAAGAGAATAGATTTCCCTGCCGTGTTTCTGCCGCCAGACGGGAACCGAATACAAAACATTTGCCAGTTTCAGCAATGCCGGATAATAATTGGCTTTACAGAGAGAACGCATAATAGTCACAGCTTTGACCGCATCTTTGGGTATGGGGGCCAACTTTTTATTTCCCGGAACACCGGTAAGGAGCATTTCCGCAATACGTAATTGGGCGGCAGCATATTTTCCGGCACTGAGATATTGTTCAAAGGCCAGCCGGGGATCTTTGGGGACTCCCCAGCCGAATTCCAAAGCGACGCCGTAACGGTAAAGCCCCAGAGGAAGTTTCTGCAGGGCGGCTTTGCGATACCAGAAAGCAGCAAGAGAGGGATTCCGGGGACGGTTCACTCCTTTGGCAAATTCATCTCCCAGAGCGACCATTGCATAGAGATCCCCTTTGAGAGCTTTTTCCCTCAAAGAATCCTGCGGCTCTTTTCCGCAGAGAAAAAGAGCCGCAAAAAGAATGTAAGAAAACAGAAAGAATTTCACTTATTCTTCAGCAAGTTTTGCCTTGAGCTCCTCAACTTCCTGCTGAAGAGCGGCGAATTTCTTTGAAAGTTTTTCAAAACGTCCGGGCAAAGCGACCCGGGCCATAAACTCACGCTGAGACTCTGCGGGAGCTCCCACAACGGTCTGTCCGGCAGGCACACTGCGCAAGACACCGCTGGTACCGGCAACCTGCACGCCGTCTCCGAGAGTGATATGACCATTGACACCGGCTTTGGCAGCGAGGATGACTCCCCGGCCAAGTTCTGCACTTCCGGCGATACCGGCCTGTGCCACAATAATGGAACTTTCACCGATCACAACATTGTGGGCGATCATTACCTGATTGTCGATCTTGACATTACTCTTGATCCAGGTACGGCCGAAACGGGCACGGTCAATGGTGGTATTGGCACCGATTTCCACATCGTCGTCGATCTGGACGATACCGGTCTGGGGGACTTTGATCAACCCCTGAGGTCCGGGAACAAAGCCGAATCCGTCACCGCCGATGACCACTCCGGGGTGAATGATGGCTTTGCGCCCGACGATACAGCGGAACATAATGGTCACATTGGGATAAATAATGGAGTCGGCACCGACTTTGGCATCGTGGCCGATATAACATCCGGCACCGATAACGGTATTGTCACCGATCTCAGCTCCGGCTTCGATCACGGCATTGGCATTGATAGAAACATTGGCCCCGATTTTTGCTTCGGGAGAAACCACCGCAGAAGGATGGATACCGATTTCAAAAACGGGAGGTACATCCGCATACATTGCCACAACAGTTGCGAAAGCTGCGTCCACATTTTTGCAGACGATCAAAGTTGACTCAGGCTTTTCGATCTTGACCAGATCGGCACAGATGAGCACGATACCGGCTTTGGAATCCCCCAGCAGATCGGCATATTTCCGGCTGCCCACAAAACTGAGCTGATCGGCAGAGGCTTCTTTGATGCCTGCGACACCGGTCACGCTCCGTGCGGCATCGCCGATAATCTCTCCTTTGACGATCTCTGCGATCTGAGCGGCAGTCATAGAAATATTTTTCATTTATTCAGCTCCTGAGTTTTTCTTCTTTTTAGTCTGATTGCGGTTGAGTTCGGTAATGACGTGTTTGGTAAAATCCCGCTGAGGGGGATAGACAAGAACAGAACTGAGACCGTTACCGGTACGGCCGGATTTATCAAAGACAAAACCGTATCCCAAAACAGCGGCACTGCGGTTGATCTGGGCTTGGATATCTTTCAGCACCTCAGCTCTTTTTTTATTCTGCAAGGCACGCATATCCACGGCACGTTCTTTGGCATAAAGTTCAGCTTCAGCCTTTTTTGCGGCAACAGCTCTTGCGGCGGCGAGGGCATTTTCCTGAGCCTTCTGGCGTTCGGCAGCTGAAATTGCGATATTCTGAGCGGCTGCCTGAGCACGGCGGGCGGATTCAGCCAGAGCCCGGTGCTCGGAATCCAATTTACGCAAATGGTCGCGGTAGACAGCGGCCTGCTGTTTGATAAGTTCCTCTGCGATCTTGCTCTTGTAGTACTCTCTGAAGATCTTTTCAAGGTCAACCACACCGATCCGCACCTCAGCTTGAAGTACGGATGCGGAGGCCAGCAGCAGAAAAAGTGTGATAAACTTTTTCATCAGTGGCTTGAGGTATAGTTGGGAGCGTCCTTGGTAATGGTCACATCGTGGGGATGAGCCTCACGGAGACCTGCGGAAGAAATCCGGACAAGTTTGGCCTTTTCCTGGAACTCAGCCAGAGTCTGTGCACCGCAGTAGCCGAAACTGTAACGGACACCGCCCACGAACTGATGGATCACATTTTTCACATCGCCGCGATAGGGAACCATAGCTTCGATGCCCTGGGGGACCAGTTTGTGATCGTCTTCCACATCGGCCTGACCGTAACGTTCACGGCTGCCGGCATTGGCTTTCATAGCTTCAAGACTGCCCATACCGCGGTAGGCGACGTAGCTTCTTCCCTGATGCAGGATCACTTCGCCGGTGCTTTCGGCAGTTCCGGCGAGAACAGAGCCCATCATTACGCAGTTGGCACCCACGGCCAGAGCTTTGGCCACGTCGCCGGACTGCTTGATACCGCCGTCAGCGATGACGGGAATATCAGAAGGCAGAGAACGCACAGCATCGTAAACGGCGGAAACCTGAGGCACACCCACACCTGCCACCACACGGGTGGTGCAGATGGAACCGGGACCGATACCGACTTTGACGCCGTCAGCCCCGGCATCTGCCAGAGCTTTGGCGGCTTCGCCTGTGGCGATATTTCCAGCGACCACATCAACTTTGTCGCCGTAATTCTTTTTGATAAGAGCGACAGTGTCGATCACGCCCTTGGAGTGTCCGTGAGCGGTGTCGATCACGATCACGTCCACACCGGCATTGATAAGGGCTTCGATACGTTTTTCATCATAGGGCCCCACTGCAGCGGCAGAACGGAGCTGGTGATGACTGTCACGGTTGTAGTCAGGTTCATCGTGTTCGATGAGGGTACGGACATCGAGGAAGCTGTAAAGTCCGGCAAGTTTACCGTCGGCATCGACGATGGGGAGTTTGCCGACCTTGTTTTCGATCATCTTTTTGTAAGCATCAGCCATAGAACCGCCAACAGCAGCGGTGACGGGATTTTTGCTCATAACTTCGCTGATCTTCACATTGAAATCGGTCAGGAATTTAATATCCCGACTGGTGATGATACCCACGAGACGGTCACTGTCATCGAGGATGGGGAATCCTGAGAAGGAGTATTTTTTGGCCTGTTTTTCCCGCATCATTTCAGCCACAGTCTGATTGGCACGGAAGGTAATGGGGGTATTGATAACGCCGTTAAGGTAAGATTTGACCTTGCGAACCTCTTCGGCCTGCCGTTCGGCGGTCAGATTTTTGTGGATCACGCCGATACCGCCCAGCTTGGCCATAGCAATAGCCATAGAGCTTTCGGTCACAGTATCCATAGCAGCACTGACAAAAGGAATGTTCAGTTTCACGTTTCTGGAAAAGTTGCAGGAAACATCTGTGGCAGTGGGCAGAAAATCTGCATACTGAGTCACGAGAGAAACGTCGTCAAAGGTCAATCCTTCAAAGGGAAAGGCCGCCATAAATTGATCAATGTACCGCATAGTATAATGCTTTCCTTTCAGAAAATATTTTTACTGTTGTTCAACATATAATATAACACAAAACATTTCAATTTGCAAGGCAAGAGTGAGGTGCTTTTTCTTTTTTTACGCAAATTATCTTTCTGCGTAAAAAAAAGCAAACAGGACCGCCGCAAGATTTTATTCTTTGCAGCAGTCCTGTTTCAGCATCCGCTCAACACTTCAGAGGGAAACATCAAAGTTGCGGTCAGCCAGATAACGTTTCAGTTCCGGGATGTCGATCATATGGAAGTGGAACACAGAAGCGGCCAAAAGCACCGTTGCCCCCGCTTCAGCGGCTTCGGCAAAGTGCTCAAGTTTTCCGGCACCGCCTGAAGCGACGATCTCAGCATTGCACACATCGTGCATCGCCTTGATGACAGGCAAATCGTAACCGGTTTTGGCACCGTCCCCTGCCTTACTGGTGGGCAGAATGGTTTTGACACCAAAACCGTCCACTTTTTTGGCAAATTCCACGGCATCGAATCCGGTAGCGGTACGGCCGCCGTCGATATAAACTTCGTAACCGGAAGGCAGTGCAGGATTCACATCCACGTCAATAGCCACAGTCACAGCATCTACGCCGAACTCTTTGATAAGGTCAGGGATCAGCTGGGGATTGCGGAATGCGGCACTGCTGGTGGAAATTTTATTGGCACCTGCTTTGAGCACGACACCTGCCGCTTCAACACTGTTGATACCGCCGCCCACGGTAAAGGGCACAGTGCAGACTTCAGCGACCCGTTTCACCACATCGGCAAGAGTGGCCCGTTTTTCAACGGTTGCGGTAATATCCAGCAGGGCCAGTTCATCAGCCCCTGCGGCGCAATAGGCTTTGGCGCATTCCACGGGATCACCCGCATCAGCAATATCCACGAAATGCACGCCTTTTACCACCCTGCCCTCGCGCATATCAAGGCAAGGCATAATCTTGATTTTTGCCATTTTCTCTTTTCTCATCCTCAAATATTATTTACAAACGCCTTATGCGTTTTTATCACTTGTGCCAGGTGGCAATATCGTCATCCAGTCTATCTCCGCCTTCTGCGACATTTTTACCCTGCTGATCTTCACCGTCAGGGCCCTTGGAATAGACGGCAACTTTACTCATAATATATTTTCCGGTCGACGGAACATCGGGTTTTACCAGACGTTCATTACCGTCGACACTGATCATAATAGTATAACGGTTTCCCCAGGGGTCACGCCACAAATAATCCTTATTGGCAGCATCATCATAAGATTTATCAGGCATAAAGTTGGGCTTGGGATCAAGGAATTTGATTTTTCTGGTGTTATGAGCATAACCGCCGGAGTAATTCCAAGTTCCTGTCAACTCAGCAATCAAAGAGTCGTAAGCCTTTTCATCGTCCGCATCAAGAGTTGTTTTGACACCGGTATATTCAAATTTATTGCCGGCAGGACCGAGAACGATAAACTCTGTAACTGTCACGCCGTCGGCAGCGTTCTGCTTTTTAGGAGCAACAGTCTTAGTATCCGAGCTGTTGATTTTGAACACGGCATTTTTGCTGGAATTGACTACCAACATCCTGCCGTAAGTTTGATCCATTTGAGCAAGTGCCATCTGGATGGATTTCATATCGGATTTTGCCTGGGTGATGCGTCCCTGTTGAGCACCGCCGATGACAGCGGGCAGCACAAGTCCGGCAAGAATGACTACAATACCAACGACCACCAGTAATTCAACAAGGGTAAAATATCTCTTTTTCACAGGGTATTTTCCTTTCTCAGTTTCAAGAGTACAACTTAAAAAACGCTTTTGTCACTGACATACTGTATGTGCAAAAAGCCCTTTTGTCAAGAGAAAAATCCTGAAATTTTGCAAAAAAAACATCTTTCTCCCTTGACAAATAGACATTGCAAGGGTATTATATAGTTGTAAGCACCCAAAACCAATGGAGAACACACTATGAAAAGACATACTTTCACCCTCGTCGAACTGCTGGTGGTCGTCGGTATCATCGCTCTTTTGGCAGGACTCATCATCCCCGCCGTGGGTATGGCACAAACTTCCGCCCGCCGCACCGCCTGTCTGAGCAATCAGGGACAGGTTATGAAGATTATGCGTACTTTTATGAACGAAGGCGACAAACAGTTTCTCCCGAACTCTCTGGCAACAAACGGTTATTGGGCCAGAGCCCTTTACGAAAAGAACAGGCTTCAGAATGATTTGACGGTTGCACGCTGCCCCTCCATTCAGGTATCAGCAGCAGCCTCTCCGAATCAAAAGCAGGAGATTCTGCCTGACGATACAGATGCTCAAAAGAATGCAAAGTGCAAAGAGACCTACGGTATGATTTTCGGAACAGCCACCGACGGCGGCATTGACTTCAAGAGCACAAAGTCGCTGAAAAGCATAGGTTATGGCAGTCATTTTACAGTTGCCCCCAACCAGATGACCGTGGGCGGTTGTGTCGCACGGGTTGCAAATGAACAGGTCGTTGCCAGAGCACTTACCGACTTTGGAGCAAAAGGAGCGGATACAAACGATGACATCGGCCGTCCGGCTTTGGTTCACGCAGACCAAACCAATATGTTTTTTCTTGACGGACACGCGGAAAGTTTTACCAGAAAAAGTGCAAGATCCCGTTATTGGGTCGCTTACGGAACAAGCGGCAGACAGGCGGTCAAGGTGGGCGACTATACTGACGGAGATTCAGCAAAAAGCAGACAGGACCCCACTACCGACGATCAGCGCAAGACTAAAGATTGGATGCTCGACCCTGATTGGGCAGAATAAGTTTTTTTTACCGCCAAGCGTTCGGGAAAGAGGAGCCGGACGCTTTTTTTAGCGGTTTGTTTCAAACATAAAGAGGAGAAAAAGGAGAAAAGAAAATGTCATCAATCAAACTTTACAACAAGACGGGCGATGAAAAAGCAGTCGCCATCCAGAACGCTGTTGAAAAACAGTTCGGATTTGTGCCCCAGGTCTTTCAGGCTATGGGCCGGAACGGGGATTTTCTTGAAGCTGTGCTGAATGTGGCCGATGCCGCCGGTAAAGGGCTTGATCCCAAGACCAAGGAGCTTATCATCATTGCCTGCAGTGCCGTCAACGGCTGCCAGTACTGCCTTGACGCACACCGGGCCGCAGCTCTCCAAGCAGGATGCACTGACGAAGAGATCACCGCCGCCGTGGAAGTTGCCGCTTCCATCAGTCTTTTCAACAAATTCAATGGTGCCATCGGCCTTGATTCCGATATCAAAGCCCCTGTCAAATAAGATTTTCCACACCTTTCCCAAAGCTCCCTTTGATCCGAAGGGAGCTTTTTATTTTCCACGACTTCAAGGGAAACGCTTGCAATATGCTGAGCTTTATGCTATATTATGTGATAAGTGTATATTATATATAAAAAGAATCCGAAAATTTATTGAGGAAAATAAAAATTATGGACATACAAAATCCTTCAGGTCTGATATGCTTGAGAGTTTTGCTTTCCCAATTCAGACGGGGAGTGAACTTTGCCGCATTGATGACCGACAAGGTCCAACAGGAGTATCAGGCTAACGACCTTGACACTCTGCTGAAACTGACCGAAGCTCAGGAACTCAGAAGCGAAAAAGTTTCCTCCCTGGAACAGCTCAACAACTACAATGGTCCTATGCTTGCCAAGTTGAATGACGGCAAGTGGATTCTTGTTGTGAACAGCTCCCAGATCTTCAAAGAACAAATGGCCATTCTTGATCCCGCAGCCGGACAAAAGGTCATTCCCATTCCCAGTGTGCAATTCAAAGAGAGATTCAGCGAAACCGGTATCATCTTCAGAAATCTTGCTCAAGTCGATGCCGCCAAACAGACAAAGCTCACCGCGTTTGTAGCTGTGGCCAAACACCACAACAGCCAGATCGACATAAGAGAGCTGATGCACGAATACGCTGTTACTGACGAAGAGGTCAAAGACAACCTTTTTGACCACATCGTTTCTGAACACCAGTTCAAACTCAAGAGAACAAAACTTTCCTGGGAAAAACTCCAGAAATCCAATTCAGTTTTCCCCTGCATCGCCATTAAGAAAAATGGTAAATACGCCATTTTCTGCGGCTTCCGCCCCTCAAAGGATGATGAAAAAGTTATGGATGCGGTCCTCGTTG
The DNA here is from genome assembly GCA_015061745.1 of Lentisphaerota bacterium. Classification (GTDB taxonomy): domain Bacteria; phylum Verrucomicrobiota; class Lentisphaeria; order Victivallales; family Victivallaceae; genus UBA1784. Next base: position 116,768 of record SUWB01000004.1, on the reverse strand, counting down.
ACCCCGAATCCGACAATTTCCACGCTCCTGACCACTTCATCTTTATGTCTCAGGAGGAGTTCTTTGAAGAATATTCAGGCCGCTTCATCCTGCTCAAAAAAATCTACAAACTCTCAGACGAAAATCAGCCCTTCAGTTTGCGCTGGTTCATTCCTGAATTTATCAAAAACAAAGGAATTTTCGGTCAAATCGCCCTTATGGTCGTGATGCTGACCATCTTTTCTCTTATTATCCCCCTCTTTTTCCAGATCGTCGTTGATAAAGTGCTGGTCAATCAGGCATACAATACCCTCAACGTCCTGGGAATCGGGATCATCCTTGCCATTGTGGTCAACGCCATTGTGAGCTACGTCCGCAGCTATCTGCTGCTTTTTGCCACCAACAAGATCGACATTTCAACAGCCACCAAAACCTTTGCCCATTTGATGCGGCTGCCGGTGGATTTCTTTGAAAGAGTGCCTTCCGGTGTGCTCCTCAAACATATGCAGCAGAATGAAAAGATCCGGGGATTTCTTTCAGGAAACCTTTTCTTTACCATTCTTGATATTTTTGCCTTGTGCATTTTTGTGCCGTTTCTGCTCTTTTACAGTGCGACTCTGACCGCCATCGTGTTGGGATACTCCCTGCTTATGGCTCTGGTCATCGCCTGTTTGATCAAACCTTTCCAGCGGCGTCTGGACGAACTTTATCAGGCAGAAGGTAAACGGCAGAGTATGCTCGTTGAATCCATCCACGGTGTCCGCACCGTCAAATCTCTCGCCCTTGAGCCTGTGGAAAGAAAAATCTGGGACGACTCCACCGCTTACGCCATCAAATCCCATTTCCGCGTGGGCACCATTTCAATGACCGCCCAGAGCATCAGCCAGATGCTCGAAATGATGATGACCGTCACCGTTATCTGGGTGGGAGCGCATCTGGTGTTCAATCATTCAATGTCCATCGGTGAACTTATCGCCTTCCAGATGCTTGCCGGACGTGTTACCGGTCCTCTGGTAAAAATGGTGGGATTGATCCACGAATATCAGCAGATCGCTTTGTCTGTGCGTATGCTCGGTGTCGTTATGAACACTCCCGCAGAACCCGCAGGCGGCGGTGTCCGCAATCCTTTCAAGGGACAGGTGGACTTTGAAGATGTTTCTTTCCGCTACCGTCCCGACCTGCCCGAAGTCATCAAAAACTTCCAGCTCCATATCCCTGCCGGTTCCACCATTGGTTTTGTGGGCCGTTCCGGTTCAGGAAAGACCACTCTGACCAAACTGCTTCAGGCTCTCTACTCCGTCAACCGCGGTCTGGTCAAGATCGACGGCATCGACATCCGTGAAATCGACAAAGCTCACCTGCGCCGCAACATCGGCGTGGTGCTTCAGGAAAACTACTTCTTCAGCGGAACCGTCCGGCAGAACGTTTCACTGCCCAAGCAGAACGCTTCTCTCGAAGAAATCATCTATGCCTGTAAACTTGCCGGAGCTGACGACTTTGTTCAGAAACTCCCCAAAGGTTACGATACCGTCCTTGAAGAAAACGCTTCCAACCTTTCCGGCGGTCAGAAACAGCGTCTTGCTATCGCCCGGGCTCTTTTGACCAATCCCCCCATATTGATCTTTGACGAAGCCACCAGTGCCCTTGACCCCGAAAGCGAAGAAGTCATCCGCAAAAACCTTAAAAATATCGCCCGGGGACGGACCGTTATCATCGTTTCACACCGTCTCAGCATCGTCAGCCACGCCGACAAGATCATCACCATAGATCAGGGTGTCCTGAGTTCCGCCGGAACCCACGAAGAACTGATGCAGATCCCCGGCATCTACCGCGAATTCTGGACTCAGCAAATGATGAGAGGAGAATAATCTTTATGAATAACGACAACAAAACTCCCAACGAGATCATCAAATACCAGCCCGATGCGCTGGAAATCAAAAATGAACGCCTCCCCTGGGCAATCAGAATGGGCGTTTGGATCCCCTTCTTTGTCCTCACAGCCGCTATCGTTTGGTCCTGCCTTGCTCAGGTCGATGTGGTGGTACAAAGCACCGGACAGCTGGTCACTGACCGTCCCACTATCGTTATGAAGCCTCTGGAACGTTCGGTCATCAAAAAAATCAACGTCAAGATCGGCGACATCGTCAAAAAAGACGACATCCTCATTACCTTTGATCCGGCTTTCAACAACGCTGAGGCCGAAAGACTCAAAAGTGAAATGCTCGCCTTTAATGCCCAGCTGAGCCGACTCCGGGCAGAGTTTCAGAACATCCCCTACACCGGCGGTTCCAATCAGTTTGAAAAATGGCAGCTTGCCATTTACAAGCAGCGGCAGGAATACTACCGGGAAAGAATGAATTACTTTAGAGAAGCCCTCTCTCAGATCGCCGCTTCAAAAAAGAGCAAGCAGGACAATCTGGGCAAACAGCGTGAACGCCTCGCAGCTATCAAACAGCTGGAAGATATGTTCAAAGAACTTCACGGAAAAAAGGCCGCTTCTCTTAAAGATCTGCTCCAGATGTCCGTTACCCGTATGGAAATGGAAGCAACTGTGGATCAGCTGGAAAATGATCTGCTGGAACTCAACCACCGCCGCGGAACCATCATCGCTGAACGCAACTCCTTTATTCAGGAATGGCGCAACGAGCTCTCAGAAGAAATGGTCACCGCCGACCGTAATTTGACCGCAAATGCCAAAAACTATGAAAAAGTGGCAAAATTGATCGAATATGTCTATTTGCGTGCTCCCTGTGATGCCGTGGTCCACGAAATCGCCTCTTTCTCTCCCGGTTCAGCCGTTCAGGAAGCAGAGGCCCTCATCACATTGATCCCCCTTGACGGGAATCTTGAACTTGAAACCGAGATCCGGACACAGGATATCGGCAAAGTCGCAAAAGCAGCTCAGGCCCGAATCAAACTCAATGCCTATCCCTTCCAGAAACACGGTACTCTCAATGGTATTGTGAGGAACATTTCAGAAAATACTCTGAAAAAGACGATTCAGGGGCAGGAACTTACCTACTACCGGGCCAGAGTCGTTGTCAGCGGTAAGCTGAAAGGTATCAAAGAGAATTTCCGTCTGATCCCCGGTATGGAAGCTCAGTGTGAGATCAAATGCGGCCGACGCCGGGTCATCGAATTTGTGCTTCATCCTCTCATCAAAGCTCTGGATGAAACAGCAAGAGAACCGTAATACCAACAGAGTTTGTAAGCTGATCAATTTTTGAATTTTCCATAAAAATATGGTGTAAAACAAATGCCTGTATCAAATGTAAAATCCTTATTTTTGACCTTTCTGACAGTCACTCTTTTTTTGACGGCAGCTGCCAATGAATCTGAAGTTGACTCCGTTCTGGCGGCCGTCAACGGAGAGCCTGTCACATTGGGCGAAATTCTGCCCGCCGTCAGACACCGGGAGTTCCAACTCAAGAGTGCCTATTCCGGCAAAGTCCTGGAAGAAGAGATCCTCAAAGCAAGACACCGGGCCGTTGAAGAAATTATCGACAGCAAATTGATCGCAGCCGATTTTGATGCAAAAAAACTTGTGCTTTCCGCGCAGGATATCGAAAATGAACTTGACCGCTGGGGTAAACACATCGGCTGCCCCACAAGAAAAGATCTTGAAGAAAAAATCCGCCAGTCCGGCACAACCATTGAAAAACTCAGAGAACGCGTCGTTCAACGGATGAAAGTCCAGATTATGCGCCGCAGAGCTTTTGCAGTGGCTGGATCCCCCACCCCCGCAGACCTTTATGAGCGTTTCAAAAAAGAAGAAAAGTTCCTGACATTTCCCGGAAGTGCAGAACTTGCCCTCATAAAAATCCCCCTGAACGACACTAAAAATGCCGATGATATCAGTGCATCTCTCAAGAAAAATCCTCTTCTTTGGAATCAGTACGCAAAACAGTTTGCCGTTACACCCGGTACAGACGGCAATATCGGTTCAGTGGATCTTGACAAATTGCGCCCGGAATTTGCAAAAGCAATGAAAACGATTGCACCCGGACAAATTTACAGCAATATCAAAACTGCTGACGGTATATACTTTATAAAAGTTCTGAAATATACCCCTCCCCGCAAGGCTGTGTTCAAAGAACACTCCGAAACGATCCGTAAAAAAATGGAGGAGGAAATTTACAAAAAGAGTTCCGCAGCATACGCCGCCCGGCTGCGGAGTAAGGCGGTCATTGAGTACTTTTTTCCGGTTCCTAAAGGAGCATCAAAGAAATGAAGATATATTGTCCCCAATGCAAAAAAATTATTACCCCTGAAATCCCCGAAGGGGCACAGGAAGTCAACTGTCCAGAGTGTTCAACAACAATTCCAGTTCCGGAAAACGACCTCGCTCCCGGAGCTGTTATCGGTGATTTTCTGCTTGAAAAACCGTTGAGCAGCGGCGGTATGGGTATGGTTTACCTCGCCCGTCAGATATCCCTTGACCGCCCAGTGGCTTTGAAAGTTCTCCACGATAAGTTCGCCGACAATCCGGAATACATCGAAGGCCTTTTCCGTGAAGCAAGGGCCGCAGCAAAACTGACACACCCCAACATCGTACAGGCTTATGCTGTCGGTGAAGAAAACGGAATCTTTTACTTTGCTATGGAATATATCCGGGGGGAAACATTTAAACAGATCCTCAAACGGCAGAATATCCTTGAATTCGATCAGGCTGTCAAAGTCATCAAAGAGATCTGCGGTGCCTTGCACGCCGCCTGGAACGAACAGAAACTTGTCCATCAGGATATTAAGCCTGACAATATTATGCTCGACAGCAACGGTTTTGCAAAACTTGCCGACTTGGGACTTGCACGCAGTGCCAATACAGACTCCGGCCCCGCCGAAGATGAAACCGAAGTTATGGGAACTCCCCAATATATCAGCCCCGAACAGCTGACCGGTGTTCCCACCGACGTCCGAAGCGATATTTACAGTCTCGGAGCAACCTTTTATCAATTTGTTACGGGCCAGTTTCCCTATCCCGAAGAATCCGCCGAAGCAATGGCACGCAAGCACGTGGAAGGTAATCTGACTCCCCCAAAAGATATCAATCCGGAACTGCCCCAGCAATTGAATGATATTATCGTCAAGATGATGGCTCGGCATATTGAAGACCGTTACCAGACCCCCGCCGATATTATCAAAGACCTTGACGCATATTCACTCAAAACGGCCAGTGTAGCTATCCCGAAACTGAGTTTGAATTTCTCTCCAAATGGAGCAGCCAAGGGCAAATCCCCTTTGCTTCCACCGAAATTCGGACCGACAGCAGGAACCACAGCAAAACCCGGAACTGCCCCAAAAATCGGAGTCCCCGGAACAACGGCAAAACCTGCCGCAGCAATGCCAAAAGCACTTGCCCCCAAACCTGCGACTCCGGCAAAACCTGCGACTCCGGCAAAACCTGCAACTCCGGCAAAGCCTGCGACCCCGGCAAAGCCTGCCGTGCCAGCTCCCCCCGCGGCTCCAGAAAAAAAAGAAGCTCCGGCGGCAGCGACCCCTGCTGCGCCGGAACAAGCTGCAGAAGTAAAAAAAGCAGAAGCTGCCCCCACCCCTAATCAGGCAGAACAGCCTCAAGCTGAAGTTCCCGCAACTCCCGCCCCTGCGCCCGAAGCCAAATCAGATGAACTGACTCTCGCTCCCCCCAAAACTAAAAAAGCCCCTGCAGAAAAGGAAGATAAAGAAGGAAAAGGGGAAGATAAAAGTAAGGAAAAAGGAAAAGATAAAAAAGGGAAAGACAAGGAACGCATTGAGCGGCCCAGCCGTAATAAGTGGTCGCTGATTACTTATCTGGTATTTCTGCCCGTTTTCCTCATTCTTTTGGCTGTACTCTTTTATGTTTTGGCACAAAAAGGGAAATTGCCCGAAAAACTGAAAGCTCCCGGAGAAAAATATGCGGCCTTTGTCAATTCTGTTTTCAAGATCAAAGCAGCCGCTCCTGAAGCGCAGAAAACAGTCAGTACTGTTGCGCCCCAGGCGGCTCCGTCTCAGGTTCTTCCCAAACCGAAGCCCAAACCCGTCACCCGTAAAGCCTTTGTAGACGGTGTAAAAACTCTTTTGGATAACTATCGCAGCAACCCGGATAAAGGAATGCAGTTCCTTGAGAGTGCAGATAAACTTCTGGCTCAATTCCTGCCTGTCGTCACCAATGAAGAAGCCAAAGCACTCTCTGCGTTGCGGGTGGCTTATGCTCCCGCAGATGAAAACTTCAGATTCGCCCCGAAACGTCAGGAAGCTATCAATGCGTGGAAGCAACGCCTGCAAGCAGAGCGCGATGCCAAAGCCAATGCCTTGAAAGCACAGTTGGAATCTGCCAAACAGCAACAATCTGCTGCAGAATCTCAAGCAGCAGAGGAAGCAAAACTGAGGGAACAAGCAGCCCGTACCAAGGCTGAAAATGATGCCCGTACCCGGAAATTGACTGACGACTTCAATAAAATTTACCAATCTCTGACCAAAGGATTTTATCTTTCTATTGAAAATAACACGCCTCAGGCTCTCAACGATGCACTGACCCAAGCGAAGGATTATCTGATCCCCAGCAGCTGCACAACTCCAATTGAAGTGGCTAAAATCGCAGAATTCACGGGCTTCCAAAAATTCCTGCCCCGTGCCCTCAAAGAAATATCCGCATATAAAGCGACAATGGAAAAGATTTCAGAATCTTATCCCCGTCCCCCTATGATCGTTCAAGTTGGCAGCAGTATGAGAAATATTGTCAAAGTTGTTCCCGGGAAAGCTGTGTATTACCAGTCCTACGACGGAAAAATTAAAAAACTTTCTATGAATAAAGGCCGAATAAGAAAGGAATTTTTCAACGCGATCGCGCTTTCACCTCTCAAGTCAAGCCGACATATTTTCTACTATGAATTTATGGAAAAGAAAGTTTCCCAGGCAGCCCTGGCACAAATCAAAAAGTCTGATTGGGAAACATATCTCAAGTTGTTTTCTCCGGAACTAAAAATCGGGAAATAAGGTCCAATATACTGCAAAAGCTGCCGCAGGAAAAATCTCTTGCGGCAGCTTTTTTTCAGATGTCGTTTTCAGACAGAATTATCTTTCAGAAGTACTGTTGCGGTAAACGCTCTGGAGAATCCCCATACACATCATTCCCACAAAAATGAAAGAGCCTCCGTAGCTGACAAAAGGCAAAGGCAGCCCGGTCACAGGAGCAAGACCGATGCACATACCAATATTGATATAGGTATGACAAAACAACATTGTCCCAATGCCAACGGCGATCATACGCCCCAAAGGCGGTGCTTTGAAAGCCGTCCGGAAAATCGAATAAAAAAATACAACATACCCGGCAATAAGAAGCAGACATCCCACAAATCCGGTTTCTTCAGCGATGACAGAAAAAATAAAGTCGTTGTTTGCAACTGTCTGCGGCAAAAAACCATACCGGTTTTGAGTGCCGTTGCCGATTCCTTTGCCCCGGAAGCCGCCGGAACCGACAGCTAAACGGGACTGATACACATTATGCCCGCTGTTGGAAATGTCAGAATTGGGTTTAAAGAAAACCCTAAGCCGCTTTATCTGGTATTCTTTCAAACCGAACCAGGTATTCTTTACCCTGGCAGCTTTGGCGTTCCCCTCTTTCCGGACAATGGCTGCACTCTTTTTTTCCGAGTCCGATTTATAGGACAAAACCACAGCACGTAGCGAGAAAAAGGCAGCACAACAGATTGCAGAGACCAACAGCAGCCAACGCCATTTCAATCCGGAAACCAAAAGCATAGTCCCGGCAATGGGAAAAAGAATCAGCGTCCCTCCCAGATCAGGCTCTTTGAAAATCAAAACAGCCGGCACCATAACAAGAGCCGTCCCCGCAAAGATCCCCGTCCACTTTGCGCCGCTGAAACGGGGCGATGAAAAGAGCCACGCCAATACGAGAATAAGAGAGAGTTTCCCAAACTCAGAGGGCTGCAGACGAAATGCCCCCACCATAAGCCAGCGGGTCGCCCCATAGACTTTGACTCCGTATTTCAGCACCAGAACCAGAGCCAGAGTCGTCACAAGAAAGAAAAGAACAGCCCCGACTTTGAAATATAATTTCCGGTAGTCGATCAAAGAGAAAAACAGCCACAGCAAAGCTCCGCAGGGGATCCATTGGGTCAACTGTTTTTCAAAAAAACGTGCCGATGCAGCAGTTCCGACCTGCACACCCGTAGAATGGATAAAAACCAATCCGAAAGCTAACAAAAAGAGCAGAGAAAAGATCTGAATCCAATCAAATCCGGCAATAAAAGCACAAAAACTCCGGGATTCCCGTTTTACAGGATTCCCGGAGTCGTTTATGTCAGGACGGCCGGCAGCGGCCATAGGTCATCTCACGCCTTAAAGGTCTGATCCCGACGGGGACCGACTGAGATGATTTCAATATCAGCACCGATGAGCTCTGCCATACGGGCAAGATATTTGCGGGCATTCTCAGGAAGCTGATCAGCAGAAGTGACAGCATCAAGAGCAGTCTTCCAACCGGGCATCATTTCGTAGACGGGCTTGACCTTTTCCAGATCTTCCACAGCGGCAGGAAATTCAGTAGTACGGACACCGTCGATTTCATAAGCAGTACAGACAGCGATCTCGTCAAATTCGTCAAGTACGTCCAGTTTGGTGACAACAAGTTTGTTCACGCCGCTGAGCATACAGGAGTAACGGGAAGCCACAGCATCAAACCAACCGCAACGGCGGGGACGGCCGGTCGTAGCTCCAAATTCACGGCCGCGGGCACGCAGAAGTTCACCGTCAGCATCAAAGAGTTCAGTGGGGAAAGGTCCTTCACCCACGCGAGTGGTATAGGCCTTGATCACACCGTACACATTACGCACAGCAGTGGGAGGAATTCCGGCACCGGTGCAGGCTCCGCCTGAAATGGTGTTGCTGCTGGTCACAAAAGGATAAGTTCCGTGGTCAACGTCAAGCAGACCGCCCTGAGCACCTTCGCAAAGGATTTTTTTGCCTTCTTTGACAGCCTGGGCGATGGTGTAAGCAGTATTACGAACCAGAGGAGCCAACTTGGCAGCAGCTTCAAGAACAAGAGCAAGTTCTTTTTCGATATCAATGAGTTCGGCACCGGCTTCGGCAAAAATCTTGTTGTAACGGGCAGCCTCGGCACGGAACTTTGCGCTCAGGATCTCAGGTTTGCACAGATCGCATCCGCGGATACCGCTGCGGCGCATCTTGTCGCAGTAGGCAGGGCCGATGCCCCGTCCGGTGGTACCGATTTTGCGGACGGCACCTTTTTCATTGAGGGCATCAGCACGCTTGTGATAAATAAAAATCAGCTGAGCACGATCAGAAAGTTCAAGATTGTCAGCAGCGATACCCCGGGCACGGATGCCTTCAAGTTCTTCAACAAGAGCGATCGGGTCAACAACAAGTCCGTTACCGATCACGCAACGGACTCCGGGACGGAAGATTCCGGAGGGAACCAGATGCAGCACATAACGCTCAGAACCGATCTCAACAGTGTGTCCGGCATTGTTGCCGCCCTGAAAACGGACGACCATATCCACATCACCGGTCAAAACGTCAATAAGTTTTCCTTTTCCTTCATCGCCCCACTGGGTACCCACGAGAATGTCAACAGGCATTTTCTTTTTTCCTATATTAAATGATTAATGACAAACAGTAACGTCTATAATATAAAGCTGAAACCCTCAAATTGCAAGCTCTCAGGTGGTAAAAAAAACACTTTTCCGGACAGAAGAACCCCAATCTTTCACCACTCGCCGTTCTGTTTGAAAAAAACTTATTTCAAAATCCAGAAAGCCGCGACATCCGGCTTGGAAGTATCAGTGGAAATCTCCGCAGGTTTCCGGGAATCACAATGTCCGTCAAGATAAAGCACATTGGCAGTATCCCGGTGAGGGAATCCCCAAAAACGATTGTTGTAACTGTCTGTACGAATATAATTTGAATCAGCCAGATCCATAGTCTCTCCAATAAAAAAAGTTCTGGAGGGCCGTTTGGCAACTGTTATCTTGTAACTGTTATAGCTGTTATCTATCCGGCTGTTCATACCCAGCACATTCATATTGCCGCCCTGGGTATTTTCCCGGGTTTGACACGTAAGGGAAGAACGTCTCCCATTGGCACGCAGCACACCATAGGGCACATCCCCACCCTTGCCTGGAAGATAAGGTGTAAGCAGCCAATCGACATCACCCCGGCCAAATAAGTATTTGACATCGCTCTTGGGGGTTCCTTTGTCATTCCGGTAAGGCGGAATAAAATCAACATTATCCTGTTCATAAAATGCCGTTCCCTTCCCGACCTGAGTCAACTGATTCAGACAGGAGTTCTTTTTGGCAACTTCCCGGGCCTGCTGCAAGGCAGGCAAAAGCATAGCGGCAAGAATTGCAATAATTGCAATTACAACAAGAAGTTCTATCAAGGTGAAAGGAGCCGGGGAAGGAAGGGAACCCTTTTTGAAAAAAGGTTCTCCCTTCCTTCCCCGGGCCCCATCCATCCTTGCCAAAAACTTTTGGTGGATTGCCGTTTTTGCATTTGCAAAACCGACAATCCCGCATTTGGCAGGATTGCAATGGCAAATATTAAGGCAAGAGGCAATTTTTCGCAAAGTATAAACACATATTTGACAAGTTTTGCTTACAAGCAATTCAATCAGGGTAAAATAATTTCTTTTCATAAAAAACCTTTTTATCTACATTCCATTCTCTTTTGATTACGCCTTGTAAATTGGTGCGGTCTGAGAAAATTCACCAATATGGTCCCCACTTTCACACTGAAAAAACACTTTGAAAGACAACTTTTTCGTCCACAGCAGGCAGCTCTGCAATGCGGCGAAGCTGTTTCACATCGCCTTCAGCCAGAGTGTAATGGGTCTTCAAAGCACTTTCCCAACCTTTAGTCAAATATGAACTTTCAATGACTTTGCACTTTACTGAATCATTAAAGTGCAATTCCGCCTTGCCATTTTCTTTCTGTTCAAGACTCCAGACGTTTTTCCGGAGTTTTGCATTTCCCAAAGAGTTGAACTGACACTCAACTGAAACTGCAGCGGTCTCTCCGGTACGGGTCACTTCGTCAATGACCTGCAGACCGTTGGCAAGAAGTTCTACCTGCCGGCACCACTTGATCCCGGGCAGAGTCATTTCGCAATAGAGCGTATCGCCCCGGCGGCGGAACACAGAAAATTCAGGAGGATAAACGATTTTTCCTTCGGCATCGCGGAAAATCAGCGTATTGTGACAATGAGGTCCCACTTCACGGGAACTGTATGCCTTGCTCATATTGACAGGCGTGTTGTGCACATCAAATCCGTATCCGTTATCCACCAGCCAGAAATGCTTTCCGTGCTCATAAGCAAGAATAGCTCCGGTATCGTGGTGCCGGTGGGAATCACAGGAACAAGGTTCAAAGAGAAAATAACGATTTTCATCCCGGTAGAGGACCTTGTCCGCTTTGCAGGCTGCGGCTTCGGGGAAACGTTTGAGCACGTGAGAAACAAGGGGAAGCTCCTTCCACCCTTTTTTCACCGTCACACCGGAATTTTTCTCCCCGGCAGTATGCAAATACCCGCCCCAGCCGGGAACGGGGAGATAAGAAGCTCCATAAGCATCAAGCTGAGCTGAAAGTGCACTCGCCAGTTTGTCATTACACACCTGTGCCAATGCTTGCAGCATATCTTTGTGTCCGGCACCCGCCATTGCTGCGGCATCTCCATATCCGACTTGCCGTCCCTGATTATCTGAAACGCAGCCAATAGCTTCAGCCATCTTACGGAATCCGGGAGAAGGCTTGCCTTTTTCAGCCAGATCCCATTGGAGTTTCTGACTGGGCACGATCCACTGATAGTCGCCGGAATTCTCTCTCTGCCGCCAGGTCCGGCTGAGCTCTCCGCCGCAAAAAGCGGTTTTTGCATAAAATTTCCAACGTGCGGCATCACTTTTCAGTCCGTAATTTTCTTCAAAGTACCGTGCTCCCCAGTAGCAGCTGATAGCGGGGAATGTTTCGTGATTGAAACGCAACGCACACTCCCGCATAGGCCAGTGATCTTTGCCGTATTTTTCAATAAGCCGGAATGAACTCAGCATAAATGCACTTCCCAGCAGACGTTCCTCATCAGTAAAAAGCGGGTGTCTTTCTGCGGCCGCAAAACAGTTGATGAGAGAACCCAGATAAAAATCGTAGTCTGAAATATAACTTGCACCGTCGGGAAAGGCAAGATAGTAATGCACCAGCCCGAAGAAAATCTCTTTGAATGTTTTAAGGAAACGGATATCTCCGGTATAAAACCAGGCGTAAAAACATTTCACCAGAGTGGGCACAGTACAATGACCGTTGTCCCTTCCCACCTCAGGACCGCCGCAGTCAAAAGCGGCATTGATCTTTTCGACACAATCTTCAAAGCTTTCAACTTCGATCCGGGCACTTACCTCTGTGGCAAGAAGTTTCTCTGGATCTTTGTAAATTTCAGGCACAAAAGGTCCGGGAGCAGAAGCAGGAGTCCGTTCTGATTCCCAATGCTTGAGAAATGCCGCTTCACTTTCTTCGTCACAGCAGACCACGGCCCTCAAAGTTTTGCCATAGGGGAATTCCAGACTCCAGCCGCCCTTACCGGGAAAAATCCCGTTGGCCATAACCCGCTGAAGCATAGCCAGACGGCAGGCGTGCTGATTTTCAGCAGAAGATCCGAAAATAATTGCCTTTTCCCCTTCAGGGAGAGGGGCTTTGTCTGAAATGATCTTCCCGCCCATTTTTTTGGCAAGAGCGGTGTAAAATGTATGTCCGTCCGGAACAGAGGCAATAAAGTTTTTGCCGAACTCAGCTTCAGGCAAAGCATAGGGCTTTGAAAAATCCGCTGCCGGGAACAGAATATCTCCATTGCGCCAGATTTTTTTACCGTATGCGGCAGGATTCCTGCGTAAAAGAGCGAGAGCATCTTGAGAAAGATCCAAAACCGACGGTTTTCTCAATCCCCAATTGGGAGTCATTCCGCAATGCTGACGCCAGTTGAGAGTACGTTCAGTAAGAATCGTATCCAATGTTTTTTTCATTTTATTCACCCGGTGATTCATTTCCAAAATTGAGCTGATGATTTGCGGCTTTCTTCAAGCAGCCGCATCACTTCGAGGGTATTTTCAACAGGGACAAACGGAGCTGCACTGCCGCCGAAAAAATCCCTGCAATATTTGTACCAGTCATAAGAAGAAACTTCGGGATTTTCCTCAATTTCCTCTGTAAAATTCTGTTCTTTGGGCGGGTAGCGGCGATCAAGGGCAGCAAGGCCCTGTTGAATGGTCACTTCGGGAAGTTCTCCGCAATACCTCAACGTCCATTTGCCTTTCTGAAAGACGGCACTCCCCTGAGTTCCGTAAATTTCCAGATCAAAGGGAGCTGAATGAGCGGCAGCCATATTGATCTCAAGTTCGTAAATGATCCCTTTCTCCCCCCGCATTACAACAGAAACATAATCCTCTGCATCACCGGCAGAAAGCAGTCTGGCTGTTTCGCACCGGATCGCTTCAGCTTTTTTCTCGCCCCCCAGATAGAGAAGCTGATCGAGAAAATGAGCCCCATAGTTATTCAGCATACCGCCACCTTGAGCCGTAAAGGCCTGCCAGTCGTTCCGGCGGACAAAGGAATAAACATTGCGGCGGAATTTGTAGATCCGGCCAAGTTTACCGGAATTGATGATCTCCCGGGCTTTCAGGGTCAAAGCATTCAGACGGTGAGGCTGATATACCATAATTTTCCGTCCATACTCTTTAGCGGTCTGAGCCATAGATTGAGCATCTTCAAGAGAAAGAGCCATTGGTTTATCACAGAAAACATTAATTCCTCTGCGTAAAAAGAATTCACACTGTTCACGATGAAATGCAGTCGGTGAAGCGATAACTGCCAGATCGATCAAGTTGGCATCCCCCAGAGCTTTCCAGTCAGTAAAACGATACGGAACTCCGTAATTCTGCTGTGCTTCATCCAGCCGTTCCTGAAGGGGATCGGCAACGGCAGTCACTTCCATTCCTTCACAATTTTTGATTGCCGGCAGATGAAATCCCCATCCGATCCGGCCCAGTCCGCAAACACCGCAACGGATAACTTTGCTCATAATATTTTCCTTAATTTTATCTGAAAGAAGTATAAATTTTTTAAATATAATACTTTTTCTGCTGAAATTCAAGAATAAAACAAAAAATTTCCTTCATCACCTTCTGAAAACAGGCACAGGCCCCGCAGAAGAAGGCAGTATTTCTGAATCACATTTATAAACAGCTGCAATATTTTCAGCGGTCAATACTTTTTCAGGGACTCCCGCTGCCCAGATTCCGCCGTTACTGACAAGCAGCAGCTTATCGGCAAAAAGTGAAGCAAGTGTCAGATCGTGAGTCACAACAGCTATGGCACACTCTTTCTTTTTCTTCTGCAACAGAGCCATAACTTCAAGAGCTCCGGCCGGATCCAATGCAGAAGTCGGTTCATCAAGAAGCATAACCGGCGTTTCACGCACCAGTAAAGAAGCAATCAGCACCTTCTGGTATTCTCCCCCCGAAAGGCGATTACAGGGGGTTTGAGCAAAGGAGCTCATTCCCAGCACTTCAAGGATTTCATCTGTTCTGCGGCACTCATCTGCACCGGGAGCAAAAATCCGGGGCAGAGAAGCAAAACGTCCCATCATCACCCTTTCACGCACGGTAAAATCAAGGGCGGGCATTTTTTCCTGCATAAGAACACCCACGGTACAGGAACGTTCCAAATGGTCAAATTCAGCCAGTCTTCTGCCGTCAATCGTGATCTTTCCGGAATCCGGCGTCAGAGCCCCGCCGAGTAAATGGACAAGAGTGGATTTGCCGCTGCCGTTAGGCCCCGTAATCACAGTCAATTCACCGGCAGCAAGAGAAAAAGAACAATCCGTTATGACTCTTTTTTTGCCATAAGAAAAACTGAGCTGTTGAACTTGCAATTCCATAAGATTCACTTCTTTCTGTTCAAGATCCACAAAAAGACAGGCCCTCCCGTTATAGAGGTCACAACGCCTACCGGCAACTCCTGCCCGGGCAGCACAATGCGGCTTATCACATCGCATACCATAAGAAAAATCCCGCCCCAAATGAACATAGCAAAAACATTCTTTCTGTGAGAAGCAGAATACAAACGGCGGACAGCGTGAGGAACGATCAACCCGCAAAACCCAACCGCACCGGCCAATGCAACAGAAGCCGCAGCCAAAGCGGATGCACAAATAACCATAAGCAATCTCATACGCCCGACGTCAAGTCCCAGAAAAAAAGCTTCTCTTTCTCCCAGAGCCAGCAGATCAAGAGCTCCTGCCATCCAGCGCAGATAAAACATAATCCCCAGCGTCAGCACAATAACAGGAAGCAGCAATTTTTCATTGACAGATTGCAAATCCCCCAGGAGCCACCAGGACGCAGCGGCAACTTCTTCACTCCGGGCAACAGAGAGAAGAAACATAAGTACACTGGAACAAATCGTTCCGGCAATGACTCCTGAAAGCAGCAGTTTTTCACTCCCCCCTGCCCTGCTGATACGCAGCACGAGCAGAACAGTTACAAGAGCTCCCCCCAAAGCGGCAAAAGGGACAGAATACACACTCAGTGCGTGAAGACCTGTAATAAAAGCCGCAGCAGCACCGACTCCGGCTCCGGCAGAGACCCCCAATGTATAAGGTTCTGCCAAAGGGTTCCGCAAAACAGCCTGAAAGACCATACCACTCAAACTCAAAGCTCCCCCGATAAACAAAGCCCCCAGCATTCTGAAAAAGCGGAGCTCGGCTACCGGAGAATTCCACAAATCATTGAAATTCAATATTTCACTCCCCAGAACGACTCCGGAAATAAAAACAAAAAAAAGTAAAAACAGTGACAGGGAATTTTTTTTCATCATTTGCTCCACTTTTCCAATATTTTTCTAAGCTGCCGCACAGCCTCCGGCAAACGGGGCCCGGGACGCAGCAGAGCATCCTGATCAAAATCGGCATAGACCTGTTTTTTCTGAACCGCCTGAAACTTTTTCCAGACCCGGCGTTGTTTCCACCCGGAACTGGAAGCACTCCAGATAATCACATCTATTCTGTCTTTGAGAAGTTTATCCAAAGAGGGCCTCAAATATTCAAGCTCAAATTTTCCGGTTGCATTTTGAGCTCCGGCAAGTTCAATAATTTCATTCAAGTGCGAATATTTCCCGGGAGTCATCAAAGGCGTATCCCACACGACCCAGAGGACGCGCAAATTGAGCTTCTTTCTCTTTTCAGCCCCAAAGAGCTCTATTCTTTTCAGTTCTTTGGCAGCAGCCTCAGAAGCGTTCAGTTCCCGCCCCAGAATTTCCACGCAGCGGCGGTACTCCTGCATATTGCGGCAGGGGAGCTGCAATGTTCTGATCCCGGCACGTTCAAAGGGAACTTTTACGCCGGGATTGACGAAGTCATTGGTTATGAGAAGATTCGGTTTCAAAGCAATGATTTTTTCAACAAAGGGAACTGCAAAACGTCCGGCAACCGGCAGGCGGCGGACAGCAGCAGGCTCGTTACAAACATCACTGCGTCCAACCAGCACACTTCCCCTGCCTAAATGGCATATGAGCTCGGTTAAAGCCGGTGACAGTGAGACGACCCGCAATTCAGCAGCTCCGAGCAGAGAAGCAAAAATCAAACAAAAAAACAATATGCGCTTCATAAAATACAGTTTTCCTGAAATTATCTCTATAATATACTTCAGAAATCTTTAAAAAGCAAACACCGGAAACTGTACTTGGCAGTTTCCGGTGCAAAAACTCCATTCAAAGAGTTTTCATAAAAACTCAGGATTCGAGTTTTGAACAGACGATCCGCATCGTTCTATCAATAATTTGCAGTTCTTCAGCAGAACATTCAGCAAAATATTTGTAGATGAAATCATCAAGACGGTCATCAATTTCCTGCAGAAACTCCTGTCCCTGGGTGGTAACTGAAATGATGATATTTCTGCGGTCGTTGGGATCTTCCTCCCGTTTCAGAACTCCGGCATTAACCAGTTTGTCGACAAAGAGGGAGGCTCCTGCCGAAGTCAAACCGGTTATGCTCATAATAGTTCCGAGATTGCAAGGCATAGAAAAACGCACCAGCATCAGATGATTGAACTGAGCCCTGGGGATCATAACTGAACAATTTTTCCAGTCGGTCTCAAAAAACTGCCGTCTCTGAAGTTCAAGCAGACGTACCATTTTTTTGAAAACCGACACATCAGGAAGCGCGGAGCTTCTTTCGCAATCTCCATAGGAATTCATTACTTGTGTTCCTGATACTTGTCGTTAATCTTGTCTGAGAGTTTGTCAAGACGATTCTCACGATCAGCACGGTCCTCATCAAGGAGATACTGCTGGAAAAGCATATTTCCGATAGGACTGTTCACGCCCTTGTTGACCTGTTTGATGATCTTGCCGACATTTTCCTTGACATCAGCCCCCATCTTGTCATCGGGGTGAGAAAGTTCAACCCTGGCGATCAGTACCAGCTGGGACTGCTTGATGGATTCAGTCTCGGTGGAAAGAAGTCTGCCGATGATAGGAAGATCTTTGAGGAAGGGAAGTCCCGCAGTACCGCGGACAGATTCACTCTTGCGGAGACCGCCGATAACGAACTCCTGAGGCTCATAGCCGATCTGG
The DNA here is from genome assembly GCA_015061745.1 of Lentisphaerota bacterium. Classification (GTDB taxonomy): domain Bacteria; phylum Verrucomicrobiota; class Lentisphaeria; order Victivallales; family Victivallaceae; genus UBA1784. Next base: position 99,158 of record SUWB01000004.1, on the reverse strand, counting down.
ACGGTGGTGGCGGTGCCGGACTTGCTGGTACGGGCGGAACCGTCAGAGTTCCATCCCATAAGAGAGATGCTGTCCAGTTCAAAGCGCAGTTTGGCAGCTTTTCCGGTAACGACAGGAATGACCTTCAAATTGAATTTGAAACCATCCTGGATCATAGGGTACTGAAGCCAGCCGTGGATGATTCCGGGAGCAGAACTTGCCTGGTCACGGTTGGTGTAGCCATTGTAGTAACCGGGAGCGACCCACTTGCCTTCGTCGTTAACATAACCGCCGATATACTTGGAAAGTTCACTGGTTCCGAGAATTTTCATTCCGTCTTTAACCTGCTTTTCAGCTTCTGCATAGATGCCTTCGTAGCAGGCTTCGTAAGCTGCATCATACTTAGCATTGTAGTACTGCTCAAACATAGGAGTTCCGGGCTGCAGCCCCATCTGAGTCAATGCGGCAGTAACCTTTTCAGCAGCCATCTGAGGGGCTTTTTCTTCGGCGATCTTGGCAGCGACCTGGGGAGTCAGCAGAGCTTTCTGTTCGTCGGTAAGCTGAGAAAGAACATCACCGTAGAGAGAAGTTCCGGTGTGGATACCCATAACGCGCTGGGTATAAGTGATGTGCTGAAGGAATTTCTCAGGATTGGCACCAATGAGGGATTCGGCAAGAGCGGAAGGATTGTCGCGTCCGACTTTCGCATAGAGACCGGCAAGTTCCTGATAGGTGAGGATCTTGTTGATACCTTCACGCATAATGGTATCGGGGTTGAGGTCGGCATAAGCGAACTCTCCGGTACCTTCAGCAATGGTGGTGGCTCCGGCGGTGTAGTAGGTTCTGTCATAGAAGAAACCGGTGTTGACCGCAACCCGTGAAGCACGGCGGTTCTGAGCCACAAGGGTTCCCTGGGCAAGACACTTGGCTTTGCCGATAGAGGTCATAAAGTCAAGATAACGGGTATTCCATTTGGGGTTGAAGTTCCAGTAGGAGGTACGATTCCAGCCGTTTTCGTGAACGCCGCTGGTGAAGAAAGTTCCCCAATTGCGGCGGGAAGTCATACCGGTAGAAAAGAAGTCCACACCTTCGTTGTTCTTCCAGCTCTGGAAGTCCACACCGATACGGTCATCATTTTCAGCATAGATCTCAAGAACTCTGTAAGAGATCTTCACTTCAGGGATGGCGCGGTCATATTTCTGGAGCAGTTTGCGCATCTCTTTCCAGCTCCATTCGGGAGCCTTGATAAGCAGAGCATTCAGCTCACCGTCAACCATAATGCAGGAAGGAGCCACAACAAACTGGGGATCCAGTTCGTGAGAACCGACCTTGAGCAGCATAGAACGCAGATTGACGGCACGGCTGAGCCGGGGGAAATAGACGTAGACACCGGCATCAGGAGCGTAGGAAAGTCCTTTGCGGTCAAGGGATTTGATAATATTGTCAATCCCCCTTCCGGCTTTGCTGTCTTTGAAGCGGTATTCTTCAGCAGAAACCAGAACAACACCGGTACCGTCATTTCTCTTGACAGCCATAACCTGTGCAGGGCTGGCAGTGATGCTGCGGGAACCCACAGCAGCTTCAAGATAGCTGCGGACAGCGTAGGGATCAGCATATTTCAGGGTATAGGGCTTGGTGATCACAAAAGGATCGGCGTTGTCACGGATGACCTTCACCTCTTTGGTGGAGTCCTTGACATCAATTTTCAGCTGAGCCTGAACATTGCTGGGGGCATAGCCGCCGGTGGTTCCGTTGTTCATATAACGGGGAGTACCGGGAATAGCCTGAGGAATGACAGAAACCTCTCTGTTGCCGACAGTGTTGCCGCCAGCCGCAGGAAGCATCTGAGCCGCAGGAGTCTGTCCCTGGTTCTGACATCCGCAGAAAAGGAAACCTGCCGCTGCTGCGGAAATAAGAATATATTTGCTGTTCATTATTTGTTACCTTTCTTAGCAGATTTCTTTTCAGCTTTCTTCACGTCGTCTTTTTTCTCAAAGAAACTCTTAATGGGGTAATCTTTGCGTCTGTCGATCTTGGTGGTGGCACTGACGTGCTTTCTGCTGCCGACAGTGGCATCAACAGGAGTAGCTTCAGCGGTGATCACGATGTAAGTACGCTCCTGGATCTTAGTGGTGGTGCTGAAAAGATATTTAAGAATGGGAATACGGCAGAGAATAGGCAGACCGATGGTCTGTTCGACCCAGTTTTCTTTTTCGTAGACGGCAAGGAGCTTTTCAGTACCGAAAGCGATGGAGGAGGAACCGGAGAAACTCACAGCGTTGGAAAGTTCAGAACCGGTATTTCCGCGCTCAACAACTCCTTTAAGATAAAGAGCATAATTAAAAATCAGACCGCCTTTTCCGTTTTTGCCGGGCATACAGACAAAAGGATTGATGATCTGAGCTTCAAGCTGGGGAGCATCGCCCCGTCTGGTTCCGTCGTCATCTTCAATGAAGCTCTTACCGACGAAGGTACGTCCGAGGCTGTTTTTACCGATGGTCTGGTATTCGGGAGTCATAGAAATTGAGTAGACAAAGGGAGCTTTGCTGATATCCTTGAGCTGGGTTGCCTGCAGAGTACGGAACTGAGCCATTGAGCTGACAGGAGTACTGATCATACGCAGTTCAGCGTGTGAAGCAATGCTGGCATTTCCGGACTGCTGCAAACAGCGGATGAAACTCATATCAAACTGGGGGGCAGTGAAGAAACCGCCGGCAGCCCAGGTGGCGGAAGTTGCCACATTCAACGCACCGGTAAGGACTTCGTCCATAAAAAGATGACCGACATTGTAGCCGACATTGAAAAGGTTGACACCGGGACCGTTCTTCCAGGCAAGATAATCAAATCCCCAGTCCTTGAGGTCGCTGTCACGCAATTCGTAGTAGTTGAGACGCACATTGACCTGAGGCAGGGGCTGGTCAAGGAACTCAACATATTTAAGAGTCTTTTTGGCAGCATCAGCCTGATCGCGCCAGAAAATAGTATTGGTTTCTTTGTTCACATAAGCAGCACCGACAGAAGAACCGCTGGTGTTGTTGATGATGCTGGAAAACTGAGTGGCTGCGCGATACTTGGGAGTGTAGGCAATACGGGAAATTCCGGTACCTTCGATCCCGTTTTTGTTCATCTTTCCGGGAGAGTCAAGAGCAGCGACAATCTTGTCAACATAGGGGAAAAACTCCTGAGCTGTGGAAACCAGCAGAGCTTCGCGTTTGCCATTTACAGAAGTCACGCGGCGCACAGAGGAGTTGGCACTGTAACGCTTGATGGCTGAGTTGACAAAGGGAAGAATAGACTCGGAAGAAACATTCTTCAGCTCATAAACCTTGCTGTCAAAACGCACCTGAGCATCAGATTGGATCAGGTGGATCGTGCGGACAGCACCATCTTTTTTTCCGTCAGCGGCAACCGCCGGCAGAATCGCCAAAGCGGTAAGAACCGCCAGGGCTGAACAAATTTTTTTGTTCATTTTTTTCCTTTCTTTAGTATTGTTTACCTGGAAATTTTAAAGTAAGAACTCAAAAAACAACAAAGAGCGTTCTTTAACGCTCTCTGTTGGACACTGCTTTCAAATATTCAGAGAAAATTGAAGCCCATAATCATCACCTGATCTTTGCCAGTTCTGCCGGTAATGACTCTGAACAGTGCTTCGCTGAAAAACTCTTTTTCTTTTCCGGTTCCTCTTTCTTTTCCGATCCGGCGGAATTTGATTTTCCAAACGTAAATCTTAAAAGTAACGAACTCAAGTTCAGTCAGATAGGAAAATGAAACAGGAGTCCCCAGTGAACGGACAATCTCATTGTATACATTTTCCACCTTTTTAATATCGAACTTCTGCTGATTTTCGGGAGTAAGGTTTTGGCGGCATTTTTCAAAGTCCTTGTTGATGAAGTTGACAAGGATCTCACGGGAAAGCTTGTATTCCACTGCCGCAGGTTCGCCCAGACGTTTTTCAGGAGCAAGTTCCCTGACCGTAGAACATCCGGCAACAACAAAAAGAATTGCCGCACAGGAAAGAATGGAAAAAATCTGATTCCTTTTCATAAAAGCTGCCTTAAAAAATAAAATGTTTTTACAAAAAATATCTTGCAATGTTAAATAATATACACCCAAATTCATATATTGTCAAGTATTTTTATCAAAAAATATCTAAATCTGTTAGATTTTTTATCATTTTCTAAAATCCGGATAGAACCGGAAAAATAAAGGCATAAAAAAACTCCCCTCAAAAAGCGAGAGGAGTTTTACAATTGTCCGGCAGAGATCAAATCAGCTGCCGATAAAACACTGAAGTATTATCAGTAGTTCTGAGCTTCGATCTCAAAATAGGCTTTGGGATGTTTGCAAGTGGGGCAGATTTCGGGAGCTTTTTCACCGATATAGACGTGACCGCAGTTGCGGCATTCCCAACGGTTTTCACCGGTACGGACCCAAACTTCACCGGATTCGAGATTGGCCAACAGTTTCCGGTAGCGTTCTTCGTGACGCTTTTCAATGGCAGCGACGCGTTCAAGAACGCGGGCAAGCTCAGTGTAGCCTTCCTGTTCAGCTTCGATGGCAAAGGTACGATACATTTCGGTCCATTCTTCGTGTTCACCGGCAGCGGCGGCGGCAAGATTTTCAATCGTGGTACCGATACCGTTCAACTCTTTGAACCAAAGTTTGGCGTGTTCTTTTTCATTGTTGGCAGTCTGCTCAAAAATGGCAGCAATCTGCTCATAACCTTCTTTGCGGGCCTTGGAGGCAAAATAGGTGTATTTGTTACGGGCCTGAGATTCACCGGCAAAGGCATACTCCAGATTCTTCCAGGTCTTTGAATTTTTGTCGATAGCCATTTTTCATTTCTCCTATATTTATTGTATTACAGACGCAAAACTGCGTTCTCACAAAAAAATGCAGGCGGCAAAATACCTCCTGCACTTAATTTAGCAGACATTTACAAAAAAGTCAAGCCTGTTCTTCACAGAAAGAGTCAAAATCTTCAATTCTGCCACTTCCGGTCATTGCTGCGTCAGCGGCAAAGACCAACTGATTTCCGATAACAGAATCAGACAGATCGGTCGAAGATATTGAAGGAGCCTCTCCATTGATCCGGGCGATAAAATCAGCAACCAGTCTCAAATCGCCGCCCCCGTGTCCGTCGCCGTCGGCAACAGAAACGTCGATGACTTCTTCAGAATAATCGTGTCCGGGCCGCAGGTCGTGCTTGCGGAGCACAAATTTATTTTCACTCATAAAGCCTTCGATTTCGCCCTCTGTTCCCACGACCAGTACCCGGCGGTCAGCACGGCAGGTATCAGCAATGAGCTGATGAGTGGCGACACAACCGTTTTCAAATTCGACAATGACGCTCTGCCGGTCGGCCTGATCGTTATCGCACTTCCAGACACAACGGGAGTGGGGATTGTTATCTTCCATCAGTTTGGCAAGACGATTTTCCGGGGTATTGAGCTCCTTGCGGTAATCGAACTCGGGCCAGACATAGGTACTCCACCTTTCGGGGTGGTCGAGATACATTCTCTTTGAGGAGAAGTCGCAACTGTCCACCAGAGGACAGTTTTTCAGGCAGTGAGTTCCTGAACCGGCGGGAGCATTTCCCTTATGGAACCAGCGGAGACCGCCGAAACTGTCAACGCGGACAGGCTTGACTCCGGACGTGAGCCAGGAAACAAGATCCATATCGTGACAGCATTTCGCCATAAGCATACTGGTGCGGCAGGCAACTGAGTTGCCCCATTTTCCTCTGACAAAACAGGTGGCATAGTGGTGGTAGCTCACATATTCGTCAGTTGAAAGTGAAATAAGTTTGCCGATTTCACCGTCAAGCATTTTCTGCTTGATAGCAGCATAAAAGGGGGCGTAACGCAGAACGTGACAGATCATCACCACTTTGCCGGCCTTTTCCTGGGCAGCCCGGAGCTGATTGAGCTCTTTCAAACTGATTGCAACCGGTTTTTCGAGCAGAATATGATATCCTTTTTCAAGCAGGGGCAGAGAGGTGGGAACGTGAAGTTCATCCATAGTACCATTGATGACGGCATCGGCAAGGCGGGGTTTGGCACAGAGGGCCTCAACATTCTCAAAAAGCATAGAATCGTCTATTCCGAACTCTTTTTGAACGGCAAGGCGGCGATCCGGCAACGGATCCACCACTCCGGTGATCCGGAACACATCCGGATGTTCATGAGCATACTGGGCGTAACACAAAGACCGGTGACCGGCTCCGACAATAATTGCTTCTACCATTTTTCAACCTTCTGAAAATTATTCAAGCTGTTGGATCGTCTTTGACGGGACTCTTGCAATATACAGTTTCACAAGTTCCGCTTATAGTATAGTGCAAAAAGGGGTGAAAAGCAATGGATTTTTCTGCATTATTGTGGACTTTTCTGCTAAAAATGCAAAATTATACACTTTTTCATCTTTTCTCCACTGTACTTTTCAATAATATACAGTCTGAAAAAATGAAATTCAACTTCCGGGGAAAACTCTTGAAAAAATTTCCTTTACAGGTTATATTATCCGACAGACAAAGTCCACTAAAACTTACGGAGAATAATTTATGTCTAAGAATATTGCAAATTCGATTATTTTCACTCTTGTTTTCGCCCTCACTGCCGGAGCTGCCGAATGTGTCATCAAAAACAATTCCCGGGTTGCCTTTCTCGGGGATTCGATCACGCAGTACGGCCAGAGACGGGAAGCAGGTTATGTCAATCTTGTCATCAATATCCTTGCTCAGAACAAGATAAAAATCATCCCCATAAAAGCCGGTATCAGCGGTCACAAGTCCGACCAGATGCTCGCCCGGCTGGACAGAGATGTCATCAAAAAGAAAGCCCAATTCCTCTTTTTGAGCTGCGGCGTCAACGATGTCTGGCACGGAGCAAGAGGAATCAAACTGGAACAGTATAAGAAAAATATCACCGCTATCGTCGAAAAGGCTCAAAAAGCCAACATCACCGTGTGCATTATGACCGCTACGATGATCCGCGAAGATGCCGGAAACGCCGCCAACAGAAAACTTGCGGACTACAATGCCTTTCTGCGTGAACTGGCAGCCCGGAAAAAATGTCTCCTTGCCGACACCAATGCAGCTATGCAGAATGAACTTGCCCGGCTCAAAAAGCAATACCCCGCAGCCAAAGGCAATCTGCTGACTACCGACGGTGTCCATATGGCACCCGCAGGCGATATGATGATGGCACGCTGCCTGCTCAAAACAGTGGGCATCCCTGAGAAAAATATAGACTTTGAAAAACTTTCCTGCAAAGCTGAAGTGACGATCAAGGTTCCCCTGAGCTTTTACCGGGAAATCTATCAGGCATCTCTTAAAAACGGCAAAGGAACAAAAGAGGTGGACTCCCATATCGTTCCTTCCGTCAAAAAATGATTTTTTAAGGAATATTGCAAAATTTTATCACGAAACAGTTGAAAAAACAGCAATTTTGTGATAAATTTAGCAACGGCAATTCTTGAAAACGGAGATTATCACAATATGGGCGGTTTTTTCGGAGTCGTTTCCAGCGCAGAATGCGTTGAGGACATCTATTACGGTACAGACTATCATTCTCATCTCGGCACCCGGCGCGGCGGTATGGCTATGAGCACCGGGGACGGGGTCATAAGAAGAAGAATTCACGACATTTCAAACACCCCGTTCAGAACAAAATTCGGAGCGGAAAGTCTGGCTCTTTTCAGCGGATGCACCAGCGGTATAGGTGTTATCAGCGACGATGACGACCAGCCCTTGGTGGTTACATCAAAGTTCGGTACTTTTGCCATTATCACAGTCGGCAAGATCAACAATATTGATGAGATCATCAAAAATGAGATGGCTGACGGCCTTTCCCATCTGTCTGAATACGGATCGGGCGAACCCAATCCCACAGAAATCGCCGCCATTCTCATTTCCAGAAAAAACTCCATTGTTGAAGGTATTGCCCACGCCCAGCAGATCATCGACGGTTCTCTTTCACTTCTGATCCTGCATCAGGGAGTCATCTATGCCGCCCGTGACCGCTTCGGCAGAACTCCGGTCGTCCTGGGAGTCCGGAAAGATGATTCCGGCAGCATCACCGCCCGTGCAGTCACTATGGAAACTTCCGCATTTCCCAATCTTGATATCGAACCGGATGTCGAGTTGGGCCCCGGCGAGATCCGTATGCTCACTCTCAAAGAAGCCAAAGTTATGAAGCCTTGCGGCTCCTGTATGAAAATATGCACCTTTTTCTGGGTCTATTACGGTTATCCCTCCAGTTGCTATGAAGGCATCAATACAGAATCCGCCCGCTACCGCAACGGTGCTTCAATGGCGGATCAGGACGAAGAATACAAAGGAAAAATCGACTCTATTTGCGGTATTCCGGATTCCGGGATCCCCCATGCGATCGGTTATGCCAACCGTTTCGGCCGTCCGTATCAGCGTTCATTTGTAAAATACACGCCCACCTGGGCCCGTTCTTTTATGCCCCCCAACCAGAGTATGCGTGAAAAAGTGGCAAAGATGAAACTGATTCCTGTCGAAAGTCAGATTGCCGGGAAAAAGTTGCTTTTCTGCGATGATTCCATCGTCCGCGGCACTCAGTTGGGCGATACGGTCAAACGTATCTATGAAAAAGGTGCGGTGGAAGTCCATATGCGTTCCGCCTGTCCTCCTTTGCTTTACGGCTGCCGTTTCCTGAACTTCTCCCGTTCCCGCAACGAACAGGAACTGGCTGCCAGAAAAGCGATCTCTGAACTTGAAGGCACCGAAGAACTGACTCCTGAAATTCTTGCCAAATATCAGGTATTCGGTTCAAAAGAGTATAATGCAATGGTCAATGTGATCCGCAAGAAACTCAATTTCACCACATTGAAATTCCAGCAGTTGGACAAACTTCTTGAGGCGATCGGAATCCCCAAAGAAAATTTGTGCACCTACTGTTGGAACGGGTGCGACCCCAGCGTGGATGAAAAAAAATGTAAGGATGAGTGACCCTATGAAAAAGAAAATCGGCTTTATCGACCTTTTTATCGACGAATGGCACGCAAATAACTATCCCAATTGGATCAGAGAATCCGCATTAAAAGATGAGTTTGATGTGGCATTTGCCTGGGAAAAAGCTCCCCTTGAAGGCCAAAAGTCCCTTACAGAGTGGTGTGCGGCACAGCAGGTTACTCCGGCAGCTTCAATTGAGGAGGTCATTGAAAACAGTGACTGCATCTGTGTACTGGCTCCTTCCAATCCGGAAGTCCACGAAGAACTTGCCGATCTTGCTCTTAAAAGCGGAAAACCTGTCTACGTTGACAAACCCTTTGCCCCGAACCGTGCGGCAGCAGAACGGATGTTTGCTCTCGCGGCCCAATACAATACCCCTCTTATGAGCAGTTCAGCATTGCGTTTCGGCACAGAGTTGATTGATTTGCGTAAAAAGGGTATCAAATTTCTCAGTGCAAGCACCTGCGGGGGCGGCAGAAATTTCCCTGAATACGCCATTCACCAGATCGAGATGATCGTCTCTCTGCTGGGAACAGGAGCAAAAGAACTTCAACTCTGCGGTGATGAGAAAAAACTGACCGTTGCCCTCCGTTACGGTGATGAGCGGATCGCTTCTATGAACTATTCACCTCATTGGGGATTCACTCTTGCAGCAGCATCTGATGATACAGGTGCCCAGCTGAATACCCATAGCAATATCTTCCCCAATCTGCTTCAAGCCATTCTGGAATTCTACAAAACAAAGATCAACCCCATTCCTGTTGCAGAAACCATTGAGATCGCTGCTATCCTTGATGCTGCCGTCAAAGGTATGGCACAGCCCGGCAGCTGGATCAACATTATTTGATTTCAGAAACATACAATCGACATCAAGGCACTGAAGCGGCAATTACTTCAGTGCCTTTTGTGCAACTTAACAAGGGAACAAGATGCCGCCTCATTTCAGATTTGCTGATGAAAAAGCCCCCAAATTGAGCTTTCAGGAGCAAAAGAAGCTTCTGAAGGCCTTTTTGCTGTATTATCCCCGTTACAAAAAACTGCTTTTCATCACCCTTCTTGCCGCTGTTGCCGCCCCGGCAGCAGCATCATTTTCTCCGGTGGTCATATTGGAAGCTCTGAAAAATTATCTGCCATCCGGTAATACTTCTATGGTACTCCTCAGTATGCTTCTGGTCGTATTTCTCCTCGTGGCCGGAGGTGTTTTCGACTACATTTCTATGCGTTGGGGGGCCGTTCTGGGCTACCGGATGGAAGCGGATATGCGGCAGGATCTTTTCCGCCACCTGCTCTCTCTGCCTTTTTCATATTACGACTCGGAACGCAGCGGAACAATTCTTTCGCGGATGACCAATGATCTGACGACAGTTTCTTCTCTTGCCCACCGAGCTCCGGAGATCCTTGTTTCTGCGGGACTGCGTTTTCTTTTGGGCGTGGCCATTATGATGTGGATCAACTGGCGTCTTGCCTGTTTTATTCTGCTGCCCGCCCCATTTATTCTTCTCTGGATGTATTTCTTCCAAAACAGAATGAGAAATTCTTTCGGAAATGTCCGCAAAAGTGTTGCCGAACTGAACGCCTGTGTCGACAATGGAATAAAAGGCATCCGGGAAACCCAGAGTTTCACCAATGAAAAAGAGCAGCTTGCCAGATTTTCGGCAAAAAACAGTGCTCTGCTTGTTTTTCAGGAATCATTGCGTCAACTGCTGGCTCTTTTTCACATCGGGATGCGGCTTTTGCTTCACGGCTATACCCGGGTTTTTATTGCTATCGGCGTAGTCCTTGTCTGCTTCAAGATGGCGGATACGGCCGAGTTGATCGTTTTCTTTATGTATTCCCACTCCATTACCCATCCTTTGATGATGATGGTGGAACTTGCCGAACAGTATCAGCAGGGAATGGCGGCTTTTGAAAGATTCCGTGAAATTATGAGCATTACTCCCGCCATCAAAGACAATCCGGGATGTCTGACAACTTTGCCGGAACCGCTCAAAGGGCAGCTGGAACTCCGGAATGTGAGTTTCAAATATCCCTCTATGAAGCCGGAAGAACCTGAAGTGCTCAAAAATATTTCCCTGCTCATCGCCCCCGGCAAAAAAATCGCTCTTGTGGGTGAATCAGGGGCAGGAAAAACCACCCTCGGAGCTTTAATTTCACGTTTCTATGAACCTGTTTCAGGAGAGATCCTGCTGGACGGCAGAAACATCAACACCTATTCTCTGGAATTGCTCCGTTCCAACATCGGCACCGTCAGCCAAAGTCCCTGGATCTTTGACGGTTCCATAAAAGAAAATATTTCCGTAGGCCGCCCCGGGGCGGATGATGAAGCAATCATTGCAGCAGCACGTTTTGCAGGTATTCACGATTTCATCACCACGCTGCCCGACCAATACGAAAGTCACTGCGGAGAAAACGGCGTCAAACTTTCAGGGGGCCAGCGGCAGCGGATCGCCATAGCCCGGGTGTTCCTGAAAAATCCTCCGATCCTTATTCTTGATGAAGCGACAAGTTCCCTTGATAATGAATCTGAAACACTTGTTCAGCAAGCCTTTGACAAGCTGGGCCGCAACCGCACCTCTATTGTCATCGCCCACCGGCTTTCCACCATTCAGGATGCCGACTGCATTTACTGTATGAGATCGGGAAAAATCGTGGAATCAGGCTCCCATTCGGAACTTCTTGCCCGCAAAGGGTACTATTACGCACTGTATTCCAAAACCGATCGACATTCGGGAGACGCCTGATGAAAAAAACAAACACCTTTTTTCTTTTGCCGTCTCTCCGGCTAAGTTCCGGAACATTCCCTGTTATCCGGAAAAAATGACGTCAAACTGAAAAAAAATTAAAGGAATAAAAAAGATGAATATGCTTCTCTTAGATAAAAATGATTTTGTTTCTCCGGTTAGAGTTTCTATTTCCGGCCGCCGCTTTACCCGTTTGAAGGATTTTATCCACATCGACATCGGGAAAAACATCAAAGCAGGCGTCCGGAACACATCCTGCGGCACAGCTGTGGTCACGGCCCTTACTTCAGAGTCTGCGGAACTGGATTATACCCCGTTGACTCCCCCTCCCCCGGCACCGCCTCTGACCTTGATCATCGCCTTGCAGCGGCCTCAGACTTTCAGTAAAGTCATTCACAGTGCGGTGACGATCGGCATTAAAAAGATCCATTTTATCCATACTTTCAAGGTGGAAAAAAGTTACTGGCAGAGTTCCAGACTGCTTCCGGAAAACTTGCAGGAAGAAATCGATCTTGCCCTTGAGCAATCTGCCGACCCGGTCGAACCGCAGCTCTTTTTTCACCGCCGTTTCAAACCTTTTGCCGACGACGAACTGGAAAATATCGCCGGAAATTCCCTGAGGCTTTTCGGAGACCCCGCAGGCACAGCCCCCGTTCCCGTCCGGGGGACTCCTGTCACATTGGCTTTAGGGCCGGAAGGGGGATTCACAGAGTACGAGATTAACACATTGAAAGAACACAATTTCAATGCAATGTCTCTCGGAACAAGGATCTTGCGTACAGAATTCGCTTTGGCGGCATTACTGGGAAAACTTCTTTTCTGACCATTTTACCGCTCCCGGAAAATTTTCAGAATTTCTTTATTTCAGGACTTGTATTTATCAACATCCCGGTATATATTTTTCCAAAAGACAACGATAGACAAATATACATCATTGATGAACACAAAAAGGAGATTTTTATTATGGCCATTATGACCAGAGATTTTAACTCAGTAGACCTGAGTGATCCCAAAGCAGCCGCTCTTGCAGTGAAACGCAAGGCTCTTGAACTGGGAGCTGATGTTGTCGGGATCGGCAATATTGAACGCTGGGAAAATTCTCCGCTGCAAATGGATCCCCGCCAGATTATGCCGGAATGCAAAAGCATTATCGGACTTGTTTTCCGTGTGGAACGGGGCAGTTTGCGGGGCGTCGAAGAAGGTACTTTTTTCAGTAACTACTCCGCAATGGGCTACGGCGGCATCACCTATCTTTATATGCCTATGACCGTGATCAATTTGAGCAAATTCATCGAAGATCAGGGCTATGAAGCCATACCGATGGGACATCAGAGTGACTGGCGGGCGATCAACAACAGCGGAGATCTTAAAAACAACTTCAGCCGTCCGGCCCGTCCCGGACAGGCACGTCCTGATATTATGGTTCATCTGCGTATTGCCGCCTACCTCTGCGGTCTGGGAGAAATCGGCTTCAGCAAGATGTTCCTGAGCCCCCAGTTCGGCCCCCGCTGCCGGGTGGGGATCGTTCTCACTGATGTGGAACTTGAACCTGACCCCATTTATGACGGCCCTCAGCTCTGCAACCGCTGTATGGCCTGTGTCAAAGCCTGCCCCGGACAATGTTTCGACCCTGAAAAAACCGTAAAAGTCAACCTTGCCGGGCACGAAGTGGAGTGGGCAGACATCGACATCCAGAAATGCGGTTCTATTTTTACCGGCACAAAACATTCAGGTGTCATTCAGGATGATCCCTATCTGAAAGGCGAACCCAACGACACAGTTCCCGGTGAATGGTCTCCTTTCCGTCACAAACCTGTCAGTCTGTATAAAACCGGTCAGGCCGTCTGCGGTTCAAGAGGATGTACCCGGGCCTGTATGATCAGTTTGGAATCCCGTGGAGTTCTGCAAAATACATTCAAAGAAAAATTCCGCCGCCGTCCTGTTTGGAGCGTGGATTGGAGCCAAGAAGATCCCAATCTTTCCAATATCAAACAAGCAGAGACACCTCAAAACGAAGCGGATTGATCTATGGCACATTCCGATCTTGTCCATTCACTGCTCAGAGGGCTGGATATCTTGAAACTCATCTCCTCCCGGCCGGAGGGGATGAGACTCAACGAGATCACCCAAGATACCGGCTTGAAAAAGTCCACCGTCCACAATTTGCTCCGTACCCTGGCAGCACGGGAATTTCTGGTGAAAGACAGCCTCAACCGTTTTTCACTGGGACCGGCTGTTTTGGATATGGCAAGCTCTATGAAAAAGAATGACACGATGGAAAATTTGAGCACAATGCTCCTTGATTTTTCCCGTCGTTTTCCCCAATGCACGCTGACCGTTTCCGCTTTACGGGGCAATGAGATCAGATGTCTCCTCAGAGTATCGCCGGATCTGCCGGGGCTGCTTCAACATCCCTCTGACCGCATTTTTATGCCCTATGTTTCCGCCTCAGCCATTGCCTTGCAATCGGCAAATCCCGAACTGTCAAGAGAATTGGAAAAAAAGTTTCCATTTGATGAATTCGGTATTGGCAAATGGGGGACAGTCAAAAACTTTGAACAGCAGAAAAAACAAGTTCTGCAAGACGGGTTCTGCTGTCAGCATAAAAAAGACTCTTTTGCCGTTGCATTTATCCTGCCCGATGCGTTGGTTGTGGGCTTCAGTGTACAGCACGTTACTCAAGGAATTCTGGAACAATACAGTGCTGCGGCAGCGGAAATGCGTTCAATTGTCTGGAAAAAATAACGTTATCTCTTATTTCCCTCTTGACAATTTTCTGTTCAGGTGATAAAGTATGCCGTATACACAGAACATACGGAGTTTACTAATGGAAGAGTTAAAAATCAGTATTGAATGTAAACCGCTGTCCCACTTGTGCCACGTTGGCGAAACGGTAGAGTTTTACATCACAGCCAATCAGACGATCCCTCTCAAAGCTGAGATCACAATTGATGCAGAGACGCTCCTTTCCACCCAGATGATTACCCCGCCTGCCACCCTTAAGGCGTCACTTCCCCACCCCGGATTCCTGCGTTGTGCAGTTTCCGCTGAGGGAGCAGGAGCAGAATGCGGTGTGGGTGTCGATCCTGATCAGATCAGGCCTTTAATGGAAGAACCTGAAGACTTTGACGAATTCTGGGCCAATGCTTTCAAAGAGCGGGATGCCATTCCTGCGGATTTCCATATGATTCCCTGTGAAGGCACTGACGAATTTGAAATTTACCGTCTCGACTGTGCCAATGTCAACGGTCTGCGTTCCTACGCGATGTTCGCCCAGCCCAGAGATAAAAGCAAAAAAGTTCCCCTCTATGTTATGTTCGGCGGCGGAGAAGCCTATATTTCAGAGAGCAGTTTCCGCAACGAACCTGCTGCCATAAAAGAACGTATGGACGGCATCACCTGTGCAGTTCTTTTTTTCCAGCTGCCGCCCTATCCCCCCGTGGTCAATGCAGATGACCGGCAGGCCCGTCACGAGGAATTCCTGAAAGAGATCGGCCTCAGACGCTATATTTTCTACGGTTTGGATGACCCCAAAAAGTTTTATGCCTATCCCTCTATCCTCGGTTCACTCAGATTGCTGGATCTGGTGGTGGAACTGCCCGGCATCAATAAAGATGCAGTCGTCTATTCCGGAGCCAGTCACGGCGGCGGCTTCGGCCTTTATTACGCCTGCTTTTCAAAGCATATCAAAGCCGCCTTTTGCGGTGTTCCCAACTTTGGAGACATTGCAGGATTCCTTGCCGGCCGCCATATCTCTGATTCCAACTCACCTGAATTCCGTGACCACGTGGATACCCGGAAATACTTTGATACATCCTTCTGTGCCCGCAGGATCACCATTCCCATTTTTATGAGTGTGGGATTCTTTGACGGTGCCTGTGCTCCTACAGCAGTCTATGCGATCTACAACAATCTTGCCGGCCCCAAGTTTATGTTCAACAAGATCAATCACGGCCACGGCGGCGGCCCCCGGGAATATGCTCCGATGCACCGTTTGTGGCTGTCAGAACAACTCAAAGGGCTTCTTGAAGAAAAGGAAATATGAGTGTTCAAACTCCTGTTCAGGGACTTGAAAAGACTCCATTGCACAAGTATATTATAGAAAGTGTTTTTTCTGGATAATTTCAAGCCTCTGAATCAGGAGTAAAATCTAATGCGGACAGAACTTTTTTTAGCACTGCGTCATCTGCGTCCCCGGCGCAGTGCAGTTTCTCTTATTACCGTGACCAGCCTTGTGGGTGTCATTCTCGGAGTCACAGTCCTTATGGTGGTGCTTGCGGTTATGACCGGCTTCACCGAAAGAATGAAGCAAAAACTGGTCGAAACCCAGGCTCACTTTCAGATCGATGACCGTGCCTATGTCATCACTGATCCTTCAAAAATCGTTGAGACAGTCAAGCAGTCCGGCGGCCGGGCCTGTCCGGTTATGCAAGGTCCTGTTCTTGCCCAGTATAAAGGCTCCCTTGATCCCGGCATTATGATCTTCGGTGTCAATGCTGAAGATCTGAAAAAGCAGTTTGACTGGAAAACAATACTCGTAGAGGGGGAACTTGATTTTGACAACAAGGGCCTCATCATCAGCCGGGATATCGCTATGCGCTGGCGTTTAGGCGTCGGTGACAAGGTGATGATCCATTCTGCCAAGAAACTGACCGGCCTTGTCACCTTTGTCAAAGGGGGCGGTGTCAAGCTCAACGACAAAGCCTCTGCCTATCTGCCTACCGAATTTACGATCAAAGGGATCTACGAAGTGGGCAAATATGATTTTGACCGTATGGTGGTCTTTTCGGATATCGACACCGCAGCAGAACTTTTTAATTTTGACTGGGGAAGTGCCAGTGCAGTGCTCGGCTGGAGTCCCGATCCCTTTAAGCAGGATAAACTTCTGGAAAAACTCAAGACAGAACTCCCGGCCTACCGGGTCGTTTCCTGGGAAGAACAGAATCAGCAGCTTCTCGGTGTGCTTGCGGTGGAAAAAAGGATGATGTTCTTTTTGCTTATCTTTATCGTCCTTGTTGCCGCATTCAGCATTGCAAACACCCTCATTACCTCCATTTATCAGAAAACCCGGGAAATCGGTATGCTCAAAGCCCTGGGGATGACTGACCGGAGCGTTACTCTGGTTTTCGTCTTTCAGGGATTTCTGATCGGCCTCATCGGCAGTGTGGCAGGTGTTATTACAGGTTCTCTGGTCATAGCTTTCAGAAATGACATTCTGGCGTTGGCCTCCAGGATTTCCGGGACTGAACTTTTCCCGAAACGCTTTTACTATTTCAGCGATCTGCCGGCGATGATCGTGCCGGAAGATGTGCTGTTCATCGTGGTATCAAGTGTTCTGCTCTGTACACTGGGGGCTCTGCTCCCCGCATTGCGTGCCGCCCGTCTGGCCCCGGCCGATGCCCTGCGTTACTGATAAGGAAAAAGATTTATGTCTGGTAAAAATATCGTCAAACTGCAAGATGTGCATCACGGGTACTCTATCGGCAAAAAACGTATTGAAGTACTCCACGGCGTCAACTTTGAATTGCAAGAGGACAAGTGGTGCTGTATCCTCGGAGCCTCCGGCAGCGGAAAAACAACCTTGCTCAATCTGATAGGAACACTTGAAAAATGCGACTCAGGCTCCATAGAAGTGGGGGGTAAACTTCTCTCCTCAATGAGCCGCCGGGAGTGTGCAAGATTCCGCTCCGCAACGATTGGTTTCATCTTTCAGTCCTATTGTCTGCTCCCTGAATTGAGCATCCGTGAAAATGTGATGATGGCAGCAAGACTCAA
Source organism: Lentisphaerota bacterium (assembly GCA_015061745.1). GTDB lineage: Bacteria > Verrucomicrobiota > Lentisphaeria > Victivallales > Victivallaceae > UBA1784. The sequence goes on along the minus strand of SUWB01000004.1, from coordinate 81,683 downwards.
TGGATTATCTGCCGGAGATGCCGGAGAAAAGGCGGACTACCTGTTGGAGCGGGTCGGTCTTTCTCACCGCAGGTTTCACCGTCCGTCTGAACTTTCCGGCGGTGAACAGCAGCGTTCTGCGGTAGCCAGGGCTCTGGTCAACGATCCGCCGCTGCTGCTCGCAGATGAACCTACCGGCAATCTGGACGAAGCCACTGGTGCCGCTATTATGGATTTATTTTGCTCGCTCCGCGCTGAACGGCAAAAAAATCAATCTATTATTATGATCACCCATAACCGGGATTTGTGCAAATTTGCAGATGTGACCGTGGAACTTTCCAAAGGCAAACTGCAAAAAGCTGAAAATATCTAAACCATTGCAAGGATAAAAATAAAATGAACGGAAAATATGTTTTCGGACCCTTAAACTCACGGCGGCTCGGCAGATCTCTGGGAGTTTCTCTCATTCCCCCCAAAACCTGTCAACTGGACTGCATTTACTGCGAAGCCAAAGCAACAACTGATCTCACCTGCTGCCGCAAAGAATATGTCCCCACTGCTGAAGTCATACGGGAACTTGACGAAGTGCTTTCAGCCAAGCCTGAAATCGACTTTATTACCTTTTCCGGTGCCGGAGAACCGATGCTTCACTCCGGAATCACCGATATCATCTGTCACATCAAAAGCAAACATCCCGGATACAAACTCTGTCTGCTCACCAATGCTGTCGCACTTCAGGATGAATCATTGTGGCAGGATCTCAACAAAGCGGACTTGATCGTCCCCTCTTTCGACGGTTCAAACGAAGCTGAACTCAAAGCGATCAACCGCCCGGAAGCAAGTATTACTTTTGATGAATTCACCTCAAAGTTGACAGCATTCACCCAACAGTGCCCTGCTCAGATCAGACTGGAACTTTTTATCGTCCCCGGAATCAATGACTCTGAAGAATCCGTTGCCCGATTTGCCTCTCTGCTCGGAAAAATGCGTCTTGACTCCATTGAATTGAACTCTCTCGACCGTCCCGGCACGGTGGAAAATATCCCTGTTCCCGACGAAAAAACCTTTGAGCGTTTTATCAAAGCACTTTCTCCCATTGCCCCTTGTACCGCTATCCGGCGTACAGTTGCCCGGGATAAAAATGAACGCCGGTGGCCCCAGAAGTCCTATTTCAGAGCAGAAATAGATGCTCTCGAAGGCTATGCCCCCGGTGAACAGCCCAAATTCACCAATCTGGTCAAACTCAATACCAATGAAAATCCCTGGCCTCCCTCCCCTGCCGTTGAAAAAGCCTGGCGGGAATTTGACTGGAAACGGCTCAACCGTTACCCCGATCCCTGTGCAGACAAACTCCGGGATGCTTTTGCTGCGGTCAATGGTGTCAAACGTGAAAATATCATTGTGGGCAATGGTTCCGATGATCTTCTGACGATGATTTTCCGTGCTTTCACCTCTCCCGAACTGCCTGTGGCGATCCCGGAACCGACCTATTCCCTCTATCCTGTTCTTGCGGCGATGCAAGGGGCAAAGGTCATCAAGATTGATTTGGACGAAGAACGCAATTTTGATCTGCCGGGAGATTTTCTTGCTCAGGCAGAGGGTGCCAATCTGCTGATTTTCCCCCGGCCCAATGCTCCTACGGGCAACGCTTTTTCCAAAGAAGATGTCCGGAAACTCTGCCGTGAATTCAACGGTATTGTGGTCATTGACGAAGCCTACGGCGATTTCAGTGCCGACAACTGTATGGAATTTGCCACACTTTTCCCAAATGTTCTCGTAATGCGTACAATGTCCAAGAGTTATGGTCTTGCCGGGCTCCGTCTGGGATATGCCGTGGGCTCAAAAGAACTTATTGACGGTCTTATGAAGCTCAAAGACTCTTACAATGTGGATATGATCAGCCAGACGATTGCAGAAGCTGCCTTCACCGATCGGGAATACTTCAACAGCCGTTGTGCCGCCGTTATCGCTCAGCGCAACGCCCTGGCAGCAGACTTGGCGGCTTTAGGCTTCAAGATCATTCCTTCAGAAGCAAACTTCCTTTTCGTTTCCCCGCCGGATCAGAATGGTGAACGCTGCTTCAAACTTCTGCGTGAATCCGCCGTCGTGGTGCGTTACTTCCCCAAAGCAGCAGAGGGCAAATATGTCCGGATCACGATCGGCACTCCGGAAGAGTGTGCCCGGCTGCTGGAAGTCCTCACTCCCGTCTACGGTAAATAATCACTATCTGAAAAGAGGCTGACTATGATCAAATTTTCCGTAAGCCGGGTGGAAAAAGAACCCATATTGCTCGAAGGCAGCGAAGGGCCTGAATTCTGGGACCTTCCGGCAGATGACCAATACACCGCAACAGAGGATGTCACTTATACATTGAATGTAAAAGCCGCCGCAGGTTCCATACTGGTCAACGGCAGCGTTTCAGGCAGAGTCAAAAGCTGCTGCGGCCGCTGTCTGACTCCCGTGGAACTGGAAATAAGCAATGAAGATATCGAACTTTATTATGCCAAAGAAGATATCACCGATGAAGAACTCGACATTACAGCCGATATCCGGGATGAGTTGCTTATTGAACTGCCTATGAATCCTCTGTGTGATGAGGAGTGCAAAGGCCTGTGTCCCGTATGTGGTGTCAACCGCAATCAAAAAGAGTGCAAATGTACACCTCAAGGGAATCTTGCCTGGAGTGCCCTTGACGGAATTATCACAGAGGAGTGATCAACGTTTTGCTTTGCCAGCAAAAACTCTCGTGCCAAAGTAAAGGAATTACCCCAAAAGTATGTCCGACTCCGGAACAACTGTTGAGATCCAACTGGAAAAAAACAACTCTTTCTGGCTCAGGAATGTGATCCTCGTAACCATAGCCCAATTCTTTGGACAATTGGCATTCTGTTCAGCGATGACTTTTATGCCTTTCTGGTTCAAAGATGTGGCTATGATCAAGGATCAGGGGGAGCTTTCGATGTATGTCGCCCTCTACAATGTGGCCGGAAACTTGAGTTTCTGTATTTTCGCCCCTATCTGGGGTATTCTCGGAGATCGTTACGGCAGAAAAATGATGCTGCTGCGGGCAACATTCGGGGGAGCGATCCTGACTCCCCTTATGGCTTTTATTGCTGATCCGGCGTTAATGATCTGGCATCGTTTGGCTCTGGGAGCTTTGGTGGGAACCGTAACAGCGGCTCAAACTCTGATCGTAACGACGACGCCTGAAAAACACTTAACGATTTCACTTGGAGCAGCTTCAGCCGGAATGTTTGCCGGTATAATGGGCGGTCAGTTCCTCGGAGGAGAATTGGTCAACCGTCTGGGCTTTTTTCAAACCTTTATGTGGTGCGGCGTACTTCTGGGGATCAGTACGCTTCTGATACTCTTTACAAAAGAAAACTTCCACCCCGTTGTCCGCAAAAAAAAGCTCCGGAACACCGCATTCAAATTCCGTCTCCCCCGTTTCGGCAATGCGGGACTGCTGCTTTTGCTCTTTGTTTTTATGGGATTTTCCAGGGATATTGACGGTCCCTTTCTGCCCCAGTTGGTGATGGAAGTTGTCAAAGAGTCCAAAGATGCTTTACGCTGGACAGGCTGGATCAATGGGATGTGTGCTCTGGCCGGTATGCTTTCCGGGCTTATACTGGGGTATGCGGCAAGCAAACTGCCTCTGCTCAAAGTTCTTGCCTGTGTCATTGCCATTGCGGGCAGTATGCGGCTGCTTCTGGCCTTTTCTCCGACTCCGGAAATCGTTATGATCGAACGCTTTGTTCAAGTTCTGGCGGGAGGCGGTATGGAACCGCTTTTTCAGGCTTGGCTGGCCGGAGTGACCCGTCCCCATAATCACAGCAAGATGCTTGGCTGGTCGGCGACGGCCCGTTCGACCGGGTGGATGACCGGTTCTTTTGCAGGAGGCGGCATCGCTGTTGCATTGGGGGGAGTCCACGGACTCTTTCTGATAGCAGGCTGCTTTTATTTTCTTATGATTCCGGCTATGCTGTATGTTGCCCGGCGGGTTCCTCCGCCGGGAGTTGGAAGAAAAAACAGGTAAACAGGCTATGCAGACAATGAATCATACAAGATTTTTATTTCTCCTGCTTTCTTTCAGTGCCGGATTTCTGTGCTGCGCAGTCAAAGGCTGCCGTCTGGCAGGTCCCGACCGTGAAACGATACTTGCCAGAGGAGAAAAATTTGCCCGTACCTGGCGGAGCCTGCCTGCCAAAAGAGGCAGGATCCTCGACCGCAAAGGAAAAGTTCTGGTATGGAGCGAACTTTACTGCGATTTGCACTATAAGGAAGCCGGAGAATCTGAGCTCGGCGAAGATGAACAGCACGCCCTTATTGAAATGTTCGGGAAACTGGACTTCAGCGTTCCTCCCTCAACTCCGTTGCGGCGTCACTTGCGTCCGGATGAAGTCATCGCCCTTGAACCTTTATTGCTGAAAGGAGCCCCTTTGCAGATTCGCGTCCGTCACGAAAGAGTTGTCTGCAATTCAGACACAGTGCGCCGTCTTGCGGGCAAAGTTGCCCTGCGTAACGGAGTCCAATGCGGCATCAGCGGTTGGGAGTTGGAAAATGAATTGCTTTTACGCGGTCTCCCGGGACGTTTTTCTGTATTGCTTGACCGCTTTGGAAACTATATGCCTAAAAGTTTCAAACTGATCGCGCCGCCTTCAAACGGCAAAGATTTGAAACTCAAGGAGACTCTGGAAGAACTTGAACAAAAATACACGGAGCCGGCATTATGAAATTTTCACTCCGCGGTACAATTGTTTTTTCGATGATCCTGCTCAGTTTTTTCGGGCTGCTCACCATTATGAGTTCTCAAAGCGAAGCCGCCTCTCCTTATTATCTGGTCATCAGGCAGCTGTTTGCCTTTGTTACAGCATTGGTACTTATGCTGCTCTGCGGGGCTGTTCCTTTCTCATTTTTCCGCAAAAACGCCCTTTTATTGGCAGGAATCTCCCTTTTGGCGGTTCTGATTCTGCCCTTATGCGGTACCCGGATCAACGGTATGTGCGGTTGGTTCCGTTACGGATCATTCAGTTTGCAGCCCACTGAGATCGCCAAAGGCTTTTTCCTTTTGGGGGCTGTTTTTATTCTCAAACACTTTCAAAAAGAAAGTCTGCAATATATTGCAGGTCTCGGTTATACCCTGCTCTGGCTGGGAGCAATTCTCATACAACCGGATTTCGGAACATCTTTCATCTACCTTGCCACCTTTATTTTATTGATCTTCACTGCCGGGATAGGCTGGAAATGGTTGTTGGGCAGTGCCGTTCTTGCCGGAGGAACAGCCTTTCTTTTCATCAAAACCCACCCCTACGCTCAGGGCCGTTTACAAGCGTTTCTCAATCCCTCAAGCTCCTGGCATTTGCAGCAGCTTGAACTGGCAAGTGCCCGGGGCGGCTGGTTTGGTTCCAAACTGGGCCAAGCCCTCTGGAGCAATGCTTATGTGCCGCTGCCCTACAATGACTCCGCTTATGCCACATTGACAGAAACGATCGGTTTTGCCGGAGCCCTGCTGGTGCTGCTGCTTTTTGTGCTTATGCTTGGCGCACTGAGTATGACAGCCCTGCGCCGTGACCTGACGGAATATGCCAAACTTTTTGTTGCGGGAGCAGCTATCATCATCGGGATACAGACTCTTTTGCACATCGGCGTCAACTTGAGTCTGCTTCCTCCCACTGGATTGACTCTGCCTCTCATCAGCTACGGCGGCAGTTCTCTTGTAGGATGCGGTATACTGCTTGGCCTCGCCCTCAGTGCATCCGGAGAAAAACAAAGTTAAAAACACTTCGCCTTTTCTGCGCTTTACGGGAAATATTTTTATGAAAATCGACTTCAAATGTTATGACTGTATTTTCAAGCTTATTCTTGAACTTTCAGAAAAACTGGGACACTGCAATGACTCCCGGAAAAATCTTGCCAATGAAATGCTCAATGCCTTTATTGATGTTTCATCCAATGGGGGAACTCCTCCTGAAGTTCTGGCTCATTTGTGGGGCGGCATCCACGTCCGGGAATCAGGATGCAGTGATCCGATGGCTGAAATAAAGCACAATTCCACTCGTCTGGCATTACAGCTTCTGCCCCGCCTGAGGGAAATCGTCAACGCTTCAGACAATCCTTTTGACACGGCTTTGCGTCTTGCTGCCGCAGGGAATATTATCGACTACGGCATCAACCGGGATCTTGATTTGTCAACCGTGGAAGAAAGCATCACCTCAATTCTCGATCAGCCTTACGACAAAAATGCCGCAAGCGAACTGAAAAAGCGTATGGATGCTGCGGATTCCATACTCTATATGCTGGACAATTGCGGCGAAGCTGTCATCGACAGACTTCTTATGGAGCCTTATAAAGAAAAACTCACCGTCGGCGTCAGAGGGATCCCGGTTCTCAACGATGTCACCCGTCCGGATGCCCTGGAGTCCGGCATCGACTTTGCTCCCGTCATTGATACCGGTGACGGCACAGCCGGAGTATCATTCACCCGTTCCAGCCCGGAATTTCTTGAAAAACTCCACAATGTGGATCTGGTCATTGCCAAGGGCCAGGGAAACTTTGAATCTATGGAACATCTTTTAAAACGGCCTGTTTTCTATCTTTTCCGGGCAAAATGCGAAGTTATAACAACTTTGCTCAATTGTCCTTTCAATTCGATCCAGATCATTCCCGGAAATTTAGAATGATCCCACCCGTACAGCAAAAAAAGGAATGTTTTTGATGAAAAAGAAAAATTGGCAGAGTGCCTTCAAAGATACGCTGCCTGTTTTAATGGGATATCTTGCAATGGGAGCTGCCGCAGGAATCGTACTGGCAGGTACATTGCCTACCCTTCCGGCAATGCCTTTGTGGGGAACTGTCAGCAGTACCCTGAGCATCTCCGGAGCGTTGCAGTTCATTATGGTCGACTGGCTCAAGGAGTCGATTCCCCTGACAGATGTGGTCTTGCTGACCTTGTTTCTCAATTTGCGTTATGCAATGTACGGATTTTCTCTCATTGAACGTTTTGAGGGAATCCCCCGCTGGAAAAAGTGGTATCTTATCTGGACCTTGACCGATGAAACCTATGCGTTGCAATGTGCCGACAAAAGGCAGGACAAGCAGGATTCAGTGGATTATTGTATGAAAGTTGCCTTTCTGGATCACTGCTATTGGGTTTCCGGTGTATCTCTGGGAGCATTGGTGGGAAGTGCCCTGCCCTTCAACTGCCGGGGGATCGACTTTGCTATGACAGCATTGTTTCTGGTTATACTGACCGATCAGCTCCGTGAAAAATCCAACAAACTTCCGGCCCTGACCGGTTTTGCGGCTGCCCTTCTGGCAAGATGTTTTTTCCCGGTGGACAAGATGCTCATCCCCGCAATGATCGTGATGACGGCCGTTTTTCTCATTTTCCGTAAAAAGTTTCAATCAGGAAGGGTTGTAAAAAAATGAATACTTCTTCCATAACCTATGCTCTCCTGATCGTATTTCTTGCCTCGTTGACCACAGTTCTGCTCCGGGCGTTCCCTTTTATTGCATTCGGCAGACACAAGGAAACACCTCCTCTCATCCGTTATTTGGGCAGCGTAATTTCTCCGGCAGCCATAGCGATGCTCACTGTCTACTGCCTTTTCAGCCATTGGCACACCCGGACCGCTGTCGGAGCTGAACTCATTGCAAGCACCGTTGTCGTTGCGCTGCAGATGTGGAAAAAGAATCCATTGCTTTCCATTGTGATCGGCACCATTGTTTATATGTTCCTTGTCCAGGGGAATTGGTGCTGAATCCAAGATACTCACAGCGGCAGAAAAAAAATCAAAAAAATATATAAATCAGGACTTGAAAAGAATATTTTGGTGTGCTATATTAGAGAAGAAAATCAGAAATGAGGAATTATTGATGAACAAATATTATTACAGCAGCTTTTATTTTACCGGTTTTGCTTTTACCAAGCGGAGTCGGTCTCTGCGTGCTGTAAATGTTCACTGATGATGAGTAACAGCATTCGAGATACGGCTCCGGGCGAAAAAAATCGCACGGAGCTTTTTTTATGACTATAAGGAGAGAAAAAAATGGTCATCATTCTCAAGCCCAATCCGGGGGCAACGCAAGTTGATTCACTGCGTAAATTTCTGGAACAGCACGGTCTTCAGGCTCACTTGTCTGAAGGGAAAAACCAGACCGTTATCGGTTTGGTGGGCGACACATCACGGGTCGATATGGAAATGCTCAAAGCTCTTGACATTATTGAAGATGTCAAACGCATCCAGGAACCCTACAAAGATGCCAACCGGAAATTTCATCCCGATGACACCATTGTCAAAGTCGGTGATGTCAAACTCGGCGGCGGTTTTTTCTCTGTCATTGCCGGTCCCTGTTCTGTGGAATCCGAAGAACAGATCATCACTGTTGCCAAAGCAGTCAAAGCCTCCGGTGCTACAATGCTCCGCGGCGGTGCTTTCAAACCCCGTACCAGCCCCTATGCCTTCCAGGGTCTCCGGGGCGAAGGTATCCGGCTGCTTCTTGAAGCAAAAAAAGAAACCGGTCTGCCCATCGTCACTGAAATTATGGATCTTTCACAGCTTGACCTTTTTGATGAAGTTGACGTGATCCAGATCGGTGCCAGAAATATGCAGAACTTTGAATTGCTCCGCCAGATCGGCAAGCAGCGCAAACCCATTCTGCTGAAAAGAGGCCTTGCCAATACCTATCAGGAATGGCTTATGAGTGCTGAATACATTATGTCCTCAGGTAACGATCAGGTCATTCTCTGCGAAAGAGGTATCCGTACCTTTGAGCCCCAGACCAGAAATACCCTTGATATTTCAGCCATTCCCGTCATCAAATCCCTGAGCCATCTGCCCATTATTGTTGACCCCAGTCACTCCATCGGTATCGCCAAATATGTTTCACCCCTGGCAATGTCTGCCGTCGCAGCCGGTGCGGACGGACTTATTATTGAAGTACACAACAATCCCACCTGTGCCTTGTGCGACGGGGCTCAATCCCTGACGCCCGGAAGTTTCGACAATATGATGAAAAAAATCAATAATTTAAGGAATGCACTCCAATGAATCTGCAGGAATGTCGTAATAAGATCAACGATATCGATGATAAAATCTGCGATCTTTTCGTGGAACGGATGAAGGTTTCTTCAGAAGTTGCCAAAGCCAAAATCGCTGCCAATCTGGCAGTCACCGACAACTCCCGGGAACGGGAAGAACGTTTGCGTATGATCAAACGTGCAGGAGATGAACTTGGAGACAGAGCCGCCGTCCTTTTCACCACTTTGTTTGACTTGAGCCGTTCCTATCAGCGTTACCTTATTTCCGGCAACGGAAAACTTGCCGCAGCCTTGGAAGCTGCCGGAAAAGCTGACCTGGAATCCCCGTTCCCTGAAAGAGCCGTCGTTGCCTGTCAGGGAGTTGAAGGAGCCTATTCTCAGCAAGCCTGTGACCGGCTTTTCAAACAGGCGGACATCGTCTATGTCAGAAATTTTGCCGGTGTCTTTCAGGCTGTGGAACAGGGCTTGTGCGAATATGGCATACTGCCCATTGAAAACAGCACTTCCGGCAGCGTCAATGCCATTTACGATTTGATGCGAAGCAACAAATTCTACATTGTCCGGAGTCTTTCTATGCCGATCCGTCACCATCTGCTGGCAAAACCCGGAGTCAAACTGGAAGATATCAAAGAAATCGTTTCTCACGAACAGGGTATTTTGCAGTGCCGGGAATTTCTCAACCGGCACCCCGGCATCAAGATCACCATTCACGACAATACGGCAATGGCAGCCAAGATGGTGGCCGAATCTGACCGCAACGACATTGCCGCCATTGCTTCTTTGAATTGTGCACAGGTCTACGGCCTCAGCGACCTTGCCGCAGAGGAGATCCAGAACAATGCCGCCAACCGGACCCGGTTCATCTGTATTTCCCGGAATATGCGTCTTTTTCCGGGAGCAGACAGAATCAGTTTGATGTTGTCAACCTCTCACAGTCCCGGTTCTCTTTACAGATTGATTTCAAAGTTTGCCACCATTGGAGTCAACCTGACCAAGTTGGAAAGCCGTCCCATTCCCGGACGGGAATTTGAATTTATGTTCTACTTTGACCTCGAAGCCTCTCCCCGCAATCCGGAAGTCATCCGGCTGCTCGACGGTTTGGCTTCAGGGCCGGATACATTTGTATTTCTCGGCGGTTACCGTGAAATGATATAAAAAATCAACGCTGAAAATCCTTTCCCGGATTTTCAGCATTTTCGTTTTTATCCAAAGGACTTTCACTATGCAATTCGATATTCCGTTACTTCAGGAAATTATGGACAACGCCACAGGCTCCGGAGAAGAATGCGGTCTTCAGCTGGCTATCTACGACCACGGCCAGCAGGTTGCTTCTCTTGTTTCCGGTTTTGCCGACAAAGCAAGAACGATCCCCGTCACAGAAAAGACCCTTTTTCCCATTTACTCCTGCGGCAAGGGGGTTATGACTGCCGGATTCCATATGTTGGTGGAACAGCAAAAAATCCGCTATTCCGACCGCATCGCCGACTACTGGCCGGAATACGGCTGTAACGGCAAAGAGGACACTTTGGTCTGGCACGCGCTGACCCACCGGGCTGCGGTAAATGCACTTCCCCAACTCGACACTCAAGATGATATGGCAGATTGGGATTTGATGGTCAATAAAATAGCTCAGGCGATCCCCGGCAATACTCCCGGTGAAGTTTGTGCATACCACGGTATCACCTACGCCTGGCTTATTGGAGAATTGGCCACCCGGGCATCCGGAATCTTTTTCAAAGATTTTCTCCGGCAGGAGATTTTTGAAGTTCTTGATATCGAAAAAGAGTTCTACTTCGGAACTGATGAAGAAGCGGAATCCCGCCTTGTTGAAGAAGATGATACAGAAAAAGCCAACGCCTTACAGATGATGAGCCGCGAAAAACTCCGCCGGGGCTTTATTCCCTCTGCCAATGGCGTTGCCACTGCAAACGCTCTGGCCAAGATTTATGCAGCCATTACTTTCGGGTTGGACGGAAAACCGATGCTTGCTCCGGAAACCATTGATAATGCCACCATTGTCCGCCGCCACTGGAGTAATCCTCTCTCCTCCTCCTGGGCTAAATTCGGTTTGGGGTGGGCATTGCCCTATGCACCTGAAAGCAGTGCTGTTTTCGGTCACGGAGGTGCTTTGGGCGGCGAAGGCTTTGCGGATCGTGAACGGGGCATTGCAGTTGCTTTTGTCAAAAATCACGTTACCCCCACTCATCCGGTACATCCGGTACGGGACAAACTGGCAGAAGCAATGGGAATGAAAGTGCGTCACTGGTAAGATTCATTTTACCGCAATAAAAAGAGGGGCTGCTGCAAAAACTCAAACAATTTTTGCAGCAGCCCTTTTTTTAATTGCTTATTTTTCTATTAGAGGATCATTCAAAGATCAAATCTCCCAGGGTTTCCCGGTCGTGGAAACTCATCGTTTCCAGATTGGGTGACCAGAGAGAAAGCTCAAGTGTTCCTTTTTTCCCGCCGAAAAAGGCTTCCCGGCCAAAGTTGCCGTACCAAATGGTACCGGGAGCAGCAGGAGGCACATTAAAGGAGGCAAAAGGAATAGTAAAGCACACATACCACTTGCCGCCTTTGCGCCGGGTCGTATAAGACCACTTGCAGTTCCAGGAACCGTCAGGTTTGTTATAAAGAGGATTCAACTCATCTGTAATCAAACCGAATGCCTCATCGTAATAAGAATTTTCAATGGGGTTCACCATCAGATGATAATAGATATCCCGGGTTCCGGTGGGATCAAGAATAAGCTCCATACAATCCTGTCCCCAACAGATACCGTCTTTACCCAGAGCGGTGAATTTCTTGTCGGGAGCGACATCACTTTCAAAGGCAAAGTAAACATTCTTTGCATCATAGAGAGCTTTGAAACGGGTCTTTTCCGTAATGGCTCCCAACTGGATACCATTCATATTGTGCCACTTGGCCTTTGCCCAGGAACCTTTGGTAAAATCCGTTGTGGAAACGACACCGGTTGCCCTGGGGATCCGCAAGACTTTTTTGCCCACGCCGGGAAGGATATTCTGCTTTTTGAGCAAAGGAATATTCCAGGTGAGAGGCGCATTAATGGGAGCTGTCAAACGACCGTTTTCTTTGAGGACACTGACTCCAGGATTTCCAAAAATGCGGAGCATCGGCCAGTTTTTGGAGTAAACACGGGTCTTTTTAGTCTTGGGATCGGCATAGGATTCTATGAGTTTGTTGCGTTGTTCCACTGCACCGGCAAGCAGAGCAAAGGTCTCCTTATTGGGATTCAAACGGTAGGTATTGTAGAAATGCAATGCCTTGGCAAGAGCTTTAACATAATCAAACTCGACCCGCACAAGTTCCAGACGGGCTTTCACTTTGGGATTTTTGGCAAGTTTTTCAGCCCGTTCAAGATTTTTCTCAAGGACATCGACAACATCGGAGCTGAGGATCGCAGTGACCAGCACCCGGGGATTGGTGGGCATTGCAGCCGTTTTCTGAAGTGCGGAATAGATCTCAAGCCGGGTATTCAAAGTCTGATAAAAAAGTTTCATAGGCACGCTGCTTTCGTGGAAAGCACGGCGAATGAAGTCATTGACCAGATTATCTTCATTCTGCTTGATGTCATTGAACATCTGTCCATAGACATAGTAGGCGGGCCCTTCAAGGCCGTAGTTTTCCCCGAATCCGCAGCGGTAAACGCCCCGGACACCATTGCGGATAAAAAGCCGCACCTGATCGGCACAGAATTTGGGAGTGCGTTTGGGCAGAAATCCCACACGGTTGTACCAGCCCCAGTTGTAGACATAGGTGGTAAAACCGCCTTTGACCTCATATTTTTTCCACTCGTCAAAATTTTCCTGAGTATAGTAGCAAAGCTCAATAATGACATTGGGAGGAAATTTTGTAAAGGTTTTCGGAGGAGTTCCGGTAGGACCGTAGCAGATGATATGGGCAAATTTACCGGGATACTCTTTATAAAATCTGGCCGCAAGATCACGGTGAAGGATCCAGAGTTTTTCACCTTCATCATCGGTGTTGCCGTAGGCTTTGCAGTTTTTACATTCGCAAGGATTGTAACCGTCAGTCTGAGCAAGCTGAATGGCAAAAGCTCCTTTTTTTGCCCATTTGACCATTTCCTGATAGATCAAATCCTGAACTTCGGGATTGGAAATACACAAATGATTGCCGATGGGATTGCGTTTGCCGCCCCGGAAAGCAAAGTAATGAGGATGAGTTTTGGCATACTTGGCCGCGGGCACAGCATCGTAGTAGGAGTGACCGCCGTAGCTTTTGAAATCCCCGTAGCTGTAAGCGTTATTGGAATAGCTGTAAAACATATCGGGGGTATGGCTGGCAAAGACCAGCTGAGGCACACACACCTCGTTCAACCCGACGGGAATGGTAAACTTTCCGACTTTTGCAGCGTAGTCGATCCCCTTTTCTCCGGGATAAAGGAAACGGGTGTTAAGATATTTTTCAGCAAACTTCACACAGCCGTTGACTGATCCGAGGATATAATAAACCCACGCAAGTCCCCGTTTTTCCGGCTGGTTCAAACGGGTTTTATCCATACCGGCAATGAAGATATTTCCCTCTTTTTCTTTAATGACAAAGCCGAAATTAGGATGATTTTGCACATTGATCCCCGCTGCCCTGGCAGCTTTGGTATCACCGATAAAAATTCCTTTGTACCCTTTGAGAGCCTTGGATTCCATTCGGATGGGAGCCGCAAGCCCCACACCTTCTTTCAATGCCTGATGAAGCATATTGGCCGCCCGGGCGTAAATAGCGATCCGGGGAGAATTTGCCGGCAGATCAGGGAAAATAATCTGATACTTTGATTTGCCGGTAATCGTCAGAAAAGAGTTTGCAACAGGAGTTTGAGGGAGTGAAGATCTTGTACATTTTTCCGCACAGCCGCAGACAAAAATCATTGCAGCAAGAGCTAAAAATATTTTTTTCATCATTTTCAACCTTTACTTTTATTCAAAAATCAAATCGCCGAATGCTTCACGGTCGTGAAAACTCATCGTTTCAAGATTGGGAGACCAGAGAGTCAATTCAATCACACCTTTAGGAGCTCCGGCAGGATAAGAAAATGCTTCCCTACCGAAATTTCCCGTCCAAACAGTTCCGGGAACAGCAGGCTTTGTGTTCAAAGTTGCAAAGGGCACAGTCACCATCAGATACCACTTGCCGTTTTTGCGGCTGGTCGCATATTCCCATTTGCCGTTCCAACTCTTATCTGCCTTATTGTAGTTGGGGTCGAGGACATCGGTAATCAGTCCGAAAGCAGCGTCGTACCGGGAATTGGCAACAGGGTTGGCAATGAAGTGATAGTAGACATTTTTAGTACCGGTGGGGTCGATCAGAAGTTCCATACAATCCTGACCGAAACAGGGGCCATCCTGACCGCAAACGTTGAAGGTCCGTTTCTGATCCAGATCGCTTTCAAAGGCAAAATAAATATTCTTGCTGTCGTACACCGCTTTGAAGCGGGTTTTGTCGGTCACAGCTCCCAACTGGATACCGCCCAGATGATTCCACTTTGCCTTTACCCAAGCCCCTTTGGAAAAGTCAGTTGCAGAAACCTTCCCTGAAGCCCGGGGGATACGCATACTCTTTTTGCCGACACCGGGCAGGATCTTCTGCTCTTTAAGAAGTTTGGTATTCCAGTTGAGGGGGGCTCCGATGGGAGCACTGAGGCGGCCATTTTCAAAAAGCATCTTGATGGGAGGAGCACCAAAGATCGGCAATTCGGGCCAGTTGGCGGAGTAAAGCCGGGTCGTTCCACGCCGTTTGGGATGAGTATAGGAGTTAATAAGAGCATTGCGTTTTTCCACAGAAGCGGCAAGCTGTTCAAAGCTGGCCCAAGTGGGGTTGATGCGGTAGGAATTATAGAGATGAAGTGTCTCAGCCAGATTTTTCACATAGTCAAATTCAATGCGGACCAATTCCAGACGGGCTTTCACTTTGGGATTTTTTGCCATTTTTTCGGCCCTGTCAAGATTCTTGGAAAGGATGTCGATGACATCGGAGCTGAAAATCGCAGTAACCAAGACTCTGGGATTATTGGGCAGCAGACTTTGCCGGATCTTTCCACCGGGCAGTTCAGCATCGACATTCTGCAAAGCTGAATAAATTGCCAAACGGGCAAACAATGTATCGTAAAACACCTTCATCGGCACATAACTTTCGTGGAAAGCTCTGCGGATGAAGTCATCAGTCAAAACGGTCTCGTTCTGAGTGATATCGTTGAACATCTGTCCGTAAACATAGTAGGCAGGGCCTTCAAGTCCGTAGTTTTCGCCGAATCCGCAGCGGTAAACGCCCCGGACATTATTCTGAATGAAAAGCCGCACCTGATCGGCACAGAATTCAGGCGTACGCTTGGGCAGGAATCCCACACGATTGTACCAGCCCCAGTTGTAGACATAGGTGGTAAAACCGCCTTTGACCTCATATTCACGCCATCTTTTGAATGTTGCGGGCGTATAGTTGCAAAGTTCGATAATCACATTGGGAGGGAATTTTTTGAAGCTCACAGGGGGCATCGCGGTGGGACCGTAACAAATGATGTGAGCAAATTGTCCGGGATATTCTTTGTAGAATCTCTCAGCAAGTTTCCGGTGAAGTATCCACAGTTTTTCTCCGGCGTTGTCAGTTTTTCCGTAGTCTTTGCAGTTCTGACATTCACAGGGAGTATAACCGTCAGTCTGGGCAAGCTGGATGGCAAGGGCACCTTTTTTCGCCCATTTGACCATTTCCTGATAGATGAGCTCCTGAACTTCAGGGTTGGAAATACACAGGTGATTACCGGAAGGATTCCGTTTGCCGCCCCGCATAGCGAAATACTGGGGATGAGTTTTGCTGTATTTTTTCACAGGGACAGCGTCATAATAGGAGTGTCCGCCATAACTTTTGAAGGCTCCGCCGCCATAGGCATTGTTGGAGTAACTGTAAAACATTTCACGGGCACGGGTCGCAAAAATCAGCTTGGGGGAACACACTTCACGCAAACCGGCAGGAATTTCAACTTTGGTAAGTTTTGCGTAGTCGATACCGTTCTTTCCGGGGTAAAGGAAACGGGTATGCAAATATTTTTCGGCAAACTTGACAGTACCATTGACTGAACCGAGAATAAAGTTCGTCCAGCCCCGCCGCCGGTTATCCGGTTCGCCGAAACGGGTTTTGTCAACACCGGCAATAAAAATATTGCCATTGTTTTCGGCAATGGTAAATCCGAAACTTGTATGGGCGGAAGCATCAATTCCGATCTCTCTTGCAGCTTTGGTATCACCGATATAGATCGCCTTGAGATCTTTGGCGGCCTTGGACTCGACAACAATGGGAACGTTCAAGTCCAATCCCTCTTTAAGGGCTGTCTGAAGAATTTTGGCACTCTGCGTCAGGAACACCGGGATCGACGCTTCAGGTTTTGCATCAGGGATCACGATCTGATACTTTGATGCGGAAGTAATCACCAGTTTTCCGATCGGGGCATCATTTTTCACAGTGCTGCATCCGCAAATGAAAAGCAGAGCTGCTGCGGCAAATAAAAAATTTTTCATTTCTCTCCTTAAATTTATTACCTGTAAATATTTCAAATAAAAAACATCTTGACGTTATCAGAGCAATTCTTCTTCACGAACCACCTTGGGCGCAGTATGTTCCTCATCAGCTTCTGCAAAGCTCAATTTACTGCGTTCAACCACAAGCCTGACAAGAGAAGGTATCGGCAGCGTGGTCACAACAGCAAGAATGATGATCGTGTTAAAGAATTGTGTATCAAGGATTCCCAAATCTTTACCGATCGCCGCCGCCGCAAGAGTGGCTGAAAGCTGCGGGACAGTCATCAGTCCGGCACTTAACGCTGCCGGAGCACTGAATCCGGAACACTTCATCGCAATAAATCCGGAAAGAACTTTACTTATAACCAATCCCAGCACGGTGTAAAGTATGATTGCCAGATTTCCTCCCTGAGCAAAGACAGAAAAGTCTGTTTTCATTCCGATGGAAACAAAGAGGAACGGGATCAGAAATCCATACCCGATGCTTTCAAACCGGCGGAAAATCACCATATCCTGACTCTGTACGACTTTGGAAAGTCCGAGACCGGCAATAAAGGCTCCCACCACCAAATTGATTCCGAGCAGTTCTCCGACAAGAACCGTTGCCAGAATGACCAGCAGCAGCAGCGTAATAAGCATATCTTCACTCGGCTGAAAAATTTTCCGCAGCCAGTTCCCCAGTTTGCTGACCACAAAAATGGTAACAGCAAGATAGAGGAAAACAATCAGGAGAAAAACCGGTGTAAAACTGTTTCCCAGAAGTGAAGTATCCATACGGTCAAAAATCGACAAAGTCCCTTTTATGACCATATGAGCCTGAGAATTCCACTGCCGGTGCAACTGCACACTGACGGCCAGCAGGATAATACTGGCAATATCCGTAATAACAGTCGAAATCAGAACAGCTGCCCCGAAACGGGTCTTGGAAAGCTTCAGCTCCCGGATCACCGGAAACACAATACCGACCGAGTGGGAAGCAAAAAGAGAAGCATAAAGCAACTTACCGGGCAAATCGTCAGGCTTGAAATACCAATAAACCCAGTATCCGGCAGCAGCAGGAATCAAAAAGGTCAATATACTCAGGAGTATGACCGGCTTTTTAGCAGAATTGATCAATCTGAAATCCGCTTCCATACCGGCAAGAGCCATAAGAAACATCAATCCCAAAGCCCCGAGTGAGTTGACCAGAGAATTGAAGTGACTGACCGTTTCAGCAGGCGGAGTTCCCAAAAACGCCAGAGGTTCAGAAAGAACGCTGACCAGATTCAATCCGGTCGGCCCGATCAACATTCCTGCCACCAGCAGAGAAATAACCATCGGAATCTTGAAACAGCGGAGAAAAAACGGGATAACACTCATCATCGCTGTAAAAGCAATAAATAATATCAAAAAAGCACTGTCATTCATAACTTCACACCTGTAAAACTTCTGAAAAACCTTTAATTGTAATCCTCTTTTTTTGACTGCCGTAACAGGTGTCAAAAGAAATTTTCTGTATTTACTATAGCACGATTTGAAGATTTTTCAACCGGGGAGATGTCATTTTCCGGGGATTTCAACAGAAAAAAATCATTTCTGAAACACTCTGCCGGAATCCTGTGGGGCCTGTTTGGCAGCCAACCGGAGCTGCAAAGGCGTGATCTCTTTCCCCAGGACTCCTGACAGGATCCTTGCGGCCCGTTCAAGCTCCAGTTTTTTGCAGGGGATCTGTTTCATATTGAAAGAACCTTTATAGTCCATAAAATCATCTGGGATCAATTCGGCTTCAGTGTAATAGATCGTCTCATTGTCGTAGTCAAGAACAAAAGCGACCACTCCGGGAATGATTCCAGCCAGACACAGGATGCAATTGGTCACAAAAACCCGTCTGTCGATCTGCCGGGACATTTTTTTACCGATACGTTCTGAAAAAAACAATGTCCCGCAGCCGGAACCCAGAAGCAATACAGCTGCCACAGCCGCACAAATAGATTTTCTCACTTTTCTCTCCTCAAAAAAGTTCATTTTCCCGTTTAACTTCCTCCGGAGCTACGGGAAGTTCCTTCAACAATGATTTGAAATCATTATCGGCACACATATTGGCGATTTTCTGCCAGTCGGGCTCCTTTTTGTCAAGAACTGCAGCACAATCGGCGTATGCTTCAGGAAGCTGACATTTCAACCGGGTCAATCCAAGATTCCTTTTGATCAAAGGCTGTTTTCCCTGAAGTTTGGCAGCAAATTTCGACTCCGGGAACTTGAAAACACCTGCTTCATCATACCAGGAATCCGCAGGCCCGTAATTTTTCAGCAATTCAACAGCACTTTTAGCCCCGATACCGGGTACGCCGTCAATATTGTCCACGCTGTCCCCCAAGAGGGCAAGATAATCAGGAATAAGCTCAGGCACGACACCGAAATCCCTGAGGACTTCCTCTGGTCCGCACTCCTGAAATCCGCCGCCTGAACGTGCCGGTTTCAACAAATGCACCTGTTCATTCACAAGAGACGAAAGGTCTTTATCTCCGGTCACGATAAAAACCGGCCCTGTGAGATTTACAGCAAAAGCACCGATAAGGTCGTCGGCTTCATAATTTTCGACCTTGATCAACGGCCAGCCGAAAGCCTGTGCCATTTCTTCGATCCGGGGCATCTGCCGCTGCAGATCTTCCGGCATAGGCGGCCGGTTCGCTTTGTATTCAGGGAGCAATTCCAAACGGAATGCCACTTTACCTGAATCGAAAAGCAACGCTCCCCGGCAGCCGGAATGATCTTTTTCCATTTGCAGCAGCAGCTTAGTCATAAGATAAAGTGCATTAACGGGTTCCCCCCGGTGATTATTCAACTGGCGGATAGCATAGAAAGATCGGAAAATCTGACTCAGAGCATCAATAAGCACCACCGGACGGTTATCACATATTTCAATATTTTCTTCAACGGCAGAAGGGGCAGCGCATTCAGATGCTTCAACAGTCTTGCGCTGTTGTTCTGCCCACTCAAAAAGATCGGGAGTCTCATCCATAGTAAAAGCTCCTTGAGGTAAAAATTTTTCTGCACGGACGGTGCAAAAAGTTCTATTACAAAAAGCGGCCCGGAACCAGCAGCAACAAAGGCTTAAGAGGAGTAATTTATGAAGAGGAGAAATTGCATTCAAGCCTCCATTGCTCCCAGTCCCGGACCACTGCATAGTATACACCGGATTACTCTTTTTGTCAAATCTTTTTTTTAGAAAATCACTTAAAAAAAGTCATTTTAATATTTTTGGGTTATTTTTCCGGATCAGCATATGCGGGACAACATTCTGGAGGGTCATATAATTTCAAACGGTACTCTTTTAACCGAACAAAATCAAAAAAATAAAAATATCCCGAAAAAAGTCTGAAAATAAAAGGATTTTCATTTGAATATTTCATAACTGTGTCGTATGTTATTATGAATAATAAATAAGCTTTTTATGTTGTAATCACAAATATTGAGTTTCAAAGCTAAAAACAGGAGTCTCAAACGTATGAAAAATGGAAAATTACGTACCGCACTGCCCATTGCAATCCTTTTTATTATCGGGGTCTGCTTTGTTGCAGCAATGATTATGCTTTTTGACAATTCTGCCGCATTCCGCACGCTGTTTTCCGGAGATTCCAGTGAAGTTGTCGGCGAAGTCGCTCAAAACTCCCCTGCCAGCATTGCAGCAAAAACCCGCATAGCCGCCTGGATATCAATGCTGATTTTTTCTGTCATTACAGCACTTCAGCTTCTGGCTTTCGGTCTGGGATTTGCTGTCATCAGCAATATCAAAAACAGTGCAGACTCTATTTCTTCAAAACTCAAACAGTTGGACAATGCGGGAATCTTTTTTGACGTGCCTCTTTATGTGGGACTTTTCGGTACAGTATCCGCCTTTCTGGTGATGACATTTTCTCCCCAGAGCAGCCGTTTGATCGCCTATTCCTCAACTTTGATCGGTATTGTGTTCAGTATTGCACTGAAATTGACTATGGAATACCCTTTCCGTCAAAAACTGCTCCGTCTTTCAGATGATAATAAAGAAGGAGAAGGCAAGTGAACCGGGCCATTCTTATTGTCATCTGCGACTTTCTGGTCTCAGCGATGCTGTCGATGATGACCGGAATGGTTCCTGCCCATACCGGCGGTACCGGTGTGGGGTTGGACGAGCGTACAACACGGCTTCTGCTGGGTGAATTGGAACTCCGGCAGAGGGAACTGGAAAATTTGCGCCAGCAGCTCAGACTGGCAGCATCTCAAAAAGGCGTCAATCAGGAAACTGACCAGGCCGTCAAAAAAATCACTCAGGAATTGATCGACAATATGCGCCGCATTGAAAATGTCAAGCGGGCACAGAAGGCGACCGCCGCCAATACCGGTAACCTTTCAGCCGCCGACTTGCAGGCAAAACTTGAAGAAGAAGCCAGACGGCGTTTGGAACTGGAAATCCGCCTGAGAGACCAGAAGCTTGACGCAAAAACAGCCTCAACAGAGCTGGATCATACACGAAAACTTCTGGCCGGCGAAAGAGAACGGCTTGCCAAAACAGAAAAAAAATTGAACGAAACGTCAGACGCTGAACGCAGTGCCAATGCTGAACTGCGTAAACTTGCCGCAGATTACCGCAAAGTTCAGGAAAAACTCGGCAGTGCAGAGACCAGAAGCCGCCTGACTGAACGGGAGCTCGCAGCCGCCCGCAGTGCTATTGCCGCTAAGGAAGCAGATCTTTCCGGCGTCAAAAACGCTTTGCGTGAAATGAACAGCCGTATCGGTAAAGTCTCTCTTGAACGGCAGGAATTACAACGTACCCTTGCCTTTACCACAGGAAAGCTCAATACCGCAGAACGGGACAATGCTGATTATAAGGGACAACTTTTAAAACTGCAGCGTGCTGCCGCTCAGCAGAAACTTGTCCTTGCTGAAGTTCAACGGGAAAATGCCCAGATGCAGCAATTGGTCAAACGTTCACTCAAAGATCTTTCCGAAGCTAAAAAAGAATCTGATGCCAATAAAGCTGCGGCAAAACTTGCAGAAGGAAAACTTGCCGCAACCGAAAAAATCCTCAAACAGGTCACAGCAAAACCGGCCGCAGAAGCATTCAAACGCTACTCTGGAGCCGCCTTCAATCTGCAGTTCTTTATCCGTGAAAAGGCAATGGTTCTTGAACGTATTGCCAGGGGGAACTATGTTCCTGTACTGGTTCAATTCGGAAAAAAGACTCTGGCGATCGCTCCTTTTGAGCTGCTGACAGGCACTCCCGGAACAAATCTGCTTTACAGAAGCATCACAGATCTTTCTTACACATTTTCACTTCCCGACTCCGCTGTCCAGCAGCCGTTGACCGGACCGATCCTGGCAGTCAAGATGCCGGGCGGCGAAAAACTGGCCGCAGTGGAATTGACGCTAAAGAACAGAACTCCGCTGAAACTGGTAACAAGAAAAGAGCTGATGGAAAAAGGTTTGGAAAATCTTTTCGTTTTCAGTTTCAAAAAATTCGGTTCAAGCAGTGCTTCCCTTGTGGGACGCTGTTCCCTTGATCCCCGTAAAGACTTCCCCTATCTGCTGATCCGCAACGACCGCAGCCGCAGCAGCAGTCAGCTCAATGCAGAACTCGGCGACATTATCGTTACCCGGGACGGCGGATTTGTTGGTGTCGTCACCGGCTATGATAATGACAGCAAACGTGAAGCTAAAGTTCTTCTTTTCACCGACACAAAGCTTTGGGAAAAGGCCGTAAAAATCCCGGTCACCCCCCAAGCCGGAGCCCGTTATGCTGATGAATTCGGTAATGCTGTCCGCGCCTTCAAAGATGAACCTCAACGAAAGCGGTGACCTCCTTTGCCGAATTTAACTTCTCACAGTTCCGTTGACACGTTGTTTCAACTGGATCAATCAACTGAAAATCTGACTCAGCTTCTGGATGATGCAGCAGGCGGCGATGATGTTCTTTCTCAGGAAGAAATCATAGCTCTGGTTTCCCCTCCGGAAAAAAACAGCCTGGCCGCTTATGAAGATCTGCATACCATAGGTATAGGCGGTTTCGGGGCGGTTTATGCTGCCACAGAGCCGGGGCTGAAACGAAAATTGGCTCTCAAGATCCTCCGTCCCCGTTACCGCAACCAGAAAGAGCGCATTATGGCTTTTATCCGTGAAGCCCGGATAACGGCCCAGATCGCTCACCCCAACATCGTCCCGGTCCACCGGATCGGTGTTTTTGAAGATGCGGGCTGCTACTTTTCAATGAAGCGTATCGCCGGAGAAACTCTGAGGGCTATTCTGAAAAAACTTTCAGAAAACCGGAATGGATACCGCAAAAAATTCCCCCTTCCCCGGTTGGTGGATATTTTTATGGGTGCCTGCCAGGGAGTCAACTATGCCCACCAGAATGGTATCTGCCACTGCGATTTGAAGCCTGAAAACATTATGGTCGGAAACTTCGGCGAAGTACTGGTTATGGATTGGGGTATGGCACATTATCTGCCGGGATACGGCAAGGAAGACCCAGACCCCGCATTACAGAAAAAACGCCAGATGGGAGGAACTCCTGTTTTTATGGCTCCGGAACACCTGAGTCTCAGCAGCAATGAAGCAACGGTCAAATCCGACATTTATGCCTTGGGGTGCGTGCTCTATTCCATTCTCACCTTGAAAACCTCTCCTTTTGAGGGAGCTGAGACCCTTGAGGAAATCCAGAAGAAAGTTGTTCAGGAAAAACTGCCTCCCCCCAGAAAATGCGCTTCTCCTGATATGGCGATCCCCAGAGAACTGGAGTCGATCTGCCTCAAAGCGATGGCCAGAACGCCGGAAAATCGTTATGATTCAGTCAATGATCTTTTGGAAGATCTGAGGAATTACCGGGATGGTCTGCCGGTTGCGGCCTATTCCCCCTCCCCCATATACAAGTTCGGCAAATTTGTTTTCCGTCACCCGGTTGTTCCCATCGTGCTTTTTCTCTCTCTGCTGACCTGGTGTGCTTTTTCCCTTTATTCGTTTTTTCAAGAAAAAATCCAGGTCGAATCTCTCAGACACGCTTCAGCCCTCTCATTCCGGGATGGAGAAAAACGTCTTTTGCAGGCAAAAAGAAAGGTCTTTCAGTTGGACAAAGGGTCTCTGGACGTAATCAAGATGCAAACCTTGGAAAATGCCATTGCCGCAGATGCTGCTGATGCTGAAGCTGATTTCAAATCGACGCTGGATATTATTGAACGTATCCCGGTTTCATATCGTAATCCCCATTATGTCAATATGACAGCTAAAAAGATTTTTCTTTCCTACGCAGATTTCTGCCATCTGACCAGAAACGATGAAAAGTTAAAAAATTTCACCTCTCTGTGCGAAAAAAAATGGAAAGATATTTTTGATCAGTTAAGAAAGAGTGATCCTCCCTTCAACAGCCAGTTCAGCCGGGCTCTTTCTGCAACGGGAACAGTAATTCTACAAAATGTTTCCGGAGTCAAATGGCGTATAGAAGACAATTCCGGCCGGATGGTTACGTTTCAGAACGCCCCCCCAAAAGAGGATAAAACTGAAACAGTCCAGCTGCCGGTAGGTCTTTATACTGTCATTGCAGAAACTCCGGATGGCCGTATAAAAAGAATTCCTATACGCGCCTCCCTCAGTGTCCGGCACAAGGCTGACCTTTCTATGCCATCTGCCATCCCCCCGGGAATGGTCTTTATCCCGGGAGGTGAATTCACCCATATTCCAGATATCAGCAACGGTTTCAGACGCAAATCAATTGAAGATGATTTTCTGATAAAGCAAACGGAGGTCACAGTTGCGGAATATCTGGAATTCTGGAACAATCTCAAGGATAAAAAGCTGAAACAACTTTATGCCTCCTATTATTTTGACCACAACGGCACACTCCAAAGTTTGCGTTCCTGGGATGATTCCGGAAAACTTTTAAGGAAGGGGCTTTCGCTGAATCATCCGGTTACCGGAATTTCCGGATTTGCCGCTGATGCGTTCTGTGCCTATCTGAGCAAAAAGTTCAAGCGGCCCATCCAGCTGCCCACCCGGACTCAGTGGAGCAAGGCCGCAGGAGGCATTGACGGTACCGAATACACCTGGGGAAATGAATATGACGACAGCAGAGCCGTTATTAACAAAGCAGGTTTCCTGCCAGTGGGCTCAATGCCTGGTGATTGTTCTATTTACGGTGTCTTTGATCTTTCAGGCAATGTCCGCGAATTCGTCAAAGTGGCCGCTCAAAATGGCGGTCTTAAAGGAAAGTATGCTATTGCAGGAGACTCTTACCATTCATTACCTTCCGTAGCGCGGCTTTCTAATATTGTTTATTCTTCCCGCGGGGGAAATGATGTAGGATTCCGGTATGTTATGCCGGTCGAAAAAAAGAATAATTTACTGTCAGAGAAAAAATGATCGATTTCCGCAATATTTGCAAAAGTTTTTCCGGCAAGGACATTCTCCGGGACATTACGCTCCGGATCAATCCCGGCGAGCGGGTAGGTATCGTCGGCCCCAACGGAGCCGGTAAAAGTACCTTGTTTTCCATTCTTATGGGGGAGCAGTCTCCTGATTCCGGTTCCATAGCAATTCCAAAAAACCACCGTATCGGCATTATGCGCCAGCACATCGACCACAATGAACTGTCACGGTCTCTGCTGGATTTTACTGCCGATGCCATTCCGGAACTGAAAAGCGGTGCTGAAGAACTCAAAAAACTGGAAAATGATATGGCTGAAGACCGGATTCCCGATGAGGAATTGGACAAGGCACTCCGCCGTCACGGAGAACTTCAGACGATGATCGAACATCTGGGAGCCTATCGTCTTGACGTGGAAGCGGCCCAGGCCTTGAGCAGTCTGGGTTTTGCAGAACAGGATTTCAAGCGTCCTCTTTCAAGTTTTTCCGGCGGTTGGCAAATGCGCGCTGCGTTGGCAAGGGTACTTATTTCCCGTCCCGACACATTGCTCCTTGACGAACCGTCAAACTATCTGGATATTCCGGCAGTAGAATGGCTCTGCCGCTTTCTCGGAACATTTCAGGGCACATTGATCCTGATTTCCCACGACCGTTTTCTGTTGCGTAAACTGACCAATGTCATCGTGGAAATCAATCAGGGGATCGCAACCCGCTATCCGGGCAGTTATGACTTCTACTGCCGCGAAAGAGAACAGCGTGCCCACGCCCTCGAAGCAGCCAAGCGCAACACAGACCGGGAAAAAGAGAGACTCGAACGGCTCATTGACCGGTTCCGCAGTAAAAGCACCAAAGCTGCCGCAGCAAAAAGCTGGCAGAAAAAACTGGATGCCATTGAAGATGTTGAACTGCCGGATGCTCTTAACTACAAAGGCGTGATCCGCTTCCCCGCCCCGCCTGATGCCGGAGTCGAAGCGGTCCGGTTGGAACAGCTTTCATTCGGCTATGATGATAAAACGCTGCTTTTCCAGGCTCTCGACCTGACAGTCAATTCCGGCGACAAAGTCGGTATTATCGGTTACAATGGCCGCGGAAAAACCACATTGATGAAACTGATGGCTGGAAAACTGCAGCCCGTCGGAGGCAGAGTAACCCCGGGACACCACGCAGTCATCGGTTATCAGGCTCAGGAATTTTCGGAACTGCTCCCTGATGAACTTTCGGTCTATGATGCTGTGCGTGAAGCTCTGCCGGCAGGAGCATCAACTGCCAATTTGATGAACATTCTCGGTTCTTTCGGATTTTCCGGCGACGATGTGGAAAAACGCTGCGGCGTACTTTCAGGCGGCGAAAGGATCCGTTTACAGTTCGCCCGTATTTTTGTCAATCCCCCCAACTTCCTTCTGCTGGACGAACCGACCACCCACCTTGATTTGAATGCCAGGGAATTGCTCCAGCAGGCATTGTGTGATTTTCCGGGAACAGTCTGCATCGTCAGCCACGACATTGAATTCGTCCGCAATGTTGCGACCACGATCCTGGCCCTCGAACCCGGCGGTGTCAAAAAATATTACGGCAACTATGATTACTATCTTGAAAAATCAAGTGCTCTGATCCCCTCCGCAGTCCAGATCCGTTCAGACGGAGCTCCCTTACAGGACAGTGCAAAACTCCGCCGGCAGGAGCGTGCCCGTGCCCGCCAGGCGATTCAGGGTGATTTGAAAAAAGCAAAGACCAGAGTAGAAAGTCTGGAAAAACAATGCGACGAACTGTCTGACAGAAAAACATTTCTTGTGGCAAAACTTTCAAGCGGCGGAAAAGTTGACTTCGCCGCTCTGAAAAAAGAACTCGCGGAAGTTGAAGCTGCGCTCACCCAATGTGAAACAGACTGGGAAGAAGCGGCAATGGAACTTGAAGCACTGCGGCTTGAAAATGACCGTATCCACAGTAATTGAGGATAAAAGTCCACTTTTCTGTTGTTAAATGATTGACAAATCCACCTTTTTAATGTATATTAGGTAGGTTTTATCAAAAAGTCAATCAATTCAATAGTAAAGGGGTTACGATGACACAGCAACCGGAAAACTACGCACTTCTTACCGTTGAGGGTAAAGAAATCAAACTTCCTCTTGTTATCGGCAGCGAAGGAGAAAAAGGCATTGACATTTCCGGCCTGCGACGAGATACCTCCTGTGTTACGATTGACCCCGGTTTTATGAATACCGCCTCCTGTTACAGCCAGATCACCTACATCGACGGTGAAAACGGAATCCTCCGTTACCGGGGTTATGACATCCAGGAACTTTGCAAAAAAGTTATGTTTGTGGATGTGGCTTATCTCCTTGTGCACGGGGAACTTCCAAGCGAAAGTGAACGTCGCAACTTTTCACGGCAGTTGAACTTGAACTCAATGATCCACGAGGATATGCGCAGGTTTTTTGACAACTTTCCCCAAGGTGCGCATCCGATGTGTATCTTGTCCACAATGATCAATGCAATGGCAGCATTTTATCCTCAGGTCGACCTGAAATCAATGGCTGATAACATTGACGACTCCTGTGCCCGTGTCATTTCCATTGTGCGTACAATGGCTGCGTTTGCCTACAAAAAATCTATTGGCGAACCTGTGGTCTATCCCAGACAGGACCTTTCATACTGTGCCAACTTTTTGAATATGATGTTTGATTCTCCGGTGCGTCCCTATGTGATCAGCCCCGAAGCAGTCCGTCTGCTCAATAAGCTTTTTATCATTCACGCTGACCACGAACAGAACTGTTCAACTTCAGCTGTTCGTGTCATCGGCAGTGCTCAGGTGAACTTGTATGCCACGATTTCAGCAGGAATTTCCGCACTTTCCGGTCCCCTGCACGGCGGAGCAAATCAGGCAGTCATTGAAATGCTCCGTCTCATTCAGGAAGACGGTGATGTGGAAAAATTCATCCGTCTTGCCAAAGACAAGAGCAATCCTTTCCGTCTGATGGGATTCGGACACCGGGTCTATAAAACCTATGACCCCCGTGCGGAAATCGCCAGACAGGAGTGCGAAAAATATTTAAAAGCCACCGGTTACAGCGATCCCCTGCTTGACGTGGCACGCAGAGTGGAAGATGCCGCCCGCAAGGACAGTTACTTTATCGACCGTCAGCTCTACCCCAATGTGGACTTTTATACGGGAATTCTCTACCGTGCACTGGGTATCCCCGAAAATATGTTCACGGTGATGTTCGCCCTGGCCCGTCTGCCCGGTTGGGTCGCGCACTGGAAAGAAATGATCGGCGATTCCACAAAATTGGTTCGTCCCAGACAGATCTATACCGGCCGTACCGGTGATGAGGCACGGCAGGATATTGAAAAACGGACCATCGCCGCCCACTTGATTTGATTATCTCAGGTCCCGCAGACAATGGGAGCAGCTTTTCGCTTTCTGCATTGCGCCGATTTGCACATCGGTTCCGCATTTACCGGTTTGAGCCGCAGACTCCCCGAGCTGGACGGCAAACTTGCGGAAACGCCCTTCCTCGCCTGGAACAATACTGTTGAAACAGCCATCAGAGAGGAAGTGGATTTCCTCCTTATTGCCGGAGATTGCTTTGACCGGAACGCGCCCTCCCTCAAAGGGCGCATTGAGTTCGTTAAGGGGTTGGAAAAACTGGCTGCTGCCGGGATCTCGGCTTTGATCGTCAGCGGCAATCACGATCCTTTCCCTCAAGCGTGGTCAAAAGCTATCAAGCTGCCGGAAAACGTTGTTTTCTTCCCTCCTGACGAAGTGAAACTTCATTCCATTGTCAAAAAAGGAGAAATCGTTGCTACCGTGGGAGGGATCGGACACTCCTCTTTGAATGTTCTTGAAAATCTGGCTGTCCAAACAGGCGAAGCCCTGAAAGATGCCCCCGGAGTCAGGATTGCTCTTGTTCACGCCAATCTCTGCGGCGATCTTCACGCAGCTCCGGCCGCACTTGCTGAATTAACAGCATTGCCCGTGGATTACTGGGCACTCGGCCACGTGCACAGCCGCCGTGTTTTAAGCGAAAAGCCCTGGGTGGTCTATTCCGGATGCGTTCAAGGCAAAGATATTCACGAACCGGGCAAACAAGGCTGTTTCCTTGTTGAACACAACGGTTTCGGAGAACTGTCGATGACCTTTCATCCCACATCGGTGCTGGACTTTGAAGTTGTTTCTCTGAATATCAGCGATATTGAGGATCTGGGCAGTGTTATGAAACTGCTTCAGGAAAAGCTCATATCCCTGAAAGAGCACAATGATCTGATCTTCCGTTTGAAATTGACCGGGATCACCCCCCTTGATGCCGAACTGCGCAACTGGGATCAGGAGGAATTGCAGCGCACAGTGTCTTCATTTCTCAAAGAACGTTTTAACGGCTGCTTCCTCGAGGAGATCGTACTGCTGACACAAATGCCTGATCCGGAAAAATCCGGACTGCTGCCCGAAAAAGAACTTGAAGAAGCATTGCAGGAAATTACAGCAGAAAAAATCCTTGAATCCATCTATGCTGATATGAGAAACACCTACCGTTCCCTGCCCCCTATCCGACCGGAACGCTTTGAAGAACTCCGCAGAGAAGGAAGTGCTCTGCTGGCCGAATTGCTCACCGGCAGATTGGAGCTGAAAAAATGATCATCCGCCATCTGCATATTGACAATTTCGGTACTTTTCACAACTTCGATCTTGATCTTACTCCCGGCTTGAATCGTTTTACCTGGCCCAATGAAGGAGGAAAAAGCACCTGTCTTGAGTTTATCCGCCGTATTTTCTGGGGGTTCCCCGACAAACGCAGCAGACTCAATCCCTACCCTGCCCTCAATGGCTCAGGTCATTACGGAGGCTATCTCGATGTCACCACTGCTCAAAAAGAAGAGCTGCGTCTTGAACGGCGGGGGGAAAGAGCTCAATTAAAGATCATCCATTCTGACGGCAGTGTTCAAATCGTTCCAGACATTGGAAATATGGCCGGAATTTCAGAAAATTTTTACCGCAATGTATGTGCCATTTCCATTGATGAACTGACTGCATTTGCAGCCCTTGATGATACTGAAATACGCAACCGCCTTTACGGAAACGCCTTAAATGTGGGCGGGCTTTCTCTTTCAGAACTTCAGCTGCAGCTTGCGGAAAAAGCAGCTTGCATATACAGAAAAAAGGGATTTCATCACACATTGAAAAAACTTTCTGACAGCTTTGACGAAAGCGAAGCACGTCTTGCGCAGCTTTCCCAACATTTACCTGCCTATGAAAAAGCTGTTCTCAAAGCTGAAGAAATCGAAAAAGAATCACTGCAGCTCAAAAGTCAATTGGAATCACTCTATATCCGGGAAAAAGAACTTGAAGATGCTCTTGCTGCGGCGGAATACCGGAATAAACTTATGGAGGATGAAGAAACCTTTGCCCGTTCCACACCTCCCGGACCGATGCCGCCGCCGCTGCCTCCCTTTACACTGCAAATTCCGGAAAAGCCACTTTTGCCCTCAGTTGAAGAAACTCCTGTTCCTCCGCAAGCACCTCAAGCCCCTGAACTTGAAGGAAAATGCGACGTTTTCCGGGCAGCGGCCGTTGAAGCGGCAGATTTTACAGCTGCTGCTCAGTGGTGCAATGCGCCTCAAGATATAAAACCGTGGCTCTTTTACGCAGT
Organism: Lentisphaerota bacterium; assembly: GCA_015061745.1. GTDB lineage: Bacteria > Verrucomicrobiota > Lentisphaeria > Victivallales > Victivallaceae > UBA1784. The sequence continues at coordinate 51,108 of SUWB01000004.1, read as the reverse complement.
TTCCGGAGCAGTGCTTATCCTGTCCGGAACAGCAGCCTGCATTTCAGGCAGCAAAGCCGCCCTTTTCATATTCCTGCTGTTTCTGATTGCTGCCGGAATATTCCGGGGAAGATTTTATATCAGGCAGAGCCGTATTGTCTCAGCACTGAAAAAAGGTAAAGAGCACTTTCGTTATAAATTTCTCATTGATCCCGGGGTGCCGCCGGAAGAATACCCGGAACTCCTGGCTGATCTTATGAAGTTTCAAAAAGCCCGACAGGAATATGAAAAACAACTTGAAGTTTTTACTGAGAAAAAGACAAAGTATGACAAACTCCGCATTGAATATGAACTGCGTCTGAAACTTTACAATGAGCAAATGTGTGAATACACCTCCGCCCGGAATGCTTATGAAGCCGAACAGCACAGTTATGAAAAGCTGTGCCGGGAAATAACTGCCGCTCAAGCCCGGTATGAAGCAGAAAAACTTGCCCTGGTCAAAAGAAGAAATGAACTGCCGCCGGAACGATCCACGCCTCCTTGTCAGGAAGAACTTGACAGCATCAGACATCAAATCAATGAATTGAAGCAGCAGCTTGAAGATAATTGCCGCCGCTCCGGTGCAGAACGGAGGGAATCATCTCTGCTGCTCAAAAACAGAGACTGTGCCGTTGAACTTAATATCAGAGAACAAAAAAGAGGTGAAATGCGTTCATCTGCAGAACGTTACCTCGTTCTGACCGCGGCCAGGCTGCTTATGGAACGTGCCGTTGAACGCTGCGAAAGAGAACATCAGCCGGAACTTCTGAAACAGGCCTCCTTGTGGCTTGATATTTTCACAAACGGAGTCTACACTGTTGTCTGCAAACAACTGGCCGCAAACGCCCTCAGGGTCGGAAATTCTCAAACAAAAGCAGATAAGGCAGCAAGCGAACTTTCCCGGGGAACCCGGGAGCAGCTTTTTCTTGCCTTGCGCCTTGCACTGATCCATTCTTTTGAAAACAATTCAGAACCTCTGCCCGTAGTTCTGGATGATATTCTGGTCAACTTTGACGCCAAACGAAAAACCGCAGTACAAAAAGGCTTGGAACAGTTTGCGTCTTCTCATCAGGTACTTCTTTTTGAATGTCAATAAAATCAGAGGAAAATTCATTATGTCTCTTGAAATGCGTCAGGGAACTGTCTATCTCGAAAAAAACAGCGGCCGCCGTTTTATACTGGTCAATCATAATCCTATGGCACTTCTTTCAATGCGCTTCTGGTCGGAATCCGCAGAAGCTCCTTTTAATTTGGCCCAGCCCGAGATGATTACCATAGATGAGCTGATCGCCCTGCGGCAGTCCGGAGATTATGAAGAACTGGGCGATCTTCCCGCAGAAACATTCAAAGCAATGATAAACGCTTTGGTCAACGCGGCAAACTTTTCAGACGAGGATCTGAAACTGCTCAAATCTCTGATCTGAACCTTATGCTGCCCACCCTCAAAAAAGAAAAACTTATGTGGATGGCAGGGGAAATCCATCTCGCCCGCCGCCGGATCAGAGAAGCGATTTGGCAGATAAACAACAGTGCTGATCCTGAGTTTTTCCGCAAGTGTTACCGTTTTGAAATCGACAATTTCAAACAGTTTGCCCCTTTTTATGCTTATGAGGACAAAGAATTTCTCAAAAGCATCGTTCAGGGGAATCACGATGAGATCCAGCTTGCCATTGATTTTCTTGAAGCCGATCCCTATTGTTTCCGTTCCGGTTACATCAAGAAAAAACTTTGTACGGCCTTGAAAAAGGCTCCTCTCACCCGGGAAGAACGGAGCCGGCTGCGTAATATCATCCTGCAGCTGGTCTCAACTCAGCGGCCGGTTTCATTTGCCGACATCGCCTCACTGGGGTGCTGTCTTTACACGCCCGGGTTTCATACAAAGGTCAAGCAGCTCAATCTTATTCCGTATAAGTATCTTCTTCAGCGTCAGAAACGATTTCTGTACCTGCTGGACGTGGAAGTTCAGAAAAGAAAAAATATTCCTTTATCCAATCTTCCCACGGCTGCGATCCCGGAAAAACAGCTCCTTCCCCGGACGAACAGCTTTCTTTCTCTGAAAACACTGCCTCTTTGGGTAAAACGATTTTTATTTGCCTCCAAGGAGATCTTTGATAAAAAGTTCCGGAAATGATCGTTCCTGACTTTTCCCTTCTTTCCCGCAGGAAAGAGCACTCTTTTTCCGCTCCGGGACTTGCGAATACTGCATTTTTGTGGTATAGTATGTAAATGGCAGAGAGCAATATCAGAAAATGCATAAATTCAAACTCAAAACTGAAGATCTTGAACAATACTTCCTTGAAGTGATGCACGGTAAACGGCAACGCTGGTTTGACCGTCTGCTGCTTTCTTTTCTTTTTTTCGTCTCCCGTTTTTTCAGCAACGGAGCCAAATTCCGTTTATGGCTCTATGACAGCCGTATTATCCGTCATCATTCTCTGGGCTGTCTGGTGGTCAGCATCGGCAATCTGACTTGCGGCGGCACAGGCAAAACTCCTGTTGTGGAAGTTTTTGCCCGTTCACTCAGTCAACAGGGGCGTAAAGTTGCCATTCTCAGCCGGGGATACAGAAGTAAAAATCTCTCTTTCTGGGAAAAAATGAAACAGAAGTTCAGCTCTGAGCATAATGAAATCCCCCCGAAAGTTGTTTCAGACGGAAAAAATCTGCTTATGGATTGCGAATATGCCGGAGACGAACCCTATATGCTTGCTTCCAATCTGCCCGATGTTGCAGTTCTGGTGGATAAAGACCGGGTCAAATCCGGAGTTTATGCCATCAATCACTTTCAGACAGATGTTATCATCCTTGATGACGGATTTCAATACCTGATGCTCCGTCCTCATATCAATATTGTGTTGGTTGATTCCACATCTCCTTTCGGAAACGGTCACTGTCTGCCACGGGGAACTCTGCGGGAACCGATCGAACACATCAAGCGGGCAGATTACATTTTTCTGACAAAATCCACAGGCACACGCCGCAACCGCCATTTGAAACGCTTTCTGAACCGTCACTGCCGCAAGGCGGAAATCATTGAATGCTGCCACAAACCCCAGTACCTTCAGAAACTTTATTCCCAGGAGCACCTGGCTCTTGAAAGTCTCAAAGGCATCAAGGCCGCAGCATTGAGTGCCATCGCAAGCCCCAGGAGCTTTGAGGGTTTTCTTGAAAAACTGGGGGCGGATCTGGTTCTGACCGATCACTATGCCGACCACCACCGCTACACGCAGCAGGAGGTGATTGATTTTATCAATCAGGCAAAAGAAGCCGGGGCTGAAATGATCGTCACCACAGAAAAGGATGCTGTCCGTATTCCCAAGCTCGACCGTTGCGACATCCCCTTGTATTTCCTGCGTATCCAGATCGACATTCTCAGCGGCAGGGAAAGTTTTGAACAATGTATTTCAAGAATTTGTTTTATTGATGAAGGGAAAAAATATGAATAACCAACTTGTCAGGGAGTTTACCGCCCGTTTCGGTGCTGCTCCTGAAGCTGTTTCACAGGCTCCCGGCCGCCTGGAGATACTCGGTAATCATACCGACTATAATCAGGGTTTTGTGCTTTCCTGTGCTGTGGGACTCAACACAGCTTTTGCAGCCCGCAGGATCCCCGGAACACGTTGTACCGTCCGAGATTTCCGGGACGGTTCTGAGAAACAGTTTGACCTCAACAATATTGATACTGCGGTCAAAGGAGACTGGAGCAATTATGTCAAAGGAATGATCGTTGCTCTGCGTCGCCGCGGTTTCACCATCGGTGCATTTGAAGCCGGTATGAGAAGCACGGTTCCCCTTTCCGCCGGAATGTCCAGCTCCGCAGCCTTTGAAACAGCGGCAGGTTTCACCCTGCGGGAACTTTTTGATGTGAAACTTTCAAACGAAGAGTGGGCTCTGGCTGGGCAGGAAGTCGAAAACGCCTATCTGGGCCTCAAAACCGGATTGCTGGATCAATTCAGTTCCATTTTCGGCAAAAAGGACTCCATTATCCTGAGCGATTTCCGCAAGATTGCCGTTATGCAGACAGTCCAACTTCCCGCAGGCTACGCTGTGGCGGTCATCAATTCTATGAAAAAGCACAATCTGGTTGATTCCGAATACAATACCCGCCGGGCAGACTGTGAAAATGCCGCTGCTGTTATGAGGGGACTTTACCCTGAAGCTCAAACGCTCCGGGATATCTCTCTTGAGCAGCTTGCAAAGGCAAAAGATTCTCTGGAAGATAGAGAATACCGCAGAGCTCTCCACGTTGTGGGAGAGTGTACAAGAGTTCATCAGGCAGTGAAATTCCTTGAAAAAGGCGATGTAGCCGGCTTCGGAAAACTCTGGTTTGAATCCCACGAATCAAGCCGGGTCAACTTTGAAAACAGTACCCCCGAACTGGACTATCTGATCGAACTTGCCCATTCCATTCCCGGAGCTCTGGGAGCCCGTCTTTCAGGCGGCGGCTTCGGCGGCATTACCATTCACCTGGTAAAAAACGATCAGGCAGATGAATATGCCCGTAAAGTTTGTGCCGCCTATAAACTCCGCACCGGAATTGATGCTGAATATTACATTTGTGAGCTGGGCGACGGTGCCTGCTCCGAAAAAATAAATTGAATAAAGGTCTGTAAACTATGAGAATCCTTACTGGAATCCAGCCTTCGGGCATTCCCCATATCGGCAACTATTTCGGAGCTATCCGTCAAACAGTTGAAATGCAGAACAAAGGAGAAAACTTCCTTTTTATCGCTGACTACCACGCCTTGACCACTTATCCTAAAGCAGAGGATTTGCGCAGCAACGTGATGAACCTTGCTTTAAGCTGGCTGGCTTGCGGAGTCGATCCGGAACGGACAGTCTTTTTCCGCCAGTCCGACATTCCTGAAGTGTGCGAACTTTCCTGGATCCTTTCCACCTTTTCTCCCGTAGGATTAATGGAACGGGCCCACAGCTACAAAGACAAAGTTGCCAAAGGTTTTGAAGCCAACTGCGGTCTCTTTACCTATCCGATTTTGATGTCTGCTGATATTCTGCTTTACCGGGCCAATCTGGTTCCTGTGGGCAAAGACCAGAAACAGCATCTTGAGATCGCCCGGGATCTTGCATTGAAATTCAACAACCGTTTCGGCGACATTCTGACTGTTCCTGAAGAACTGATCCCTGAAGAAGTTGCCGTCGTTCCCGGGATCGACGGTCAGAAAATGTCAAAAAGCTACAATAACACCATTCCGATTTTTGACAAAGAAAAGGCTTTGCGTAAGGTCATTATGAGTGTTGTCACCGATTCCAAAGGTCTGGAAGAACCTAAAGATCCCGATACCTGTAATGTGTACGCCCTCTACAAGCTGGTGGCAACTCCGGAGGAACTTCAGGAAATGCGTGAAAAAATGCTGGCCGGAAACTATGGTTACGGCCACGCCAAGCAGGCTCTCTTTGAAAAACTCTGGGCCTACTTTGAACCTATGCGTAAACGCCGGGAAGAACTGGAAAACAATTTGGACTATGTCCGGGATCTGCTCAAGACCAACGGAGAAAAAGCCAGAAACGAAGCCGCCATTCTCCTCGACAAAGTCCGCAGTGCCGTGGGCTTGCGGTAAGAGAACACAAGGAAGCTGAAACACTATGAAACTTTGTTGTAATTCAGACTTTTGCGGCGGAACAGGAGATTTCGCCTCACGCATCCGCGAGATCGCAGAAGCAGGATTCACTCACTATTTCTGGTGTCATCAGTGGAACACAGATTTCCTTTATACCGCTCCGGAGTATGCTGAGATTCGTCGCATCCAGCAGGAAACCGGAATCAAACTGCTGGACATTCACGGTTCGTCCGGAAGCGAAAAATGCTGGTTTTCCACCACAGAATATATCCGCCTTGCCGGTGTTGAACTGGTCAAAAACCGCATTGAGATGCTCTCAGAACTTGAAGGAACCGGCGTCATTGTAATGCACGCGCCCAACACAAAGTTTCCCCATTCCTCTGTCCCCGGTGAAGATAATGAAGCCCAGCACAGACAGGCGAAACTTGAACAGGAGGCCGTGTTCCGTTCTCTGGATTCTCTTATGCCGTTCCTGGAAAAACACCACACAAAGATCGCCATTGAGAATCTTATCCGTGATGACTGGGGATTGATGAATGGTTATCTTGACCGTTATCCTTCTGACCGCCTGGGCATTTGTTATGACTGCGGTCACGCCAATATCCATACCAATAATATGGCTGAAATGGAAAAACGCAAATCCCGCCTTATTGCAACTCACCTGCACGACAACGATGGCAATGGAGATCAGCACAAACCGGTTTTTTCCGGCAGCATTGATTTTGAAAGTCTGGCAAAACTCATTGCAAGTTCTTCCTACAAAGAAAGTATCCCGAGTTTTGAGCTGTCTATGCGCAATACCCCATTCTGGGACGACAGTCAGCCAAATGCTCTCTTGCAGAGTGCAGAAAACCGCAAAGCCTTCCTCAAGAGTTCCTATGAAGGCTGCCGGAAATTTGCTGCAATGATTGAAACGGCCAGATAAGCGTTCTTTTTTTCCATTACACACTCAGGTTTTTCGTTCTGAAAACCTGAGTTTTTTGTTGATTTTTTGTCTGTATCTTGAAAAATATTGTTAAGGTGCTATATTAAGAAAAATGTTTTTATGAATATTTTTATTAAAGATAAGGAAGCTGTTTTTTATGATTTCCACGCACAAACTTTTCCATAACAAGGTTGTGTGTATTCTGCTTGCGTTTTTTTTCAGTATCATTCCAGTCCTCTTTTTTATAACATTCTTCACATCAGAGAGTGTTGTTTTTGAAGCAAAAATAAAATTGGAACACGGAGGTGAAGTCAAGCTCTACTGTTCAGACACTGAAAAAGAAAATTGGCAGCACACCCCCTGTGTTATCAGCAAAAAATTAAAAGCCGCTCAACGCACGTCTTTACGTGCCCATATAAAGAGCTCTCAAGTCAAACTCATCCGTATTGACCTTGTTTCCGCTCCCGCCGGAGTTCACGAGATCAGTGATATGAGTCTGAAAGGCACCAAGAAGATCCGCTTCAAATACATAAAAAATCTGGATTGCAAGAATCTTGTTCTTGAGCGTTCTTCGAATAAAAAAGCCATTATCAAAACCAGCAGTACAGATTCTTCTGTCATTTTTTATTCTTCCAAAGCAGTGTACAGCAAAAAAGAGTTGTTCACCCCCGGTGTATTTGTCTGTATGGGACTTTGCACAATTGTTTTTTCATTCCTGCTTATCAAGTTGGATTCTGCTTCCTGGCTGAAAGAGAAGCAGGATTGGGTTCTTGCCTATTTCTTTATCAACCTGCTACTCATCCCCTGCTGGAAATTTGACACTTCAGCCGACCTGCTCAACGAAAACAGAAGAAAAGCGGTTTTTCCCCGGTTCATCACACAGAAAAAGGAAATAAACAGCAACTTCGGCCGGGAATTCGACAAGTGGTTCAGTGACCGCTTTTACGGCAGAAATGAACTGATCGCCCTGTGGCAGAAACTCCTTGCAAATGAAGAAAAATTCCGCAATTTTTCAAAAACCGGCAAGGTATATCAGGGAAAAGACGGGTGGTTTTTTTATACCGGTGACGATGCGATAAAAAATTTTATGAACACTTCCGTTTTTACTCCCCGCGAATTACAGGAAAATCTGAAAAACCTGACTGCACTCAATAATTTCTGCAAAGCCAACGGAATCAGTTTTTACTACTTTATCGGCCCTGACAAACACAGGATCTACGGCGAAGCGATCACTTCTTTCACAAAAAACAAACCGGATTCTGAGAGCAAAACCGCACAATGGGTGCGCCACGTACAGCAAAACTCTGATATCAAGGTCATCTATCCTGTGGACGTTTTGAAAAAACATAAAAAAAGCGGTCTTCTTTACTACAAGACAGATACTCACTGGAATAAAGCAGGAGGCTATTACAGTTATCTGGAATTGTGCAAAGTCATCAGAAAAGATTTTCCGGATCTGCCGCTTTTCATTCCTGAAAAATATATCGTTGAGCATCATCCCCAGGGAGATTTGAAAATTCTCAGCCCCGTCACTGTTCCGGAGGATAAACACTCCTATAAAGTCCCTTTTCTCCCCCCAAAATTACAATCCGTACCAGTAGGCTCTAAAGTAATCAAGTTTACCAATTCCAAAGGACGCCACTCGCTTTTGCTTTTGCGGGACAGTTTTTCCGGTGCGATGCTGCCTTTCTACTGTTACAGTTTCAAACAGGTCAGAGCTTTTTGGCGGTACACGCCGCCTGAAGATTTCTTCAGTAAGCTGAAGCAGGAAAAGCCGGATGTCCTGATCCTTGAACACGTTGAACGTGCTTTGGCTGATGCCCTGGAAGAACAGCACGCAATTCTGCCCTTTTTGAATTCAGGAGAGAAATAATATGCTCTTTTCATCTGTCTCATTTATTTTTATGTTCCTGCCTGCGGTACTGCTTCTTTATTACCTGCTTCCGCAGAGGTTCAGAAACAGCGTACTTCTTGGTGGAAGTCTGCTTTTTTACGCCTGGGGTGAACCCAAATATCTGCTTGTCCTGCTTGCTGTAATCACAGTCAACTACTTTGGTGCGCTGTTCATTGACAAATACAGACAACAGGAAAAATTCTGGCTTACCGCTGCTGTCTGCGCCAATTTGGGGACATTGATCTATTTCAAGTATACTAATTTTCTGCTGGAAAACATCAATGCGCTTTTTCACAGTAAAATCGATATGCTTTATGTGATTATGCCTATTGGTATCTCTTTCTATATATTCCAGTCAATGTCCTATCTGATCGATGTTTACCGTAAAGAGTGCAATGTACAAAAGGACTACTGCAATCTGATGCTTTACATCGTCCTTTTTCCTCAGATGATCGCAGGCCCCATTGTAAAATATCACGATGTGGAAAATCAAATCCTTACACGGACAAGTTCTCTTGCTGATGCAGCGTACGGCATCAGACGCTTTATTGCAGGTTTGGCTAAAAAAGTTCTGATCGCCAATACAATGGGAGCAGTTGTTGAAAAAATTTTCGCTCTTTCCCCGGCCGCTCTGCCGGGGGGCTGTTTGTGGCTGGGAGCTGTTGCGTACAGTCTGCAGCTTTACTTTGACTTTTCCGGTTATTCAGATATGGCTATCGGTTTGGGCAGGATGTTCGGTTTCCGTTTTCTGGAAAACTTCAATTATCCCTACATTTCCAAGTCGATTACTGAATTCTGGCGTCGCTGGCACATCAGCTTATCCACCTGGTTCAAGGAATATCTTTATATCCCTCTGGGCGGCAACAGAAAAGGACCTTTCAGAACATATATCAATCTTTTTATTGTTTTTGTTGCAACCGGTATCTGGCACGGTGCCAGTTGGAACTTTGTTTTCTGGGGACTTTGGCACGGATTCTTTATTATCGCAGAACGTCTTTTCAACTGGCATCAAAAGCCCAAAGGTATTGCACTGAGCATAATTGCTCATTTGTACACGACACTGGTATTTATGATCGGCTGGGTTATGTTCAGAGCGGAAACAATGGGGTATGCCTGTCAATATATTCAGCATATGTTCGGCATCGGTCAGAAAACAGCAAGTTCCCACTCTTTCGAATACTTCTTTTCGCCTTTTGACCTTGCAGTTATGGCAGTGGCGATCATCTGTTCAGTGCCGCTTTTCAAAGGAATGTTCATTAAACGCACAACCTTTTGGGGCAAAGTGCTGAACTTTGCAACGGATATCTGGCTGCTGCTGCTCTTTGTGCTTTCTGCCGCCTCCATAGCCAATGCGACCTTCAACCCGTTCATTTACTTCCGCTTCTGAATCACCGATGGTATCAGTAAAAATCAAGCCCTGTCTTCCTTTGGAAAACAGAGCTTGAGCGAGAAGGCAATGCGCCTTAAAATGTTTCACTGTTGCGGACAATATCCAAATGAGAAACGTCGTTCCAGCTGCGCAGACGCCACTTGCCGTCAGCAAGACGGAATGCTTTGCTCACTGAAACATTGCTGCATATCGGTTGTAAATTTCCGGCAGCAACAGGACCGACGATATGCTTAAAAATGCTGTGCATCGTCCCTGAATGAGTGACAATAACCACAGTTTTTCCGATGCTCTTATCGGCAATAGCTTCAATACATCCGGCGACCCGCTGTTCAAAGGTATAGCGGGATTCGCCGCCGGGAACGGGAACATCCCCCATATCTTCATTAAAGCAGTTCATTATCTCAAAGTGGCTTTTCCACAGCTCTTTGCTGAGCAGCCCTTCAAGTTCTCCCAGATGCCATTCGCGCAGCCGGGACTCAGGCACAGGAACCGTCCCCACAACTTCGCCTATGATCTGCGCCGTTTCAAAAGCACGGAGCAGATCACTTGAAAAAATGGCATCAACTGTTTTACCCCGCAGACATTCAGCCGTCAAACGGGCCTGCCGACGCCCTGTTTCATCCAGCGGCGTATCCCGGTGCCCCTGCAAGATCCCGGCGACATTGTCGGCAGTCTGGCCGTGACGGATAAATATGAATTCAGTCCGTTCCAGAGATTTCAAATCATTTCCCCCAAGCTTCATTGCCCAACAAACCGTCGCTGAAGAAAACAGGCTTGCATCCGTTTTCCACCATAATCTCAATGGACTTTGAAAGCCGTTCCATATGATCGGGGATATAGTTGTGATAGTAGGGGAATGTATACTGTTCGTGACTGGCAAGACAGAAGGCCTCATTTCCGGATGCGGCAGAATCTTCAAGAGCCCTCTTTAATCTGACCGGGATCACATCAAGGGGCACCAGATTGCAGCAGCAGCAGCCACGGAAAAAGGTCATATCCAGATGTGGATTGTACATCACTTTGTGCGTTTCCATATAGGAAAGTTCTTCGATCACATTGTAGTGTTCCTCAAAGCCGAAACCGAAATCCCCCGCCAGCTGATGATCACGATTGTAAGAAGCCGTTTTCATCTGGGAATTTTCAACCGTATTGCTCTTGGCTCCCACTGCACGTTCAATGGCACTGGGCCCACCCATAAGCCGGGGACGGAAAGCGTTGCTGTAACATTTGACGCCCCGTTCTTTGAGAACTTTGACACAGCTGGGTGAAATGATCGCCCAATGGATCACAACAGGTGTCGTGAAACTTTCTTCACCGGCAATACGGACGATCTCATCGTGAACCATATCGTAGTCACGGGCAAAAACTTCTTCACATTCCTCAATATAGAGACGATCAGGAAATTCCCCTGAAGCGTGGAAAGAAAGTTTCATCCAGTCAGAGTTGTCTATAAACTCCTGTTTCCAGATATCCGGAACCTGACTCATATCACAGTCAAAGTGGTCATTGTGATAAAAACAGTTCAAAGTGACCTTCAAGCCGGTACGGTCGTGGATCTCTTTCAATCCTTTGAGATAGAAGTGATCGAAGGCCCGTTTGGGGCGTTCTTTGGCAAGATCGGTCCAAAAGAAACTGTGGTCGTCAATGTAAAAATTGACACGCTTAAATGATTTTTTGTCCCACACAACGACAATAGACTGACTGAAATTACCGTAAGCACTGACAGATTCGGCAGTTACAGTATTGAATTGCTGTGTCAGAGTGACCTCTCCCATAAAACGGCGGCCGTCCCGACGGGTGGGTTGACCATTCAAAGTCACAGGACCGGGAAAGTCGCTGATCCCTTCAAAAAGAACTGTAAGTCCCTTTTCATCTTCTTTGCCGTGATTGTGATTGAGAACGGCCCCCTGACGGATATTGGTGATTTGCAGCATAATGAAATCCTTTTTATTGACTGGTGAAATTATTTATCCCAAGCCTCGTTTCCGAGAATCCCCCTGGCAAAAAAGACAGGTTCACATCCGTTGTTGACCATAACTTCTGCCGCCTTTGAAATACGTTCCATATGGTCAGGGATGTAATTGTGATAGTAGGGGAATGTATATTGTTCGTGGCTTCCTACATTAAAGACTTCGCTTCCCACAGCTGCGGCATTGTTCATAAAATTTTGGAGCCGCCGGGGAATAACATCCAGAGGAACCAGATTGCAGCAGCAGCATCCCCGGAAAAAGGTCATATCCAGATGGGGATTGTAAAATGCCCGATGCAAATCGATGTAAGAATTTTCTTCCATCGAGGTAAAATGTTCCTCAAATCCGAATCCGAGATCCGTGGGTACAAGAGCATTGTTTTTATCGGAAATCTGAGATCTTGCAATGTTGTTTTCTTTGCATCCCGCCGCCCGTTCAAGGGCACTTGGTCCTCCCATCAGCCGGGGCCGGAAAGCACTGGCATAGGTTCTGACACCTTTTTCTTTCAGAACTTTGACACAGGCAGGAGAAATGATCCCCCAATGGATCACAACAGGTTCAATAAAGGTCTCTACACCGGCAATTCGGACGATCTGCTCATAGACCATATCATAATCCCGCCGGAACTCCTCCTCGCTTGCTTCAATATAAAGACGGTCAGGGAATTCCCCGAGGGAGTGAAACGACATCTTGAGCCAGTCGGAGTTATCAATAAACTCCTGTTTCCAGATATCCGGCACCTGGGTCATATCACAATCAAAATGGTCATTGTGATAAAAGCAGTTCAAAGTGACCTTTAATCCGGTACGGTTATGGATCTCTTTCAATCCCTTGAGATAAAAATGGTCAAAAGCGTGTTTGGGACGTTCTTTGGCAAGATCAGTCCAAAAGAAACTGTGATCGTCAATATAACAATTGAAACGTTTGAAAGATTTTTTATCCCAGACCACCACAATAGACTGGCTGAAATTCCCGTAGGCACTGACAGATTCAGCAGTAACGGTATTGATTTTTTGAGTCAGGGTCACTTCCCCCATAAAGCGGCGTCCATCCCGGCGTGCGGGAACACCATTCAAAGTCACGGGCCCGGGGAAGTCGCTGATCCCCTCAAACAGAACTGTCAGCCCTGTTTCATCTTCTTTTCCGTGATTATGATTGAGAATGGCTCCCTGCCGGATATTGGTGATCTGCAACATAGTAAAATACCTGCTTTCTTAAAAAATCATCCCCTTATCTCAGGGGCTTGCTGACCATATTCTTTGTAATAGAGTTCTTTTGCAGCCCGCAGAACCGCTTTCCGGAATCTTTTTGAGTCTGGATTTCCGGCTTTTTTGTATTCCCGGTAAAAATAAAGTATCTCCCGGAAATTCAACCCGAGATGCATAGAAGAAAAAAGGATCCCCGCCACATCTTTGACGGCATAACGGAAAGGAACCTTTTTCCTGATCTGTGCCCGGTGAAGGTCTATGACATAAAGCTCGCCTGTCTCAGGAGAACGCAAAAAGTGGCAAATGTAACAATCCCGGTGATTGAGGCCGCTTGCGTGCATTCTGCCCAGACTGATTCCCAGTCTGACGGCAATATCTTTACGCATTTCAGCAGAAACTTCATTTCCGGCAAAAAAATCCTCCAAACTGACCATTCCGGCCAATTCCCGGGTAATGATAAAGGACTCTTTCCCGGCAGGATTGAAAAAACGCTGACCGAACCCGGCACAGTTCATTGTAGGGACTTGAGCCTTTTCCAAATGACAGATAGCGTGAAACTCGCCATCAGCACCAGTCACCGGAATCTTGAACTGCAGCAAATCTTTGAAAATTTCTTTCCAGCCGACTCCGAGATGGTGTTTGATAAAAAAACCTTTCCCCTCAATTTCAATGCGGAACGTTCTGCGGCTCTTGACACGGCGGAACTCCTCTCCGCTGAGCGTTGCCACTTCGCAGAAAGGATCTTTCCCCTGCCAGAGAGAATCAAAAGGCGAATCAAGAAATATCTCAGCCATAATTTACAAAAGCCCCATTCCACAAAGCAGAGTCAACACGGCAGCCCAGAAACCATACATTGTGATCCACTGTGAAGTCAGACCGCTTTCAAATTCCCCGGCTCCGGGCAGTTCGCGCCAGAACCAGACCCACAAAACGACCATTGCTCCAAGTGAAGCAATTGATGGAAAAATCAGCAGCTGCACAACGGCGAGTCCAATACCGCTGGCGGCCAGATAATTTATTCCGTCCCGGGAAGCCCGGATAAAAGGAAGCTTTGTCTGCCGGTTCGGTTCCAAACACAAACGGCCCTGCACAAAAGCGTCAGCTCCCGTCACAGCGGCCAGCCAGAATCCGGCTCCGCGATAAAAGAGCAGAAACAACATCCCCAATACCAATATCATAAAGATAAGTGTGGTAAACATCATCACCGGATTTTTGAGGATCTCCGTAAAACGGGATTCTGTACGTTCCAGAGCAACAACAGGAGCCTCTCCGCTCAAACGGGCCGCAACATAGGAAAGGAAAAGGGAAAAACCGCTGCCGGAATCTTTGAAAAAGAAAAGAAGCCCTCCCGCAACAGCAAAAAACAATGCCCCCGCCACCCGATTCAAGATCATACTGACCAGACAGGCCGGAATCCAGACCAGAATCGCTGCAAGAGCCCCTGCAAGAGGCAGACAGAAAAGAATAGCTTTTGCAGAGACTGTTTTTCTGAAAGGCGCAATGATGCGGCCAGGCAGCGGATAGTCAGAAATCAAGTCCCAGGAACCGAGTAACGCAGCAATTGCAAATTTCACCTGATTCATAAGTTCCTCCATTTTTCATTCATAACACTGTAAATCCTTGCAGCCAATTCCTTACGGTCTCTGCAAGGTTCAACAGGCTCACTCGTCATAATATACACCGTTGCACGGGTTTCTTTCAAGCCCAAGAGCCCCCAAATATGCCGCAAAAAGGATCTGTCCCCGCACCATTGAACTTCAGGACGGATCTCAGGGGCATAAGATATAATGACAGGAAACACAGCTTTTTCTGCATCTATCGCCGCCTGAAAAGCAGTCGATTTAAAAGGCAGAAGCCCCTTTTTCCCATCGGAAGTCGTTCCTTCAGGAAAGACCATCATCGCCAGTCCGTTCCGCATAGTACGGCTCATTGCTTCTGCCGACTCTTTAGCTTTGCGCGGCGTGGTCCGGTCGATCCAAACGGGTTTATTGCACTGAATAAGCCATCCGATCAAAGGCCACTTGCGCATTTCAACCTTGGGCGCAAAACGGATCCTGAAACTTGCCCCCAACACCAGAGTGTCCAATACACTTTGATGATTGGCAGCAATAAGCCCGCCATTAAAATCTTTGAATTCCCCTTCCACACGGATCTTCAATCCGATGATCCACGCAGAAACCTTTGCCCACATCAAAGTAAAATCCAAACTTTTTTGTTCAGCACGGGCACCGTGATTGACAAGATGCACATAAACGGTGCATACGACAAACCACAGCAGCACCAGGGGGATTCTGTAAATTTTCCGCAACAGACTCATTACCTGCCCAAAGACTCCAATGCAAAAGCGGTCATAACTTTTATGCCGTTGACCATAGCCTCGTCGGGAGGCAGATATTTAGGATTGTGCAGCGACGGCGCATCTTCACCGGCCCCGAGGCGGAAAAAGACTCCGGGAGCTTTGGCAAGATAAAAAGAGAAATCCTCGGAACTCATCGCTGAATCACTTAAGATATGAAGCGGAACTCCCAACTCTTTGACAACTTTGCAAAGCCGTTCCACCGGCTCTGCGGCATTGCAGGTGGCAAGATAACACTGCCGGGTGTCAACATCACAACGGACACGATGAATGACCGCTGCGGCGTGACAGATCTCGTGGACAGCATCTTCCATAACTTTTGCAGTTTCATTATCCAGACTGCGCATCGTTCCGGAAAACTCTGCTGTTTCAGGAATAACATTGTCGATAAAACCGGATTCAAAGCGGCAGATGCTCAACACGCCTGAACGGCGGGGATCAACCCGGTTGGGAACCACATTCTGCAATTCCATTACCATAGATGCAGCTGCAATAAGAGGACTGCGTGACGCACAGGGCAAACTGCCGTGTCCTCCCTGACCGTGAACAACCACTTTGAAGTGATTGCTGGCTGCCATCATAGCCCCTTCTTTCACAGAAACAACGCCGACCTTCGCCCCCGGCATAACGTGAAGTGCAGCACAAACATCAGGCAGCGGGTCTCCCATAGCACCGGCTTCAACAAGACTCTTTGCCATAGCAACATTTTCTTCACCGGGCTGGAATACACAGCGGACAGTTCCGGCAAATTCACTGCGCTTTGCGGCAAGATTCCGGATGACTCCGATAAGGATCGCCGCGTGCATATCGTGTCCGCAGGCGTGCATCATTCCGGGATGTTTGGAAACAAAGTCACATCCGGTTTCTTCAGTTCCGGGCAGAGCATCAATATCCGCCCGGAGCAGCACGTGGGGGCCGGGCCCCTTTTCGCCGCGGATCAGAACCACTGTATCCGTTTCAAGGAAGGGAGGCAGCACCTCAATGCCTTCGATACGGCTCAATGTTTCCCGGATAAAAGCACAGGTTTTGAATTCTTTTCCGGCGATTTCAGGGATTTGGTGCAAACATCGTCGAACTTCAACAATATCATCGAAAAAAGAGAGCTGTTCCATAAATTTATTTTCCGTATTCGTAAACTACATTACCGCCAACAATAGTCATTACGTTCCGGCCGCGGACTTTTTTACCGCCGAAAGGAGTGTTGCGGGATTTTGATTTAAAGGTGGCAGGATCAATCACATATTCCGCTTCAGGATCAAAAATGGTGATATCAGCGGCGTTACCTTCGGCAAGGTTGTAATTTTTCATCCGCAGGATATCAGCAGGTCCGGTTGTCAGACGCTTCACATATTCAGACAGCTTCATCATTCCTGAAGCCACCAGCTCGGTAAAGGTGACCCCCAGAGCAGTCTCAAGGCCGATAATACCGAAAGGAGCGTGATCGAACTCCACCAGCTTGGCAGTTACCGTATGAGGTGCGTGGTCAGTTGCAATGGCTGTAATGGTTCCGTCTGCAACAGCCTGAAGCAGAGCCTGACGGTCTTCTTCGCTGCGCAAAGGAGGATTCATCTTGTAATTGGTATCATAGGTTTTGATACAGTCATCAGTAAGGCTCAGGTGGTGGGGAGTGGCTTCGCCGGTCACCATAATGCCTTCAGCACGGGCCTTGCGGATCAGCTCAACGCTTTCCTTGACACTGACGTGCTGCATATGGATAGGCCACTGGAACTGCCGGGCAAGAATAATGTTTCTTGCAATCATCAATTCTTCAGCGGCACCGGTCATACCGTTCATTCCCAGCAGCACAGACCATTTGCCTTCGTTCATCACGCCGCCTGCAGCAAGGAAATTGTCTTCGCAGTGATCCAGAATAGGCAGTTCAAAAGACTTGGCATACTCCACGACGTGACGCATAAGAGCGTGATCCTGAATACATTTTCCGTCGTCGCTCAACGCAACGACTCCGGCACTCTTGAGAGAACCGATACCGGCCATTTCCTGTCCGGCATAATTTTTGGTCATACAGCCGCAAGGAAGCACCCGGACGACACCGGTACGGGCGGCAGTCTGACGCAAAAATTCAATAGCACCCGCCGTATCGGCGGCAGGAGATGTATTGGGCATTGCGACCACAGAAGTAAATCCGCCGGCAGCGGCAGCGGCCGTACCGGAAGCGATGGTCTCAGCAGTCGTATTGCCGGGCTGACGCAGATGGACGTGGACATCAATAAATCCGGGAGTCAGCACCTTGCCTGAAAGGTCGATCACCTTGGCATTGGACACCTTGCCGGGATCTGCGATCACAGCATTTTCGACACCGATATCCCCGATGGTATCAATATTGCGATCGGGGTCAATAATTCTGGCATTTTTGAGAATAAGATTCATTTTTTCACACATCCCGCAACTAAAAAGAGCACTGCCATACGGACGGCGAGTCCGTTGGTCACCTGCTCAAGAATAACTGAATTTGATCCGTCAGCCACTTCACCGGCAAGTTCCACATCCCGGTTGATGGGTCCCGGGTGCATAATCATCACATCGGGCTTCATCATCTTGAGGCTGTCGCTGTTGATTCCGAAAAATCTGGCATACTCCCCAGTTCCGGGGAAAAATCCTGCGGTCTGCCGTTCGTGCTGGATCCGCAGCAAATTGACCACATCCGCATTTGCAACAGCATCTTTGAGGTTATGGCAGACCCGGACTCCGGGGATTGATTCAAATTCCCGGGGCACCAGGGTGGACGGTCCGGCGAGTGTCACATTGGCACCGAGTTTGAGCAGTCCCCACATATTGCTCCGGGCGACCCGGCTGTGAAGGATGTCTCCGAGGATCGTCACATTGAGCCCTTTGACTCCGCCTTTCTTTTCGCGGATGGTAAAAATGTCAAGCAAAGCCTGGGTGGGATGACTGTGAGCTCCGTCACCGGCATTGATGACACCGCATTTCAGCTTTGAGGCGATAAAAGCCTGAGCACCTGTGGCTGAGTGACGCATTACGACAAGATCAACTTGAAGAGCCTCAATATTTTTCACCGTATCCAGCAGAGTTTCCCCCTTGAGCAAGCTGCTTGCCTGGGCCTGCATATTGACCACATCAGCACTTAACCGCTGTTCGGCAAGTTCAAAAGAAACTCTTGTCCGGGTGCTGGGTTCCACAAAAAAGTTCACCACAGTTTTCCCGCGGAGAGCGGGAACTTTTTTCACCTGACGCTCCGAAACTTTCTTGAACTCGGCAGCAGTATCAAGTATACATTCAATTTCTTCGGCTTCAAGATCATACAGTGAAAGCAGATCTTTGCGTGTCCATTCCATTATAAAAAGCTCCTCTTATTGGTTCAGAGATTATGATTTTCCCAATTGACGGCATAGATCCCGGGGTCGCCGTCTTCTTCAAAACGCACCACGATCTTCCGGTCTGCGGGCGCAGTAGTACAAAGCCCTACATAATCGGCCCGGATGGGGAATTCAGGTTCGCCTCTGTCCACCAGGACAGCCAGCCGGATCAGTCCGGCACGTCCGTAATCAGTCAAGGCATCGAGAGCGGCCCGGATGGTCCGTCCCGTTGAAAGCACATCATCCACAAGAATGATAGAACTGCCGTTCACATCAAAGGGGATATCTGTTTCACGGATGGCGGGCAATCTTTTTCTGTTGCCGATATCGTCCCGGTACATAGAGATGTCCAATTTACCGACCAGGGGGGCTGAGCCGTATTTTTTCTTAAGTTCCTCACAGATCATTTCAGCGAGAGGCACTCCCTGCTGATGGATCCCGACCAATGCACAATCGTCGAAAGAGCCTGTAAAATCAGCTCCTATTGCATCAGCGATCTTCGCCACGGCAGTGGAAATTTCCTCTGCCGAAAACAGTTTTGTTCCATTTATCATCCGGTCTATTCCCTTATGTTTCTGGCAACATAGAATTACACAGTAATAATATATCATCAAAGCCGATGTAAAACAACTCAAAAAAGGCAATTTTTCTGAATTTTCACATCAGAAAACACCAACAGCTGTTCCGCCATAAAAAAACCGGAGGAACACCCCCCGGTTTCTGATTTTTCTTTTACTGGACTATAACCAAAGCCACTTCATCACAGCAGTGAAATTTGGGACATTTGGAACAATCGCTCCAAATTTTTTCAGGGAACTCCTCTTTGGCAGTTTCCGCAAATCCCAGGCTCTTGAAAAAAGCGGGCGTAGTGGTCAACGTAAAAAGCCGCCAATGAGCACGGCTCTGCCGGAGTTCGGCAATAATGTTTTCCAGCAGAACTTTTCCGATCCCCCTGCCCTGCATATCAGGGTGAATCACCACAGAACGGACTTCGAGCAAATCATTTCCGAAATCCCTGAGTGCTGCACAGCCGCACACACCGGACTGCGACTCAGCAACCCAAAAGTTCCCGATATAGAAGCTGATATCCTCTTTACTGCGGCGTAAAACAGTTCCTCCGGGAACGTAAATTTCCAGAAGTTCCCAAATTGCGTCCACATCCGCAACTGTTGCGGCACGGACATTCACAGAGCACTTCATTCTTCTGCCCCGCTCTGACTGTTTTCAGCTTCAGCTTCTTCAATAAAACGCCCGATGGTACGGAACTTGTTGTAACGCTGTTCTGCAAGTTCTTCTCGGGACATTTTTTCCAGTTCTTCAAGATGCTTCTGAACCACTTTGCAGAGATTTTCGGCAGCCTTGTCATAATCACGCTGAGCTCCGCCAAAGGGTTCTTCAATGATTTCATCGGCGATTTGCAGCTCCAGCAACTTATCAGCTGTGATCTTCAAAGCCTCAGCAGCTTTGGGAGCGTAGGCACGGTCTTTCCACAATATGGCGGCACACCCCTCAGGAGTAATGACAGAGTAATAGGCATTTTCCATAATCAGGACCCGGTTGCCGACTCCGATACCGATAGCACCGCCGGAACCGCCTTCACCGATAATAACAGCGATAACAGGAACCTGCAGTTTGAACATATCCCGCAAGTTTACTGCAATCGCTTCAGAAATATGGCGTTCTTCACTGGCAACCCCGGGGAACGCTCCGGGAGTGTCGATCAGAGTGATAATGGGCACACCTGCCTTATCAGCCAGCTGCATCAGCCGCAGAGCCTTGCGGTATCCTTCAGGGCCGGGCCAACCGAAGTTGCGGTAGAGGTTTTCCTTCATTTCCCGCCCCTTCTGGGTACCGATGATCATCACCGGCTTGCCGTTGAATTTGGCAAAACCGCCCACAACAGCTTTATCGTCGCTGAAACGGCGGTCTCCGGAAAGTTCAATAAACCCCGGAAACAGACGTTCGATGTAGTCCAGCGTATAGGGACGGTCAGGATGGCGGGCAAGCTGAATTCTCTGCCAGGGAGTCAGATTGGAATAGATATCTCTGGTCATATTCTCAAGTTTCTGCTCCAAAGCGGAAATTTCTTCTGAAACATCAAGTTTGTTCTCAGAGGAAAAACGTTTCATTTCATCGATTTTTTTCTGCAGTTCCCGTATCGGCTTTTCAAATTCAAGCTTAAGTTCACTCATAACAATATCATAACTCCTGTGTTAAAGGGATTCGTTAAAAACTTTCCGTCCTGCACCGTTCTTTTCAATTATCTTTGATTTCGACCCGGCACCCGGTCGGGACCAGATAATACAACACCTCCACATCGGCATTGCGCATCCGCACACAGCCGCTGCTCAGAGAGCGTCCGACACTTTCTTCGTCCTTGGTACCGTGGATCCCGTACCCCAGCAGAGGCCGTCCGGGAGAAGTCACGGGAGCAAGTTTCAAAAAATATTCCCCCAGCTGATTTTCCGGAGAACCGTATTTATAGATCCTGCCGTCAGGCAAATACCAGTCGGGGTGACGCACTCTGGAAGAAATTGCAAATTCAGCACTGGGGGTTTTTCCCATTCTGCCGATACCGATTTCCCAAACTGCAAAGAGGCTTTCTTTGTCAGCTGTTTTGCGGTAAAGTTTCAGCAGACGGCTTTTTTTGGAAACGACGATCTTCCAGTCGCCGGGAACGATATAGAGCTTACGCCCCACAAAAATCCGGCTGCCGGAGATACGGTTTCTTTTACGCAAAAACTCCTGTGTGGAAAAAAAACGTCCGGCAATACCGCTGAGGCTGTCACCACTTTTAATCGTGTAACGCACCACATAGCCGCCTTTTGTTCCGCCGTAAACGATCCCGACCCGGGCGGCAGTGAGAATACGCCACGCTTTGCGGTAAAAGGCACTGTCTTCGACCACATTCACGAGGGCCTGGAGGGCATCTTTTTCAGCACTGTAAAAATCTTTTTTCTCAAGAGCGGAAGCTGCCTTTTTCAAGAGCGCAAGCTGTTCAGGAGTTTCCGGTTCCGCAACAGGAACAACGGGCAGATCGGCACCTTTCTGATCGGCGGGGGTAATGATTCCCTTATCGGGCAGCGGCGGATCAGTTGGATCGTAACTTGGAGAAGTTTTGTTATTTTTCTTTTCCTCCGGCAGAGGCGGAACCGGATTTACCGGCTGTTTTTCAGTTTTGGGAGCAACCGGGGATGTTTCTTTGGGTAAATTTTCTTTCTTTTCCTTTTCCTGAGAAATATTTTCTTTGACAGGAAGCTCAGGAACAGCTGCTTTGGGAGACTCTTTTACGGAAACCTGACCGTCCTTTTCCGGAAGAAACCACCACACAATGGCCGCCGTTACAGCACTTATGAGCAGAAAAATGACGATAAAACGCATTTTTGAATTTCCGGAACCCTGTATTCCGGGTTCCAACCCGTAATTGTAGTCGGACATCAATAATTCTCCATAATAAAGTTATGCAAGAGTTATAATATACCCCTTATTCACGATTTTTTCAAGTAAACCCCTTTCCGCCGGGCGGCGAAAAAACGTTTTTTACGTGCAAGACGCTGTAAAATAAAATTCACGCTTTCAGCAATGTCCAGCACGATTACCCGGTGCTGCTCCCAGGTACCTTTGGAAAGGAATCCGGAACGCTGCAATTCATCTTCGATCCGCGGATAGTTAAAAAAATGCCGTCCTGTATGGACCTTGATTTTCACCCTGCGGCGTTTGCCGTTTTCCAGAACGATCCGGCGGTGCAGAAAACGCTTGCTCAAAGCTGCTGCTCCGGCCCATTCTTCAGCGGCAGCGATAATAGCTGCAGCCTCCAAACCGCAGTCGATCAACACATATTTTCCGCTGCGCTGAAATATCCGCCACCAGGGAGAAGCTGCTGAATAGCAGGAAATACACATTTCGTGTCCTGCGGCAAGTTCTTCTGCGTTCTTGCCTCTCACAGCAAGGGAGCCTGTGGGGTGCAGAGAACGTACAACGTCCGGCATTTTCCGGAATTTCTCAGACAGCATCCCCTCTCCGGAAACAGAATTCCGGGGATCAAAGATCCCGTTCGGCACTTGAGTGTCCGGATTTTTTCCCACAGGCATAATCAACATCCCGGGGGCAAGAAAACCTGTCAAATCTTCAAGCAGGTCATCAAGCACCGCTTCCGCCTCGCTGTTCAAGACTGAACTGACGGTGACTGTATCTGTGGGCTTCACGCCGCATTTGCTCAACAGCTCGCTGAATTTCATAATTTTCAAATCTTCCCGGGTTATCAATTGCTTTCCACCGCCGACACGGCACAATTTGCGGAAACATATTATAACAGCAACAGAAGAATTTTTCAAGCAAGGAGGAAAAAAAAACGAAAAAAAACACTCTCTCAAAGGTAATCTGCTTGAATATATCACCAATTGAAGCTATATTATTGAGATGAATTATTATCAATAAAATAAAAGACAGGGGAGCAACATGTTTGAATCGTTAAGCGACAGATTGCACGATGTAGTAAAAAAACTGCGGGGTGAAAGCCGCCTTACTGAAGCAAATATCGCAGATGCTATGCGGGAAATCCGTGTCGCACTGCTGGAAGCTGATGTCAACCTCAAAATCGCAGGGGAGTTTATCGACTCTGTAAAACAGGAGTGTATCGGGCAGGATGTCCTGCGCAGCGTCACTCCGGGCCAGCAGGTCATCAAGATCGTTCACGACCGGCTGGTCGACCTTTTGGGTGAAGAATCAGGCTTGCAGCTCAAAAGCCGTCCCAGTGTCATTATGCTGGCCGGTCTCCACGGCAGCGGTAAAACCACCACCGCCGGTAAGCTTGCTTTGAATCTGCGCCGCAGCGGCAAAAAAGTACTGCTGGTGGCAGGTGACGTCTACCGTCCCGCTGCTATTGATCAGCTGGAAATCATCGGCCGTGAAATTGATGTCAACGTCCACGTTGAGCGCACCAGTGTCAACGTTGCCGCCATTGCCCGCAATGCCGTTGAAAGTGCAAAAAAACAGAATTACGATGTCGTCATCATTGATACCGCCGGCCGGCTTCAAATCGACGAAACGATGGTCCAGGAGCTTGTCCGGATCCGTCAGGCAGTTCAGCCAGATGAAGTTCTGTTAGTGGCCGATGCCGCACTGGGACAGGAAGCTGTTTCCGTGGGCGAACACTTCAACACTGCTCTTGAGCTCACCGGTTTCATTCTGACCAAACTTGACGGTGACGCCCGTGGAGGTGCAGCCCTTTCAATCCGCAAAGCAACAGGTGTCCCGGTCAAATTCGTCGGTATCGGTGAAAAACTGGATGCCCTCGAACCCTTCTTCCCTGAACGTATGGCAGGCCGTATCCTCGGTATGGGAGACGTGGTCTCTCTGGTCGAAAAAGCCGCTGCTGACGTCGACGAAGCTGAAGCCAAAGCACTTCAGGAAAAACTGCGTAAAAATCAGTTTGACTACGATGACTTCCTCTCCCAGCTGCGTCACATCAGCCGTTTGGGCGGTTTGGAAAACATCCTCAAATTCCTTCCCGGCGGCCGTCAGCTGTCCAATGCTATGTCCGATCTGGATCCCCGCCATTTCAAGCGGATGGAAGCCATTATCCTTTCAATGACCAAAAAGGAACGTTCCAATCCGGATCTTATTGACTTTTCACGCCGCAAACGTATCGCCAAAGGTGCTGGTGTCCCCGTTGAAACCGTCAGCTCTCTGGTCAAACAGTTTGAAACAATGCGTAAAATGATGCGCCAGAATGGTATCCTTGGCCGTTTGATGTCCGGCGGTCAGATGCCCGACTCCCCCGTGCCCGGAACAATGGGCGGTCTTTTCGGCGGAGCCGCACAGGTGAGCCGCAAAGAACAGGAACACAAGAAAAAGATCGCAAAACTTGCCAAAAAAGAACGTGCAAAACAGCGTAAACGAAAAAAATAATCCTTGAATCAAGAGGTATTTATATGTTGAGTATTATTATCGCCCTTGCCATCGGAGCAGGCACAGGGATCGCCGTGGGAAAAGATCTGCAAAGTATCGGCTGGGGAATCACTTGCGGTTTTGCAGGTTATGTGATCACCCAGATCATCATCAGTTTGATCCTGCGTAAAAAAGTCAATGCCGTTCAGGCGGCTATCCAGAATGAAATGAATGCCGACAGAGAACGGATCAACCGCCAGCTGAACACCTTTCAACAGCGTCAGCCCGGCAATATGGCCGGCTTGAAACAGCTGGCTGACCGGCTGCAGAATGAGGTCTCACGCAAACTCCTTGATGCCACATCCCGTTTCAAAGTCTTTTACTGGTGGAGTCCGATGCTGCACAAACAGATCAACGCAATGAAAGTGCAGCTCTATTATCAGCTCAAGGACTACGAAGAAGTTGACAAACTTCTGCCCAAATCTATGCTTCTGGATCCTCTTTCTCTTTCAATCAAGCTGGTGAGAATGTACAAAAATGAGGACAAAAATCTGGATATCTTTTACCGTAAAAAATGTTCAAAACTCAAAAACGATCAGGGGGCATTTCTCGCCTGCGTTTATGCTTGGATCAAATTGAAACAGCAAAATATTCCGGCCGCAGTTTCAGCCCTCAGAAACGCCCGTAAACTCTCAGATCATCCGGTTTTGATCGACAATCTTGATAAGCTGGCCAATGACCGTAAAAAGGATTATTCCAATGCGGGTTTCGGTGAACAGTGGTACGCTCTCGGCCTTGAGGAGTTCAAGCCGAAAGCTGTCCGCCGCCGCAACAACGGCCCTATGTTCTGATGTCCCCCATTCTGCCGTACAAAACTTGGAAGGGCAGAATCAAAAAATCTGCCGCTGCCTTCACAGCTCCGATAATCTTTATCGGAGCTGTTGTTGCTGTATTGCCCCAAATTTTCCGCAAACGGGGCATACGGATGAAAGATATGCTTTACTATCTTGACCTCTGCGGCACAAGATCTTTACTTGTAGTGATCCTTGTCAGTGGTCTTATGGGGCTGGTACTGGGGATCCAGGGATCTTTGCAGCTGCGTAAAGTCGGGACAGACATATTCATTGTGGACCTCGTTGGCTTTGCCGTCCTCAAAGAATTCGGACCTTTGATGGTTGCGATCATTGCCACAGGCAGAGCCGGTTCTGCTTTCGCTGCAGAGATAGGAACTATGAAGGTCAATGAAGAACTTTATGCCCTCAAAACTCTGGGGATCAGTCCGGAGGCCTTTCTGGTTCTGCCCAAACTGCTTGCAATGCTTATTGCGATGCCCTTACTTACAATTTTTGCGGATGCCTCGGGAATCCTCGGCGGGTTGACCGTAGGTGTGACTTTTATGAACATTCCTCTTGATGCCTATCTTGAGCGGACTTTCAGGATCCTGGACGGGATCACTCTTTCTCTCGGTATCCTGAAGTGTGCAGTTTTTGCGATTCTTATTACTCTGGCCGGATGCTACTGCGGTTTTCAGGCAGAAGGCGATGCCCAGGGGGTGGGACGGGGAGCAACCCAAGCAGTGGTTGTCTCGGTGTTTCTTGTTATCATTGCCGACACAGTTATGACATTGCTGTATTCTTTTATAGGATATTGAAACGCTATGACAACTCCTGATGTTCTTACAGCACAACATCTTTTTCTGGGGTACGATGACCGTACAGTACTCCGGGATATCAATTTATCCGTAAAACAAGGTGAAATTTTTGGAATTCTGGGTAATTCAGGCTGCGGAAAAAGTACTCTGCTCAAACATCTCATTGGTCTTTTTCCGCCCCAATCGGGTACAATTTCCCTTTTAGGCGAAACTCTTGACCCGGCAGATGCCGCCTCTTACACGAAACTTATGACAAAAGTAGGGATCACGTATCAGGGCGGAGCTCTTTTCGGCTCAATGACTGTTGCAGAAAATGTAGCTTTGCCCCTGGAACTGCATACAGATAAAAGCAGAGAGGAAATAGCTTCCATTGTCCGGGAAAAACTTTCTCTGGTCGATCTGGCGGATTTTGGCGATTACCTTCCCGGAGAACTTTCAGGCGGTATGAGAAAACGTGCAGGACTTGCCAGAGCGATCGTTCTTGATCCTCAATTGCTTTTCTTTGATGAACCTTCAGCCGGACTGGACCCGCTGGCAGCTGCCGGATTGGACAAGCTGATTCTTACAATGCGGGAACTTCTCGGTGTCACTGTAATTGTTGTCACCCACGAGCTCGACAGTATTTTTGCCATTACAGACAGAGTGGCTGTTATTGATAAAAACCAAAAAACGATTGTTGCCGAAGGCAATCCCCGTGACTTACGGGATCATTGCGATAATCTTTTTGTCCGCAGGTTTCTTAACCGAGACGGCTTAAAAAGGAGTTTTCAAATCGATGGATAAAAGAGAACAACAACATTTGAAAGCCGGAATATTTGTTCTTTCCGGTATCATTCTGCTTCTGACGCTGCTGTTTTTTCTCGGCTTGTCAGATTTTTTCACCCGCAAGATCACGATGCAAACAGGATTCAGAGAATCCGTCCAGGGGCTGTCACGGGGGTCTGCGGTAAAATACCGGGGAGTGCAAATAGGAACAGTTAAAGATATTTCAATTCTGGTGGAAGAAAACATCATTCTGGTGGAAATGGAAATTGATCCTGACAACTTCCTGAAACATCGCCGCAATCATCCCTTTTCTGACGCAGAGTTCAAAAAATTCATCAATTCTGAAATCGCCGGCAAAGGACTGCGGGCCCGCCTTGAGATGTTGGGGATCACCGGTATGAGATATATCGACTTTGATTACTTTGCCTCTCCCGGAACTCCGGTTCCCCCCGCTCCCAAGTTTTCACGTTCTTCCGGAATGCTCTATATTCCCGGAGTCACCTCGCAGCTCAAAGACGTTACTCAAACCTTGACTCTGGCCCTTGATCGCATTTCAAAAATCCATTTTGAACGTATTTCTGAACATTTGGAAGACGCCCTTCTGCATTTGGGACAATTATTGAATTCCCGGGAAATCAAGTCAACCATATCCCGACTCAATGACACAGCAGCCAATCTGGAAAAAAGTTCCTATGCCATTGTCAACGTTCTCAACGAAGAACGTCTGCTGAAACTGACGGGGCAATTGGAAAAAACCTTCCTCGCCGTAACTGATCTGAAAAACATCTTTGCTCAAATTGCAGCAGATGCAAAGATACCGGAAACAACAGCCTCTTTCCGTCAGGCAATGGATGTGTTTTCCGAACAACGTCCGGAAGTGGCAGACGCACTCACAAAATTGGACCAGACTCTGGAAGCGATCCGGACACTGGCTGAATATTTATCAACCGATCCCTCCTCTCTGCTGCGGGGTAAAAACAAAGAAAAAAGTCGACAGTCAAGATGAATATATCACCTGAAATCGAACAGGCGACCAAAGAGTTGCGCCTGTCATATCCGAACTACACAACAGCAAGTTTTCAATTTGTTTCAAAGGCAGTCACTTATACCATTGACAAGCTGAGTACTCACCGTCATATTTCCGCCCTTGAACTTCTTGAAGGAATCAGAGAATACGCCTTTCTTGAATATGGTGTCGTTGCCCCTCAAGTCCTCTGTTCTTTCGGGTTGTGTTCAGCACGAAACGTAGGTGAAGTCGTTTATTTACTGATCAGCGTGGGACTTCTTTCGGCTTCGCCGGATGATTCTCTTGAAGATTTCAACGTCAATTTCTCCTGGGACGAACAACTCCCCGCCGCCCCGGAATCTGAAAAACTGCCCTGTATTGATACTGACAAAAAAGGTAATTCTTTATGAAACTTTTTGATGAAACCCGTACATATACTTATCCCAACGGCCTGGCACTCTATGTGCTGCCGCGCCCGGGAAGTGCCTCCCTCGAACTTCAATGCGCTGTCCGTACCGGAAGTATCCACGAAGGAGAACATTCAGGATGCGGCCTTTCCCATTTTCTGGAACATATGCTCTTTCAGGGTTGTGCCGGCTTTCCCGGCCGTTCCGGCAGCGAAAAAATAGAAAAAACAGGCGGTTCCATCAATGCCTATACCAGTTATGACCGGACTGTTTACTATCTGCGCGTACCGGAAAAAGCAAAAGAACTGGCAGTTGACCTGTTGAGTTCTATGGTCCGTTTTCCGGAACTGCCTGAAAAACGTTTCGCGGAAGAAAAGGATGTGATATTGCGGGAGTGCGACCTCTATTTTGACTCTCCTGCCATCAAGATGTTTCTCACCGGTTTCGATGCTCTTTTCGGCACACATCCGGCCAGGGGCCCCATTATCGGCCACAGGCCGATGATCGCCTCAGTCACCAGAGATATGGCAGCAGCCTATCACGCAAAACGCTATACCCCCAACCGCTGTTTCTTTGTTGCAGTGGGAGCTGTTGATCCTGACTGGCTGTACAATAAGCTTGGAGAAAAACTGGGGGATTGGGCAATGGGTTCCCCCTATGAACCTGCCCTCCCGGAAATTCCTGATTCTCCCGCCCCCCGGCAAATAGAAACGGTCTTTCCGGACACGGTTTCACAATTGGCCCTGCTGCTCCCCCCCCTGCCCCCGAAACACAACGTCATCGCCGAAGTTATTTCCGGTATTCTTGCCGGCAGCACCGGTTCCCGCCTGGTCCGCACACTGGAATATGAAAAAGAACTGGCTCTGAATATTGATGCTGATCTTGAAAACTTCAGCACCTTCAGTGTGCCTATGATTACGGCAGTTTCCACGCCGGGCAAGCTGGATAAACTGGAATCTGCGCTGCGCCGGGAACTTGACGCCGTCGCCAGAGGAGCCATTTCTGCTGATGAACTCCGACGGGAAAAAAATCAGCGTTATGCCGACCAGTTGAGACAAATGTGCGTTCCCGCCCATATTGCTGCGGCGATGGTGGACGGAGTTATGATCAATTCAGATCCCTGTTATGCAAGCTGCGCCCTGAATTCCCTGCAGCACCTCAAACTTGAGGAAGTACATTCCTTTGCGGCAGAACTTCTCAATTCAGATACCTTTCTTACGGTTCGTCAGCGGCCGGAACCCCGCCGTTCCCGTCAGGTTTCCGCCGTTGCCTGCGGCAAAGCCGTTCCGGACAAGCTTTCTTCCGGTGTTCAGCTGGTTTCCTGTTCCGACCACGCAGTGGAGCTGGTCAGCTTCTCTCTGCTGCTTCCCGGGGGGGCCATTTTTGAAGCTCCTGACCGGCGCGGCATATCGCACTGTATTGCAGAAACCCTGCTCAACGGCTGCGGCAAACGCAGTGAAAATGCTCTGGCGGCAGCTCTTGACCGCAACGGTATGGATGTTACCTTTACAACAGGTTTGAACTCCTTTGCAGCCAAATTCAATGCTCCCCGGAAAAACTTTTCCGAGGCGTTCAAATTGATGACAGAGATCCTCTCTGCACCGACCTTCCCGGAGGGAGCGTTTGAAAGGGAGAAAAAGCGGCAGCTTGAAAAATTCCGCCGCCGCAAGATGAAGCCTGCAAAAGCCGCTTTTGCCGCCGGCTGCCAGGCTCTTTTCGGTTCCCATCCTTACGGTTGCGGTGAACGTGGAACGCCTGAGTGTGTTGCGTCATTCACCAGAGAACAAGCAGCAGAATTCTGGAAAAATCTCTTTCTCAAAGAACAAGTCATTGCCGGTTTTGCCGGTGATATCGACCGGGAAACGGCCCTTGCAAAAGGCGAATATCTTTCTGCTGCTCTGCAGTGGAAAAACGGGGAAGCACACTTCCCCGAACTTCCGCAGCCCCTTTCCGCTCCTCAGCTCATCGAACTGCCCATCGAAAGAGAACAAACTGTCGTTATGAAACTTCTGCGGATCCCCGTTCTCAGAGGGGAAGCCGGCGATATCTTCCATATGCTCAACACGATTGAAAACGGTATGAATTCCAAATTGTTTCAGCAAGTCCGCGAAGATAAAAGTCTGGCTTATTCCGTAGGCACCAAAGCTGCCGGCGGATTTCATCCCGGAGTTTTTGCCTTTTCTGCGGCTGCGGAAGCTCAAAAAATCGCAGATGTAGAGAAATGTTTTGACGAAGAAATCCACCGTCTGGCAACAGAAGGAATCTCTGAAGAAGAATTCTTTACCGCCCGGGATTCAATGCTTTTCCGTCTGGCAAGAGCGGCAGAATCGCCCCATTCAGCACTGGAATTCACAATGCTGGATATGTTTTACGGCGAATCCGCCAATGCTCTTGAAGAAATCACCCGCAGAATCAACTCTTACACGCCTGACCGCTTCAACGCTGTCATACGTGAAAGTTTCACCGATCCTGTCACTGTCACAGTTCACGCAGGAAAACTCATCTGACAAAACAACTCATAATTTCTGGAGATCTTGACTTTTGGAAAATAACATCGTCCTGATACTTGACCTTTTCGGAACGGCGATCTTTGCTGCCACAGGGGCTATCAAAGGTGTTCGCAAGCGGCTGGATATCTTTGGTGTCACTGTTCTTGCCTGCTGTGTAGGCGTGGGCGGCGGTATTACCAGAGATGCCATTCTGGGAGCGGTTCCGGCGGCGGCCCTGCAGCACTGGACCTATCTTGGCGTCTGTATTGCCGTTGCACTCATTGCCTTTTTTACAGCACATTTCTGGATGCGCCTGCGTAATATCATACAACTTTGCGACGCAGTGGGATTGGGAGTTTTTACTGCCATCGGCTGCAGCAAGGGATTAAGTTATGAGGTAAGTTTCATCGGCGTGCTTCTCTGCGGAGTTATTACCGCTATCGGCGGCGGAATGATCCGGGATGTACTGGTCAGAGAAGTGCCGGTAGTCCTCCGCAGTGATTTCTATGCCACAGCCTCTCTGCTGGGGGGATTCGTCTATTTCTGTCTGACTCTTGTCAATACTCCCTGGTTTCTGAACTTTGCCATCACTTCCGCCTTTGTGTTTTCCCTGCGTTTTCTGGCAATACATTACAAGTTCCGTCTGCCGGAAGCCCACGTTCCCCTGAGGAAATTTTTTCCACCGTCTGAACTTCGGAAAAAGTAAAAACTTTTTCTCCGGTTATTTTCCTGCTGAAAGATAATTTCGATGTTTCAGGGGGAAAATTTACCTTGCTCATTTATTCAGTCAAAAAAAAAGGACCCGAGGAAAACAATACGTTTTCATCAGGTCTCTTTTGTTCCGGATTCATTTATTCGGCGTTGTATCCCGCCTCATCAGTGAGCAGCTGCTTGAGTTTGTTCAACGCCTGATTCTGGATTTGGCGGACACGTTCTCTGGTACGGCCGATCTGCTGACTGACCTCCTCAAGAGTCAGAGGGCGGTTGCCCCGCAAACCGAAACGCATTTCCAGAATGCGCCGTTCCCGGTATTCCAGTTTATCCAGCAGATCGAGCAGTCTGAAAACAGACTCAACATCTCCGATGATCTGGTCAGGAGTCATTGCGTGACGGTCGGGAATAATATCCTGGAACTCACCTTCTTCCCCCTGCTGAATGGGATCGTGCAAAGAAATCGTCTTAAGATCGGCAAGACGGAGACCGGCAACGGTTCTCTCGCTGAACTCAAGATGATCGGCGATCTCAGAGTCAGTAGGATCACGACCCAGTTCTTCAGCAAGCTTCATACGCACAGTCTTGATCTTGGAAATCTTACCGGCAGATTGAACAGGGATACGGATAGTACGGCTCTGATTGGCCAGAGCCCGACGCATAGACTGCTTGATCCACCAGGCAGCATAACTGCTGAACTTAGCTCCCTTACTGGGATCAAACTTTTCAACAGCACGCATAAGTCCGATGTTGCCTTCTGAAATAAGGTCCAAAAGCGGCAATCCCAGCCCTTTGAAGTCGTGAGCAATCTTGACCACCAGACGCAAGTTGGCCTTGATCAAGGTATTCCGGGCATCTTCATACTGCTTGCTGTCAGTACTGTGGATCTGTTTGGCAAGCTCAGCTTCTTCGGTTTTATTCACCAGAGAAATACGGGCGATTTCCCCCATATAGACTTTCATCGTATCATTTTTTGTCCCGCTGTTCATAAGCCGGGTATCCAATGCAGTCTTCCGGGCAGACTCCTTTTCCTGCTTGGTCCGGGGGCGGACAACGGACGAATGATTACTTTGCCGTGCAAGATCCCGGGCGATCTCCTCCTCCGTCTTGGGACGGGGCTGAAATTTCACAGGCGGCGCACACACTTTTTTGATGATCAGCTTACGATGGACCGTCGGTTCAGGCGAAGCGGAAATATCATCATCATCGCTGTCATCTTCATCATCGTCAATGTCGTCATCAAACTCATCGTCATCTTCTCTCCGGGGGGATTCATCTTCATCATCGAGATCGTCCTCGGGCAGTTCAGGCACCACAACGGTACTCAAAGGAACCACAGAAGTTAAAGGCACGCCGACGGGGATCGTTTCAGAAGGGGCAATTTCTTCAGCCTCCACCTGTTCTTCGGCAGTTTCCTCTTTGGGGGCGGCTGCTTTTTTGCTCTTTACAGATTTTTTTGCGGGAGCTTTTTTAGGCTTTTCAGCTTTTTCTTCAACTTTTTCAGCTGAAACATCAGCCGTTTCGGCAGCTGCGGACACTGAGACTTTTTCAGTGTCGGCTTTAATCTTTGCTGAAGAAGATTCAGAACTGGAGCTTTTCTTGCCCTTTTCCGCCTTCACTGTCTTTTCAGCCTTTGCCGTTTTGGCTTTTTCAGCACTTTCCGGACTTTTCTTTTTGGACTCTGCGGTCTCTTTTTTCTCAGTTTCCGCAGTTTTTTCAGCTTTGGCACTTTTGGAAGCTGCGGCGGATTTTTTTGCCTTGGCGGGAGCAGGTGCGGCAGCAGCTGTACTTTCTTTTTCTGCCTTCACAGAACTTTTTTTGCGGCGGTTGCTTTCTTTTTCGCCGGTTACGGTCACAGCTTCTTCAACTTTTTCAGCGGCGGGAGCGGTACTTTTCTTCTTTTTGTTCAAATCTTTTTCAATTTCTTTTTTTTCTGCCATTGAATTAACTCCTGTTTCATATTATATTTATAGAGCGACAAAAATAAGGAAGCGATGCATTCTTTTTCGGTCGCCAAAAATCATTATAATACTTTTGAAAAAAAAATCAAGGCCTTTTTGCGTGAAATGGCATAAATTTTTAGAAAATTATTTACATTCGCCTCAATCCGGGGCTTTTTCTGCCATATCAGTACTGCCGGAACTGGCAGCACTGCCCCTTTTGCGTGCCCATATTGCCGGCAAAAGAAAAAGTATTGTCATTTGTCCCGGCAGCAGTGAAGCCGACACTCTCGCTATGCTGACGGAACAGTGTGCCGCCGCAGCGGGGATAAAACTTGATCTGCTTCTGCTTCCGGAAACCGAACGGGGCAAACTGCGTTTTCCCGGTGCTGAAAGCCGTCGTGCTCAAGCTCTGGACAAAATCCTTTCAGGCAATTATGACATTGTTATGGGCAGTGTCAATGCTTTTACGGGAGCAGCT
Source organism: Lentisphaerota bacterium (assembly GCA_015061745.1). GTDB lineage: Bacteria > Verrucomicrobiota > Lentisphaeria > Victivallales > Victivallaceae > UBA1784. The sequence continues at coordinate 17,097 of SUWB01000004.1, read as the reverse complement.
CCCGATCCGCAAGGGAGTGCCGCAGCCCGGATCGAACTGCGTCCCGGACTTGTGCTGCCGCCTGAAGAATTGGTCGCAAAGCTTTTGCAGCTTGATTACGATGATGAATATGAAACCACTGTTCCCGGAGAATTTTCCAGACGGGGCGGCATTGTGGATCTTTACAGTCCCGCCCACGATTTCCCCTGCCGGGTCGAATACTTCGGCGATGAAATCGATACGATGCGCAGTTTTTCTCCTGAGACTCAGCGTTCCACGGGCAAACTGGAATCCTACCAGCTGATCGGCCGTTCCGGAATTACAGCAGGAGGTGCGGCTGATTCCGATGCCATTGCCTACTTTGAAAACAGCGACTTTACCTTTATCAACGTTTTTCCTGACAAATCCCGTTCAATATTGCGCCGTTATGCCTCTGAAAAAGAATTGCAGAGATTTGATCTTTTTTCAGTTTTCTGCCGCGATAAAGATTGTGAACAGACCTTTTTTGACCTTGCTCCTGACGAAACACCGGAAGAATTTTCAGCTTCTGACATTATTCCTGTTTATGAAAATTCTCTTATAAAGACCAATCGCAATATTGAACAGTCTGTTCAGTTCCGTTTCAATGAGCTGAAACAAAAAATCAGCAGCATCACCGGCACAAATGGGCTCGTCCTTTTCACGGCCAAAGACAAGTCCGGAGTGGATAAGCTGAAACAGTGGTGCAGCAAGCATCTCAAGGCAGCGCAGCTCGAATTTGCAGAAACACCTTTTTCCTCAGGGTTCACGCTGCTTCGCGAAAATTTGCTGGTCATCACCGAAAAAGAACTGCTGGAAGTTGGTTTTTACCGTGAACGTTCATCTGCCGGGAGCAGCGATGAAACGCCGTCCCTCACTCCGGAAGCAGCTCCAACACCTGCCATTGAATTTTCTCTGGCAGATATTGATGAGGGGGATTATGCGGTTCACATAGACCACGGGATCGGTATTTTCAGAGGCTTCAAGAAACTTGAAAACAATAACAGTTCCCGTGAAGTGATCGCAATGGAATACCGGGACGGCCAGTTGATCTATATCCCTCTGACCGAAGCCTGTCATCTCAGCCGTTATGTAGGGGCAGTCAGTAAAGTAAAACTTCACTCTCCCAACTCCTCCCGGTGGAAAAACGCCCGTATCAAAGCTGGTTTGGGCGTCCGTTCCTATGCCAGTGATATGCTGCGTCTTCAAGCGATGCGGCAATCCATTTCAGGTCTCCGGATGACGCCTGATCCGGAAGCAGAAAAAATGTTTCTCAACGACTTCCCGTTTCAGGATACCCCCGATCAGCGCAAAGGTACTTTGGAAATCTGGAACGATATGGCAGCAGCCAAACCAATGGACAGACTGCTTTGCGGAGATGTGGGTTACGGCAAAACAGAACTTGCTATGCGTGCGGCATTCAGAGCTGTTTCAGGTGGTTTTCAGGTGGCGGTCATCGCCCCCACCACGATACTGGCACAACAGCATTACGCAAGTTTCTGTGAACGTTTTGCCCGCTATCCCTTTACGATCGAAGTTCTGAGCCGTTTCCGTTCAACCGCCGAACAGGAGCGTACCATCGCCCATCTTGCTGCAGGCGGCGTAGACATTGTCATCGGCACCCACCGTCTTTGCAGCAGCCGTATCAAGTTCCGCAATCTGGCCCTGGTCATCATCGACGAAGAACAGCGTTTCGGCGTCCACCTCAAAGAACGGCTGCGGCAATTCCGTGCCGAAGCCGATGTGCTTTCAATGTCTGCCACGCCCATTCCCCGCACCCTCTATCTTGCGATGGCGGGAGCCCGGGATCTGACCACCTTGATGACGCCTCCCAAATTGCGGCTTCCGGTTAAAACGGTGATTTCTCCTGAATCTCCGGAAATGGTGGCCGATGCCATCAAAGCAGAACTTGCCCGTGGGGGGCAGGTCTACTATCTGCACAACAGGATCAATACGATCAATGCCACAATGAATAAACTGCAAACCCTTGTTCCTGAAGGGCGTTTCGCTATGGCTCACGGTCAGATGCCGGAACAGGAACTGGAAAATGTGATGAAAGATTTTCTGGAAAACCGCATTGACTGTCTGGTATGCAGCACTATTATTGAATCCGGCCTTGATGTTCCCAATGCCAACACCATTATCATTGAGCGGGCAGACCGTTTCGGTCTGGGGGAACTGCACCAGCTCCGGGGACGTGTGGGCAGATGGAAAAATCAGGCCTATGCCTATATGCTTCTGCCCCGGAACACGCTTTTGGGCAGTGATGCCCGGAAACGTCTGGCAGCCATACGCCGCTGTTCCAGCTTGGGAACAGGATTTCAATTGGCACTTCACGACTTGGAAATCCGCGGTTCAGGCAATCTGCTGGGAGCGGAACAATCCGGCCATTTGAATGCCATCGGATTTGACCTTTACTGCCAGCTTTTGAAACAGGAAGTTGCTATTCTTTCAGGGAAAAAACTCGACCTGCTGCCGGAAGCTGAAGTCCATATCGACTTTATCTCCTACGCATTACGCACTAATGAGCCGGGTGTTCTCTGCTGCAACATTCCTGCTGAATATATTTCCTGTGACAGACTCCGTTTTGATGCCTACCGGAAATTGGGAAAACTGCAAAGCGAAACAGCTCTCGATGATTTTGCCATTGAACTCAGAGACCGCTACGGAAAACTTCCGGATCCTGTCAAAAACCTGCTTGCGGTCACCCGTATCAAACTCCTCACGGCCCTGGCAGATTACCGGCAGCTTTCTGTCGTCAACGGAAGAGTTTTGTTGAATAATCCAGGTGGAACTATTTTCCGTCTTGCTGACGGAACAGCTCCCCGGATCAATTATTGTGACACGCCGGAACTGCGTTTGCGGCATCTGATGAATATTATCAAAAAAGCTGCTGAAAGAAGGTAAAAAAATATGCCGTGCACACCTGGTTCGATTGATCTTCACACCCACAGTACCTTTTCTGACGGAACCTGTACTCCGACAGAAATACTGGCTCTTGCTGCTGAAAATGAACTGGCAGCAGTTGCTCTGACTGACCACGATACCACCGCAGGACTCCCGGAGTTTCTGGAAAGCTCCCGAAGCTATCCGGCACTTCAGGCGATCCCCGGCGTGGAGCTTTCCACCCGCTACGGGGCCCGGGAACTGCATATCGTCGGTCTTTTCATCGACCACACCGATCCGGCACTTCTGGAATATCTGGCCCGGGAACAGGAACGGCGGGCCAAACGCAACCGGGATATGAAAATCAAACTTGCCCTTTTGGGCTATCCGCTTGATGACGATGAACCCGCCTTTGCCGCGGCAGGCGGTATGGGAGCCAATCTGGGGCGTCCCCACTTTGCTCAGGCACTTATGGAAAAATACCACTTCCCTGATTTGCGGAGTGTTTTTGAAAAATTACTGGGAAACAACAAACCCGCTTACATTCCCCGGGAAAACTCCTCTCCCCGGGAAGCCATTGCCGCCATTCACGCTTCCGGCGGTCTGGCAGTCTGGGCTCATCCCATTTACCGTGACAGAAATGAAAGAGCCTACGTCCGCCGGGTGGCGCGGAAACTTTCTGCTCTCGGCTTGGATGCAATGGAAGGATATTACTCTCTTTTCGGTCCCCCGGAAACCCAGCTGGTCACAGAAGCAGCTGCTCAGTTTGATCTTCTGTTGTCGGGGGGCAGTGATTTTCACGGCGAACGTTCTCCCAATATCAATTTGGGATGCGGAGCAGGCAAACTCAATGTGCCTGCCGTTCTCCTTGAAAAACTGAATGAACGTTCGGCTCAAAAAAGAGTGTTGCTCCCTGCCGCACAGAATCCGGCAACTCCAATTTGATCCGGACAATCTTTCTTTCGGATTCCCATCTTCCACGGGTGTGCAAAAAAATAAAAGCCGAAAAATTCTTCCTGTAAGAAACTGAAGAAATTACTGAAACATAATCTCCAATCTTCTTGAAAAAAAGTATTTGTTGGTGTATATTACACCTGAACACATTTTTATTCAAGGACTTTATTTATTATGGAAAAGTTGTATCTCGGTATTGATATCGGTTCAACCACCTTTAAGGCGGTTTTAATGAATGAACGCGGCAAGGTGCGTCAGACGATCTATCAGCGTACCCGCCCCGCAGACACCGGCAGAGTCCGCTGTTCCGGAATCTGCTCAAAATGCGGTGCCTGTAACTTCGGTCAGCTGCGGCAGACTGTCGATAAGTTTCTTCAGGATGCCGGAGTCCCCGGACTGCAGAACATCACCTGTACAGTTGTGACCGGAAGCCAGATCGTTGAGGATACAGCTGATTTCATTCCCTATGACTTCCGTATCAGCGAAGTGACCGCTCACGTTGCCGGTGCCAGACATTACCACCCTGACTGCAAAGCCATTCTCGATGTAGGCGGTCAGGACAGTAAAGCAATGGTCTTCAACGACCATATGAATCTGTGGAACTACAAGATGAGCGGCATCTGTGCCGCCGGTACCGGAGCGTTCCTTGACAGCGTCGCAGCCAAACTGGATGTGCCCATCGACAAGATGGCTGACAAGGTGAATTACGACAGCAATCTGGAATTTTCCTCCGTTTGCGCCGTGCTTTCAGCCACCAGTATCAACAAATTCAAAAACCGTTTCCCTCTGGGCGATATCATCGGCGGAGCCTGCCGGGCTCAGGCCCGTACCATTATGTCCGGCGTGGGTGAACTTTTCCTCGGTTACAAAGGGGACATCGTCTTCCAGGGCGGTGTGGCTTACAACCGGGCGGTAGCCTACTATCTCCACGAGATCACCGGAAACAAGATCGTCATTCCTGAATTCCACAGCGTTATGGGGGCACTCGGTGCCGCCTGTCTGGCGCGGCAATTTTCCGACCTCAAGGGAAAACTTGAGACCAAATTGCCCGAGATTCCCGAAATCAAACACGAATCTGTTGCGATCCGTGCCGCCGCCAATAAAAAGACTTACATCGGTCATTCCGACGCACCTATGGTGTGGAGAAACCTTTTCTTCCCCCCTGAAGTTCTCAACGCCCTGGGAGCAAACACCTTGACCCTTGAAACCTACGCCGCCCTTTTCGCCCGGAATCAGCACCGGATCAAACGCTGCTTTGACAAGGCGGCCTGCAAGGGATTTTCAGGTGAAACCTGCTCCTTCCTGCGGGTTCTCGAGGGCAGCAAGCTCCCCACCCCGGCAGCAGTTATTTCGACCTCCCAGCCCTGTCAGCAGGGAGAACGGATCTTCCGTGACCTTGCCCGTGACTACGGTGTCACAGACCGCTTGTTCTCACTTCACACCCCTGCCATCGGCGGACTGTGCGACTCCAACGTGGAACATTTGGCAGAAGACCTTGAGCGTTCCGTCAGAAATCTTGAACGGACCACCGGCTTGACGATGAAACCCGAAAACCTCGCACGGGCCTGTGAACTTTCCAACGAAGCCCGGGAATACACCATCAAGTGCAATGAACTGCGTTACTATTGCCCGCCTTTGATCCGCGGTGCAAAGGCCATTTATTTCGCCTCAATTTTCAGCCAGCTCTGGGGCCGGCCTGAAATGGTGGATATCCAGAAGTCTCTTTATGAAGAACTCCTTGAAGCCAAGTCAAAACTTGATCCCCAGCTGAAAATTGAAGATACCCACCGTCTGCTGTGGCTTCATCTGCCGCCCTTCTACGACACCTCTCTGCTGGATTACATCGAGCTCAAATGCAATGCTCCCATCGTCTTTGAGGAAGTCAACTTCGTCGGCTGGCAGCCCCTTGATGCTTCTGATCCCTACCGTTCACTTGCCAAAAAGATTTTGACTCAGGGCTTTATGGATCCTGCCCTCCGGGTCCAGGAGATCATCGAAACCGGTAAAAAAATGAAATTCAACGGCTGTATCCTCTACAACCACGGTTTCGGCCGCTGCTCTATGTCAGACAGCTCCTTTATCAAACATCTGCGGCAGGAGCTGACCGAAGCAGGAGTCCCGCTGCTTGTCCTCGACGGCGACTGCGTAGACACAACCATCGACCCCTGCAGCACGGAAACCAAGATTTCCGCCTACGTTGAGGCCCTCAATCTGAAAAAATACGGCAATATTTTCGGCCGGCTGAAAGGAGAAAAATGATTCGCAAAGCAGGTACTTACCGCACAGAACTCCGGGAAAATATGCGGGGAGGCAGCGGTACTGTCAAAATCGAACACTTCTGGGAGCCGGGCAGTGAAATGCGCGCCCATAACCGTATGGCGGCACGTCTGACCCTGCCCCCGGGGGGCTCCATCGGATTTCACAATCACGAGAATGAGGACGAGATTTTTGTAATCGTCAAAGGTCAGGCTGAAGCAGATGACAACGGCAAGATCACGCTCCTCAGCGCAGGTGATACTTTGCTCACCGGTAATGGTGCCGGGCACTCTATCCGCAATGTGGGCAAAGAGGATCTGGAACTCGTCGCCCTTATTTCCACCTATTGAGTTTTGAATTATGCTGAATAAAGATTTTCTGACTTTGGCCGGGCGTTTCGGGACTCCTCTTTTTGTCTACAATGGAGATGTGCTCCTGGAACGCTATCAGGATCTGTACCGTTTCATTCCTCACCCCCGGCTTCAGATCCACTATGCTCTCAAAGCCAACTTCAACCCGGCTTTTCTCGGCTTGCTCAGAGATGCCGGATGCGGTATTGATGCCGTCAGTCCCGGAGAGGTTGAATATGCCCTGTTTCTGGGATTTGATCCTCAAAAGATCATTTATACCGCCAACAATATGACCGATGCTGAATTTGAAAAGGTCTATAAAACAGGCGTCGTTATGAATATCGGTGAACTTTCACGGCTGCGGAAAGCCGGAAAAGCTCATCCCGGTATGAAAGTTTGTCTGCGGTTCAACCCTGACGTCACCGATGGGGACAATGTCCGCACAATGACCGGTGGAGATCTGACAAAGTTCGGAATCCTGCTGGAAGATATTGATGAAGTGCTCTCTATTGTCAAAGAGTTCAATATAAAGGTCGTGGGACTTCACGAGCATACCGGCAGCGGTATTCAGAAACCCGAATCATTCCACGCAGCAATGAAAGCTCTGATGAGCATTGCCACTCCTGAAAACTTCCCTGATCTTGAATTTATGGACTTCGGCGGCGGCTTCAAAGTCCCCTACAAGCCCGATGAAGAACGGATCGACTATGTCACTTTGGGAGCGGGAATCGCACAGAGATTCCGGGAGTTTGAAAAACAGTACGGCAGGGAACTCAATATCAAATTTGAGCCGGGTAAATTTATTTCCGCCGAATGCGGTACATTGCTCGTAACAGTCAACACCCTCAAACGCAACCGGAAACGGCTCATTGCCGGAACTGACTCCGGATTCCCTCACTTGATCCGTCCCGTTTTTTACGGTGCTTATCATCAGGTTTTCAACTTGAGCAATCCCGACGGCAAAGAGGAAGTTTACGACGTTTGCGGCAATATCTGCGAAACAGGAGACCGTTTTGCGGAACAGCGTCCCCTGCCCGAAATCCGGGAAGGCGATGTACTCGGCATTGCCAATGCCGGAGCTTATTGTTATTCTATGGGCGGTATCTACAACCTCCGGGCAATGCCCGCAGAGGTGGTGGTCAAAGGCGGCAAAGTCATTTCCCACCGCCGTAGAGTTTCCGACAGCGAATTGATAGCCGATATAACAGGAACGACAGAAAAATGCGATATGGTGCTCTGAACCCCGTCAGCGAAGGGGTCTGGTTGGCAGTAATGGAAGATGACACATTGCTTTTCAACACCTTTTCACCGATGAAAAGCCGGGAAGCCGCAGGGCTGCCCGGTTTTGTGGAAAATACTCTTGCTGAACACGGTCTGAAAATTTCAGACATAAAATTCTGGAGTACTGGTGCCGGTCCCGGCGGTTTCACCGCTTTGCGTATGACTGCCGCCTTGATCGCTGCCTGGGCCCTTGAACACGACGATATCAAGTTCCGCTGTGTCCCCGCAGCCTTCGCCCTGACCGGTCGGATTTCCGGCAAAGAAGGCGATCAGCTTGATTGCCTTTTCGACGGACGCAACCGGGAAATACTGCTGTACGGTATGGAATACAAAAACGGCCGTTGGGAAAGCCGTAATTTCTCAGCAGTGCTCAACAGCGAAGCTTTCCAAACCTACAAAGCTTCCGCTCCCGGCCGTTTTATAACTGATGCGGCAGAATACGATGCCGTCATCAAGATCACCGGCAGTGAAGATATTGAAAAATGTGTTTCAGAATGTGCGGATCTGATCCGGACAACAGCCCTGCCCTACGACAACAATGCGGACAACCTTGTTTACATCCGTGAAGCAGTGGAGTTAAGAGGATGAGCGACACGACTTCTCAAACAGACTCAACCGTTCAGACGCCTTCCCCCAAAGTTAAGAAAATCTTTTGGTTGAGTCTTGCGCTGGTTGTTATTATTGTCATAACGGCCGTACCGTTTCTGCTGTTTCAGGCGATTTTCAAACCGTGGAAAGAAATTCCCCCTGTGTCTCTGACGTCAAAGGATTTCTCCCTGCAATACAAACTTATGCGCAAAGTTTACAAGAATTTTTCTTCAAAGAAAATCCCAGAAAAGGCTGTTCTGCGCCTGACTTCAGAAGAAATCAATTCTCTTTTCAAACTTGCGGGCAACACAAAACCTCAAAAACTGCCTTTCCCGGTACGTTATCTTCAGCCAGTTTGCAGCGATAATGGAGTATTCTCGCTGACTTATCCCATTCGCCCCAAACAATCCTGGCTGGCTGATAAAGCCATTTTTCTGAATGTTTTGTTCCGGATTTCCAAGCAAGAAGGAAAGAATCTGATCTGCACTCTCGATTCCGTCAAGGTAAATAATATAAAACTTCCCGCATCTGTAAGGGAAAAGCTGCAGCAGAAAATTGATATGGAAATTCAAAAAGAAGCCAGGAATATTTCCGGGCTCCTTGACTCCCTTGCTTTTGTAAATGGAAAACTGGTTGTTGTGTACAAGCCTCAAGCTCTGATGCGGCGTGCTATGGGAAAATTCTGAAATCCATTTTTGCTTTCAATGTGGCAAAATTAAAGAAAGCAGGTTGTATTATCTCGCGACCACACAAGACTGATAAGCTCAAAAGAGAACCCAATGCAAATATTGTTTCCGAGACTGACCTGCTTTCTGGTATATAATTTAACACGCCGGAAGTGAAAAGTCAAATTTTTTTTGGGGGAAATCTCTCCTTCTTTCTCCGCTTTTCACCTGAAAGCAATCGTTTTTGATCTTCAAAAGAAGATTCAGACACCTCAAATAATTTTTCTTTTTTAAGGAGTAATCTCCTTGTAATTTCCAGACAGACGGGTTATATTAAAGTAGGGTTTCATTTATAAATTTCTCAACGGAGAATGAATTTCTATGAAGAATATTTCTTTTTCACACCCCTGCAGGAGTGTGAAGCTGTACAGCTTCACATTGATCGAACTTCTTGTTGTTATAGCCATTATTGCCATTCTTGCAGCAATGCTTCTTCCTGCATTACAGCAGGCCAGGGAGCGTGCAAAGGGCACAACTTGCAACAATGTGCTTTCCCAGATAGGCCGTGCCAATGCTATGTATGCTGCCGACAACTTGGACTGTGTTACACCTCTTTACAACTCAGGAAGCTACACCTCCGGATGCAAAACCTGGTATTTTGCCTCACAAACTTCGGGGCTTCTTGCTTCTTATCTGGGGACAAACCACAACGGAATGTTGACCGGTTGGGATATGGACAGTGCAGGCAATATTATCGTTGACAAACTGCTTTGTCCCTCTCTGGAACTCCCCGCAGACTGGAAAACCGGTCAGCACCGGTTCACTTCATACGGCCACAACGCTTATCTTAATGCCTATTATTTCAAAACCCCTAAAGCACAGAGAATCGGATTGTTCAAGTATCCTTCTTCTACAATGCTTTTCATTGATCTTTACGGACGTTCCCGTCAATGCCATTACAATGTCTCCAACCGTTACGGCATTCCAGCCAACGGCGACTACCCGATGTTCCGTCACAATGGTAAGGCCAATATGCTTTATGTGGGCGGCAATGTGGGAGCAAAAACTCTTGCGGATCCTGTATTTCAAAAGATTGATGTCACCTTCTGGGGGGCATTCTAAAGATTCCAGCCGACAAAAAAAGCTGCTGCACTCTACACGTTGCAGCAGCATTTTTTATCTGCGGAAAGCATTTATCCCAGTAAAGTTTCAAACTCCTCTTTCAGGATAACAATACCGTATTCGCAGAATCTGCCGCCCTTTTTAAGATATTCAGCAACGGCCTTGCGCATACCGGTATTGTGAGGTCTCTGATCAATATCCGCAGGCGTACCGTTGGGAATGTCAAAAACCCGCCAGACCACTTCATTGGTCTCATCCACGCCGTCCATTCTGAAAAGGTGGCCGAGACTCTGGAAATCAGCCAAATTGGTGCTTTTCATAATCTGAGTAAAGACAGGATCGAGGATCCAGGAATAACAGACAATAGCCTTGTAATCAAAATCCTTGCGGTATTCGGCAAAGAATTTGACCATCTTGCGGAAAGAGTCAATACACAGTTCCCGCTTCAGAGGTCCGGCGGCAGGGATGTGGATATTGATACAGGGATCACCGTTTGAAAAAATCGCCTTGTCATTGTGTTCGGCACAAGGTTCCAAACGGATAGACCCGTCTTCATTGCGGAAACAGGCAACTTTACCATAAAATTGGTGGTCGTAGTTGCACTGCAATCTGCCAAACTGCAATATTGAACCGGAACGCAATGCTTTTGTCCAACCGTAAATACGCATATCCAATCCGGCGATGCCGCAATCGGCCATAAACTTATCCACCCACAAACCCAAGTCAGGCTTGATATCTTCAAGCATTTCCTGAGTAAAGTTCATTTTCTTGTAGTGTTCCACCATCTGCGGCCAACCGGCCACAGCCATAATGAGCATAAAACGGCGATATTCCTCTCCGGGGAAAGCCGTTTTGATTTCCTGAGGATCAAATTTGTCTGCATTAAAAATCCTGTCAAAAAAAGCAGGGTCCACCTGTTCAAAAAATTCTCTGTTCTGTTCCACATATTCAGGCTTCAACTGAAGTTCTGCGGCATAATCGGTAAATTGTTTCCAACTCAGCATTTTCAACTCCTGACTTCAAGACCGCATTCCTCCAAGTGGAAGCGGAAGTGATTTTCTCTCAAATGGGCTCGTAAGTCCTCTATATTCAAATCTTTCGGGTCGCAGTTATTCTGCACGGACAAAGCGGCAGCGGCTCCTGCTGCTTCACCTGTCATTGCAGCTGCCGGAATCACTCTGAAAGTCTCCCAGGCATCGCCTCTGGCTCCCATACATCTGCCGGCGGCAAGAACGCCATTGATCGTTTCAGGCAGCAGAGAACGATAAGGAGTTTCCCATACAAACCCGCATTTACGCCAGTCAGCGTAAAGTCCGATAGAATCCTCAAAGTGCCTGCCATACATATCGTCATCCAGCATAAACAGTGTTTTTGCACAGGCAATTTTCCGGAACTGCGGCATTGCAGGCAGATGAATGGGGAAATGCTTATGCCGTCCGTCCGGATCGCCGCTGTATTTTTTGTCATAATGTTCCCGGATGATCTGCCAGGCACTCCGGGTAAAATGGGTTGCACTTTTTCCCGATTCCGGCTTGTCTATCTGAGGATAATTGACAATGGGCCCGGTAGGCTGAATGTGCAAATCATTGATAAAATGATATCTTTCAGCAGCTCCCGGAGCATTTTCCATCCACCAGGGAGAAATATAGTTGATACCGGTTTCGTAAGCTCCCCCTGCCCTGCGGATCAAAGAAGCATCTCCGGTCGTGTCAATAAAACAGTTGCCTTCAATATCAAAAATGCCAGAACTATTAGCCGCCTGAACTTTTCTGAGCCGCTGTGTTTCATCAGTTTCAGCGGCAACGATCATCGTATCAAGGAAAAGTTCCACTCCGGCTTCAAGGAGGAACTTATCCAGTTCAAGGATGAATCCGGCGGGATTGAAATAACATTTGAACCGTTTTTCTTCGGGATTATACCCTTTGGGGCCGCCCCATTGTTCAGGCAGTTCAAACGGGCCGTAATTCAAACTGCGTAAAAGCAGTTCTTCGGCGATCCCGAAAGTCACTTGAGTTCCCTTACCATCGCACAGCGGCAGATAAACAAGAATCAATCCGCTGGTGGCCAATCCTCCGATAAGGGTTTGTTTTTCCACCAGAGCCGTTTTCATTCCCAGTCTGGCAGCAGCAACAGCCGCAGAGATCCCGGCAATACCTGCTCCTGCAATGACAACATCAAATTTCAAACTGTCTTTCATAAGCATAGCGTTCATAAGTAAGAGTTTTCAAGCGAAAAAAGTTCCGGAATCACAGGGACAGATTCCGGAACTTTTCGGACTTTTGAACGGCAGCAAAACTTGCACCGTTCATTCATAGATCAGAGAAAAATCAGTCCTGATCATAAGCGTGACCGGCAGAACCGAGCACTTCGACGTTTTTACGCTTGTAAAGCTCTTTGAGAGCAGTACGGGCAGGACCGAGGTACTTGCGGGGGTCGAATTCTTCGGGCTTTTCGCACATAACTTTGCGGATGGCAGCGGTCATAGCCAGACGGCCGTCGGAGTCGATATTGATCTTGCAGACAGCGGACTTGGCAGCTTCGCGGAGCTGATCTTCGCCGATACCGATGGCATCTTTGAGTTTACCGCCGTTGGCATTGATGATCTGAACCTGATCCTGGGGCACGCTGGAAGAACCGTGGAGCACGATGGGGAATCCGGGGATCATCTTTTCGATTTCGTGGAGGATGTCCAGACGGATCTTGGGATCGTCACCGGGCTTGAATTTGTAAGCACCGTGAGAAGTACCGATAGCGATGGCGAGAGAATCAACGCCGGTACGCTTCACGAATTCATCGACTTCTTCGGGACGGGTATAGGTGTGTTTTTCGGCCTTGACGTCGTCTTCCACACCGGCGAGAACGCCCAGCTCACCTTCAACGGTGACGTCGAACTGGTGGGCATATTCCACAACCTTGCGGGTTTCGGCGATGTTTTCTTCGAAAGACAGATGAGAACCGTCGATCATAACGGAGCTGAAACCGAGGTCGATGCAGCTTTTGCAGGTTTCAAAATCCGGACCGTGGTCCAGGTGCAGAACGATCGGAATACCCTTGCCGCCGGAAAGTTCCTTGGCATATTCAACAGCACCCTGAGCCATATAACGCAGCAGAGTCTGGTTGGCATAGTCGCGGGCACCCTTGGAAACCTGGAGGATCACAGGAGACTGGGTTTCAACGCAAGCCTGAATGATAGCCTGCAGCTGTTCCATATTGTTGAAGTTGTAGGCCGGGATGGCATATCCACCGTTGACAGCGCGACGGAAGAGTTCCCGGGAGTTGACCAATCCGAGAGTCTTGTAACTGACCATTGTTAAATCTCCTTCAATATATTTTTGGTTCGGATACTATAATATATCACGGCTCGCTGTTTTTTGCAAATATTTATTGAAAAAATCCCGAAAACAGTCCCAAATTTTTCCTTGCATAAAATTTTTTTCAAATCCCGGGCAATTATTGTGGAAAAAAACTTGCTTTTTTTCTTATCGGGTGCTATATTAGAAGAAGTACTTGTAAGTAAAGTCAAAATTTTTAAGGAGTTATTATGGGTCAGCAGATCAACAAAGTGCAGAAGCGTCGTCGTCGCAAAGCTTATCTCGAGCGCGTTCGTGAACGCATCAAAGCTCTTATCAGCAAAAAGAAATAATTTTCAGCTGATGAAGGACCGGGAATTTTTTCCGGTCCTTTTAGTTTTTCAGAGGGGATGACGATGAAAATTTTTCTGAAACTCCTTTACCGTTTTTTTACTGACCAACATCTGAAACTGTGCTTCTGCCGCGGAATACTTTGTGCTGCCGGAGCAATTTTTCTGTGGGCAAGACCTGCTGCGTCGCTCAAGCTTTGGGCCAGTCTGCTGCCTCTGACTGCTTTTGGAGCGGTATTGATGCTGCAAGATAAAGTTCCGCAGCAGATGAAATATTTTCTCTGGCTGTTCCCGGTGGGGGCAAGCTGCCTTTGGTTCCGGACTTTTCCGGATAGTGCCGCATTCTGGGCCCTTGCCTGCATCGCATTTATGACTGCCTGGAAGCGGATATTTTCAAAATCCTTTCTGGAACGTATAACTGCTTTTGCTGCTGCGGCAGCAGGAACGCTGCTGCTTTTCAAAAGTTTCACTGCGGAGTGGTTTGATCTTGTACCTGCCACACTTCTGCTTCTTGCCGGCAGTGCCGGAGCTGAATTTACAGAAATGTTCCGGCCCCGTTGCAAAAAAAATTCTTAAAAAAAACGCTGCAGGTCTTTACTTTTTCAACCGGAACAGTTATTTTATATGGAAACAACTGAAATATTATGGAGTTTGCCGTTATGTCTGCCACAGAAATAAGTTATCCTTGTAAGTTTGACAATACATTTCAACCGGCGATCTGCCGTTTTTCTTCCTCTGCGGAGCCCCGTCCGCTGGCAGTTGCACTTCACACCTGGAGTTTTGACCATTCAAAACACTATCAAAATTACATCAAAGAGGCCGAAAGATGGGATTGGCATTTGATTTTTCCTAAATTCCGCGGTCCCAATAACACGCCGGAAGGCTGCGGATCTGATCTGGTGGTTTCAGACCTGGAAGATGCTGTCACATATATGAAAAAAGTCTGCAGCGTTGACCCCAACCGGGTTTACCTCACCGGAGGCTCAGGTGGCGGACATTGTTCTCTGCTGCTTGCTGGCAGACGTCCTGATTTATGGACTGCAGTTTCCAGTTGGTGTCCTATTTCTGACATCGGAGCCTGGCACGCCCAGTGCAAAGGAGGGATCCACGACGGATACGCAAGCCACATTGAATCAGCCTGCGGCGGAAATCCGGCAGTTTCTGAATCAGCCAGAGTACAGAGTATAATACGTTCACCTTTGACCTGGCTTGCCAATGCCCGGGAAGCGGGCCTTACCATTGACATCAGCACAGGGATCCACGACGGCCACACGGGGAGTGTGCCAGTCAGTCAGGCCTTAAATGCCTTCAATGTGCTTGCCGACGAAAAAGACCGCTTCACAGCAGAAGAAATTTCCTATATGGTAAAAGAGGAAAAGATTTTCCCCGGCTTGGAATATACAGAAAAGGACCCGGCCTTTGGTACAGAGTTCTCAGTGTTGCTGCGTCGTCAGTCAGCCCGTGCCCGGATGACCCTTTTTGAAGGAGGACACAACATATTTCCCGCCATTGCCTTTGAATGGCTTTCCCGTCAAATCAAGGGCCAATCTCCCGACTGGCGTCCGGGGGCAGCGGTTGAAACTGGAAACGGAGAATTGAGTAAATAATTGCTGAATTTTCGCAATCAGCACTTGAAAACCCTTTTCAGTTATGCTATATTAATAGAAATCAAGGGGCTGTAGCTCAGTTGGCTAGAGCGACACGTTCGCATCGTGTAGGCCGTGGGTTCGACTCCCATCAGCTCCACCATCCTTCGCTAAAGCTACGGATGGCAAGCCGTAAGGATTGCTATCCGTAGATTTTTTTTGCTTGCAAAAATAAGCGGAGTGCAACGGAGCGGGCGAAGGATGCCCTCCATAGCTCGCAGAGCGACGGAGGGCTAACGGCAGAGAATTGGAGAAATCGAATGTTCTATACTTACATTTTACGCAGTCTTTCCCAGCCGGAACAGCGTTATATCGGCAGTACAGCAGATTTGAAAGCCCGTCTTGTTATCCGTAGATTTTTTTTGCTTGCAAAAATAAGCGGAGTGCAACGGAGCGTGCGAAGGATGCCCTCCATAGCTCGCAGAGCGACGGAGGGCAAGCCAGTCTTGCTATCCGTAGATTTTTTTTGCTTGCAAAAATAAGCGGAGTGCAACGGAGCGTGCGAAGGATGCCCTCCATAGCTCGCAGAGCGACGGAGGGCTAACGGCAGAGAATTGGAGAGAATGTTCTATACTTACATTTTACGCAGTCTTTCCCAGCCGGAACAGCGTTATATCGACAGTACAGCAGATTTGAAAGCCCGCCTTGCCAAGCACAACGCTGGTGAAGTTCCACATACATCCAAGTTCAAGCCGTGGAAAGTTGAAGCATATTTTGCCTTTGAAACCAAAGAAAAAGCTGTTGCTTTTGAAGCATACCTAAAAACTGGTTCCGGACACGCGTTCGCCAATCGACATTTTTGATTTTTATAAAAACACCTTATCCAGCTTGAAAACACTTGTAATAGACGATATATTACAATTAAACAGCAACACTGGAGTCATATATGGAAATCGCAAGAATTTTCTTTTTTATAGCATTGTACTCTTTGGGGGCATGTTGGCTTTGTAATATAATAACATTGTTTTCCAGACCTCACAAATGGTGCGAATTGTTGATATTTCCTCAGCTTGTCTGGTGTGCTCTTGGAATTATTGTACTTGGAGAAATATATTTTAAACTGCAAACAGAAACACAATGGTATCTCATAACTTATGGATATCCTATTCTGCTTTTACCGATGCAAATTTTTGCTTGTTGCAAATTTCTTTCTTTACACAGGCAGAAAAAGCGGGAATATGAAAAATTTTTGTATCTGGCAATTTCCCAAGTGATTTCAATGATTATGTTCTCTTTAGTTTGGATTCTATTGGGATATGCAGTTCTGTGGTCACAAGCTGCATAATTATCAAATGATAAAACTTCCCGAAAATTAACAGGGAAAGTCCCCCTCGTTATTTTTCAACAATTTGGGATCTCATAAGACTTTTTTCGCAGTGTTATGCCTTTCTATCAAATAAAATATTGCAAATACGAACTTTTTTATCGTTTGAGCGTAAAAAATCTTTGAGAGCAAAGTTCGCTGGCAAGTTGTACCACCTCCACCAAATTACCCTCAGAAGGGGCTGTTGCAAAACTATTTTTTTGCCCCGAGCTATTTCTCTCCCCCATTGAGGCACAAGCCCTGAAAGGGCGGCAGAAGGGTATTACCGCAAACAATTTTTTGCGGTAGCCCTGAAAGGGCGGCAAGGGCTGAAAGCCCGGCAGAGAATAGACCTGGGCAAGGGGGCTGTAATTCCCCGCAGCCCCGGGACGATATAAGAAAAAACAAG
>SUWB01000073.1 GCA_015061745.1 Lentisphaerota bacterium | reverse complement strand
AGCAGATGCTCGTGCAATAACTGCGTATATTCAGAACCAGTTGGCTGAAGATCAAGCATATGAACAGCTGACTTTTAGAGAGTACATAGACCCGTTTACGGGTAGCAAGAATCCCAAAGCATAAAAATACCGCTTCAGCGGTAGCTTGAAAAATAGTTGCGTATGGCGAACCTGTTCAGAGCCCGTGTCGGGCTGCCGGCATCATCGCCTTGAAGGCGTGGTGCATACCACCGGCTAAGCCGGTGGTTTTGATTTCAGTGCCGTTCCCGACCTCTTTTACAGTGTCATTCCGGCGATCCAGCCGGCTGCCAGCAGGGGCAGATTATAATGGATGAATGTGGGGATCGTACTGTCGTATATATGGTCGTGTTTGCCGTCTGCATTAAGCCCTGCCGTGGGGCCGAGGACAGATTCTGATACGGGAGAACCCGCATCACCCAGAGCCCCTGCCACACCGACGATTGCCACGGTGGCAAGGGGAGAAATTCCAAGTTTGATGCACAAGGGAACATAAATAGCGGCGATCAGGGGCACAGTGGAAAAAGATGAACCGATCCCCATTGTGATGACCAGTCCAATGAACAGCATAAAAAAGACGGCAAATCCCTTTTGTGCTCCGATCCCGGACGCAAGCAGTTTGACCAGCGTATCAATGGTTCCGGTGGCTTTCAGCACTCCGGCAAAGCCGTTGGCGGCGATCATCACAATACCGATGCCTCCCATAAGATAGACACCTTTGGTGAAAACATCCTGAGTGTCCCGCATGGAAACGACGCCGGAAATGACAAAGACAAGCACGCCGGCCAGAGCGGCAATGACCAGAGAATCCAGCCAGATCTGCCCCGCAAGAGCCACCGCAATGGCGGCAACACCGGCAATCACATTGAGGGGCTTGACTTGAACTTCTGCTGCGGGGGCGTGTGTTTCAGAGATTTCGCTTTTGACATTATCATAGTTCCGGGGCTTGCGGTATGAAACAAAGACAGCGATCAGCAACCCTGCCACCATTCCCAGAGCCGGGATCAGCATTGCCTTGGGAGCCATATCGGCAGTTACCTGCAAACCGCTGCTGCAAATACCTTTGATAAGAATTTCGTTAAGGTAGATCTGTCCGAAACCGAAAGGCATAAACATATAAGGGGTAATAAGACCGAAAGTCAGAATACAGGCCACTGCCCGGCGGTCAAGCTGCAGACGGTCAAACAGAGAAAGCAAAGGCGGAATCAGCACCGGAATGAACGCGATGTGTACCGGAATGACATTTTGAGAAGATATTGCCGCCAGAGTCAGAATACCCAGAAGCATATATTTGAAGAAAAGAATATTCCGGGGCGTTGTTTCTTTGTTGAGTTTTTTGAAAAGCATTCCGGCCAGAAGTTCCGTGATCCCTGAACGGGAAATGGCTATGGAAAAGGCTCCCAGCATTGCATAACTGAACGCGACTTTTGCTCCGTTGGTCAATCCTGAATTAAAGGCATTCATAATGGCATTGCCGTCCATACCGGCGATAAATCCCCCTGCGGTGGCTGAGATGACAAGAGCAAACACCACATTCAATCTCAATGCCGAAAGGATCAGCATAATGACCACTGAGATCAATACCGGATTTTTAATCAATTCAATAAACATCGTTCCTCCGTGAATTTTCTTTTGTTATGGTGCTTAAAATAGCATTGTTTGGGCTCTTTGTCAAATTTTACGGCCTTTTACATTGACTTTTTACCTCAGAAGATGTATAATAAGAAAACAGTAAATTTCAGGAGGTAAAATTATGGCAGCTCTGGTCAAAGACCCGCAGAATATAAAACTCGGTATCATCGGTATGACAGAAGGCAACGGACATCCTTATTCGTGGAGTGCGATTTTCAACTCATACAATGTAAAAGCAATGACAGAGGAGTGTCCTTTCCCCGGTATTCCTGAGTATCTCAACAAAGAAGATCACGACACAATGGGGATCCCCGGAGCGAAAGTCGCTGTCGTTTACTGCGACAAACGCAGCGATGCAGAACACGTTTCCCGCCTTTCTCTTGTGCCTGAAGTGGTGGATCGCCCCGAAGATATGATCGGTAAAGTCGATGCAGTCATTATTGCGACCGACATCGGCAGCGAACACGTCCGCCGGGCAACTCCTTTTATTGAAGCCGGAATCCCTCTTTTTATCGACAAACCCCTTTGCGACAATCTGGAAGATCTTGCCTTTTTCAAAAATGCCATTGAGAACGGGGCTCACATCATTTCTTCAAGCAGTATGCGTTACGCCAAAGAGATCATTCCTTATTTTCACGGTCAGTACAATGAAGTGGGTGAACTGCGTTTCATTTCAATGACTATGCCCAAAAAGTGGGAAACCTACGGTATCCACGCCCTTGAAGCTCTCTGTGCCGTCACGGGGCCCGGATATGTTTCCATTCGTAACACCGGAACTCAGAAACGCAATATCTGCCATTTGAAACACGCCAAAGGATTCGATGCTGTTATTGCCAATGCCTATGATATGGCCTATTCTCCTGTTATTTCACTTTCAGGGACAAAGGGGTGTTTGGATATTACGCTCAAGGACTCCTACAACTCTTTCCGCAACCAGCTTGTGGCAGTGGTGGAGTATTTGCGTACCGGAGTGCCTCCTATGCCTTTTTCTGAGACGGAAGAACTTATGAAACTTGTGGCAGGCGGAATCGAAAGCCGCAACCGTAACGGTGAAGAGATCTTTATCTGATGAAAAAATATGATCTGATCGTCATCGGATCAGGTCCCGCAGGACTTGCCGGAGCAGCCTTTGCCGCCGCCCGGGGAAAAAAGGTGCTGCTGCTGGAAAAAGAAAGCCGCTTCGGCGGGAAACTTCCTCTTTCCGGCGGCGGCAGATGTAATGTCACCAATGTTCTTTCCCCTGATGATATGGCACGGGCTTTCGGGAAAAAGGGGCGTTTTATGCTTCCTGCTCTGCGGAATCTGACTCCGGAAGGGGTCAGAGAATATTTCAGCGACAGAGGGGTGGAAATTGAAGTGACCGACGGTTTTCACTGTTTCCCCCGTTCCGGGAAAGCACTTCATCTGGTCAATGCCCTTTTAGATGAGTGTGACCTTTACGGTGTTGAAAAAATTTCCAGCTTCAAGGTTGAAGAACTGCTCATCAAAGAGGGAAGTGTCACCGGAGTCAGAGGCGGTGAAAAAAGGTTTTACGCTCCTCAAGTCCTTATTGCCTGCGGCGGGAAATCCTATCCCAAATGGTGCGGCAGCGAGTGGGGATACACCCTTGCCCGTCAGGCAGGACACACGATCACGCCCCTTTATCCTGCAATGACAGGGCTGCAATGCACAGAAGAATGGCCGGGACTGTGTGCCGGGATCTCATTGGCGGATACTACCTGCTGCATTGATCTGCCGGGAGAAAAAACGCTCTGCCGGGGGGAATTGCTTTTTACACATCAGGGGATCTCCGCCTTTGCTGTTCTTGATCTGGCGGGCAGGGCGGCGGAACTGCTGCAAACTCATTCTGTATTGCCCCTCAAACTCAATCTTTTTGCAGGGACTTCCAGAGAAGAATGGCTGCAGCGTTTTGCTTTGTGGCGGCAGGGCAGCGGCAAAGTCTCTGCCGGAAAAATATTGTCTGAATATCTCCCCAAAAGGCTTGTCCCCTATATCGTTCCTGCTCCGGAAACCCCCTTTGCCCGCTATTCCGCCGAAAATACCCGGAAACTCCTTGAAAATCTCACCTCCCTCACCCTCCACGCCAGAGATACAGAAAATTTCCATAAGGCAATGGTCACAAAAGGAGGCGTCTCCCTTGAGGAAGTCAATACGAAAACCCTCGAAAGCCGCCTTGTAAAAGGAGTTTTCTTTGCCGGAGAAGTCCTGGACCTCGACGGCCCCTGCGGCGGCTATAATATCCAATGGGCCCTCAGCTCCGGTGCCCTCTGCGCCGGGCAGTAGGAAAATAGGGGGGACGGGAGTTGGGGCGCAGAGGAAATGGGGCTGTTGCAAAACCTCAAAAAAGGTGAGCAACAGCCTTTTTCTATTGTTTGAGCAGAAAGTTGGAGGTATAGTAAGTTATGATAGGAGAAAATCATAGCTTATTTTACAAATTCTCAAGGCTATTTGTTCCTTTGCTCAGACATTCCGTTTGAGGAAAAACAAAAATTGGAAGATTATCTTCAACTTTTGGAAGAGCGG
>SUWB01000003.1 GCA_015061745.1 Lentisphaerota bacterium | reverse complement strand
TTGCCGCCCTTTCAGGGCTACCGCAAAAAATTGTTTGCGGTAATTCCCTTCTGCCGCCCTTTCAGGGCTTGTGCCTCAATGGGGGAGAGAAATAGCTCGGGGCAAAAAAAATAGTTTTGCAACAGCCCCATTTCCTCTGTGCCCCAAACCCCACGTTCCTTTTCCAAACCTTTTTCAGCACTTTTGCTTTGCAAGATTTGCCAAAGCATTGTGCCGCTGAAAGATATTGAGAAAGAAAAACTCCCCGTATAGGAAACAGAGCCTAAACAAAAAATACTCTGGACTAAAACTCCAGAGTATAATCAGTTACCTACCCGTATTGGGAACAGAGCCTTGAGGAAAGGTCTTTCCTCCCGCCCCAAACCCCCACGTTCTTTCTTGTCCGCCGTAGCCTTGGCGAAGGTGGATCCCAAACCTTTTTCAGTAACGCTTTTCATTTTTGAATGCTCAAAAATAAAAAGCGGTCTATAAAAACTTTCCGGAAAAAGAAAAGTTATTTTACCTACCCATATTGGGAACAGAGTGAAAACAAAAAAAATCCCTGCTTCACTTTTGTAAATGATGCAGGGATTTTTCTTTCACAGCTTACCGATGACGGTGCATCTTGGCCTCGCGGCGTTTGATTTCGCTGGGTTTCTCATAGTGTCTGCGGTTGCGCAGTTCCTTGAGGGTGCCTTCCTTATCGAGTTTCTTCTTCAGACGACGAAGAGCGCGGTCGATAGGTTCGCCTTTCTTTACGCGGATCTCAGTATCCATAGCTTTGTTCACCCCCTTTCTGTTTTTTTTCGGTTGATATCTCTCTAATATACCACCGGAAAAATAAAAAGTCAAGAAAAAACTGTTTTCCAGTCCTTATTTTTTTACAAATTGAATGAATTTTTGTCAATTTTTAATAATTGCTTCAGTGTTTTCAGACCTTTGTCATACTTTATTTTTGCGTCATCATCAAGCAAATACCTATAGAAAGGTGAGTTATTCCCACCAATCAAAGCTGGTCTGATAGACAATAATGTTATTCTTCCTGTTTGTATTTCTTGCATATTTTTTCTAATCTGAACAATGCTTCTTCGGCAGTCCCCGATCAGAGAAGATCGGTAAAAAAAGGGATTTTACAGGGAAAACGTGAAAGAATCAGCGTTTTTTTTGAAATTTTGACAAAGTTGTGCTATATTATGTTTATGGCGCACCGTTCTCCCGTCGGTTCGGGAAATTTGATTGCGGTGCCTTAATCAATACAGGAGTTTTTTCGCTGTGGAAAAAAAAGATGATGCCGATCTTCCGTCTATTGACTGGGGGCGGGCGGATATGCTCATTGAGCTTGCCCTCAATGAAGACCTCGACACCGTGGGGGATGTGACTACCAATTCTGTTATCCCCGAAGATATGGAAGGCCGTGCGATCCTGCGCTGCAAAAGCGACGGCACGGTCGTTGCCGGACTGGCAATCGCTGAACGGGTGTTCAAACTCGTTGAGCCCAGACTCGAATTCAAATCCTTTGTTGACGACGGCGAAGTCTGCAATAAAGGCGACGAAATCGCTGCCGTGGAAGGTCCCGTCAGAGGAATCCTTACCGGCGAACGCACTGCGCTGAACTTTTTGCAGCGTCTCAGCGGTATCGCCACCACCACCAACAAGTATGCCAAAGTTCTTGAAGGATCAAAAACTGAACTTCTTGATACCCGCAAAACCACTCCCGGCTACCGGAATCTGGAAAAATATGCTGTCGCCGTGGGGGGAGGCTCCAACCACCGTATGGGACTTTTTGACCGGGTTATGATCAAGGACAACCACCGGGAACTTGCTGCCGCAGGCGGCGGAGAAAACGCTATTTCCTGGGCTGTGGCTCAGGCAAGAGCCAAATATCCCGAATTGGAAATCGAAGTGGAGGCCGATACTGTCGATGAAGCCGCTCAGGCTGCCGAAGCCGGTGTGGAATACATCCTGCTGGACAATATGACCAATGAAGAAATGGCTGAAGCTGTTAAGGTCATTGCCGGCAGAGCCAAAACTGAGGCATCAGGCGGTATCACCATTGAAAGACTGGCGGCCATCGCCGAGATCGGAGTTGACTTTGTCTCCTCCGGAGCTTTGACCCACTCCGTCAAAGCTGCTGACATCTCTCTTGATATCGAAATGTAAACAAACAAGGCAGAGTACAACTGAAATATGATCGCAAGACTTACCGGAATATTGGCAGAAAGCTCCTTTACTTCCTGCGTCGTGGACTGCGGCGGAGTGGGGTATGAGGTGCAGATCCCTGTTTCCACCTTTGACAAACTTCCCCAGCCCGGGGAACAGGTGGTGCTCAAGATCCATACTGCCGTTCGGGAGGATGCCATCACTCTTTTCGGCTTTGCCACTGAGGAGGAGCGGAAACTTTTCCGGCTCCTTATTGAAGTTTCAGGCATCGGGGGCAAACTTGCCCTCAATGTGTTGAGTTCCACTGCGGTCACGACCTTCTGTGCCGCAGTGGCAGCTTCTGATGTCAAAGCTCTTTCCCGGATCAACGGGATCGGCAAAAGAACTGCCGAAAGAATTATTGTTGAACTCAGAGATAAGCTCAATTCCGGTCTGGGCGGCGATATGGCCATCGCCGCTGCTGTTTCTTCTCCGGAAAATGCTTCTGCCATCAATGATGTTTCCCTTGCTCTTGAACAGCTCGGTTTCAAACGTGATGCCATTGACAAGGTGCTGAAAAATCTTGCCGCCGAACTGCCCGAAGGGGAAATCGACGGCGAAAAGCTGCTCCGCAACGCCATCAGAAAACTGAGTTTCTGAACAATGAAACGCAAAATAAAACTTCTCAAAGGGGCAGGGATTCTGTTTCTGCTGATTTTTGCTCTCCTTTATTCTCACCTCGAAGTGGGAATGTCCGGCAATGAGTCAGGCCGTTTCGCCACCATTCAGGCCGTTGCCGAACAAGGTGTCTTTCATATTGAAAAATGCAACTTCCGTACTGTGGACAGAACAGTGCGCAATAATCACGTTTACTACGATAAACTGCCTTTTCTGCCTTTTGTTTTGGGGCAATGTTACAAGCCTTTTCACCGTTGGGGCGGTGTGAATTTCGTTGATAACTATCATCTTTCCATCTATCTGATCAATTTTTTGACCGGTGCAGTTGTCAATATTTTCCTTTTTCTCTGGCTCTTTGATCTGCTGAGAGGAGTCAGAAAAGGCTCTCTTATCCTGAAATTTGCTCTTGCTCTCAGCTGTATCGCAGGCAGCTGGATCATCAGTTATTCCACAATGCTCAACAATCACACTCCCGCTGCTCTTGCTGTATTGGGCGTTTTTGTTGCTTTGATGCGTTACGGTAAAGTCAATTCCCCCCGGGCAGCGTTGCTTGCGGGATTCTCTGCCGGTATCGCCGGATTGCTTGAACTGCCTTGCGGATTCTTTTACGGTCTTGCAGCAGTTGGAGGGATTTTCTTTACGGCTCCCCGCGAAAAGAAAATTTCTCACACCCTGCTCGCAGCCGGAGGCGGACTTTTTTGTCTGGCAGGGGGGCTGCTGCTCAATTTTTACGCGTATGGTACTTTTTTACCTCTTTATATAGGCAGTCACGGTGCCAAAGGCACTTTCAGCATCGGGATCCAAAGTGATCCTGTGTACTATTGGTATCACGCTCTTATTGGAGACAGAGGGATTTTTCTCTATACGCCCTTTCTGCTCCTTGGCGTATGGGCGTGCTGCCGGTACTGGAAAAAAATGGGGGTTGCGGAACGCGCTCTCTTGCTGGGCAGTATAGGTTTTATGCTTTTTTATCTGACTTGCACCAATGAATTCGGCGGACAAAGCTATGGATTGCGATACTTTATTCCCGTTATTCCCATTCTCTGGTATCAGGGGGCAAAAATCATTCTTGAAATGGAAAAAAGAAAGTTTGCTGTTCCTGCTGCCGCTTTTTTGATTCTGTGGGGCGTGGCGACGGGGCTGGCGGGAGCTTATTTCCCTTACTGCATCGGCAATGAAGGGGAACGCTCTCCCAAAGGACACTTTACAAGGAACTTTTCCTCCTTCGGCGGAAATCTGCTCTGCTGGAGTTATGAATATTTCCCCCGCAGCAATCTGACTGCACATTTGCTGGAACGTTATGGACTTCCTGACAGTGTCCTTTATATGTACTGGTCATTTTTTCACAGTAAAAAGATGGATATGCTTGAAAGAATGCAGCACGACTTTCCGGATCTCTATCCCGGTAAAAAAGCTTCAAAACGGTAATTTTTCCTTTTTCAGGAATCTTTTTTCTTGCGTCCTGACCGGGGATGCGCCTGATTGTAAACACTTTTCAAACGCTGGATGCTGACGTGCGTATAAATTTGAGTGGTGCTTAAATTTTCGTGCCCCAGAAGCTCCTGCAAACTGCGCAGATCAGCCCCCGCATCCAAAAGGTGGGTGGCAAAGGAGTGACGCAGTTTGTGAGGCGTGAAATCCGGCGGCAGCCCGGCAAAAAGCAGATATTCCTGCAAGTTGCGCTGATAAGAACGGCAGGTGAGACGCTGGTTTGATTTGTTGAGAAAGACCGCCCCGTCCCGGAGAGCAGGGATCCCCTGAGTCCGTCTGAAACGCAAATAAGCACTCAAGGCTTTGACCGCCGGAGCTCCCAGGGCGGCGAGCCGCTCTTTCCGCCCTTTACCTCTGATACTCATAATTCCTTGAGCAAGATCTATATCGGCAATATTGAGTCCCACAGCTTCACTGATACGCAAGCCGCCTGAATAAATCGTTTCAGTCAAAGCGGTATCCCGCAGTGAAGCTCCTTCTGCCTGAGCCGGATTTTTGACATTTCCGGAAGTGATTTTCTGCTGCCAGTAAAGGGGGATCGACTCAAGGAGCTTTTCAACCTGCTGCATCTGCATAACCACCGGAAGGGGTTTGTCTGACTTAATGGGGGGCAGATTGGCAAAAGGATTGGAGTCAACAGCCCCTTGACGCAGAAGATAGCGGAATAAAGAACGCATTGCCGAAAGTTTCCGCTGGACGCTGCGTTTGGAATCGCCCGCAGAATAAAGCTGCATTATGAAACTTCTTGCCTGATCCCGGTCGATTGAAGCAAAGTCGTCAAAAGTTTCTCTGTCCATAACCCGCTTACAGAATTCGGTGATATCGGCTTTATAAGCGGCAATGGTATGCTCTGAGGCATTTCTTTCGACAGCCAGATAGCGTAAAAAGTTGTCAAGCTGACTCATTGGGGCATCCTGGTGAGGGTCATAATTTTCTTTTTATCCTTGTCAAAGAGATAGAGCTTATCTCCTCTGACGCCGGCAAAGTGTGCTGAACGCAAAGTTTTGAAGAAACGATCGGCAAAATCCGGATATTCCCCCCTTCTTGTAATGGCGATGGAATGGATTTCAATTCCCCCTTTGGACAGATAGCGGACAGGAGCAAAAAAGTTGTTGAGTCCCAGAACCCCCACCATTCTGCCGTCGGGAGTGAAGCTGAGGCGTAAAGTGGTGGGAGCCTTGGGGATATACCAGATGTTGCAAAGAGGGTTGACCGCCTTGGCAGGAGTGGCGCAGCCGCAGAAAAAGAGCAAAAGGAATAAAAATAGAACTGTTTTAAAAATTTTTCCGATTTTCATTTGTACAAAAGACCTTTTCGGGTTATATTATCTAAGGTGAATACAAATTAATATACCGTATATCAGGATATATGTCAAAATTGAAAAGGAGTTTTTTATGAAAAAATATTGGATTTCCTCTTTTGTCCTGCTTCTGTGTCTGACAAGTGCCCTCTGCGGAGCTGAAGCTGTGGAAGGTATTATTACTGCCAAATGGCTCAACGCCCGTATTTTTCCTGAACTCAAATCTTCAAGAGTGACCAAACTCCCCAGAGGTCTGAAGGTCGCTGTTTTCAAACGTCACGGTTCCTGGCTTGAAATCGCCGCTCCCGATACCACGCCTGTGTTTGCATCTGCAGCCTATGTTTCAGGGAATAAAGTCCTGCGTGATTTGAACTTGCGTACCGCTCCCCACTCCGGTGCTCCTGTTATTTCACGGGTCAAAAAAGGAACTATCCTCAAAGCTGTTTCCGAACCTGACCGTTACGGCTGGGTTCAGGTGGCTCCTTCTGCTGATATGCGGCTCTATGTGGTCGAGACCTATGTTAATTACGACAGAAGCAAAGTTCCCGTGGCTAAAAAAGGAGTTATGCCCCAGGCCGCTCCCGCTCCCGAAAAGAAAGCTGAGGTTGTGAAAAAGGCCGCTCCTGCTCCCGAAAAGAAAGCTGAGGTTGTGAAAAAGGCTGCTCCCGCTCCTGAAAAGAAAGCTGAAGTTGTGAAAAAGGCCGCTCCCGCTCCCGAAAAGAAAGCTGAAGTTGTGAAAAAGGCCGCTCCCGCTCCCGAAAAGAAAGCTGAAGTTGTGAAAAAGGCCGCTCCCGCTCCCGAAAAGAAAGCTGAAGTTGTGAAAAAGGCTGCTCCCGCTCCGGCAACTGTAAAAAAGGAGCTTGCCAATTTTGATTTGACTTCTGAACGCAAACAGGAGCTTCTCAATATCGGTGCTGATATCACCAAGTCTGCTCCCTATGCTCAGACCGGAATTCTGGTCGCTGTTCCCAATCCCGGCGGTGACTGCACCCGGTATGCCCTGGCAGATGCCAATGGCAACAACAAAGGATTCCTGTTTGCTGAAGCTCCTGTGAAACTTGGCGATTTTGTTGAAAAAAGTGTTGCTGTCAAAGGTTTTGCCTATCAGATTCCTAAATGGAAAAATCCTGTTGTGGCAGTCACCCTGATCGTTCCTGCCGGAGAGTCCAAGTAATGAAATGCCTGCGGCTTTCTTTTGTACTGTGCCTGTGCTTTTCAGCATTCTGCTGCAGAGCTGAAAAGTTACCTGTTTGTGCCGGACTTTCTCCCATTGCTCATATCCTCCGTGAAGTCGGCGGCGACCGGGTGAGCGTCAGCTCTATGCTGCCCGAAGGACGTTCTCCGCACGACTATGCTCCGGGAACCAGAGAACTGCGTATCGCAGTGAAGGCAAAGTGTTTTTTTACCACCGGTATGCTTTATGAACAACGCATTACCCGGGCCATTGAAAAAAAGGTTCCTGTGGTCGATATTTCTTCCGGAATCAAACGGATCGCTCTGCGTGCTGACGGTCACGATCCGCACGGCCATAAGCACAGCCACCACTGCGGTCTGGATCATCACGGGTGCAGCGGCGACAGTGTTTCCGGTGATCCCCATATATGGCTTTCGCCCCTGAACTGTGCCATTATGGGCCAGTGTGCGGCAAAGGAACTGGGAAAACTGATGCCTCAGTTCAAAAAGGAATTTCAAGCCCGGGCGGATCGTTTCAGTATGAAAATGCGTAAGATCCACGAAAATATGGCAAAACGTCTTGTTCCTTTCAAGGGGAAAAGTTTTTTTGTCTATCATCCTGCTTTCGGCTACATCGCTTCGCTCTATCAGCTCAACCAGAAAGCTATTGAACTCGGCGGCCGTGAAGCGACCCCCACACGTATGGCTTCTGTGATCCGTGAAGCCCGCAAACAGGGCGTTAAAACGGTTTTTGTGCAAAAACAGTTCAATCCTGCCAGTGCAAAAGCTCTCGCCAATGCCATTAAGGGCGAAGTCGTTGAACTCGATCCGCTGGCTGGTGATGTGGAAAAGAATTTTCTCCTTATTACTGAGGCTCTTGTAAAAGGTTTCAGCAAGTGATCTCCTCTTGGAACTATGGAAAATATTATTGAAATTTCTGACCTCAATTTCGGATACGACTCAAACGCACTGAATCTGGAAAATGTTTCTTTCAGTGTTGAAAGAGGTTGTTCCGGTTGTATCGTAGGGCCCAATGGCGGCGGCAAGAGCACTTTGCTCAAATTGCTGCTGGGACTGCTTGTGCCCACTTCAGGGAGTATCCGTATTTTCGGCAAAGCTCCGGTGGAGGCCAGAAGCCGCATCGGTTATATGCCCCAGTATCACAAACTGGATGCAGCGTTCCCTGTTTCTGTTCTTGAAGTTGCCCTTATGGGCAGAATGTGCCGCAACTTTTGGGGCAGATATTCTCAACGCGACCGGCAGGCAGCTATGGAAGCATTGGACGAAATGGGAATCGCCGATCTGGCAAAACGTTCATTTTCTGCGCTTTCCGGCGGACAGCGGCAGCGGGTGCTCATCGCCCGGGCGTTGGCCGGAGAACCGGAATTGCTGCTGCTGGATGAACCCACAGCAAATATTGACCCCGGTGCTGAAGAACAGTTCCACGGAGCCCTGGAGTGTCTGCGCAAAAGAATGACGGTACTGACTGTTTCACACGATCTTGGATTCGTCAGTCGCGGTATCGATCTTGTGATTTGTGTCAATCACTTTGTGTCGCTTCATCAGGCGGCGGCTTTTACTGCGGCAGAAGCCAATGCCGTCTATCATCACGATGTGAATATGATCAAACATACCCATACTTGTTTCTGTAATTGTTCCGGGGGAGAAAGGTGTTCCAATGATTGAATTCATCCGGCAGTTTTTTCAGCCAGAAATGTCTTTTTTGCATCTTGCCCTTGTTGTGGGGCTTCTGGCAAGTCCTGCTTTGGGCGTTATCGGCACACTGGTGGTCACCCGGCGTATTTCAAGTATTGCCGGAGCAGGAGCCCACGCCGCTCTGGGGGGCGTGGGAATCGCCCTCTTTTTGCAGCGGGTTCTCCTTTGGAGCTGGTGTACTGCCACGGTGGGAGCCATAGCCGGAGCTATGGCAGCGGCAATCATCGTGGGGATCGTCAGCCTGACTGCCAGAGAAAGGGAAGATACTGTTATTGCAGTCGTCTGGGCACTGGGAATGTCGCTTGGATTGCTTTTTCTGGATAAAACCCCCGGGTATGTGGATCTTCAGGGATTCCTGTTCGGAAATATCCTGCTGGTCACGACCAATGATCTCTGGATGACTCTTGCTTTGGATGCTGTGATTCTGATTCCGGCGATTCTCTTTTACAATCCCCTGCTGGCTACCTGTTTTGACGGAACTTTTGCCGTTTTGCGGGGAGTCAGGACGTCCCTTTTTTACCTTGTTCTGCTGATTCTTACCTCGTTGACTGTGGTGCTGCTCATCAATGTGGTGGGAATTGTTCTTGTGATCGCGCTGTTGACTCTGCCTGCGGCGGCAGCCGGATGTTTTACACGTCATCTCTGGTCGATGATGGTATGCAGCGGTATCTTGAGTGCTTTATTCATCAGTGCCGGGTTGGTGCTGAGTTTCTGTTTTTCGCTGCCTTCAGGTCCGGCAATTGTACTGGTGGCGGTGCTGGTTTATGTTATATCATTGCTTACAGGTTCCCGCCGGAGAAACGAAGGCAGCGCAGCAGGAGGTAATTGAGGATATGTTGAAGTTGTTTGTGATCCCGTTGTTGTCAGGTGTACTTTTCTTTGCCGGCTGTTCTCCTCAAAAAGAGCAGCCTATGAATACAGCTTTGAAATATGCTATGGCCGGTGAATGGGCAAAAGCAGACCGTCCTTCTGCTGAAGCCATATTGAAAACACCCGACAATATCAATGCTCTGATCTTGCGGGCACTGGTGTGTGAAAAACTCGACAGACTTGATGAAGCAATCGAAAATGCCTACAAAGCTGTGGTCATCGACAGTAATTCATTTGCTGCTGTCTACACCCTGGGACGTCTCTACGTTTCTGATGCGGTCCGTAATACCCTGCTTAATACCAATGCCTCAAAACGGCGTGCTGCACTCCGCCGTTCTGAAGCGATCAATCTGCTCATCAAAGCCAACCGGATCCGCAGCGATCACCCGCTGCCCCTGGTGCTTTTGTGCAACCTTCACAATCCGCGGCAAAAAAGTTCATATCTGGCAGCATTGAGCAAGCTCCCCGGCTGGACCAATGCGCCTGAATTGGAATTTGAATCCCGTATGGTCCGGATCTACAACGGCGACCACAGAGGAAACATTGCCGCTTACACCCGGCTTTTCAACTCTTACCCCGATCATCCGGAGCTGACTAGCGCATTGGGCGGCGTGTTCCGCTACTACCGGCAGTATGATATGGCAAAGTCAGCTTACAAACGTTATCTTTCCTTTCCGGAAGAACGGCGTACCGTCAACCGGACGAACCGGGCCCGGAAACGCCTGGCTGAAAGGTGATCTGACTGTCCTATGGCCGGTTTCAATCAGGAGATCATAGAGGAGATCCGCAGCCGCTGTGAAATCGCAGAGTTTATCGGCAACTATGTACAGCTGAAGCGGAGCGGTACATCTTCTTTTACTGGCTTGTGCCCCTTTCATCAGGAAAAAACTCCCTCGTTTCACGTGGAAGGCAAGTGGCAGCGTTACCACTGTTTCGGGTGCGGAAAAGACGGAGATGTGTTCAAATTTGTTATGGAACACGACAATATCTCTTTCCCTGATGCTGTGCGGCAGCTGGCGCAGCGTTGCGGTGTGCCTCTGCCGGAAACAGGTGATTATGATGCGGGCGCAGCCGGAATGAAGCGGGACCAGAAAGAAAGAATTTTCAAGGTCAACGAAGAATTTTCAAATCTGTTTGTCCGTTTTCTCAGAGAAAACCCCCGTTCCCCTGCGGGGATTTACTTGCAGCAGCGGGGTATTTCCCGTGATATCGCCGATAAATTCTCTATCGGAGCTCTGCCTGAAGAACGTTATTTTTGCTTGAACTACGGCCGTCATCTGGGATTTACTGACGAAGATCTGGTAGCTGCCGGCATCTGCGGCAGATCAGAGGAATCCGGCCGCATTTATGAACGTTTTACAGGCCGTCTGACTTTTGCTATCCAAAATGAATACGGCCGGGGCGTGGGCTTCAGTGCCCGGAGCCTGGAACCCAAACCTGCTGACGGCCGGAAATATGTCAATACGCCTGAAACGCTGGTTTTCAAAAAAGGAATGCTTCTTTACGCACTGCCTCAGGCCAGAGAAGCCATTGCAAAAGAGCGTACTGTGATCCTGTGTGAAGGACAGATGGATACCATCGCTATGCACCGGGCCGGTTTCACCAATGCTGTGGCTCCTCTTGGGACTGCTTTTACACCGGATCAGGCAAAACTTCTCAAACGCTATGCCGATACGGTGAATCTTTGTTTTGACTCAGACGGAGCCGGTCAGAAGGCCTTTTTACGGGCATTGGAATATTTGCTGCCTCTGTCTGTTTCTATCAGAATGATTCCCATTCCGGGAGGCAAAGATCCGGACGAACTTTATTCTCACGGCGGAGCTGAAGCCGTTGCCGCCGCCGTTAATGCCGGTATCCCCTGGTTGGAACAGTTCAGAAATCAGCTTCCCGGTCTTTATGATATGAGTACTCCCGTAGGCCGGGGGCAGGCGGCAGCCTTTATGGTGTCTCTTTTTGCTTTGCTCAAGAATCCTATTGAACTTGAGACCTATATCCGTGAAGGTGCCGCTTTATTGCAAGTCAGTGAAGAAGCTCTTTATTCCGAATTGCGGGCACGGCGGAACAAAGAACGCAGAATTGTCGATTTCAGCAAGCAGCCTTCTGTTGAAACGCCTGCTCCCGCTTCTGTGGTGCGGGTTTCACCTGAGCGTTCAACTTTGCTGACACTTTTTGCTTTGGCAGTTGCTTCTCAGGACAATGCCCGGGAAATCTGTGATTTGCTTCCGCCGGAAACCCTTGAGGGGGAAAGTCTGCTTTGCCGGGCTCTCAATCTGCTTCTGGCCGGTGCCGCCGGAGGTGAATCCGAGGAAGATATTGCTGCTGCTTTGAATAATATGCTTACCGAAAACAACGATGAGGAACTGGGGAAACTTCTTATTAAGCCTCCTGTTTTCAGTGATCCCGAAAAAGCTCTTACTGATTCCGTCAGTGAGCTTATACGCATCTATAAACGGCGGCGTTATGCAGAAATTATGGCCGAAATACGTTCCTGCAATGATCCGGAACGACGCTTTGAATTAATGAAACAACTTAAGGAGTTTTCAAAATAAAAATGAAATACACAGCTTTTTTTGCCTTTTTCTGTCTCGTATTCTGTGCCGGTTGTGTCCAGCAGGAGGTCGAATACACTAAAAAATGGGGATTCGGTTTCAAGGATAAGGTCAACTATCCCAAGCTTAAAGATTATGATCTGACTCTTGAGCTCAGTTCCGGGACCCGTAAGTTCAAAGCCGGCTACCCTGCTGAGCTGACCTTCATTCTGTGCAACCGGGGCAAGAAAGCTCTCCGCATTCCGGAGTGGTACAAATTTGACCCCAACAATCTGAAAATCCAGTGTCAGGTCTGGCTGCCGGGAACACAGAAACCGGATCCCTCAATGTGGCTTGATGTTTCGATTCCGGTGAAGCGTCCTGTCTGGCGTTATCCTGTTACGCTCAAGCCGGGGGAGCGGATTTTTGTCAGTTCCAGACTGGATTTTATCAGTAATCTCATTGTAACTCCCGGAACTGAACGCCGTTTCTTTGTCAAAGGGTCCCTCAATCTCAAATCGGTCGATGTGAGCGCACCGGAAAGCTATATCACCATATTACCGGGAAAACGGCCGGAAAAACCGCAAAAAAGTGATAAAAAAGCAGCAGCTGTACAATAAACAGGCTGTTTTTTTCGTTTTAGCATACATAAAGTTATAAAAAATATTCTGTTTTTGAATGTCAATGCAAAAAGGAGAAATTGCAGAAAAATGAAACGTATTTTAACCATTGTTATTATTGTGGTCATTCTCGGACTCCTCGGCTGGGGCAGCGTGGCCCTCTACCGCCATTACAACGCCCCTCGGGAAAAACTTGTTTTCAAAACCGAAAAGATCTCCCGCGGAGATTTACGCAG
This sequence comes from Lentisphaerota bacterium, assembly GCA_015061745.1. GTDB lineage: Bacteria > Verrucomicrobiota > Lentisphaeria > Victivallales > Victivallaceae > UBA1784. The sequence continues at coordinate 120,995 of SUWB01000003.1, read as the reverse complement.
TACCATCAGTGCTTCCGGAACTATCGAACCTGAAGAACTGATCAACGTGGGTGCTCAGGTCAATGGCAAGATTATGACCTTTGGTCTTGATGCCGACGGCAAGAGTATCGACTACGGTTCACGGATCACTGCCGGAATGGTGTTGGCCCGGATCGACGATGTGCTTTATGAAGCAGAAGTCCGTCAGGCCAAAGCCGCCAAACTGCAGGCTCAGGCTGCAATCAAGAGTGCTCAGGCCAATATTGCTGTAACCAAGGCCGATCTGCTTCTTGCAGAACAGAACTGGAGCCGAGCCAAAGAACTTTTCCCCAAAAAGGCTATGAGCCGCAGCGACTACGATGAAGCTCTGGCTCAGTTCCGTTCAGCCAAAGCCCGTATCGGTGTGAGCGAAGCTTCTCTGGCTCAGGCCCAGTCTCAGCTGGCTTCTGCTGAAGCCTCTCTTTTGAAAGCGGAACGGAACTTGAATTACTGCGTCATCACCTCTCCTGTGGACGGTGTCATCATTGACCGCCGTGTCAGTATCGGTCAGACGGTGGTTTCCAATATGAGTGCTTCAAGTATCTTTCTGATTGCCAAAGACCTGAAAAAAATGCAGGTCTGGGCTTCAGTCAATGAAGCTGATATCGGTGATATCAAACCGGGTATGCCTGTGATTTTTACCGTTGACACCTTCCCCGGCAGAAGATTCCGGGGGACCGTCCACAAAGTGCGCCTCAACGCCACAATGTCCCAGAACGTCGTGACCTATGTGGTCGAGATTGCCACTGATAACAAAGACGGTAAACTGCTGCCTTATCTGACTGCCAATGTGCGTTTCATCAAAGCCAGCCGGGAGAATGTGATGACCGTTTCCAATGCGGCACTGCGTTTCCAGCCCGAACCTGCTATGGTGGCTCCTGAATATCAGAAAGAGCTGCCGCAGCTGCTTTCTCTCCGGCGGGGCGGTGAAAGAGTGCTCTGGGTCGCTTCTGAAGCAGGACTCAAACCGGTAAAGGTCAAAGTCGGTCTGGTCAGTTCCGGCAGTGCAGAACTGATGGCAGGAACGCTCAAAGAGGGGGACGAAGTCATTAACGGCACTGCTGTTGAAACTCCTGCATTGAAGAAAAAGGCCCCCGCAGGCGGCAGTCCCTTTATGCCCAAGATGCCGCAGATCAAACGCCGGAATCTCAATCCCGGACGGACTCAGGGCGGCGCACGGTGATCAAAGTGAACAAGCTTATAGAACTTAAAGATATCACCAAAACCTATTTTCTTGAGGAGTTGTCTGTTCCTGTGCTCAAAGGCATCTCCCTTGAAATAAACAAAGGTGACTATGTGGCCCTTATGGGGGCTTCCGGTTCGGGAAAAAGCACCCTGATGAATATTCTCGGCTGCCTTGACCGTCCCACTTCAGGAGATTATCTGCTTGAAGGAGAGGAACTGGGCAGGGCTTCCGGTGACCGGCGTGCGCTGATCCGGAACAAAAAGATCGGCTTTGTGTTCCAGAGCTTCAATCTGCTTCCCCGGACCAGTGCTCTTGAAAATGTGATTATGCCTCTGGCTTACACTGCCGGAGGACTTTCAGCCCGGGAACGCCGCCGCAGGGGGATGGAAGCATTGGAACAGGTGGGACTGACTGAACGTGCCCAGCATCACCCTTCCCAGCTTTCCGGCGGTCAGCAGCAGCGGGTGGCCATTGCCCGGGCTCTGGTCAACCGTCCTCCTCTGCTTTTTGCAGACGAACCCACGGGCAACCTTGACTCCAAGACCTCTGTGGAAGTTATGGAAATGTTCGACGCGCTCAATGCTGAAGGAATCACTATTATTCTTGTGACCCACTCCGACGAGATCGCCAGCTGTGCCAAGCGGGTGATCCGGGTTTCGGACGGTTTGGTCGTTGACGGAGGATTCAAATGAATTTTCTCAATACAATAATCACCGCCCTCAAAGCTTTGAAACGGAACCCCACCCGTGCTTTGCTTACCACTTTGGGCATCGTCATTGGTATTGCTGCCGTCATCACGATGATGGAAATCGGTAACGGATCCAAAACTTCTGTGCGTACCACCATTGAAAAAATGGGAGCCAATACCGGATTGATCCTGCCCGGGTGGCTCCGCCGGGGCGGTGTGGCAATGGGCTACGGATCCCGTGTTTCACTGACGCCCGCCGACGCTGAAGCAGTAGGCAGGGAGTGTCCGAGTGTTCTTTATTATTCTCCTGTTGTCCGTGCTTCCTCGCAGCAGTTGATTTTCGGCAACAGCAACTGGGTCCCCCAGTGGATCTACGGTGTGTCGCCCGATTATCTTCCTATCAGAAACTGGCGGATCGCCGAGGGACGCAGCTTCACTCAGGAGGAGGTCGAAACCAACGCCCGCGTCTGTCTGGTGGGAGCCACGGTCGTCCGGGAACTTTTCGGGAATGTCTCTCCCATTGACTGTGAATTGCGGATCCGGGATGTGGCCTTCAAGGTTGTGGGGGTGCTTCACTCCAAAGGGTCCAATATGATGGGTATGGATGAAGATGATGTGCTGCTTGCTCCCTGGACAACTATCCGTATGCGTATTACAGGACGCAGAACAGGAACTGCCACCAGTACCAAAAGTACTCCTGCTTCAAAACCCAGTGAACTTTATCCTGCGACGGGGGTGGCCCTTTATCCGGAACAGGATGCCAGCCTTACCACTGACAAACTGCTGATTCCGAAATTCACCTATATTGACCAGATCGTCTTTTCGGCGTCCACTCCTTCCAAAGTGAAACAGGCTGAAAAGGAGATCACAGCCCTGCTTCGTGAACGTCATCGGCTCCGTCCTATGGAAGATGATGACTTCCGGATCCGGAATTCCAGTGACTTTATGTCGATGCTCAACAGCACCACGATGCTGATGACCAATCTGCTTTTGGGAGTGGCACTGCTGTCTCTCGTTGTCGGCGGTGTGGGCATTATGAATATTATGCTGGTCTCTGTTACCGAAAGAACCCGCGAGATCGGATTGCGTATGGCTGTCGGGGCAAGATCTTCAGATATATTGAAACAGTTTCTTGTGGAATCCATTATTCTCTGTCTGGTGGGGGGTATTATCGGTATCCTTACCGGACACGGAACAGCCGTTCTCATCAATCATTACCTGAAGTGGCCCATCGAATCCAGTCCCGGAGCCGTTATTGCCGCAGTGGGCGTATCGGTTTTTGTCGGCGTTGTCTTTGGTTTCTATCCGGCCTGGAAAGCCTCCAAACTGGATCCCATCGAGGCTTTGAGGTACGAATAAAATAAAGTAAAAATTGCTTTGGGCTTGCAATTCAGCGAAATCAATGCCCCTTACTGCCGGGTATAACTTTTGATTATGTGATCGACGATTATCTGATCTGTTCAAAAGTGAAATGCACAGTCAAGAGGGGGTTTCCGCCCGGGGCAAAGGTGTCAGGATGATCGAAAAGAAGCCGATCATTCTGAATAAATGGGAAAAATCGAATATGCGGCTCCTTACGGAAATCCCGGGATACATACTCCTGCGGTCAAAAAAACTTTATCCCAGTTGTCACTGTCTGATTTTTTCCAAAAGTAAGATCTTATACGGTTGGAGTTGTTACAGATAAAACAGGGCTGCCTCATTGATTTTAGGGCGGCCTTGTCTTTGGGGTTCAAGAAAATCAGGATTTTTTTTAAAAAATCATTTGATTATATGGCACTTTTGTGCTATATTATGGAAATTGCAAGTATAGAATATGCTTGTGATTGAGTGTTTTGCTGGTTTGTCTGAGACTCATAGCGCAGCCGGCAAATTCTCGGAAAATGGTTGATGCTGAACTGTTTGCCGGGGATTTGGCGGCTCTGTTGAGCCGAGGGTAAAACCGCAAAAGCACAAGTTGAAGATGATGTTTTTTTTGAAGACCTTTCTCCTTACGAAAGGTTGAAGAAAAGCAAAGTTGGAAAGTTGTGCGGGCATCAGAAAGAGACTTTGAGCTGTCGGGAAGCAGCAAAAAGAGGAATTCTGATGTATCCGGCCCGTCCGAAAGAGAATCGAGGACACCGCGGTTTAGATCCGGCTCCCGGCGGGGAGCAAGTGCGAAAACGGATCAAAGGGAAGAATCGCAACCGTCCGAAGTTCAAAGTCGGCAGCAGCCGGAAAAACCCGGTCAGCCGGGTGGACTCTTTTGAGCCGGGGTTCCTCTTCAGGTGAAGGGGAAACTTGAAGCCGGCTGATGCAAAAAGGAAAAATGTTAAGATTATGGAAGTTAGAGCTTTAACCAAAAACGTGCGGATTTCTCCTGAAAAGGCGCGGCATGTCTCCCGCCTGATCCAGGGAAAAAGTGCAGTTGAAGCACTTGCCATCGTCGATCTGAGCCCCCGTAAGGCGGCTGCTCTCATCGGTGACACTCTGCGTTCTGCAGTGGCAAACGCTGAAAACAACTGCGATGTAAACCGCAAGCTGCTGACAGTCAAAGCAGCGTTGGTGAGTCCGGGCCCCATCATCAAGCGTTTTCGTCCGAAAGCGCGGGGATCGGCCGGTCGTATCCGGAAACGGACCAGTCATTTTGAAGTCATTCTGACCGACAATCAATAAGGAATCGAATCGTGGGACAGAAAGTCAATCCGATCGGTCTCAGAACTGCGTTGAACCATAACTGGGAATCACGCTGGTTCGCCGATAAGAAAAACGCCGGACGTACTTTGTTCGGTGACTGGCTGCAGGAGGATCTTCAGATCCGCGCCCGCATCCGTGAGATGCGTCCTGCCGCTGCTATTGCACGTATTCAGATCGAACGCTTCGCCAGCAGAGTGCGTGTTACTATTCACTCCGCTCGCCCCGGTGTTCTGGTCGGCAAAAAAGGTGAGGATCTCGAAGCACTTCGCGTCGCCCTCGCCAAGTTGGCCGCCGGTAAAGAGGTGTTCGTGGACATCGTTGAGGTCCGCCGCGCTGAGACCAATGCTCAGCTGGTGGCCGAAAGCATCGCTCAGCAGCTCGAACGTCGTATCGGTTTCCGCCGTGCGATGAAACGTGCTATTCAGCTTGCGATGGATAATGGTGCCGATGGTATCAAAATCAATTGCGCCGGCCGTCTCGGTGGCGCAGAACTCGCCCGCGAGGAACAGTATAAGGAAGGCCGTATTCCCCTTCATACTCTGAAGGCCAATATTGATTACGGCTACGTCGATGCCAACACTCAGGCCGGTAAAATCGGTGTGAAGGTTTGGATTTGCCATAAGGAATCCCTGGAGGAAGAAGAAAATGCCGTTAATGCCAAAAAGGGTAAAGTACAGAAAGGTTCAGCGCGGAAATAACGGAGGCCTCGCCACTACCAATAATAAATTGGATTTCGGCGATTTCGCTCTCCAGACGCTGACCCGTGGGTACATCACCAATAATCAGATCGAAGCAGCCCGTGTGGCTATCAACCGTCACCTGAAGCGTCGCGGCAAAGTGTGGATCCGGATGTTTCCGTATCGCTCTTTCACCAAGAAGCCTCTTGAAGTCCGTATGGGCAAGGGAAAAGGTGCTGTTGAAGGTTGGGTCGCTCCGGTTCTGCCCGGTCGTATCCTGTTCGAAATTTCAGGCTGCAGTGAAAACATTGCCAAGGAAGCTATGAGCCGCGCTGCCAACAAACTCTGCGTGCGCTGCAAATTCCTGGCCCGTGAGAATTAATAACAGGTAACCCAAATGAAGTACGTTGATATAGTTAAGCTGACCGACGAAGAATTGGCCGCCAAGGTTCTTGAAATGCGTCGTGAAAAGCTGAATCTTAAGATTCAATCCCGTACCGGACAGCTGGAAAAAACAGCTCGTGTCAAGGAACTGCGCCGCGATATCGCTCGCTGCCTGACCGAAGCAACTGCCCGGAAAAATAAAGAGGTGAAAGCATGAGCGAAGCCACTGTAGCCGTCCGCGGCAACCGCAAGGAGCGGGTCGGAGTTGTGGTCAGTGACGTTCAGAACAAGACCATCGTTGTCAAAGTCGAACGCCGTACCGCCCATCCCCGCTATCACAAGATCGTCAAAGTGAGCAAGAATTTTACTGCTCACGATGAGAATAACGAAGCCAAGATCGGTGATACCGTCCGGATCGTCGAGACCCGCCCCTTGAGCAAAAACAAGCGGTGGCGTCTGGTTGAGATCATCAGCCATGCGATCTCTAACGACACCGTCGAGGCCTGATTTAACGCTGGAAGAGTAAGGAACAAGTCATCATGATTCAGATGCAAACCATATTAGAGGTCGCCGACAACTCAGGGGCAAAGTCCCTGCTGGTGATCACTGTTCTCGGCCAGCAGAAAAAGCACGCCGTAGTCGGTGATATCGTCAGTGCTGCCGTTGAGGAAGCTCTGCCCGACGGCACCGTCAAAAAAGGTCAGCGCGTCAAGGCTGTGATCGTCCGCTCCAAGATGAAGATCCGCCGTGCTGATGGTTCTTACTTGCGCTTTGATGAGAACGCTGCTGTGCTCATCGACAAAGACAAGAACCCCATTGGCAGCCGTATTTTCGGACCTGTGGCCCGTGAACTGCGCGACAAGAACTTCATGAAGATCATTTCTCTCGCGCCGGAGGTGCTGTAATGAAAAAATACCACGTCAAAAAAGGCGACAAAGTTGTGGTCAATGCCGGCAACTTCAAGGGTGAGGAAGCCACTGTTGCTGCCATCCTGACCGGTAAGGATCGTGTGGTTCTCAATCTGGCTAACGCCGGTGCCGCTGCCAAGATGGGCAAACGCACTATCCGCAAGAGCCAGGCCAACCCCAATGGCGGTTTGGTCGAACGGTCCGTTTCAGTTCATGTTTCCAATGTGAACAAGAAGTCGCAGGAGTAAGTTAAAATGCCCGATATGAGGAAAAAATATCTGGAAGAAGTGCGCAAGGCTCTGGCTGAAAAGCTGAACATTGCCAACGTCATGGACATTCCGAAACTGGAGAAGATCGTCATCTCCACCGGTATCTCCTCTGACGCCGAGCGTGACAGTTTTACCGAAGCCAAGAAGCACCTGGCCGCTATGACTGGTCAGGAGCCTGTCATTACCAAGGCGCGCAAGAACGTTTCCAACTTCAAACTCCGTGTCGGTATGCAGACCGGCGTTATGGTTACGCTGCGCGGCAACCGTATGTATGAGTTTCTGGACCGCTTCGTGCACAACGCTCTGCCGCGTGTGCGCGACTTCCGCGGTATCCCCAAGAAGGGGTTTGACGGAGTCGGTAACTACAATATGGGTATCCGTGATACCTCAGTCTTTACCGAAGTCGATGCGGACAAACTGAAATATCCCCTGGGTGTGAACATCGCTTTTGTGACCACCGCAAAGGATAATGCAGCCGCTATGGAACTTCTCCGTATGTTGGAAATGCCCTTTGAGGAATAAGGAAAGGAACTTGTCATCATGGCTAAATTGAGTTTAATGGTCAAGGCTGCCCGCCCCAACAAGTTCAAGGTGCGGGAGTATACCCGTTGCCGGGCTTGCGGCCGTCCCCGTGCCTATATCGGCAAGTTCCAGCTCTGCCGCATTTGTTTCCGTGAACTGGCCTCCAAAGGTCAGATTCCCGGCGTCACCAAGGCCAGCTGGTAATCAGGAGGAAAGCAGAAAATGAGTATGCAGGATCCCATCGCCGATATGCTCACCCGCATCCGCAATGCCGGTGCGGCTGGGTTGAAAAAAATCGCTATGCCCGCTTCAAATGAGAAGGCTGCTATTGCCGCCGTTCTCAAAGAAGAAGGGTACATCGGTGACTTTGCTGTTTCCGGAGAAGGCGCAAAGCGCACTCTCGGAATTGAAATCAAATATTATGGCGGCAAGCCGGTCATTGCCGGTTTGGAGCGTGTTTCAAAACCCTCCTGCCGTGTCCACTGCGGTTGCGCGGAAATCCCCCGTGTCCGCAACGGTCTCGGTATCGTGGTCTTGAGCACCCCCAAAGGTATCATCTCCGGACGCAAGGCGAAAGCTGAAAACGTCGGCGGTGAAATCATTTGCTACGTCTGGTAATCGTGCGCGAATAAGGAATTATTAAAATGTCACGCATTGGTAAGAAACCTATCGCACTCCCTGCCGGCGTCAAGTTCGCCGTGGCGGATAAGGTTGTGACAGTGGAAGGCCCCAAGGGCAAACTGACACTGGAACTCCCTCCCCACGTCACCGCCGCTGTGGAAGGCAATGATATTATCGTCACTCCTAAAGACGATACCCGCCAGGCCAACGCTATGCACGGCCTGACCCGCAGCTTGATCAACAATATGGTCATCGGCGTTACTGCCGGTTTCAAGAAAGAACTTGCCATCGTTGGTGTTGGTTACAAAGCCTCCCTGGCCGGTTCCAAGTTGACTCTCAATCTGGGTTACTCTCACGTTATTGAGTTTGAAGTTCCCAAAGAGATCAAGCTGACCGTCACCCCCGAAAACAAGATGATTATTGAGGGAATCGATAAGCAGCTGGTCGGTGAAACCGCCGCTCAGATCCGTCGTTTCCGTCCCCCGGAACCCTACAAGGGCAAGGGCATCCGCTATGTGGATGAACGCATCATTCTGAAGGAAGGCAAATCTGCCGGTTAATAGCCGCGTTTGCTTAAGGAGAAGCATAAAATGTCTCAAATCGATAAAAAAACTCAGCGCGCACGCCGTCACAACCGGATTCGTCTCAAGATTTCCGGTACGGCTGCCCGTCCGAGATTCTGTGTCAGCATTACGACGAACAACATTTATTGTCAGTTCATCGATGATGTCGCCGGCCGTACTCTGGCTGCGACCTCCAGCTTGAGCTCCGCCTTCAAGGCTGATGAAAACAACCGTCCCAATATGGATGGTGCCAAGCTGCTGGGCAAACTCGCTGCCGAGGCTGCCAAGGCCGCCAACATTACCGAAGTGGTCTTTGACCGTTCCGGTTACAAGTATCACGGCCGCATCAAGGCTATCGCCGAAGCTGCCCGTGAGAATGGTCTCAAGTTCTAAGGATAAGGGAACGGAATATGGCAAGACGTGAACGTGACAACGAACCCGCTTTCGTCAGCGAGTTCGATGAAAATGTGATCTCCATCAACCGCAGCGCCAAGGTCGTCAAAGGCGGCAAAAATATGAGTTTCGGCGCGCTGGTCGTGGTGGGCAACCGTAATGGCCGGGTCGGCTACGGCTACGGCAAAGCTAATGAAGTTTCAGACGCTATCCGCAAGGGCAGCGAGGCTGCGCACAAGAATTTGGTCACCATTCCTATGAATGGCGATACCATCCCTCATGAAATTGAGTGCAAATTCGGCGGTGCTCGCGTTCTTCTCCGTCCTGCAAGCCACGGTACCGGTTTGATCGCCGGCGGCGCAATGCGCGCCATCCTTGAGCTTGCCGGCGTGAAAGACGTGCTCGCCAAGTCTCTCGGTGCGTCCAATTCCATCAACGTGGCCAAGGCTACTTTTGCTGCAATCGCAGCTCTCACCACCCGTGAAGCTGTCTATGCAAAGCGCGGTCTGGCTATGCCGGAGAAAGCTCCGGCGGAAACCGAAAACAACTAATGTCGGAGTTTTGAATTATGAAACTGCATGATATGAAACCGGCTCCCGGCTCCCGCAAGGAACGCAAGCGGGTTGGTCGCGGCGACAGCTCCGGACTCGGAAAGACTGCCGGACGCGGCGACAAGGGACAGAAGTCCCGTACCGGTGCGGTTATCCGTCCCTTCTTTGAGGGCGGTCAGATTCCTCTTTTCCGGCGTCTGCCGAAACGGGGTTTCAAGAACGCCGACCGGATTATTTTCCAGTTGGTGAACTTGAGCGTCATTGAGAAAAACTTTAACGCAGGCGAAGAAGTCAACGCTGAAACCCTGCGTGCCAAGAGCCTTCTGGGCAAAGCTGCTTTGCCCATCAAGATTCTGGCCAATGGCGAAATCACCAAAGCTGTTACTGTCAAGGCTGAAGCTTTCTCTCAGGCTGCGATCGCCAAGATCGAAGCTGCCGGAGGCAAAACCGAAGTGATCGGTTAAGACCTTGAGCGAGTTTCCGGGACACCGGTTTTCCGGTGTCCCGGAGTATTAGTTAAAACCTAAACGAAAGAAATTAAATCAATATGTTGCGGGCATTTCTCAATGTTTTCAAAGTCAAAGAGCTGCGTACCCGTCTGCTTTTCACTGCGCTGATTATTGTTCTGGTCCGGTTCGCAAGCAGCATTCCGTGCCCTGGAGTTGATCCTGCGGCTCTGGAAAATTTTATGCAGAGTATGGCTGCCAAGAACGCAGGCGGTGTGATGGGGATGATCGACGTTTTCTCTGGTGGTGCCTTGACTCACTTTGCATTGGGGGCTCTGGGTATTATGCCCTATATTACCGCATCAATCATTATGCAGCTGTTGGTTCCTGTTTTGCCGCAGCTCGAAAAAATCCAGCGTGAAGGCGAGTCCGGCCGGGCAAAAATCACCCAGTGGACACGTTATCTGACCATTGCCGTCTGTCTCATTCAGGGCATTATGGTCACTATGGCAATGATCGATCCCACCCGTATCGGTCTGCCTGCTCCTGCATCTCCTCTTTTTGTTGGCAACAGCACTGTATTCGTTCTGGTCAATACTGTTGTTCTGACCTGTACGACTATGGTTTTTATGTGGCTCGGTGAACAGATTACTGAGCGTGGTATCGGTAATGGTGTGTCTCTGATTATCACCATTGGTATTGTTTCCAGACTCCCCCACTCCATCGTTGAGCTGGTGCAGATGGCTTCTTCAGGAAAAACTCCCGGTGGTGTCACCTTCGGTCCTGTGCAGCTGCTGCTCCTTATGGTTGTTTTCTGTGCCGTGACAGCTGCTACGATCCTGCTTTCTCAGGGCTACCGCAGAGTGCCCATTCAGATGATTCGCAAAACCGTCGGCAAGAGTATGAATACCGGCTCTACTTATATGCCTCTCAAGGTCAACTTTGCCAATGTGATGCCCATCATCTTTGCCGGTGCCATTATGATGGTTCCTGAATTTATCTTCCAGACTTTGGCTTCCAAATACGGCGGCGTCTGGATCACTTTGACTACGATGTTCCGTCAGGATGGTGCCGGATATATGATTGTTTACGGTATCCTGATTCTTGTGTTCTGCTTCTTCTGGGTTGCCAATCAGTTCAACCCCCTGCAGATCGCTGACAATTTGAAAAAGGAAAGTTCCTACATCCCCGGTATCAGTCCCGGACAGCCCACTGCTGACTTCCTGGATGCCACAATGACCCGGGTTACCGCAGGCGGGGCTGTGTTCCTGCTGGTTCTGGCACTTTTCCCGATGTTCCTTTACAGTAAATTTGATATTCCCTTTATGGTTGCTCAGTTCTTCGGAGGTACCAGCTTGCTGATTATGGTGGGGGTCGTTCTCGACACTATGAGTCAGTTGGAATCCCATTTGACGATGCGTCACTATGAAGGATTCTTGAAGAGCGGACGTCTCAAGAGCCGCAGCGGACATTAATCCGCACGAATTTTTCAATACAAGTCCGGCGGATTGTTTCTCAAACAATCAGGTCGGACTTTTTTTATCAGGAGTGATGAATATGAGTTCAACAGTCGTAGCTATCGACGGGCCTGCCGGAGCAGGAAAGAGCAGTGTAGCAAAAGCCCTTGCCGCCAGAATGAATTTTGTTCATATCAATACAGGCAGTCTTTACCGGGCAATAGCCTATGCACTCCTGCAAATGAATGTGGCCCCGGAAAATATCACTCCGGAGGATTTAGAGCATATTTCCCTTGCTTTTGACGGCGCAAGATTGCTTCTCAATGGCGTTGATCCAGGGGAAAATTTGCGTGCTCCCGAATGTGCCGCAGGTGCCAGTGCCGTGGCAAAGATTCCTTTTGTCAGGGAATTTCTGCTTCCCGTGCAGCGTTCAAGTGCTGACGGGCAGTGGATCGTTATGGAAGGACGGGACATCGGAACGGTGATTTTCCCTGATGCCAAAGTCAAGATTTTTCTCACGGCATCGGCTGCAGTACGTGCCGGAAGGCGTCTCGCTCAAGGTGAATGTGCTCCTGGTGCCACATTGGAAAGTATCCAAAAAGAAATCGAAGCCCGGGATCTTCAGGATTCCACCCGGGCGACTGCACCTCTTAAAGCGGCTGATGATGCTGTTGTTGTCGACTGTTCAGATCTCTCTCTTGAGGAAACTGTTGATGCCATTGCCGCTGTGATCAAACAGAAAAATTGCTGACAGAGGTTGAGACTTATGTATCACGAATCCACCTATCGCGTCTCATACGGTGACACTGACCAAATGGCGGTGGTCTACTACGGAAATTACCTCGAATTTTTTGAACGTTCCCGGACTGAAATGCTCCGGGATTGCGGCTTGCCTTACAGTGAACTTGAACGTCGGGGCTGGCTTCTTATGGTCATTGAAGCCAATTGCCGTTATCACGCTCCGGCAAGATATGATGATCTGCTGACCTTTCAGTCGGCAGTGGCTGAAATTTCCCGGGTGAAAATCAAGATCATCACCAAAGTTATGCGTGACGGCGTTCTGCTGGCTGAAGGATATGTGGTGCTGGGAGCTGTGGATGCCGTGAATCTCCGGGTTTGCAGATTGGATCCGGAGTTTGTGGAAATCTGCCGTAAATACAGTGTAGAGGAGGAATCATAATGAATTTTCCGGAAATCAATAATCTTGCCCCCCTGAAATTCATTCCTGTATATCAGGAACGCATCTGGGGCGGTACTTTGATGAGTGAGCTGCTCAAAAGAGAAACGCCCGCCGGAATCAAAACCGGTGAAGCCTGGGAAATTTCAGATCGTCCGGGGGCCGAAAGTGTGGTTGCTGAAGGTGAGTTGGCGGGGGTCCCCCTTTCTGAGCTTGTCCGTCATTACGGACGCAACCTTATTGGCAGTAAAGCTCTTGATACCAAGCGGTTCCCTCTGCTTATAAAACTCATTGATGCCGGTGAACGTCTGAGTCTTCAGGTTCATCCTGATGAACAGGTATGCCGCCGTTTTGCAGACGGTTCAGAGCCCAAAACTGAAATGTGGTACGTTATTGCTGCCCGCAAAGGTGCTCAGATTATGGCCGGATTGAGTTCAAAAGCAACCAAGCTGCAGTTTATGGAGTTGGTGAATTCTCCTGAAATCGAAAATCTGCTTCAGTGTCACCGTTCTGTCCCGGGAGATGCCTATTACATCACTGCCGGAGTGCTTCACGCTATCGGCGGAGGCAATCTGCTGCTTGAAATCCAGCAGAACAGCGATACAACCTACCGGTTGAGTGACTGGGGCCGGGTTGATGCTGAGGGAAAATCCCGGGAGCTGCATTTGGACAAAGGTATGCAGGCTACTGATTTTTTCAACCGCAATACGCCCCGTATTCCCGGTGTTACCGGACAAGCCAATTTTAACCGCAAGTATCAACTTGTGAATAAATCTCAGTATTTCCGTGTCAGTGAGCTGCGTCTTGTTACTGAATGGCGCGATGACACCTCTGTTGACGGCAGTTTTCACATTATCACCGCCATCAATGGTAAAGTTGCCATTGAAAGTGAAGATCGTGAATTGTGCTGTGAACTTGAAATCGGCCGCAGCTGCCTTATTCCTGCTGCCTTTGGACGGTACCGCCTCAATCCTATGGATGACGGGGAAACAACTGTTTTGAAAACAACCTTGTAAAAGAAAGATATATCTTATGAAGTTCCTTGATGATTTGCAGGCCGCTTTGCGGTCAAAGTTCCCCGCTTTTCCTGCTGAAAATGCTCTTGCCCTTGAAGCTTGTCCTCCGGGACAGGATGGGGATTTTACCATCAATTGTTTCCGGATCGCTAAATATTGCGGCGGTCCGAATGGGGCTGTGGCCGCAGTGACCGAGTTCCTCAATTCTCACGAAGATATCGCAAAAGTTACCGCAGTAAAAGCGTTTGTGAATATTACCCTGACTCCTGCCGCCCTCTTTGCCTCAGGAGCCGCTGATGTGGACGCTCTTTTGAGCAGAGTTACTCTGCCTGAAAATCTGCGCCGCCGGGTGCTGATCGAATTTTCCGCTCCCAATACCAACAAGCCCCAGCATTTGGGACACGTCCGCAACAATACTCTGGGAATGACCTTGGGGGCTCTGCTCAAGCGTATCGGCCACGATGTCATTGAGATCAATCTGGTCAATGACCGGGGTATCCATATCTGCAAATCAATGCTGGCCTATGAACGTTTCGGCGAAGGAGTCACCCCTGAAAGCTGCGGTAAAAAGGGGGATCACCTGGTGGGGGATTTCTATGTGAAGTTCAATACTGAGCTTTCAAAGGAGATCGACGAAGTCCGCAAAGCTCATCCTGAATGGGCTGATAAAGATAAGGATGAACTTTTCCTCGAAACTGAGTTGGGGCAGGCCGCACAGGAAATGCTCCGCAAGTGGGAAGCAGGTGATGCTGAAGTACGGCAGCTTTGGGAAAAGATGAACTCCTGGGTTTTCAAAGGTTTTGCCGAAACCTATACCCGTATGGGCATCAACTTTGACCATACTTACCTTGAAAGCCAGACCTATCTGCTTGGTAAGGACGTGGTACAGCAGGGACTTGACAAGGGCGTTTTTACCAAGCGTGAAGACGGTGCTGTCATCTGCGATCTGGGCAAGATGGGAACTAAAGTCGTTCTGCGTTCTGACGGAACCAGCGTTTACATCACTCAGGACCTGGGAACAACTTTGCGGAAATTCAACGATTACACCCCTGAGGAGTTGATCTGGGTGGTGGGCGATGAACAGAATCTTCACTTCAAGATGCTTTTTGAAATGCTTAACCGTCTGGGATATGACTGGGCTCAGCGTTGTTTTCATCTTTCCTACGGTATGGTCAATCTGCCCAGCGGCAAGATGAAAAGCCGTGAGGGAACGGTTGTGGATGCCGATGATTTGTTTGATGAAATGTCCAATCTGGCTGCCGCCGCTTGTGCAGAACGGAATCCTGAACTTTCTCAGGAGGAACTCAAACGCCGCGGCGAGATCATCGGTTTGGGAGCTCTCAAGTTTATGCTTTTGAAATTCAATCCCAAGACCACGATGATTTTCGATCCTCAGGCCAGTTTGCGCTTTGAAGGTGATACCGGTCCCTACGTTCAGTATGTCTGTGCCCGGGTGGGATCCATTGAACGGAAACTTGCCGAAAGAGGTCTTGCCGGAGGAACGGCGAACTGGAGTCTGCACGATCACCCCGCAGAAAGGGATCTGGCTGTGAAGCTCTTTTACTATCCTTCCGTACTCCATACGGCAGGTGAAAAGCGTGACTGTTCCGGTGTGGTGGATTATCTGCTGGATCTTGCCAAGAGTTTCAACGCTTTTTACCGTGAATGCCCTGTGTTGACGGCTGCTCCTGAGCTGATCCCCGGCCGTGTCAAGCTGGCTCAGGCTGTTCGTCAAGTTCTGACAGACGGACTCAATACTTTGACCATTCAGGTGCCAGAGGTTATGTAAAAAATGAAATTGCGGAGTATTTTTATGGCTGTTTTGATTGGTTCTGCCGCTGCTGCTGCTCCCGGAGATCCTGAAAGTTTTGCTTCAAAAGGGGTGAAGCTTGATCGTTTCAAAGGGGTTTTTCCGCCCCATATCAAATGTGTTGCGATTCTGACTCCTGCAAGTGTTCCCAATGAAAGCAAGATGCGTCTTGGCATACAGATGCTTGAAAGGGCCGGTCTTAAAGTCAAAGTGATGCCCCATACCTTCGACAAGGTTTCCAAGGGGAGGAAAAAACTTCCGGCCTCCGGACGTATTGCCGACTTCAAAGCCGCCTGGAACGATCCTGAAGTCGATATGATTATCCCCACCCGGGGGGGAAGCGGTGCTCAGGATATTCCGCCGAAAGTCGATTGGAACGAACTTAAAAAACGCAAAGTCATCCTTATGGGATACAGCAATATCACCTGTCTGACGGGGCCTATGCTCTCTCAGGGAGCCGGTTATCCGATACAGGGGCCCAATTTGGGGTCACTGGTTTCCTGTGATGATGCTTCTTTGAAACACCTGAAAGCACTTCTTGCCGGGGAAGAACCTGAGCCGGTCAAGCTCACTGCTTTGCGGGCAGGAGACATTTCAGGAAAAGCATACGCAGGACATCTTACATTGCTCCGGCAGGTACAGAGCACCCCTTTCAAAGTGGATACCACCGGAAAAGTGCTTTTTATTGAATGTGTCCGCCGTCCGGGAAAGGAGCTGAAAACAGCTTTTACTCATTTGCGGAAGGGTGGATTTTTTGACAACTGTGCCGGAATCGTTTTCTGTCACTTTACCCGTTGTTTTCCGGATGATGCTGCCAAGTTGAAATTTTTTGAGGAGTTGACCGCTCAGGTCAAGTGTCCCGTTTATTATGGCTATCCCTACGGTCACGAACCTGCTATCCGTGCCGTGGATTTTCAGCGTACAGCCGTAATCAAAGACGGCGTACTCACATTCAAATGATTCCGGAATAAAACGGCTGCAGAAATCGGGGCAGAGGAAATTGTTTCCCCTGCCCCGATTTTTTGTCTTCTTATTATCTGCAGAAGTGCTGTTGGCAGTTGTTTTTCCAGTTATCAGCGGAAAAGCTGCCAGTTGACTTCTCCAGGGGTGAGTTCGGTGCCCCCCTGTGTGGAGGCTGTGAGCATTCCTTTCCCCGGCAGACGCAGATCTTTGATCTCCACATCTTTCCACGCATCAGGCATACCTTTGAAAAGGTGAAGCTGGCTGCCTTTGGTGTAGGCACACATCTGAATGAAAGCGTCAAGAAATCCGCCGGTACCGTCGAGCTGCATAATTTCGTGTTCATCTTTGGGTTTGGCGATATCGTGACGGCGGTGGGCAATGAGAGAGAGCATACGGGGCAGATAGACAACGCACATTCCTTCATTGACAAAGATCTCTTTCCACAGATTGAAAAGCTGCATAGGAGCTTCTTTCAAGCCGGTACGGGTGTAGATGATGTTTGCCCAGGGCACACACCATTCGCTCCATTTGCCCATACCCATACTGATCCAGTGGGTGACGGAATTTTCCACCACCTGCCAAATATCTTCTGAGGGATTTTCAGGCAGAGAGTCAAAAGGCCAGATAGAGCCCAGATGAGAATGGTGACGGTGACAGACTTCAAGATCCTGATTTTCCCAGATGGCGATGCGGGCTTCATTCTGTCCGGCATAGCTGTCGTAGCCGCCCACAGTGGTGAAGTGGGGGACTTTGGCAAGGATTTGCCGCCAGATGGGCCGTTCCTCTTTTTTGAGCAGTGCAGAAAACTCAATGAGAATCTCCGCCAGACGGCGGATCGCCGCCAGCTGATAAGAGGGATTGCGGCCGGCAATGGAACTCATATTCTGATTGGAACTTGCGTATTCAGCGGAAATCGCCACAGGAATGTTGAAATCCTTGTCCAGCATTTCCTCATATCCCCGCATAATGCCGTAAATGTAAGGATAGGCACGCTCCTTGAGAAACTCCATATTCCCTGTATAACGGAAATAATCATAATAAAGCAGTGCAGTCCAGGCTCCGCAGGCCGGATCAAGCACCGCTCCGCAGCTGATACCGCCGCACTGGACACCCCGGTCATCCACGGCGTGAGTCTGCCACAGGGCATCATCCACGCCGAAAAGGGAGTGGGCGTTGTGTTTCATACTTTTCTGGAAATCCGGACTTTCGATCATATCAAAGAGGGGGAGCAGATGATCGTGCATACCCAGTTTGCACAAAGGACCGTAGACCATTTGAACGTTGACGTTGAAGTGGTAGTCTCCTGACCATTTGGCTTCCTGATACTCCTCGTGCCACGGTCCCTGAAGCCCTGCCGCTTTACCGAAAGGCAATGTGGCCGCAGCAAGTTTGTAGACCTGAAAAGCATAAAATTTGTTCCACCAGCTGTCAGGGGTGGTCACTGAACAGGCCTTTGAATATGTTTCGTTCCACCAGGCAGCAGTTTCGGCAACAGCTTTTTCTTTGCTGCTGTCGTCACAATCATTATTGGTGAAAATACGGTAGCCGTAAGAGGATTTGACTGCCCGGACTGTGAAGTCATCATCGGCAGCCATAGGAATCCGCCAGCCGTCGGCAAGAAGTTCGTAGGCTTTATGCCCCCGGTCGGTATTAAAGGCTTTGACCTGCGGGAAGGTGTCCGCAGGCTTCAGCTGGACTCCTGTTATATTCTGAGCCGGGTCATCAAGATAGAGGATGTTTTCTTTGAGGACGATACACAGTTCAACTTTGCCGCCGTTGGCAAGAAAAACGGTCAGTTTACCGGCGGAACAATCCAGTTCCCCGGTTACAGGAACATTGCCCGGGGCAAAGGTGAATTCAAAACGTCCGACAGCCATTCTGTGAGGGGAACCGTAAAGATTTTCACGGTGAAAGATTTTTCCCATATCGCGGTTGCAGCCGTACTTGGAGGCGTGTTCAACAAAAAGGGAATAGCGGTCTCTTTCGTCGATGAGCCTGCCGTTGCGGTGATCCCAGAGGTCGCTCTGGTTGACGGTGACGCACAAGCTCTCTTTACCCCAGACCAGAGCCCCGAAATTACCGTTGGCAAGGGGGACGCCGCAATGGGGACGAGTGAGAGGAAAGGTGAAACTGATGATGTGTTCCATAAGACAAAAACCTTTATAGTTATGGAGTGATATTATTTGAAAATAACAGAAAAACTTGTTGCGTTATGTTCTTTCAACTTCCGTATACTTCTTCATTGAGACGTTCAAAGAATCGATCCATAAATTTGAGCCGTTCTTCAGCAAGTGTCCGTCCGGCGGAAGTGAGCATTGCTCCGGGCAGATGACGGAGTTTTACCAGATACTCCCGGTAGGCTGTATCTTCCGGGCCGTAGGCTGCATTGGAAAGGGCTTCTTCTGCTGTGTTGTGCACCCGGGCACCGCAGGAACCGGCAAAGAGAAAGGCCCTGCCCAGCCCCACTGCTCCCAGGGAGTCCAGTTTGTCAGCGTCAAAAACGATTTTTCCTTCCGGAGTCCGGGGCGGGAGACCGTCCCGGTAGCGGTGGGTACGGACAGCTTCGGAAACAGCCTGACAGAACTCCAAAGGAAGACCGGCTTGTTTCAGAAGTTCAAAGGCGATCTCAGCACCTCTGCGGGCGTGGCAGATTTTTCCTTTTGAATTGTGTTCCTCCGGGCGGGCACAATCGTGGAGCAAGGCGGCAAAACGGACGATCTCGCCGTCAGCTTCCGGCATTTCATTCAGGAGCACTTCTGCGTTCTTCATCACCCGCAGCGTGTGATCGTAATCGTGCCCTGCTCCGGAGTCGATCAAAAGCTCCCTGAGTTTTGCACTCAGTGAGTCGAAAGGCTCAGAATATTTCATCATCTCTTGACGTGTCCGGCAAAGGGAAGCAGCATTCCCCCCAGGGAGTTGCCCAAAGTCATAACCCCGATGGCTCCGAGAGCTTTCCAGCTCCAGGCATCGGCGGCGGAAAAGTAGTACATATTGGCAATACAGTGTTCAAAGCCGCTCAAGATAAAGATAGCTACACAGAGAAAGAGTACAGGGACCCGTACCACAGCGTCCAATTCATCTTTGCGTTTGAATGTTTCCACTGCAACATACATCAGTATGCCGCAGAAAAAGGAAAGAATCAGCCAGCTGGTGAAGCTGTCACCTGCTTTGGCAGCACAGACAGAAGAGACTCTTTCAGCAAATTGAGGAAAACTTCTGGTCTGCCGTACCAACTGGCCTACTGTGAAACAGCCCATAAGATTCCCCACCCAGATCAGGAGCAGTTCCACCAGATAACGGGGCGTATTTTTACCTTGTATCGCCAGATAACCGATGGCTCCGGTGTAAAGTTTGAAGCCGTAACTGACAATGGTAAGCAAGCCGAATCCAAAGAGAAACGCTCCCATAACAGCATTGGGGACTGCCATACAGACTGTGCCCGCAATGCCGATGAAAAGCCCTGCCAGAATGGCGTTGAGAAAGATTTTTCCAAAACTCATTTAGAGAAGCTCCAGAAGTTTTTTGTCAGAAACATTGGCTCCCCGGGCCTGCAGAGCTTCTTTCAGTTCTCCTGTCACTCCGCAGAAAGTGACGTTTTGCCGAACGTTGAGGAGAGCCAGTCCCTTGAGACCGCCCAGTTTGCCCATAAGGGCCTGATAGTTGAGTTTTTCGTTCCAGGCACTTTCATCCACCCCTGAAAGATCAATAACGGCAGGACATCCCAGCAATGCGGCGGCAGCCAGACCGGGCAGGGCGTTTTGGGGAACTGCCGCAAGTGTCACCTTTTTGTATTTGCGTTCTTTAATCATAACGTAAGAGGTGATAATATCCTGAACACGCATACAGAAATAGGAGTCGTTGCAGGCCTCGTGGAGAGGATCGTCCTCAGCTTTACCGGGATTGTCCATATACTTGGCTGAAATTCCGGTTCCCAGAAGTTCGATCAGATAGGTGTGGGCATTGAGCTTGAAAAGCTCATCGGTGACGGCTGTTTTGCTGCCGTCGTTGAAGTAGTCCATACATTCAGCTTCCACAGGAAAGAGCACTGCACTGTCACATTCTTTTTTATCGGCCGGCCGCAAACGGTAGGTGGTGATGTATTCACAACATTCACGGCGTGAGACCACCATTGCCCAGGCTTCACCGCCGGGAAGCTGCCAGGAGCCGTGAGTGACACGGGGAACAACATCAACAGTGGGTTTGCTGCTTTCAAGCATCTGGCGCAGAATATCGCAGTTGCGGCTCTGCCAGCCGGAGAAGTCGTTTCCGGCATCAAGGGCACTTGCGGTGTAGACCTCTTTCAGTTTGGCCATAGCCTTGTTGAAACTTTCTTCTGTGGGTTCAGCCGGTTTGACACCGCCGTGCCACAGCTGTTCAGGAGCGGGCACTTTGTCGGTGCTTTCAGGAATGATATCTCCCATATCTTTGCCCTGAAGCTGACGGACAAACCAGGCGTAAACGTGCTGGCGGGTCCGCTGATTGTAGTTGTGGCAGTCGTCGTAATGGAAACTTTCCACATTGTCTTCAGCGTGATAGAGCTTGTAGATCTCTTTGAGTTTGGGGACTTCATAGTCGGGGTTGAGGTTGGTCCAGTCTCCGGTGACACTGGGCAACAGAATGGGACGGGGAGCTGCCGCAGCCACAATGTCGAAACTGGTGAGCCCCCGGGCACGGAGCAGGGGACCTTCTTCACAGGTGCATCCGCCCATAAAGTGAAGTGAAAGCATACAAACAGGACACAAAACCTTGATCCGGGGATCAAGAGCCGCAATAAACCAGGTCTGGGAACCGCCGCCGGAAGCTCCGGTGCAGCCGATGCGGGAAGGATCCACATCAGGATGTGAGGCAATGAAGTCCACAGCTCTCATACTGTTGGCAGTCTGAAGTCCGAAAGGTGAAATTCCGTCAAAGTAGGCTTTGAGCCGGGGCTCTTTTGCCCAGCGGTGGGGCAGGTCGTTATTATCGTTGTAGCCGATCATATCATAGGCAAAAACGGCGAATCCCAGCCGTGCCAGTTCCATACAGCGCATAATGACGCCGCCAGTGGCCTTGTGGCAGACACGTCCCGTTGTCCAGTGGCCGTGAGGACAGAGAATGGCGGGAAGTTTGCCGGAAAATTTTTCAGGGGTGAAAAAGTTACCGGTGAGTTTCAATCCGGGGAGGGTTTCAATGACCACATCACTGATGGTCACGCCGTCAATATTCCGGGGATTGGTGACTTGGGGCTTGAGGGGAGGAAATTCCACGGCAGGCTCCAGACCGGCACTGAGACGCATCCGGCGGATGACGGAATCCCGCATACAGCGGTGTTCTTCCTGACTGGCGGGGATTCTTGCTTTGCAGGCGGCGACACCGTAATCTGCCTGAGTCAGGCGGGTGTCAACGAAAGCGGCATTGCTGCCGATGAACTCGTAAGGAGCAACTTTGATGTTTTCTTCGCTCATTTTTTGTATTTCCTTGAAAAATGTTTTTCAACTCAATCTGTAAATGCCGACGATACCGGGTTCCTGAACAAGGGCGGTGGCCGCAATGCCGTCGACATCGTGGAAGGGAACGGAGTCCCACATTCCGTAAGAGGTGAGGCGTTCGATTTTGCCGGGCATCTTTTCCACAGCGAAACGGACTGCCAGGGCATCGTAGGAGTAGTTGAAAAGTGCACAGATCAAAGCCCCGTCAGGCATATAACCGCAGGCGATACGGGCGTCCTGCATTTCAGGGATATAGCAGGGGAGAGTGCCCAGCAGTTTGAGGTACTCAACATACTGAAGTTTTTTGCCCGGATTGACAACGTGCATCGGGTGCCATTCTTTGATATTCATAGCCGTGACAATGACTTTGCCTCCTGCTGCATTGGTAAAGAAAGTACTGCCGGGCATAATATATTCAGGCGTGCAGCCCTTATATTGGGAAAGACGCACTTCGCTCAGGATCTCTGCTCCTTCAAGAGCCGTTAATGTGGGGGTGCCATTGGCGGCCAGGAATCCGGAACCGTAATTGGCTTTTTTGAAAAACTCCGTATTGCCCCCGGGGGTGATGTTTTCTGCTTTGACGCCCATCATTTCCGCAAAACCCCGTTCTGTCAGTTTTATAGCAGCAGGGCCGTCGATCAGAGCGGCAGAGGAAAGCCACATACGCAGTTCATCATCAGTGTAGTAGTCGATTTGATTGCCGCTGAGCAGGTGGGTGCCGTCAGAGAAAGAGGTGTCTTCATAGCGGACAGGCAAACCGGTTCTGCCGAAGCAGAAACTGCTCCAGTCCCCGTGCTGGGGGAACTGCTGTCCCTTTTCCGGGAAGGGTTCCCGGTCAACAGACGGAATGTGGATGATTCCGCCGGCACGGGTCCAGTTTTTACTGATGTTGATGACCTGACGGTAGAAATATTGATTTTCAGCCAGGATCTTTTCATAGGGACGTGAAATTTCCCGCATAGGGGATGCACCCTGATCCAGCCAGAGTTTTCCGCCGTCCAGACCTTCAAGAAGTCCGCTGGTGATGTGCAGATGCATTGTGCGGGCGGTTTTGCTGTAACGGTTGTGGGGGCAGGTGTCGGATTCATCCAGAAGTTTGAATCCCCATTTCCGGGCATTGACCACCTGAAACGCAGTTGCAGCATTGCGGTGGACCTCCTCTTTGGCTGCGTTTTCCAGATAGAGGGCATTACTGATACGCAGGAAGGGTTCATTGCTGCCGGCCAGAATTTTTGTTTCACTTTCAGCATAATCGTAGCGGGTCCGTACGATACAGCAGCCGCAGGAAATGGAAGGGTCAGTTGCATCAATGGCTTTACGCATCGTTTCTGAAAGTTTTTCCAATGCTTTGATCTGAGCTTTTTCAAAGGCGATCTGCACAGGATCGTGAGGAGCTGCATTTTCAATAGCAGCGGCAAGTTCTTCACGGGTGTACTCTTTGCCCAGCATTTCTGAAATCATCTTGACGTGACGCTCGCAGTAACAGGTGTTGTCAAACATCCGCATATCGTCGTCACCCAGAGTGAAAGCAGGTCTTTCTTCGCACAAAGTTGCAACGCAGTGATAGATGTAGTCCAGAAATCTCTGATCCAGCGGACAGCAGCGGTGGGTTTCGCTGCCGTCAGCCTTGATGATCTTGTCGGCTTCAATATTGCACTGGGGCGCAAGGTTCCAGTAGCCGCCGTGGCCCAGAGTGGTCTGAAAGAGGATTCCCAGCTGGATCCCTTTTTCGTCTGCCAGCAGAGCTTTCAGCTTGCGGAAGGATTCTTTCTGGATGCGGGTCTTATCATAAATGTCATCCCCCAGAGGGTGCAGCGGATAGCTCATAGCATATTTTTCAATGCCGGTCAGTCTGTATCTTTCTTTGATAAGTTGTGCAAGATATTCCTCATTTCCGGCAAAGTTCGGGATGATGGAAATGAAAAAAGGTTTCGGCAGATTGGCAGCGTCGTCCATAAGATTATATCCTTTTTTATTTATACTTCAAGTACAGGTTCATTGACAACATTGATAATATTCAACTCTTTTTCCGCTTTGACGGCGGCGTAGATTTCAGGCAGATCGGTGAATTTCAGCAACCCGGGGACCATACAGGATTGGGGCCAGCGGGTGATCCGTTTCTGCACCATATCCATACAGTTGGCCGGAGCATCGTACAAGGTGAGACTTTCCACCTTGTCAGAAAGAAGAGCCGCAATGGTGCCGGGAATAACGCCCTGTCCCCGGGCAATCAGATGAAGCTGTTTGACACCGTTTGCCTTGACAAATTCAATGGCCCGCAGGATATCCAGCACCCGCCGTCCCACCATAGAAGAACCGAACATCAATTCGATGCCGTCGTAGTGGTAATCCTGATTGTGGATCATATTGAACTTGCGGTATTCTGCTCCGAAGGATCCTGTGAGAGCAAGGGATTCGCCGATGTTGCGGTAATCAAGTCCGGCATAAAATTCATCTGCGTCCCGGTCAAGTTTGAGGAGCTCCTGAGCAGAATCAAGGTGGGGCAGATAAATGGTCAGCTTTTCCATTTCAGGGAAATGGCGGTAAGCACGGGCAGAATTGATTTTCAATGTAGTGAATAAACCGGGCTCGCCTTCCAGGCCGAAACGAGAAAAGACCGCCCGTTCAGGAGGAACGGAGGGCCAGGCAATGGGAGGCATCTGGCGGGAGTAGGGAACTTCAATATTTTCAGGCAGCTTGAGAGCTTTTTTCAGCTCAGATTTCAGTTCGGCGTTTGAAAGAGTTTTTCGTTCAGCAGCCATTCTTTTTGCATCTGCTTCAAGGATCTGATGCAACGTGAAATACTCTTTATAACTGCTCATAAGCTGTCCGGTGGGAGTGCAGTTCAAATCCTTTGCCGGGAATATTTCCAGAGCTTCGGATTCTTTTGTGGCACTGTCCAATTGGGCGTGCTGAGCGAAGAAGCTGTACATTGTTTCCCGGTTTTCAATGGAATAACCGTGATCGGTGGGGCCGATGAAGTATTGGAGATTTTCTTCAGCCCCCAGCAGTTTGTAGACCTTGCGTGCCCGTTCCCAGGTCTCTTTCAAGCCCCGGGCATCAAAGAAGTCATTTTTCTGGCCCAGCAGAATAACGGGACGGGGGGCGTAGGCGAGAATGAAGTCGCCCATTTCGCAGCCTGCTTCAAGGATGCCGGGGGGCATCTGTTCTGCATCGGCGACCAGTTCATTTTCAAAGTTGCGCTGCCAGCTGGTGACGTAACAGCTGGGGGCCGCCATTGTAAAGCGGCTGTCAAGGGCCTGCACAAAGGTGGTCATCGTGCCGCCGCCGGAGTTTCCTGTAATGCCGATACGTGAAGGGTCGACTTCACTGCGGGAAAGAAGATAATCCAATCCCCTCAGAGCATCATAGGCCCGCCAGGCACCGATGTATTCTCCGCACAGACGGAGCTGTTTACCCTGCATAGAGTGTTCCGCTGTACACGAACCGTGTATTCCCTGGGCATAAGGCACATCGAGGAACTGCCACCGTTCCCCCTGACTGACGGGGTCGATCAGCAGGACCACACAGCCCATAAGAGCAAGATTCTGAGCTCCCCGCTGGTAGGTGTCACAGGCTTTGCCGTCACCGCTGTGGCCGCAGACAAAGACCACGCCGGGATGTTTGCCGGGAGTGTTGGGCACATAAAGGTTGGCTGTCACAGGGAAATTGGGACGGCTGAAATAGATGATTTTTTCGATGGTGAATTTTTCCCGTTCAAGAGTGCCGCAGAGTTTAACTTCAGGGACGGAACGGTCGTCGGGCATCGGGAAGCAACTTTTGACCTTGGCACGGACTTCCGCAACATAGGCTTCGGCATCGGCTTTAGTCTTGAGAGAATCGATCCGGGCACAGCGGGCTGCATTCAAAGAACGCATACGGTTGACCGCATATTCCTGGATCATATTTCCATAAATAGAACGTTGGTTGTGCATAAAAATCACCTTTCATTGACCTTGTAAAAGGATAAAAAATCAAGAAAGCTCCTTTAGAAAGAGCATAGAGTAAAATTAGCATCGGGCAGGTGATTTTTCAAGTAAAAAAGTGTCTTTTTTTAATATTTTTGCTCAACCGGCGTTCAACAGCGTTGCCCCGGGAAGAAAAGTATAAAAAAACCGCACCCCGTTGACGGGATGCGGTTGGGAATCAACTCAAGTAAAAATTACTTGGAATGATAGTGGGTGTGAAGCAGCTCGTGAGCCTTTTCGCTTCCGGGTTCACCGAGGAACTCAGCATAGAGAGCCTTGATGTCGGTGTTCTCGTGGGAAAGACGCAGAGTCTTCTTTTCGTCCTCGGTGTAGATACCTTTCATACGCTTTTCGAGGAGAGCGGTATCACCGTGGAGGAAGGGCTGACCGCCGCCGTTGATACAACCGCCGGGGCAGGCCATAATTTCAATAGCCTGGAAACGGTTGGGATCCTGACGGACCATATCAAGGACTTTGCGGGCATTGCCCAGACCGGAGCAGACGGCCACGTTGATGCTCTTTCCGGGAGCGATCTGGACAGTGGCTTCTTTGATGCCGTCAAGACCGCGGACAGCGCGGAAGTTGATGGCGTCGCCTTCCAGATTCTTGCCGTTGAGCATATAGTAGACGGAACGGCAGGCAGCTTCGAGCACACCGCCGGTAACACCGAAGATGTCGGCGGCACCGGAGGACTGGCCCAGAGGACTGTCGAACTGATCGTCATCCATATTGGCCAGGTTGACACCGGCTTCACGGAACATCTTGCAGAGTTCACGGGTGGTGACAACGTAGTCCACGTCGCGGACACCGTCTTTGCTGAATTCGGGACGGGCAGCTTCGTATTTCTTGGCCTGGCAGGGCATAATGGAAACAACCACCAGATCAGAGGGCTTCACGCCGATCTTTTCGGCATAGTAGCTCTTGGCGATGGCACCGAACATCTGCTGAGGAGATTTGCAGCTGGAAGGAATGTGCAGCAAATCAGGATAGTTGTGTTCGATGAAGTTGATCCAGCCGGGGCAGCAGCTGGTCAGAATGGGCAGGTCTTTGCCGCTCTTGACGCGTTCGACGATCTCGGTACCTTCTTCCATAATGGTAAGGTCAGCGGAGAAGTTGGTGTCGAAAACTTTGTCAAAACCCAGAGCACGGAGACCGGCAACCATCTTGCCGGTGACAGGAGTACCGGGTTCAAATCCGAATTCCTGGCCCACAGCCACGCGGACGGCGGGAGCGGTCTGGACGATGACAGTCTTGGTGGGATCGTTGATAGCGGCCCAGACTTTTTTCACATAGCTGATACCGGTGATAGCACCCACGGGGCAGACGTTGACGCACTGTCCGCAGAAGGTACAGTTGGTATCGGCCAGAGGAATCATACTGGCGGTGCCGACCTTGGCGGAAAATCCGCGGCCGTTACCGGTCAGAGCACTGACAGTCTGAACTTTGTTACAGACGGTTTCGCAGCGGCGGCACATAACGCACTTGGAAAGGTCGCGCATAATGGCTTCGCTGGAGTCATCCACTTCAAAACGGTTCTTTGCACCGGAGAAAGCGACTTCCTGAATGCCGAATTCAGCAGCCAGCATACGCAGTTCGCAATCCTGGTTCTTGGCACAGGTCAGACACTTCTGGGGGTGGTCGCTGAGCATAAGCTCAAGAACGGTCCGGCGGGCGTTGAGAGCACGCTGGCTGTTGGTATGCACCACCATACCTTCCATAACAGGAGTGGCACAGGCGGGAGCCAGGTTGCGGCGGCGTTCAACTTCGACCACGCAGATACGGCAGCTGGCGGGCTGGTTGGAAATGCCGCAGCCGAGTTTGTCCCAATAGCAGAGGGTCGGGATCTTGATATTGAGCTGACGGGCGGCTTCCAGAATAGTGGAACCGGCAGGAACAGTGACCTGCTTCCCATTGATGGTAAGATTGACAGTATTCATTGTTGCACTCACTTTTTGACAATAGCTTTCTTGGGACAACCGCCGATACAGGCACCGCACTTGATACACTTGGCAGTGTCAATGACGTGCAGTTGCTTGATTTCGCCTTTGATGGCGTCAACAGGACAGTTGCGTTTGCACTTGGTACAGCCGATACAATCTTCAGTAATGGTAAGGGTGTAAAGTTTGGGACAGGTGCCGGCGGGGCATTTCTTATCAACCACGTGAGCCACATATTCGTCACGGAAGTAACGCAGGGTGCTCAGGATGGGGTTGGGAGCAGTCTGGCCCAGACCGCAGAGAGCGGTGTCGCAGATGGTTTTGGCGAGAGATTCGAGTTCATCGAGCATCTCAAGAGTACCGTTGCCGTCGCAGATCTTTTCCAGCATTTCCAGCATACGGCGGGTACCGATACGGCAGGGGGTGCACTTACCGCAGGATTCATCTTTGGTGAAGTCCAGATAGAACTTGGCCATAGCGGGCATACAGTCTTTGTCAGACAGCACGATCATACCGCCGGAACCCATCATAGAACCGATCTTGGACAGATTGCCGTAGTCGATGGGGGTGTCCAGGTTTTCCTTGGTGATACAGCCGCCGGAAGGACCGCCGGTCTGCACAGCTTTGAATTCACGGCCGCCGGAAATTCCGCCGCCGATTTCGTAGATGATCTCACGCAGGGTGGTACCCATAGGAACTTCCACCAGACCCACGTTGTTGATCTGACCGGCCAGAGCGAACACTTTGGTACCGCTGTTGCCGCTGATAGTGCGTTTCCAGTTGCCGTTTTCGTCCCACTCAGCCTGCCAGTTAC
The DNA here is from genome assembly GCA_015061745.1 of Lentisphaerota bacterium. Lineage (GTDB taxonomy): Bacteria > Verrucomicrobiota > Lentisphaeria > Victivallales > Victivallaceae > UBA1784. Next base: position 92,483 of record SUWB01000003.1, on the reverse strand, counting down.
CGATCTTGCTGTACCAGGTGGCACCCTTGAGGATGATCATAGGCACAGTGGCATAGGTTTCAACGTTGTTCACGTTGGTGGAGCAGCCCCAGTAGCCGCCGCCGATGTTGGCAGGGAACGGAGGTTTGGTGGTGGGTTCGCCGCGCTGACCTTCCATAGAGTGGATCAGAGCAGTTTCCTCACCGCAGACGAAAGCACCGGCACCCAGCTTGATTTCGATATCAAAGCTGAAGTTGGTTCCCATAATGTTGTCGCCCAGGAGTCCGCATTCACGGGCCTGTTCGATGGCACCGCGCAGACGGCTGACAGCCAGGGGATATTCGGCACGGATGTAAACGAGACCCTTCTGAGCACCGATGGCGTAGGCACCGATGGCCATAGCTTCGATCACGGAGTGGGGGTCGCCTTCCATAATGGAACGGTCCATAAAGGCACCGGGGTCACCTTCGTCAGCGTTACAGACGATATATTTTTCGTCAGCCTTGACGCCGGCAGCGATTTTCCATTTCATACCGGTGGGGAATCCGGCACCGCCGCGGCCGCAGAGACCGGAGTTCAGAACTTCCTGCACCACTTCGTCGGTTTTCATCTTGAAAAGACATTTGGCAAGAGCCTGATAACCTTCGTTGGCGATATATTCTTCGATGCATTCGGGGTTGAGAAGACCGCAGTTACGCAGAGAGATACGTTCCTGCTTGGCGTAGAAGGACATCTTGGCGTAGTCCTGAACACGCTGCTTCAAAAGGGGTTCCATAAAGAGCAGACGTTCGACAAGTTTTTTGCCGACGATGTGGCTTTCGACGATTTCTTTGGCATCTTCGGGGGTGACCTGAACGTAGAAAACGTTGTCAGGCATAATCTTGACGATAGGACCCTGGGCACAGAAACCGAAGCAGCCGGTCTGGACGACGCGGACGTCATTTTCAAGACCGTTTTCTTTGATGTACTTGTTAAGATTGGCCATCAGCTCTTTGGCGTTGGAGGCGTGGCATCCGGTACCGCCGCAGCAGAGGATATCTTTTTTAACAGAGTTGATGTCGTGAGCAGCGGTGCAACGCAGAGCCAGCTGGCCCTTGGCGGCATTGAAAGCACTGTTCAGAGCTTCCTGAGAGGTGATCTTGTTCATAGCTTATCCCTGCTTCTTGTATTCGTTGATAATTTCCACTGCCTTGGCAGGGGTGACTTTACCGTAAACTTTGCCGTTGACCATCATAACGGGGGCAAGACCGCAGGCACCGACGCAGCGGAGAGCGTTAATGGAAAACAGACCATCGGGGGTGGGGTTGGTGTCAGCTTTGACGCCGAGCACGCGTTCGAGTTCACGCAGGACAGTTTCAGCACCCTTCACATAGCAGGCAGTACCCATACAGATATCGATGTTGTACTTACCTTTGGGTTCAGTAGTGAAATAGTTGTAGAAGCTGACCACGCCGGAAACCTGAGCTTCAGAGAGATAAAGTTTCTGGGCGACGTGGATCTGGACTTCCCGGGGCAGATATCCGAAGATATCCTGGGCGCGGTGCAAAACCTGGATCAGCCGTCCGCGGCGGCGTTCATCGTTGCGGTCAATTCCCAGACCGTCGATGAAAGCATCGAGTTCTGCGAATTTGGCAGCTGCTCCCTCCGACAATTTGTTGCAACACATTTTTTCTAACCTTCTTATTTATAGGACTACCCGCCCGTAAGGGGCGGCATTACAAGGAGTTGGACCGACTGGCTCAAGGCTCCTTCCCGAACCGCAGTGTTTCAGAGAATTTTTTTCTCTGCTGACCCTGCGGAAAAAACAACCTGTTTAATTTTTTCTGACACATTGGACGGAGTTTTTTCAAACTCCCGCCTGTGCCGGAGAAGTGTTTATTGTATTAAAGGTCACTCCTCAATAAAACCTTCCTGCCTGGAGCTGCGTTTTGCCATCTTGACTGACAGCATCGCAAAGCCCCCGGCAATCACTTCACGCTGGACGATCACGTCATTGGGAACCCGCAAACAGACATTTGCAAAGTTCCAGAATGCTTTGACGCCGCAGCTGATAAGTTCATCAGTCACCATCTGGGCACAGTTTGAAGGAACGCAGATGATCCCCAGATCAGGCGGATTATCTTTGAGCGTTTCGCTCATCTTGCGTACATCAATGATCTTGTGTCCGTGGATAATGGAGTCCACACGGTCGGGATTGGAATCAAAAACAGAAGAAATTTCCAAACCGTATTCTGCGAACTCCTCGTGGCCGATCAGGGCACTGCCGAGAGACCCGGCTCCCACCAGACAGGCACGGCAGGTACGATCCCAGTTGAGATAACGGCGGATCCCCTCAATAAGTTCATCGGTTTTATAGCCCACACCGGGCTGTCCGGAAATGCCTGTCAGTTCAAAATCCTTGCGGACAATGATGGTATCGAGATTGATATATTCGGCCAAACGGGTGGTGGAGGCGTGTTTTTCCCCATTCTGGTGCATAAGCATAAGTTTATGCAGATAGCTGGGCATCCGCCTGATGGAAGGCGAATTAGGTATCTTGCTCCGACTCAATTTTGACCCCGTGTAAAAAAATAGTTTATTGCAATAGATCTTTTTTTATCCATATAATATACACCGCCATTTTGATTTGTCAAGTCACTTATAAAAAAAAGAGTCAAGAATTGCTTTTCGGAACTCCTGACGAAAAAAGGGGGGAGCCTTTCAAAATCAATTTTCCCTGTGTTCCTTTGTTCCGTGTGCTGCCTGACGGTAGCGTGCCGGCGGCAGCCCGATGTATCTGGCAAAGGCTTTGGAAAAGGCGTAGCGGTCGGAAAATCCGCACTCGGCGGCAATGGAGCTGATGTCGTCCGCTCCGGAACTCAGGAGCAGACAGGCCTTTTCGAGCCGCATCTTCAGAGCGTACTGATGGGGGGAAACGCCGGTTTTCTGTTTGAAAAACTTTTGGAAATTGCTTCCCGACATACCGATGGAACGGCATATCCTGTCGTTGGGCATCTTTTGATTGAGCATTCTCAAAGCGGTCTGCAAACGGTCATCAGGAGGAGTGTCTTCCGGAGTGAAACGCTCCTCCGGGATCGCTGCCAGAGCGGAATAGACAAGGGCATAGACCGCTGCGGGGGAAAGTTTGTCTGTCGAAAAAAGATCTTCCAGAATTCCGCAAAGTTCAGGTTCAAAGACCATTACCCCCGGTTTGACCCGGGAATAGGGGAGTCCTGTTTGAAAGTGGATGTAAAGATGTTCAAAAGGAGCTTCGCAGCGGCTTTGAAAAGGAGTGCCGGGGGGAATGAGGATAATCTCTTTCCTGCCGGGGCGGATCTCCTGATCCTCAAAGGTCAGAACAGCCCCCGGACCGGAATTGCAGTAAAGAAACCAGAATGGATCTTTCCGGATAAAGTTCCAGGCAAATGCCACTTCGCCCCGGCCGCAGAGGAATATTTCAGCTCCGGGACTGGGGACGGGAGCGAACTGTTCAGGCTGTTTGATAATTTTTGACATCTTTTTAGCTGGAATTGACATTTTTATTTTCCTTATACCGTAGTATAATATACACAGGAAACCCCAAATATACAAGGAGTGAAAATGTCAATTTTAACATCTTATGAATTTTCCCGCCGTATGGCTGCCGCCCAGGCCGCCGTCCGTAAGAACAATCTGGATGCGATTCTTGTTTTTTCAACAGAGTCCGAACCTGCTGCTGTCCGTTATTTTTCCGACTACTGGCCCAGCTTTGAAACAGCTGCCGTCCTGATCCCGGCTGACGGGACACCGGCTCTTATTATCGGCCCTGAATCTCTGACTTATGCCGCCAGCCGTTCCAAGCTGCCCAAGATCATTCAGCTGATGGATTTCCGGGAATCCTCACAGCCTGATTATCCCGGCTCCACTCTGCCCAAATGGGAGGATATCGTTTCTGAATACAAACTGAAGAAAATCGGTATCTGCGGTTGGTATCTTTTCCCCTATATGATGATGACCGATCTTGCCAAAGCTATGGGCGGTATTGAAAATATCGTTCCTGCTGACGATATGATCCGGCCCATTTTTATGAAAAAGAGTGCCGGGGAAATCGCCTGCCTCAAGGCTTCCGCACGGGCTTCTGAAGCGGGATTCAAGGCCATTCTTGAAAACATCAAGCCCGGTATGACCGAAGCCGAACTCTGCGGTATCGCCACTGCCGCTATGACTGCTGCCGGTGCCGAATGTACCGGTTATCCCATCTGGTGCTGTTCCGGCCCCAATTCCAATCAGGCGATCAGCCGTCCCACTCTGCGCAAGGTGCAGTGCGGCGAGATCATCCACTTCTCTATCGGAGCCAAGATCGAAGGATACAGTTCCAGTATCGGCCGTCCTGTGGTGCTGGGCCAGTGTCCTGACGATATCCTCAAGTTCCTGCAGGTCGGTCTTGATGCTGCCAATATGACTTTTGATGTGATGCGGAGCGGAGTCAAATCCGGAGATGCCGCCCGTCAGGTTCACGATTTTATCCGGGCCAAAGGTTACGGAGATGCCATTCTTTACGGTCCTGCCCACGGCTGCGGACAGATGGAGTGCGAATATCCCTTCCTTGAAACCAGTTCCGAATATATGCTTGAAGCGGATATGACCTTTATGCAGGATATGTTCCTCCACCGCAACGGTATGGGATTCCGCTGGGAAGACGGTTTGCTGGTCAAAGCCGAAGGCCCTGCTGAAATGCTTTCCAGCTATGGCCGTCAGATCAATATTCTTTGATGTGAGCGTGGAAAAATGATTATAGATATTCACGGACATCTCGGAAATATCAACTTCAGCGAATTCTGGCAGGCTGATGCTGACAAACTCCGGGAGTATATGAAAGACTCCGGCACAGACAAACTTTGTCTCTCTGCTTCACGTTCCATTATGTACGACATCAAAGAGGGGAATGCCGAACTGGATGCTGTGCTGAAAAAATATGATGAATTTTACGGTTATGCGGTGGTCAGTCCCACCTTCCCCGGTACAGAGGATGAACTGCACTATCTGCAGGATAATCCCAAGTTCCGGGGTGTGAAGATCCACCCGGATTACCACGGATATGATCTTTCAGTGCCTTCCAATTACCGTTTTATCGACCGGATCGCCGGGAAAGTGCCGATGATGCTGTTTCACGTTTCCTGTATGCCGGGAAGCGGGTTTTCAAAGGCTGAAACTGTTGTTTCCATAGCCAAAGATCACCCCGAAACCAAATTTGTTCTTGCCCATTGTGCCGGGTTGTTCCAGAACGGAAATTATCCCTTCTTTCCCAATATGGACTCCCTGGAACGGATCTGCGATGCGGGACTGCCCGATAATGTGTGGATCGATACTGCCCACTATCTGCTTTATGCCTATCAGACTGTAATGGCCAAGATGGTGCGTCTGGCAGGTGCGGAACACGTCGTTTTCGGCACAGACTCCCCCCTGCAGGGAGCGATGCAGATGAAATTCGCTCAGGACGTGGTATACGCTCTGGATATTCCCCAAAAGGAAAAAGAGGCCATTATGTACGGCAATGCCGTAAAAATTCTCGGCCTTGACTAAAGGGATATAAGTCAATAAAAGAATATTCCTGACAGCACCCGGCAGACAGAAGTTTGCCGGGTGCTGTTGTATGCAGAGAAAAGTTTTACTTTTTTTCTTTTTTTTATTGTAATAGAAGGCGAAAGGTGCTATATTAAGCTTTTGTGCCTGCATATCAATATATGCGATTTATCAATTTACCAATTTACCAAACGGAATACCAAAAGAGATGAATTGTGACTTTTCAAAACTGAGTCAGTCCGAGCTGGCCGGGGTCAGACGGGAACTTGAAGATCGTTACGCCGAGTTTCAGGCAAGGAACCTCAAGCTCAATATGGCCCGGGGAAAGCCCGGTGCGGAACAACTGGATATCAGCGACTCCATTCTTGAGTCAGCCAATCCCAAGTTTGCCGCAGACGGCAGTGATTGCCGCAATTACGGCGTTCTTGAAGGGTTGCCGGAAATGCGCAAGTTTTTCGGCGATGTGCTGGGAATCGACCCCGCCAATATTATTGTAGGCGGCAACTCCAGTTTGAATCTGATGTATGATGCTATGGCACGTCTTATGCTTTTCGGTACTCAGGGCAATACTCCCTGGAGCCGTTTGCCCAAAGTGAAATTTCTCTGTCCCGCTCCCGGATATGACCGCCACTTTGCTGTGACAGAGGAGTTCGGCATCGAAATGATTACCGTTCCTATGACTGAGGACGGCCCCGATATGGATATGGTCGAAGCTCTTGTCAAAGAAGATGATTCAGTTAAAGGTATCTGGTGTGTGCCTTTGTACTCCAACCCTGAAGGGGTGGTTTACAGCGATGAAACTGTGACACGTCTTGCTTCTATGAAGTGTGCCGCCGCTGATTTCCGGATTTTCTGGGATAATGCTTACGGCGTCCACCACCTTTATGAAGTTGTGGAGCTTAAAGATATCTTTGCAGCCTGTGCTGAAGCCGGAAATCCTGACCGGGCGTTGTACTTCTTTTCCACCAGCAAGATCACCTATCCCGGTGCCGGTGTTTCAATGGTGGCTTCCAGTGCCGCCAACTGCGCTGAGATCCTGAAGCATATGACCATTCAGACCATCGGTCACGACAAGCTCAATCAGCTGCGTACTCTGCAGTTCCTCAAAGATGCTGACGGCCTCAGAGCTCAAATGGAAAAACAGGCCTCTCTGCTCCGTCCCAAATTTGAACTGGTGCTTGAGATCCTTGAGCGGGAACTTGCCGGAACCGGTCTTGCTCAGTGGAAAAAGCCCCGGGGCGGCTACTTTGTGGCACTTGACACTCTGGACGGATGTGCAAAAGAAACTGTCCGCCTTGCCAAAGAGGCGGGCGTCGTTATGACGGGTGCCGGTGCGACGTTCCCCTATAAGAAGGACCCCCGCGACCGGAATATCCGTATCGCTCCCACATTTCCGCCTTTGAGCGAACTTGCAGTGGCAATGGAACTCTTTTGCATCTGCGTCAAACTGGCTTCAGTGCGTAAACTTATGGCCTGATATTTCAGGGGCTTCTTGAAAAATGGTCAGAACTGCGTGCCTGAAAGGAGTTTTGGGCGAGGCTGTCAGACGCACTGTTGAGGAGCGTTTCAAAAAACTTGACTGCCTCCTTTTGGAAGAACCCTTTGCCCTGAGAAATGAAACCGACAATGCCTGGCGGTGTGAATTCTGGGGCAAAGTGCTCCGCTCTGCCATTGTGGCTGCGGCAGCATTGAAGGACACTGAACTTGAAACTATGATCGCTCAGAGCGTCAGACGTCTGATGAAAACCCAGACACCCGACGGATGTATTTCAAGTTATCCCCGGGAATTACAGCTTAAAGGGTGGGATGTCTGGGGCAGAAAGTATGTGCTTCTGGCTCTGATAAGATATTATGAAATGCTCGATCCTGACCCGGCTGTTCTGCAGTGCTGCTGCCGTATGGCGGATTATCTGATGGAGCAGATCGGGCCGGAAGAAGGCAAAAAATCCATTCTCGCAGTCGGTCAGCACAACGGTCTTGCTCCTGCAAGTATTCTGGGAGCTTTTGTGGCTCTGTGGCGTTTGACCGGTGAAGAAAAATACCGGGCATTTGCAGAGTACATTATTTCAAGCGGCTGTTCAACTCTGGGGAATATTTATGAAGATATCGCCGTCGGCATTATGCCTTCAGCCGTGGGCAACGGCAAGGCCTATGAATTGACCAGCTGTGTTCAGGGAGCTGTGGAACTGGAACTTCTTGAATCCCGCCCCGGTGTCGCTGAAATGGCCAAACGCTACTATGCCGCCGTCCGTGACCGGGAAATATTCATTACCGGTGTCGGCGGGGCTAAAGACAGTGTGGGGGAATTCTGGTTTGACGGTGCTCTGCGCCAGACCCGGGCAGGGACTATGGGGCTGGGGGAAACCTGTATTATTGCCACCTGGCTGCGTTTCTGTGCCGATATGCTGCAATTGACGGACGATCCCGCTGTCGCCGATGAAATGGAAAAATCCCTTTATAACGGCATACTCGGGGCTCTTGCTCCTGACGGAACTCACTGGATGCATATGAATCCCACCCCTCTGACCGGCGGGGGCTTCAAAGCCTTTGCCCCCGATCAAATGGGACGGAATTTCGGCAAACCCTTCGGCGGAAATGACTGCTGCCGTGCCCAGGGGCCGGAAGGACTTGTGACCGCTTTGCTTATGGCTGTTACAGAAAAGGAAAACACCCTCACAGTCAATCTCTTTGAGCCTCTTTCATACGCTTTGCTTGTAATAGAAGGGGATTATCCCCGCACTCCGGAAGTCCTGATCCGTTTTACAGAAAAATGCACAAAGCGTTTGCGTTTGCGGACACCGGAATTTCTGGAAAAAGTAACCCTTAACGGCAAAGAGATCCCCTTTGAAAAGGGCGTTTATCTTGTGCTTTCAAAAGAGTGGGAGCCTGACGACAAGGTGGTTCTTGAATTTGATTTTACTTTGAAAGAGATCCCCGCTCCTGACGGTTCTCCTTTTGTGGCTGTCAAAAGAGGTCCTCTTGTTCTTGCGGCAGACTCCAGGGGTACTGTTCCCGGTGCATTGGTCAATACTGTGTGGCGGGGCATTCCTTTGTGCGACTACGCAACGGCGGGAAATGAATTTAATGAAGCCAATACTTTACAGGTTTGGTTTCCGGAAAAGATAAAAAGGTAAAACTTCAGTTTTATTTGTCAAAACTCCTTGAAATTATCCGGTTTTGCACTTATATTTAAGTGAATATATAATTTTAAGGAGTTTTACTTATGTTTGACCCGAAACTGCTGCTGCCGGAAAAAATTTATGCCGTTGCCGGATTTGAGATCAATATTTATTTTCAGAATGTCGTTACTGTCATCAATCCTGCCAATTACGCTTTTGATGTGGAGTGCGAAAAAGGCCGCTGCGATCAGGAACGGTGGCGGTGGACTCCCGCTGAAGAAGATACGGGAGAGCACAAACTCAAACTTTCTGTTTGGAGTGATGAAGGATTGCTTGCCGAAGCGGAAACGACCATTATTGTTTCCCCCCGGAACGCAGGTGAGGGGAAAACATTGACCATTCTTCAGATCGGAGCCAGCTGTATGGCGGCTAAAGGCCACGGCGAATCCCTTATGGATCGGTTTCAGCTGCCTCAGAATCCCCGGCTTGTGATGCTGGGCTCTCATAGTCCCGGCTACACACCTGTCGTTCCCGGCGGCCCTGCCAATGAAGCATTCGGCGGCTGGTCGTGGAGAACTTTTTTTGAAAAAGAAAAATCTTATGAACTGGACAACGACGGACTTCATCCCAAACGCCCCTGGGATGTGCCTTCACCTTTCCTTTTTGACCGCAACGGGAAAAAAGAGTTTGACTTTCAAGCCTATATCGACACGGTCTGTCACGGTGTGAAACCTGATGTGGTCTACTTTGAACTGGGTGTCAATGGAACTTTTCTTGCCAAAACAGATGCAGAGTTTGAAGAAATGTGGCAAAGGGATCTCTACCCCTATATGAAGCGTATGATCGACAGCGTGAAAGCTGTTTTGCCCGACGCTGTTCTGGGGGTCGAACAGATCCCCAGAGGGTCCTGGAGTCAGGATTCTTTCGGTAAAAATTACGGCTGTCTCCAGAGCCGCCGCCGCTGGCTCATCAATGCAGACTTGCTTTTCAGGAAATATGCCAAATTGGCTTCTGAGATGGGATACTTGATTATTCCTGACTACCACAATGCTGACGGAACGGCGAATTATCCTGTTGAGGAAGAAGCCCTCTTTGCCGGAAGCAATGTAATGGTCAAACGCCCCTCCAACGCTCTTCACGCCTGTGCTGACGGCTACGGACAGTGGGCAGATTGTGAGTACTTCTTTCTTAAATACCTTATGGCTCAGGGATTGGTGAAATAAAATGAAAAAGATGATCCTGCTTTTTTTGCTGAGCTCCGGACTCTGTGCAGAAAACTTTGTTCCGGTTGAAGACCCTATGCCGGGAAAGTGGTTTCTTGATACCATTAAATATACCCGTCCTCAGGTTGAAAAAACATACAGAGAAAAACTGGATAAACTGGACGCCCAACCTGAAAGAGCCCGCTGTGCCGAGCTGCATCATCAGCTGATCGAGGAATATTTCGTTTCCAACCGCCGGGAAGAAGAAGCCATTGAAAAAGCTCTCAACTGGCCCAAAGGGGATTTTACCTGGCATAATAATAAATTCTATACCCGGGCGGGGTGCACATCGTGGATCATAACGCCTGAAGTTTCAGCCACAGGCACTTGTATGGTGCAGAAAAACCGGGATTACAGACGGCAGAATCTTTTGAGTGTCCGCCTTTTTAGGTCTGCTCCGGGGCGGTACAAGGTTTTGACGGTCAACGATCTCTGGAATACAGGTGCCGGGGCCGCGATGAATGAAAAAGGGCTTATGATCGTTCAGAATGACCCTGCTTCAAGAGAGTTCCACACCCGTAAAGTCAATACCGGCTCTCTGACCGTTATGCGTTATGTGGCCGAACATTGTGCCAACCTTACTGAAGCTGCCGCAACCTTGAAGAAATTTTATACCTCCGGCATCTGCCGTTCAGGCTCCATTTATCTTCTGGCTGATTTCAACAGCGGTATGATTATTGAAGCAACTGCCCGTCATATTGCCGAAGCCCGGGTGGATTTCTCTTATGAAGTCCGGGCCAACAACTTTCTTTTGCCGGGACTGCTCCAATATTCCCGCCGCACGCAGAAAAGTCATCTCAACGGAGCCAACCGCCGTTTTACGGCTTCTGAATTTCTCCGCAATACCGTTCTTGAAAAAGGTAAGATCGCTCCCGTTGATCTGATGAAACTTGCCCGCCTCAGAGACCCTGAGCAGGAAAAAGCAACATTCCGCCAGGTGTGTATGAAAGATACTCTTGCCAGTACGATGTTTGTCCCTGACAGAATGTATCCTGAATATCTGAGTGCCGCATTTGTGGCCTTAGGTCCCCCCCGGCATACCCTGTTTCTGCCTGTACCTATGGGGGTGACGGCTCTGCCGGAATCCCTGACGGACAGCCGTTGGGGGACGAAGGCTCTGCAGCTGGCAGAGAAACTCTCTGTGGATCATCCTTATGTCAAAGAGTTTGAAACTTTGGAAAATAAATTCATCAAAGAATTTTTTGATATGCGTGAGCAGGCCAGAAAACTTCTTATCCAGGGCAAAAATGCTCAAGCTCAGAAATTGCTTGATACTCTTTTGCGCAAACAGTATACTGAAGCTTTTTCCTGTCTCAGTGCCGTTGAAAAAAAGAGTGCCGAACAAGCCGCCAGAACGAAAAGGATACAGAAATGATCATCACTGTAAAGGAGAATTTTAGAATGAAAACTATTTTTTCATCAAAGGGCTTCCACGTTTTATTGTGCAGGAAAAATTCTGCCTGCAGGCAGGGTAAAGCAAGCTTTACCCTTATTGAGCTTCTTGTCGTCATCGCCATTATCGCCATCCTGGCCTCTATGCTTCTTCCTGCTTTGCAGCGGGCAAGGGAGTCCGGCAGAAGCAGCAGCTGTCTCAACAATCTCAGTCAGATCGGACGGATGGTCAATATGTATATCCCCGATAACAGAGATTTTATTGCTCCCGTGAAAAATTCTATCGGTTATTATACCGAGACCAAATATCTTTTTATGAACCGGCCTAAAAAATCACTGCTGGGCTCTTATTTCGGCTATACTCAGGCAGAACCCTGTGACGCTATGGGCGGGTTCTATTCCGGGAAACGGGACAAACTTGCCTGTCCCTCTTATGCACCGGACCAGCCTAATGTGACACGCTATACTTATGGAGTTAACTCCGATTTGAATGTTTGGTCTGCCTCTAACAAGATGATGCAGCGGCAAGTATTACTTACGACCCGCTGGAAATATCCGAGCCGGTGCGGTTATATGATGGACAATAAACCGATCAATCAATCCTATTACCGTTTGAATTACACCCAAGGCTGGACGATTCCCAACAATTCTGCTTGCGGATTTGTCGATTTCAGACACAACCTCAACTGTAATGTGCTTTTCGGTGACGGACACGCCGGAGCTTTGAGATTCGGGAAATTTCCCTGTCATATTCCCGGTATCTCAGATACAAGTTCTTATTACTGCTCTTTCTGGGCTCCGGTATCCAAGTCTGATGCCGAAGGAAGACTGCCTACAAATATCTGGTAAAACATAAACTTTAACTTATATAAGGAGAATAAAAATGAAACAAAAACTATTGCTGTTGGCAGCACTGCTGGGAGTTTCTCTCTCAGGCGCGGAAATCACCTACAAAAACAAATTCTTTGAAGTCACCTTTGATACCAAAGGAGCTGTGATCAAGAAACTTGTTCACAAAGGTGAAAACTGGAACGGCTCCTGTGCTTCCGGAAGCTCCTTCGGGGATTTGCGTATCGGCTGTGCCACAGGCCCCAAGTCCCAGGAGCACGAAAACTTTGAAAAATATGACTTTGCCATAAAAAAGTGGGATGTCCGGGGAAGCAATACCCTTGATGTCACCTTTACCGCCTGCGGAACCGTTTTCAAAGATATCCGTCTTGAGAAAACCTACAAATTCAATCACTACCGTCCCGATGAACTTGTTATTGAATATGAACTCAAAAATAATGGCTCCAAAGCTCAAAATCTTTTCCTGAGCACCCGGACTTTCTTCCACAGATCAGGTAAAAACAATATTTACTATCAGCCCCGGGCAACGGGAGATGCGGCTCTGGTGCAGAGCAAATATATGGAGTTTTCCAAACTGCCCCCCCGCCGCTTTATGGCGGTGGCCGCTGATGACAAGTCCGGGCTTGTTATGGAATTCCCCGCTGATTCTGTGTCCGGATTTATGAACTGGTTTCTGAAACAGGGTTTCCCCACTCAGGAATATTTCAGCGACAGCCGTCTCATTCCTGCCGGTTCCAGCCGCAAGATCACTGCCAAGATGACCTTTGCCAAAGATGTCCACGCTCTCAGAGCCAAGGCTTCTATGAAAACCGTCAAGATCAAAGGCACCGTCCCCCCCCAGGTGGAACAGCTGGCCCGGGAAGAAGATCCCTCTTACAAAACCCGCCAGGTCAAGGCTGAAGCTCCCGCTGACCGGAACTTTGTGGATATCACCTTTAACCGTCAATTCAATGACTCCTGGCGTGTCGTGGCTCTGCCCGGAAATGTGGCGATCAAAAATATCGCCGTTTATGAACTCGAAAATGACCAGCCCTCTCTGGACAAGCCTGTTGCTTATCAGCTGAATGGCCGTGAGCTTGTGTTGTTTGTTCCCGGGCTTTATCCCGGAAATTCTGCTTGGCGGGCAAAGGTCATTGACGGATTTTACACGATGATTTCCGGCTATACCTATGCCAGAGGCCCCATTGCTATGAGCTGCCGTATCTACTTTGACCGTCCCGGCGGCAAAAAGATCACCGGTGCTCCTGCCGGCGGTGAACTTTATATCAACGGCGGTTTTGAAAAAGCTGACCCCAAAAACGCTAAAGTCCCCCAGTATTCACCCTATGTTTCCAATCCTCACCGCCATATCACCTGGCATCAGAAAGGCGGCATCAACAACAGCCGCTGTCTGGAAGGCGGCAGTGCCTATTTGGCCTTTTTTCCTGAAAAAAATACCACCTATACTTTGAATATCGCCCTCAAGGCCGTGGGCGGAGGCGGAAGATGCTGGCTCTACCTTAAATTTTACTCCGCTGACGGAAAGGAATTGGTCAAGAACCGCAAGCTCCTTTTCTGCAATGACAATGCCTTTGACTGGAAAAAGATCACCAAAAGTTTCATTCCTCCCCGGGAAGCTGCTATGGGTGAAATCACCATTTCCCGCGGACGGCGGAACGGATGTTCCATTTTTGTTGATGACTTCAGTGTCAAGGCTTCTCCTGTGCCTTGCGTGAAAATTTCTGCCAAAGAAATGGCAAAACAGGAACTTGTCAAGCAGTGGGATATCCCCATTAAGGAACTTGAAGCTCTTTCCACCGGAGCTGTCAAAAATTACAAACCCTGGTTTGTTCCTGCTGACAAAAAGGTCGATATTCTCTATCTCGCCTGTGAAAACCGGGTGGGCAGACTTCACAGCAGCAAAAGAGAATTGGCAGAACTTTCTATGCGTCTGCCTATGGATATCAAGACTATCCCCGTGATCCGTCAGGTGGTCTCCAGTACCGGAAGTTACGGTGTCTGGGTGATGACCTTCAGAAAAAATCTTTCAGCATACACCACTGAATGTCTGAAAGAGATCAAAAAGGCCCCCAAAGTGGTCTTTCTTACCACCTATCAGGAAAAACTCCACGACAAAGATCTGACAGACCTTTTGGTTAAATGGCAGAAAGCGGGAACACACTTTTTCTTTTTCGGCTGCACTCCTCCGAAAGTCCTGCAGGGTAAAAGGATCCCTTCTCCCATTGCTCCCGTTGTTCCCATTATGCGGAAATACAATCCTTCCGCTATGATCCGGTGGTATAAAAAAGATTCTTCCATCGTCGCTGTTTCCTACCACAGTGCCAAAGAAAATCCCGTTGTTGAGGAAAAGGATGTGACCATTGCTTCTTTCAGCAAATTCCACGAAGGAAGGGATTTTATCTGGTGGGAATACAGTTACCTTTTTGATATGCAGGCTTTGCGTTATCTGAGCGGTATCAGAAGTAACGTGAAACTGGTCGGTGGAACCGAAAAAACTCTTGAATTCAAGGCTGAAAAACCTTTCAACGGTTCCGTTGAAGTCGTTGTCCGCAATAAGTTCCGGGACGAAAAAAGTGTTGTGACACTGCCCCTTAAACTTGCCGCAGGTGCCCATAAGATCCAGCTGCCCGGATTTACTTTGCCGGGAGGAACTTTTATCGCTGAAGTCCGGATCTTTGACGGCAAAAAACAGGTCGTCGATGCGGGAGCTTACCGTTTCGACCGGACAGAAAGTGTCCCTGTGGAAGTCAAATTTGCCAATGCTGAACGCATTTTCCCCAAAGGCAAAAGTGTTGACTTCAGTGTCAATGTGAAAAATGCCCCCGCAGGTTCTCTGCTTGAAGTGGAAATTGAAGACACATTAAAACGTGTTATTGCAAAGAAAAGTGTCAAAGTTCAAAGTGTCAATGCCTTTTCATTCACACTTCCCGGCCCCCGGACTCTGCTCAACAATATCTTTGTCAGAGTGAAAAAGAACGGTGTGACTCTTACCGAAGTTATGGAAGAATTTTCTTCTCCTCTGGGCAAAACTGACCTGACCGAATATCTGGGCCTCAACTGGGGCAATGTGACGCCCACCAAACGTGATATGGGCGTTACTGCCGGAACGCTCGGTCATATCGACTGGGCCAATACTCCCGTTTATATCCGTCTGCTGCGGGTTTTGAATGCAGAGCCTTCACCTATGGGAATGTACAGATACGGTTTGACTTCCGATCTTTACCGGAGTGACCGTAAATCCGATCCGGTGCGTAATCCCTGTTTCTCTGATCCTGCCTTCCACAAGGCCAATCTGGAACGTATGGACAAATGGGCCAAGATCGGCCGTTACCGTTACTATGACGTGCAGGACTACTGGAGCGGCGACGAACAGTTCCTGGGAGCTTCTGTCTGCTATTCACCCCACTGTCTCAAACTTTTCAGAGAATACCTCAAGAAACAGTATAAAACCATTGCCAATCTCAACAAAGAGTGGCAGAGTTCTTTTGCCTCCTTTGATGTTGTGATTCCTCAGCAGAAAGAGGAACTGAAGGACAAAAATAATCTGTCCCCCTGGCTGGATCATAAACTCTTTATGGCTCAGGTCTATGCCAAAGGGCAGTTCGGATTTTTTGCCGATGCTCTGAAAAAATATACCTCCAGTGTTAAATTCGGTCCCAGCGGAACCTCCAACCCCGGTTTGGGTCTGGATTGGTATCAGATGATGAAATACTGCAGAATTTTGAGCTATTACGGCGGTATCCAGGTGAAACTGATCCACGACTTCGGCGGCAAGAATATCCGTGCCGGCAAATGGGGCGGCTACTGTCACGCTCACATTGATGCTGAACCTTACATCTACGATCCTATGTGGGAAGGTTTGATCCGCGGTGCCAATATGGCTGCTGTCTGGCCCCCCATTATGTTCAACGGCGACGGAACGCCCCTGCGGAACTTCTTTCACGCTTCACGTTCTTTGAAAGAGCTTCAGAGCGGTATCGGCAAGATGTGGCTCGAAGCGGACCGGAAACCTGAGATCGCCATTCTCTATTCACAAAGCTCCCTTTACACCGCAATGAACTCCATCGGAGCTGCTCACTGGCAGAACAGTCAGTCCTCCTGGGTGAAACTCCTGGAAGATCTGAAGTATGACTGCAAATTCATCTCTTATGAGGAACTTGCTCAAAAGGGTGTTGCTCCTGAATACAAGGTGCTGATCCTGCCCTGTGCTCTTTCTCTGTCAGAAAAGGAGTCCGCTTCCCTTGAAGCCTTTGTCAAACGGGGCGGTACCCTCATCGCCGATGTGGCTCCCGGACGGTTCGACGGACACGGCAAAAGATGGAACAATCCTGTCCTTGCCAAACTTTTTGCTCCCAATTCCGGCGAGATCAAACCCTGGATGCAGCTCTATGCTCCTGCCAAAGAAAAATTCTTTACCGGTGAAAAAGATCTGGGTATCGACAAGGCAACGGCTTACGGCAAAGGTAAAGCTGTGCTTTTGAATCTGCTTGTTGGACAGTATCACTTCATTACCCTGGGCGGTACCGGCGGCGAAATCAGCAAAAGCGTTTCAGGCGATGCCAAGTTCCAGATGACTTTGCGGACTCTGGTGGACCGTTACCTGAGTGCTGCCAAAGT
The DNA here is from genome assembly GCA_015061745.1 of Lentisphaerota bacterium. Lineage (GTDB taxonomy): Bacteria > Verrucomicrobiota > Lentisphaeria > Victivallales > Victivallaceae > UBA1784. The sequence continues at coordinate 75,724 of SUWB01000003.1, read as the reverse complement.
GCGCCGGGAACTTCGTGTACTTGGCGATAAAGGCGGGGAATTCCCCTGTATGGGGGTTGTGCGTTTTGACGGCCCCAACAGAGTGCTGGCACTTCACCAGACAGGTGGCGAAGGGGAACGCTTCAACTTCAAGGCTGCGGCCCCTGTAACTGTGAAACTTGCTGCCAAAGGACACGTTTATGATGTCCGTGAAGGCAAATATCTGGGATACACCGATAGTTTCAAGAGTTCCATTCTGCCTGCCTGGAGCAAGATCTATTCCATTCAGCAGAAAAAGATCACCGCTCTTGATGTGAAAGTCCCCGCAGCTGTCAAGGCCGGTGATCTCTTTGAGGTGAAGTTTACTGCCGCCGGAGCTGCCGGAGCTCAAGTCTATCATCTGGTGCTCCGTGATCCTGCCGGTAAGGAAGATGCTCTTAATACTAAGAACTATCACGCGGCCGGTATCGGCAAGGCCCTCTTGCAGATTCCTTTCAATGCCGCAAAGGGCAATTGGAGCGTTGAGATCACTCACGTCAATACGGGGCTCAAAGCTCTGAAAAAGATCGCTGTCAAATAAAAATGCGCTGTTCCCGACAAAGGTCGGTAAAAAGGTTGAGGGAGTTGGGGCGGTGGAAAAGCCCTTTTTAGGAAAGGTCTTTTTCCCCCGCCCCAAACCCCACCCCCTTTTCCCAAACCTTTTTCAGTAACGCTTTTAATTTTTGACAAAAAGTCAAAAATTAAAAGCGGTCTGTAAAAACTTTCTGGGGAAAATAGTTTTCTTACCTACCCGTAGTGGGAACAGAGCCTTCAAAAAAACAGTTCATATCGGGAATAGAGCTTAAACAAAAGAGAGTTTGGGGTTATGCATAACGATTTCGGAAATGCCGTCAATGAATATTTTGTCAAAGTGTTCCGCCGCCTTTACAAAGAACGTGCCGGACGGATCGCAAATCTGACAACAAAGGAAGATGTCCTTGCTTACGCCGCACAGGCTAAAAAGCGTATCCGGGAAGTGTTCGATCTTGACAAACTGCCGAGAACTCCCCTCAATCCCGTGATTACCGGAGAGTATGACTTCAAATATTATACATTGAAAACTTTGTATTTTGAAAGTCTCCCCGGTTACTATGTGACCGCCAATCTTTATCTGCCTCCTGCTGACGGCAAACCCTTTGCCACGGTGCTTCATCTGTGCGGCCACAACTACGATGCCAAATCCTGTACCAACGGCGTTTCTCTCAATGTGGGATTTGCCGCCAACGGTATCGCCGTTCTCAGCATCGACCCCGTCTGTCAGGGGGAACGGCTCCAGCACTTTATGGACGATTCCAATCTTTGCGGTGCTCACAATACCATTGGCAAAGAACTGGTGCTCTTTGGAGAACACTTTTGCGCCTGGCGGGCCTGGGATGCCTTGCGTGCCATTGACCTCATTTGCGAAATGAAGGAATTGGATTCTTCAAGGATTATGCTGACCGGTTGTTCCGGCGGCGGTACGATGACCGCCTGGGTCAATGCTCTTGATGACCGTTTGATCGCTTCCGCTCCCAGCTGTGCCACCACACGCTGGGTGAGAACGGTGGAAAATGAACTGCCCATTGACGCCGAACAGATACCTCCCGCTCTTGCCGGAGAGGGGTATGATATGGCGGATTTCCTTGTGGCGACCTTGCCCCGCCCCATATTGGTGAGCGGCGAAACAAATGACTTCTTTGATGAAAGAGGCCAGCAGGAAGTCGGCCGGGAACTGGAACATTTGAGCACCCTTGCCGAAGCTCCTGTGAAAAGTACCTTTTTTACCGGGCCCAACGGCCACGGTTTGAAACAGGAACAGCGTGAGGAAATCCGGGCATTTTTCTTCAAGGTTGCCTGTGTCGAGCCCAAAGGGATTCCGGAAGATGAGATCCCCCGGCCCGAAACAGAACAGAAACTGGCAGCCCCCGGAGGAGATGTGTTCAATATCCCCGGCAACCTGAGTGCTATGGAGCTGATGAAACAGCGGTGTGCCAAAGTGATTGCCGCAAGAAAAGAGCTCAGCAGAAGTGAGCTGAAAACGGCTTTGCGTGACTGCCTGAAACTGCCCGCAGAAATTTGCACTCCCGCTGATTACCGCCGTCTGCCCCAGCATATTTTCCGGGACGATGACCACGTTATCAACCGTTATCTCATTGAAGATGACGAAAAGATCCTGGGTGTCCTCAATGCCTTGACCGGAGGCGGAGATTTTCAGATACCCAAGTGCAAAGAAGCCGTTTTTTATCTGCCTGACGTTGAGTGCATTGAAATGGAAACGCTCCCTGAGGAGTTGTACAAAGATAAAATCCTGTTCGGGTTTGACTCTTTCGGTGTCGGCAACCTGATCCCCACATCCTGCGGGGTCTATGCCAGAACTCCCACCAGCTGTTACGGTGCTTACTGGCATTTCGCCGGAATGAGTTATATGCTGGGAAAAACTTTTCCCGGACTCCAGATGGAAGGGATCCTTGCCATATTGAAACTGCTCAAAGAAAGAGGTACAGAAAAGTTGACTCTCATCGGCAGAGGATATGGTGCAATGCTTGCTTCTTATACGGCACTTCTTGCTGAAGATATGGTGGAACGCACCATTCTCCTTGATGCACCTGACTCCTTTGAAAATATGGTGGGGACTTTTAACGAATATGCCTTTACCGGAATGGTTCCTGATATCCTCAAATATACCGACTGGACAGAGATCGCCAAGGCTGTCAAGGCTGAATTTCGGTAAAGTGTGATGAGCTCCCCCGTTGGAAAAAAGATTTCTCTGCCGGAAGTCATCGCCGTGAGCGATGAACTTTTTAACGCAGGCAAAAGTTCTCTGGTGGGGGAGCATTTGCGTTCCTGGCTGCAAAAAGCTCAGGAGTACGGTGATAAAAGCGGCGAACTTTCACTGTGGAACGAACTGATGGGCCACTACCGGATGTCCGGGGAACGTTCAAAAGGGATCGACGCTGTCAGAAAAGGGATCGCCCTTATTGAAGAATTGCACCTTGAGCAGAGTGTTTCAGCCGGGACGATCTTTCTCAATGCCGCCACAGTCTTGCACGCTTTCGGTGAATTTGATGAAGCTTTCCTGCTTTACGGGAAATGCCGTCAGGTGTATGAAAAACATATTGCTCCTGATGACGGACGCTTTGCCGGACTTTACAATAATATGGCGGCAGTATTGACAGACAAAGGAGCTTATAAAGAAGCAGAAAAGTGCTATCTGGAGGCTTTGACTTTGCTGAAAGAAAAGAACAATGTTCTTGATTCTGCGGTCACCTGTCTCAATCTGGCTCAGTTGTACAAACGCTGGAATGAAGATGAGGAGATGATCTCTGTAATGGTTGCGTGTGCCTGGGATTATTTCAACACGCCCGAGTGCAGACGGGACGGATATTATGCCCATACCTGCACCAAATGTGTTTCAGGATTTGAGGCTCTCGGATTTGAGGAAATGGCCTCAGAGCTTGCTTCACGGGCAAAGGAGATTTATGAAAGGTCTTGAAGAAGCAAAACTTTTTTTCAGTCAGCAAGGGCTGCCTTTGCTTGAGGAAAAGTTCCCGGAAGTGCTCCCCTGTCTCGCCGTTGGAATGGCGGGCAGAGGCTCTGAGTGTTTCGGCTTTGACGATGACTTTTCACGGGATCACGATTACAGGATCGGTTTTACCCTGTGGCTCAGAAAAGAGGATGAATTCAAATACGGATTTAAACTTCAGCGGCTTTACGATGAACTGATAAGAAAAAACAGTTCCGTTCAAAGCAAAGAAAGCAAATTGGGCCCCTCGGAACACGGTGTGGTGAGCATAGAGGATTTTTACCGCCGCCATATCGGGATCCCCGGAGCTCCCTGCACCTGGCAGGAGTGGCTTTATACGCCTGAATACGCCTTTGCCGAAGCAGTCAACGGCAGCGTGTTTATGGATGAAGCGGGCACATTTTCCCGTATCCGGTCTGTGATCCTTTACGATATGCCTGAAGATGTGCGTCTGAAAAAGATCGCCGCCCGTCTTGTTGCAATGGCCCAGAGCGGCCAATACAACTTTGAACGCTGTCACAAACACGGCGAATCCGGTGCCGCGGCTGTGGCTCTGGGAGAATTTGTAAAAAATGCCGTGTCATTGATCTTTTTACTCAATTTTCGTTTTGCCCCCTATTACAAGTGGCAGTTCCGGGCGATGAAAGAGCTGCCTGAACTGTCTGAACTTGCCCCCTGCCTTGAGGAACTCCTCACAAAAGAAACAACACAGCAGGAAAAATGCCGACAGGTGGAACATATTTGCTCTGTCTGTCTGGAGTTTTTGCGGAATTCCGGTTTGACCAATAGAAGCGAAAGTTATCTTGAACCTCACGCCTTTGAGGTGATGAAACAAATCCGTTCCCACCTTTTACGTCAGCTTCACGTTATGGAAGGATAAAAAAACTCCCTTCCGCCGGGAAGGGAGTGTCTCAGGAAAAAACGATTGGATCATTCCGTTTTGCCGTAGCGTTTGCAGCAGGTTTTGGGACAGTTGCAAACCTTGCATTTGGGGGGACGTTCCGGAAAGAGCATTTCGTCAAGAGTGAGTTTATATCCTCTGATCTGTCCTCTGTCAATAGCATCGTCAACGATGTAGTTGACCACATACAGCGAATCATCAGACAGCTGCACCCAGCCGGAATATCCGGTGTCCGCTCTGAGGGCCCGGTCATAATCAATGGGGATCAGACGTGTCCCGGCATCGTTACGGGTGGTGGACAGCAGAGACTCCCGGTCAGTGAGTGCTCCAAAGAAGTTTTGAGCCCCGGCACCCATACCGCAGCCGCCCCCGTGACAGAGGCGGAATGTGATAAAGACTCTGCCGTCTTTCAAGATTCCTCCGACGGGGCGGTGACATCCGGGCAGCGGGAAAGGTATGGGGGGACCCCAGCTTTCGCCGTTGTCAGTGGAAATGACCTTGAAACAGTCATACCCCATACCGGAGTTTTCCCGGAGCAACGCAACGACGGTATTGTCACCCACAGGGATCAAACACGCTTCACAGAAGTTATAACGGGGATCCTGTGCCACAGTAACCGCCTCACTCCAGGTTTTTCCGTCGTCATCGGAGTAGTGCATAAATTCCGTCAGTTTTCCGTCAACAGGATAATGGGCGGCAATGGCAAGACGTCCGTTATTGAGATAACGGTATTTGTCAGGTACGATCCCTTTCAGGGGCAGGGAAAGGGGGGCACTCCAGTTTTGACCGTTGTCAGAGGAAAAACAGACCACATTTTCTGCCTGATTGGAATTGTTTTCGCCGCTTTTGGGGATCCTGTCAACATTGACCGCCATTCTGCCGTCGGGCAAAGTGGTGATACGGGGACAGTTATAGTAATAGTCAAGCCCCTCAGTTCCTTCAGTCAGAGGACGTTTTTCAGACCAGGTTCTGCCATTATCTGTTGAATCACAGAGCATAATTCTGGTGTACGGCCGGAAACAGTGGGTGGTACATTCATTGAAAACACAGACCAGTTTCCCGTCAGGGGCAAGTGCCAGATCGGGCCAGGCGTGATAGAGTTCCGGATCAAGAGCAATGGGGAATTTTTCAATATTCATAAATCATCACCAGCTGTCATCGACTTTCAAACCGTTTTTAGATCTTTTGACGGCGTGCCAGAAAGTTGTATATTCCGATACAAAATTGTGGTAGTTCTGAATGGGAATACGGGTAGCGATAATGCCTTCAACGTGACCGTCCATAAAGAGGACATTGCAGACACCGTTACTGGGAATCCAGAGGCTTTTCCCGGTAAAAGGAGCTGCGGAACCGTGGGCGGCATAGGGATATCTGCCGCTGGCGTAATGGACTTCATAGTTGGCACCGTCCATAAAGTGGGCACTTCTTGAAGGTTTGACAATGGCCGCGATCTTGAAAGGCAGACGGACAGTACCTCCCGGAGGACCGTCAGCATAGTGGGCTACACCGTAACCGTATTCGGTGTGGGCCGTGGGAGAGGTTTTACGCAAAAAGTCTATGCGGGCTCTGCCGTCGGTGGCAGGACAGGCAAGGGAACTTGTGTAGAGAACGTTGGTTTTTGTGTCCAGTTCCCAGCCGCCGATGACCGCTTTTTCGTGGATGCCGAGATGGGGAGCAAGAAGTCCCCGCCAGGAGTCATTACGCTGGCCGTAGCCGCCGAAAAGGAGGGAGTTGCTGTTGCCGTTGTGATAAGGAGGGGCAAAGCCCAGATTATCATCAGCATAAAAAGCAACTGCTTTGCCGATAGAGGTCAAATTGTTGAGACAGGTCGTTGCTTTTGCCCGGTTTCGTGCCTGCTGCAAAGCGGGCAGAAGCATTGCTGCCAGAATTGCGATAATGGCAATAACAACAAGAAGTTCTATCAAGGTGAAAGGAGCCGGGGAAGGAAGGGAACCCTTTTTGAAAAAAGGTTCTCCCTTCCTTCCCCGGGCCCCATCCATCCTTGCCAAAAACTTTTGGTGGATTGCCGTTTTTGCATTTGCAAAATCGACAATCCCGCATTTGGCAGAATTGCAATGACAAATATTAAGACAAGAGGCAAATTTTCGCAAAACATTAATACATATTTGACAAGTTTTGCTTACCAGCAGTTCGATCAGTGTAAAATTTTTGCCTTTGGTTTTCATTTTTCTCCTTTCTGCAATAAATTTTTACTTAACGATCATTTTTCCAAAATATTTAAGATTGCTGAAATTACCGTAGGTAGGCTGCCAGCAGCTCTGTTCCCAGCGGTATTTGCGTTCACCTTTGAAACGGTAGTAGTGGTTGCGGCAGAAATTGACCCGCATACTTTTATCAGCGGCAGGCCGTGCGAATTTCAATGAACTCAAAGGAATGGCAAGTTTGCCCTGCCAGCTGTTGGCTGTCCGGCGGGTACTGTATTTGACGCCGGGACAGTTCCAGGCAAGAGCCGCTTCCCAAGGATTGCTTTTGCTCCGGGATTCATCGTTGAAACAGAAGTCGGACAGGGCATTGTCAGGCCCCAGAATAAACTGGAAATACTCATTATCGCCCCCACCGTAAAAGAAAAGTTCCACACTTTCATTTTCCCACAAATAGGCGTCTCTCACATTGGCCTTGCCCCAGTTGATATCTTTGCGGTCAGCCGGATAGGTGCAAGTGATATCAAAGTTAAGAACTTTTCCGTCAGAAATGATCTTTATAGAGGTTTGGGCCGCACTTTTTGCTGTATTGTAACTGTCGGCAAAGTTGCCGATCGTGACAGCTTTTCCGCCTTTGGCAGAGGAAACAACGGTCAGATTCAAAGGGTTTTCAGACTTCTTGGATTTCCGGAAGATCTTGCTGTTGCGTTCAAAAGGCAGGTAGCCTTTGAGCAGTTTTTTCGCCCGTCCGGCATAGGGTTCCCGGTTCTTGCACTCGCTGACTGCTTTACGCAGCAGAGACATCATCCGGTCAACAAAGGGAGCCGGATAGGCGATCTGCCAGCAGCGTTCGTAGTTCCATTCCCCTTTGCGGTGATCGTAGTGCTTCAGATAGGCAAGTTCCATTTCGTCGTGGAACTGCCGCACTGTTTTGCCCGCAGGACCGAAAAATCCGTCGTAATATTCATCCAGGAGTTTTTCCACATCTGTGTCGGGGTTCCACATAAGTTTGGCGGCAAGGTAAAGATTCTGCACGTCGTAGATCCAGTCCGTCCAGTTACGGGTGTCAACACCGTAGGAGTCCTTGTTGGCAAGTTCAATGACCCGGCCTTTGATAATGCCCCGGTCAAGATTGTAAAGCTCTTTTATCTGTCGGGGAAAGACGGCGGGTGCTCCGAAAACACCCAGTTTGAAGCGGCTGGAGTTCCAGTATTCCCAGCGGTAGAGATCGGCACCGGAATTTTTCCAGGTATTGAGGACTTTGACAACCTGATCACGGTAGGCTTTGGCACCGTGGGGAGTGCCGCCCAGACAGAGGGTCACAGCCACATTGGGTTCCAGAGGAAATGAAGGAGGCTCACGATATTCACCGTAGGCACAGCATTTGATGAAGCCGGGAGTGACCTTGCGGGTTTCCCGAGCCACCTGATTGACAAATCCCCACATAGCATCGGAATAGATCCCCTGAGGGCCCCGTTCCGTCTTGGCATCATTGATACACAGTTTGCAGCGGCAGTGAAAGAGCAGATCACTGTCTCCTGTCATAACGGCGGCAAAAATGGAGTTGTGATAGTTGGCTTTCAGTTCAGCGATCTTTTCTTTGACCGCTTCTTTCAGAACTTCAGGATTGCGGAAACACAAATGGACGCCCTGTTCGGCGTTGACTTTCCGCTTGCCGTTGGGCTGCTGGGCAAAGAAATCAGGTCTGTTGCCGAATTTTTTGTGCCAGTTCCGGAAGGCGTGATTGGCAATGGGGCTGCCCACAGAACCGCCGAAACGGCAGCGGCGGTGCCAGATACCGATATCTCCGGGAGCCAGATCAGGATCGTTGGGGATCTCGTAAAAGAGGGTGCGGGTGTTGTTGGAAGGCACAGCACTCACATTGAAACGGTTGACGGAAATATTCTTTTTGACAGGAGCGTATGTGCCGAGTTTTCCCGGCCAGAACCAACGGACGCCCAATACCTGTTCAATAAATTCATAGGCGGCATACAATGTTCCCACCGGGATCGACCCGCGGGAAAGCAGCGTTTTACGGTAGACTTGGGGGGCATCGCCGCCTGTAAGAAGGATCTTGTCTCCGAAACGGACACCGGAGATCTGTTCTTTGGGGAGCATTGAGGGGGCAAGACCATATTTCTGAGCCATACGGGTTTCACCCACATAAATGGCTTTGCCGCCTTTGAATTTGGATTCCCGCACCACGGGAACATCGGCACCGGAAACCAGTTTGAAGTGGTTTTTAAGTTCTTCGGCAGCATATTCATAAAGAACACTTTTTGCATCAGGGATCACCACTGAAAAAAGGGCTTTGCCGTTTTTGACCAGTTCAAGAGGTGTGCGGACAAGTCCTGCTTCCACACCGGCACTTGCGGGAGCCATCGGGGGGAGAGAACTTTTTTGTTTGACTCCCTCTTTGGCAAGAACGAGACGGATATTTTTCAATTCCCAGACACAGTGTTCATTGCCGTTCTGAAAAATGGCGATCTGGATATTGGGATTGATGATCCCGTCAAGGTCGGGGACGGAAAATCGAAATGAGAGCTGAATGTTTTTCCCTTTGACCGGTGCAACGGGAGGAAATGAACGGCTCAAACGGAGCTTGTTGCCGGGATTGGTGGAAATACGCAGAGCACTGCGCAGGGCAGAAGAACCTGCAAGACAACGGGCATCAGCACGGAATTCAAGCTCTTTTCCCCGGTTGGCATCAAAAATTTTTCCCGGGAAGTAAAAACTTTTGGAATAGACATTTTTCCACGGTTTGCCGTGAGTTTTGGTGTCGAGGGTGTAATTACCCACTTTACGCAGGAGTGTTTCTGCTGCCGGCAGCTGAAACAGTGCCAGACAGAGAAATAACGGGATCAAAATTTTTTTCATTGATTTTTCCTTTCTCAGAGTTAATGTTTATATGAAAAAATATTACTTTGCGTAATCATTCAGAAATCCTCCCGAATTGCGGAAATCCAAAAGGAACTCCCGCCATTCAGCAGGAAGATCAATGATCTTGTTTCCGTTCATTACTTTGGCCTGTGCCGCAGCCTGGCGGGCTTCACGGGATTCTTTACGCATATGGTGGATATAGGCTTTGACCAGTAAGGCAAGGGGGGTAAGATTACCCATTGTGAGGGTTTCCAATGCTGCTCCCGAAGAGCCTTTTTTGTATTGAGCAAAAGCCAGACGGGGACGGTATTTTTCCGGTTCCCGGTCAAGTTCTATGAGCTGTTTGTTGTACCAGATCACACTGTTCCAATCTTTGTTTCTGGCAGCTTCAGCGGCGGCGGCATTGAGAAAATTATTCATATTGCGCCGTTTGTCAAGCAGGGGGGCAAGTTTCGGTTCCAGTTCAATATCGGGTTCTGCTCCCAGACGGCGGGCGGTTTCGTAAAGTTTGACCGCTTCAAAGATCTGAGAGGCATCATTGTGGAAAAGAAGCCGGGCAAGTTCCAGTTTTGGCTGGGGATCGAGGGGACGGCGGGCTGCTGCCAGACGGAGTAAGCCTGCGGCTTTAGCGTGCTGACCGTTTCCTGCGGCGATCATTGCGGCGGCAATTTGCAGCTGGGGATGTTCTTTGTTGCGTTTGAGCAAAGGTTCAATGACAGCTTCGGCGTTGCCGTAACGTTTCAAATTGATGTAGGCGTAGGCCGTATCCAGAGCAAGATCAATGGCTTCAGGCTTTGCATTGCGTGCTCTGCTCAGCATTGGGGCTGCGGCGTTAAAGTCCCCTTTGAGAAGAAGCATTTTCCCCAGGAGTTCAGCAGCTTCTGCATTGTCCGGATCAAGTTTTAATGCGGTCCGGTAGTTCCAGATGGCCAGATCTTCTTTTTCGTCTCTGGCGGCAATACGTCCGGCTGAAATATAGTCCTCAGGCTTTCCGATGGGTTTGGAGGGATCCCCTGCGGCAAAGTCTGCGGGAGCGAAAGCCGGCATAGGCCGGTTGGCCAGTTCTTTTTCCAACCGGGCTCTGGCGGTGGTCAACTCTTCGTTGAGTTTACGCTGTCTGACCAGTTCATCTTTCATCTGTTCAAGGCGCAAGATGGTCAATTTTGCCTGAGCAAGTTCCCCTTCGAGTCTTTTGGCATCAGCCAGTTCTGTGTTGAGTTTGCGGAGCCGTTCCAGTTCGGCCCGGAGCCGGTTGTAATTGGCAAGTTCTGATTTCAAAGAAGCAAGTTCAGATTCTGCCTTGAGACTGCGGTTTGCCAAATCGGCATTGAGAGCCCGGACTTTACGGTTTTCATCGGCGATACCCCGGACGGAATTTGAAGAATCGATCAGGGCTTGATTCTGTTTTTTGACACTGTCGAGTTCGACGGCACTTTTGCTTAACTCCCGGCTGACCCGGAGAAGTTCAGCTCTGACAGTACGGAGTTCTTCAAGATCTTTGCGCATACGGGTGTTGACGATGCGCATTTCAGCCAGAGATTGTTCAAGGTCGTTATTTTTGGCGTTGACACTTTTGAGGAGAGCATTTTCTTTACGCAATTCAAGAATAAGTCTGTTGCGTGCAGTGACGGCAGAATTGTCAGCCAGATGTTGTTTCTGAGCCTGTTTCTGAGCTTCTGAAAGCTGTACTTTGGCTTGTTTCTGAGCTTCTGAAAGTTTTTTATCTGCCTGTTTTTGGGCTGCGGAAAGCTGTGCTTTGGCTTGTTTCTGAGCTTCTGAAAGTTTTTTATCTGCCTGTTTTTGGGCTGCGGAAAGCTGTGCCTTAGCCTGAGTTTTTGCGGTCAGCAATTCCGTTTCAGCCTGGAGTTTTACGGCGGTAAGTTCTGCTTTGAGCAGACGGTTTTCTTCTTCAATTTTTCTGAGCCGGGTCAAAGTCGCTGCCTGATCGGAAGCCAGAGTGCGGCTTTTTTGCTGCAGAGCGGCAAGGAGGGCTTCTTTTTCTTTGAGTTTTCTGAGTTCATTATTCAGCCGGGCGATATTTTTATCGGCTGTCTGCAGTTTCATATCGCGTTTGGCAAGGTCACTTCTGGTACTTTTGAGGAGTTCTTCTTTTTGTTCCAGAGCGGCGATCTTGAGTTTCATCTTGGAACTTTCATTTTCCCAGAGGATTTTTGCCTGAATGAGCTCCTGATTTTGTTTCCGGAGTTTGCCTGCTTCGGCGGCCTGAGGGGCAAGTTTGGCAACTTCATTTTTCAAATCGGCCACCTGGACGGAAAGGTTTTGAGCAGCGGCCAGCTCAGAGTTGAGTTTGCGGAGCCGTTCGACCTCTTTTTTCAGCATATCGTAGTCGGTGAGGCGTGCTTTCAGGGAGTTGTTTTCTTCTCCCATAGGACGCAGACGGCGGACTTCCCGTTCCAGATTGTTTTTGACGGCGTTGAGTTGTTCATTAAAACTCTGTTCTCTGCGGAGCTGCTGTTTGAGGCCGTCCAGTTCTGCCAGCCGGAGTTTGATTCGTGCCAGTTCTGCTTCCCGGGGTTTTGCTGCATCTGCGGCCAGTTTGTTCTGACGGTTTTCTGCCTGCAAAGCGGCAAAATTCTTTTGCAGTTCGCTGTAACGTTTGGCCAGTTCCCGGGAATCTTTGGAAATACCGGTCAGATTTTTAAGTTGATTTTCGTAATTGATCCTCTGGGCGTGGAGTTTGCGGTTTTCAACGGCCGTTTCCTGAGAGGATTTTTCAAGAGCGGCATATTTTTCATTGCTGATCTTGAGCTGAGCTTGAAGTTCAGCAATGTTTTGTTCCTGTTTCAGGAGCTGTTCTTTCATATTCTTTCTGTCGGCCCGGGCGGCGGTAAGATTTTTGAAGTCCTCGCTGTCCCGGAATTTCAGCCGTTTTTTCAATTCGCTGTTTTCAGCGGTCAGTTTTTTCAGTTCGGTGGAGCTGTTGACGGAAAGCTGGCGGACGGAATCAAGTTCCCGGTTCAGGATAGTGCTGTTGGCTTTTTCACGTTCCAGCTCTTTGGTCAGACGTTTCAATTCCGTGTTGTGGGCGGTATTACGGGCCTGGAGAGCTGCATTTTTCTTCAGTTCGTCGGAAATCTGCTGGCGGATTTTTTCTATCTCCCGTTCCAGACGAATGGCTCTTGCGGCATATTCTTCATTATTTTTGCGCAGTTGTGAGTTGGAATCCTGTAATTTTTTGTTATCTTCCAACAGTTTCCGGTTGGCGATACCGCCAGCGGTGGAAGAAGCAAGTTTTTCCCGGTATTTTTCCCGGAGGGAATTTAATTCTTTGTTGAGTGCATCGGCATTGCGGCGGCTTTCGGAGAGGAGTTTGCCAAGCTCTTTCAGGCGGCTTTGGGCACTCGCTGTATTCCGGGCGGCACTTTCGAGTTCACCGGTACGGGCTTTCAGCTGATCTTGCAGAGAAGCGATCTCACCGGTCAGAGTGCGTTTGAGATTTTCAAACTGGGCTTTTTCTTTTTTGAGTAAAAGGGCTTCTGTATGCTGGGTATTCTGACGTTGTTTGGCTGCTTCACTTTCTTTGCGTGCCAGATCCAGCTTGAGCCGCATTTCCACCAGCTGATCTTCAAGTTGACGGAGTTTTGTATCGGGGAGGGCGAGTTTTTCTTCCTGTGCCCGGTAGCGTTTTTCCAGGAGTGAATAGCGTTCATTCAGGATACGCTGGTCACGCAAAAGATTGCTGATCTCACTTTCATAATTTTTGCGGGTTTCGTTTTTCCGGCGGAGTTCTTCCAGTTCAGCCTGAGCAAGAGACAGAGCTTTTCGCAGCTGCAGGACTTCCTGATTTTTGCCCAGAGAAGGTTCTTGTTGTTCTGCTGCTTTTTTTTCTTTTTCCCGGGCGGCGGGGCCGAGAAAGGCATTCATCCGGCTGCTTTCTTTTTCGCAGTCGGCGATCCGTTCAGAAATGACCTTCTGGTTCCAGTCGGGACGTGCCTGACGGACCATCTGGTAATATTCAAGAGCTTTGTTGAAAGCATCACGGGCTTTGAGATAATCTCCTTTGTCCCGGAATTCCTCACCGTTTTCAAAAGTGGTATACGCCATCCGCCAGGCATCCCAGGGGGAAAGCCGGGGCGTCCCGGAACCCGCTGTGATTATGACAGTTGCCAGCAGCAGTGCGGCAATGATCTTACTTTTCATTCTGTAATAAACTCCTTGAATCTGTGACGCAATTTCAAATCAATGGAAAAAATGATGTCGGCACTGCCGTCATCCTGATAGATACATTCATAGACTTTCCCTGCCGAATGGGCCAGCGCGACCAGGTCGGCACGCTGTGCAGGGATCTTGAGTTCCAGAACCTGCTGTTCAGTTCCTGCAAGTACAGCAAGTCTTTCTTTGAGTTCAGCAAGGCCCTGGCCTGTTTTGGTCGAAATATAAAGAGCCTGGGGAAACAACCCCTTGAGCCGGGCAAGGAGCAGCGCATCTTCCCGGGGATCGATCAGGTCGTTTTTGTTGAAAACGATCTGGATCTTTTTTTCATCGGCCCCGATCTCTTTGAGAACATCGAGAGTGGTTTCCCATTCGCTTTCAAGCTGAGGAGAAGAAATATCAAGCAGCAGAAGCAGAAAGTCTGCCAGGACCGCTTCTTCAAGGGTGGACTTGAAGGCTTCCACCAGTGAGTGAGGCAGTTTACGGACAAATCCCACTGTGTCGATGAGGACAAGTTCCGTGTGGTTCCCCAGATCCACTTTCCGGGCCGTGGGGTCAAGGGTGGCAAAAAGCTGATCTTTGACAAAAATATCGGCCCCTGTCAGGGTTTGGAGCAGAGAGGATTTTCCCACGTTGGTATATCCGACAATGGCTCCCTGAGGCACAGGCCGCCGCTGCCGGGCCTTGCGGCCGGTGGTACGCTGTTTGCGGACAGATTCCAGTTCTTCGGTCAACTGCTGTATTTTCCGCTTCAGCAGACGGCGGTCGGTTTCGATCTGAGCTTCGCCCTGACCGCGGTTGGTGTTGCCGCCGCCCCGCTGCCGGGAAAAGTGGCTCCACGCCCGGGTCAGGCGGGGAAGGGAATATTCTGCCCGGGCAAGGGCCACCTGAAGCACCGCTTCGTGAGTATGGGCCCGGCGGGCAAAAATGTCAAGAATGATCTCTTCGCGGTCAGCCACGGGCAGTTGAACGAGCCGTTCCCAGTTACGCTGCTGTGAAGGTGTCAATGCGGTATCAAAGACGACACAATCGGCTTCACATTCCCGGATCAGGTGGGCGATTTCCTCTGCTTTCCCGCTGCCCATCATATATTGGGCGTGAGGTGTCCTGAGTCGGACGATTTCCGGTTCAAGGGGGATCAGTTCCACATTTCTGACCAATTCAGCCAGTTCATCGAGCTGTTCCATCATTTCAGCATCGCTTTCGTTACTTTGTGCGATGCCGATCAGGAACGCCCGGCGGGCTTCATTGTTGGCTGCTGCGACTTCGATCATTTACTGAAAGAAAAATTTGATGATATCTTGAATGTAAACATCCCAGAAGTCCCAGCTGTGGACTCCGGGGTGGCTTTCAAAAACGTAATCGGGATAGTTGTTTTTCTCAAAAGCATCTTTAAGTTTGAGATTGTCCTGCCAGAGATAATCTTCAGTACCGCAGATCTGTATGATCCGGGGCTTTTGAGGTGCTTTTGCTGTTTTGTCAAGGGACGCAAAAAGGTCGTTGCCGTCGGCGGCAAGAAGTTCAGGAGAGCCGAAAATATCTTCAAACTGCCACCCGGCGTACCGGGGATCGCCGAATTTGGCGGCGATATCGGTGACTGAGGACATCGCTCCTGCGGCGGCAAAGCGTTCCGGATGATTGAGAGCCAGCTTCAAAGCTCCGTAGCCCCCCATAGAAAAACCTGCCACAAAGGTGTCTTCACGTTTTGTGCTGACGGGGAACATCTGCTGTATGAGCAGGGGGAGTTCCTCCGAGATAAAGGTCCAGTATTTGAGGCCGTGTTTCATATCGGTGTAGAAACTTCTGCCGACATCAGGCATAACCACTACAACGGGGAGATTGCCCATATACCGTTCAATGGAGGTGCGGCGCATCCAGGAGGAATAGTCATCTGAAAGCCCGTGGAGCAGATAGAGGACCTTGTATTCCTGACGTTTCCCCGGAGTGATGCCGTCAGCTTCATAGTTCTGAGGCATCAGTACATTGATATTGCAAGCCTTGCTCAAGACGCTTGAGCGGATGAAACATTCCATAAAAGCCATATTCTTTGCTCCTTTTGAATAAATTTATTTCAGAATCCGAACTCCGGCTGGATGATTCCCAGATCGTCGTCATTGTCTGAATTTTTTTCTTCACTTTTTTTAGGACTTCTTGCGGGGGCTTTTGTCCCCACAGGATCAACGGGAACATCTCCCAGAAGGGGGGTGTCATCGTTGGCCGTATCTTTAACGGGCGTTTCTTTTTCGGGTGCAACAGAGACCTTTTCCGGGGATTTTACAGCTTTTTCCACTACTTCCGGTACGGCAGGCTGCTGCTCCGGCACTTCAGGAAGATCCCCAGGAAGTTCACCCGGCTCTTTTTCCGGAATACCGGCTGTATCGGCGGATTCCGGAGAGTCCGCTTCAGACGGAACTGCCGCCGCACTCCCCGCAGGGGGAACGGGAGGAGTTTCTTCGTCCTCAGGAAGTTCTGAGGCTCCCTCACCTGAAACAAAGAATTTCAATTCTTCCTCAGTGAGATAACGGCTATGGGTGATCTTGACAAAGGTTTTAGAGCCGACCAGCACACCGCGTGCCTTGGCAGAACGGACGGGAAATTCCATTAAATTGACTTCCCGGGTGGTGTTTTTGCCTTTGACGGTACATTCGGTCAGGATATAAACGGCATCTGCCCGGGGGGTCATCAGTTCAAGTTTGCACCCGTCGGGACAGAGTTGGTACTCCTTGTCCATAATGTAGCCGCCGATAGAGGTCCTTTTGCCGTAGTACTTGCCGGTTTTGTTTTCCCGGTAGACAATGCCGAAAACAGTTTCCGCATCGTAACGGCGCAAGTCATAAAGTTTACCGATAAAGGCTTTGTCTCCCGGCAGGGCGATGACCTTGTAGGTACCGTCTTTCTGGACGCAAAGCAGCCTGTCAAACTCATTGCAGACGATGGTATCGTCGCTTTTGACGGCGGTGCCGATGTAGCCGTTTTTCCGGTCCCAGCCCACTTTGATGTTGTTGAGGGCGGCGGCACTGCGGTCGATTTTTTCCAGATGTTCGATTTCGGTATGTCTGGGGAAATCCGGACCGTATTTTTCGAGCAGAGCAGTCAGGTAATCAATGGCATACTCAGTCAGGTGAGCCAATTTCTTGCGCAGCTGCTTCATTTCTTCCAGGATCTCGGCCAGTTCTTTCTGGTTTTTCTCAATGTCGAACCGGGCGATCCGGCGGACGGGCAGGGCCAGGAGTTTTTCAACATCCTCATCTGTGACATCACGGCGGAGCTGTTCTCTGAAAGGAGCCACGCCCGTGTGGACTTCTGCAATGGCAAGTTCGTGAGTTTCGCACTCCTCAATGCGTTTGTAGATGCGGTTTTCAAAGAAAATCTGAGCAAGAGTTTTAGCGTGGAAAAGTTCAGATTGTCTTTCCAGAGCGATCTCCAGTTCCCGTTTCAAATAGTAGAGGAGCTTGTCGGTGTTGCGGCGCAGCACCTCACTGACACTCATAACACAGGGACGTCCTTCACGGATCACAGTCAAATTGACGGAAACCGACTTGGAGCAGTCCGTGTACATATAGAGGGCCTGCCGGGTCTTTTCAAGGTCGTAGCCCCGGGTGGGGGTGATTTCGATTTCAGCCTCGGCACTGGAATAATCTTTGACACTTGAGATCTTGATCTTGTTTTTATCTGCGGCCTTTTCGATTGAAGCGATCAGACTTTCTGAAGTGCATACAGCGGGGATCTCTCTGATAATGAGCTTTTTATGTTTTTCATCCAGTTCGATTTTTGCACGGAGTATGATTTTTCCGTTACCGTCATCGTATTCAGAAACATCCATAAGTCCCCCCTGACGGAAGTCCGGGTAGACAGCGAATTCCTCGCCTTTGAGAATACTGATCTGCGCCTGAAGCAGCTCGCAGAAGTTGTGCGGCAGAATGGTCGTTGCCATACCTACTGCGATACCGTCGCTGCCCAGCATCAGCAGACTGGGAATCTTTACAGGAAGCACCACCGGCTCTTTGCTGCGGCCGTCGTAGGAGTCTACAAATTCTGTGAGGTCATCGTTAAAAAGAACCTCCCGGCCCAGTTTTGAAAGTCCGCATTCAATGTAACGTGAAGCGGCGGCGGGACTGCCGGTAATGGGGTTGCCGTAGTTTCCCTGTTTGATGATGTAATATTCTTTATTGGCAAGCACCACCAGAGCGTCACCGATGGAGGCATCTCCGTGAGGGTGGTAGTGCATCACATTTCCGATCACGTTGGCGGCTTTGTGCGTTCTGCCGTCGTCGATCTCTTTCAGAGCCCAGAGAATACGGCGTTGAACGGGCTTCAAACCGTCATCCACATCAGGAATGGCACGGTCTTTGATCACATAAGAGGCATATTCCAGAAAGTTTTTGTCCACCATAGCCCGCAGATAGGCATCGCTGCCCCGCTGGTTGACAGCCTCATCTCCGTCCGGCAGGTCGGATTCCGGGGTGAAGGGTATTTCTTTTTCCTTGTCGTCACTCATATTTGCTTACCGTCAGATTGGTCATAATGTAGTCTTTGCGCTGGGGCGAATTGGGGCCCATATAGAACTTCAGCAGTTCCGGAACATTGCGCATACTGTCCAATGTCACCGGCAGAAGTTTGATTTCGTCCCCGATGAATTGGGCGAACTCTTTGGGTGAAATTTCGCCCAGTCCTTTGAAGCGGGTGATTTCAGCCTTTGCCCCGAGCTTTGCTGCTGCGGCGTCCCGCTCAGCTTCAGAGTAACAATAGTACTGCGAAGGCTTTTCGGCGGGCTTGTCAGCAGCTCCTTCTTCCTCTTTTTTGCGGGAGCGGGATCTGCTTTTGCTCTTTTCCTTGGTGGCGGCTTTGGGGTCACGCACCCGGAAAAGGGGTGTTTCAAGGACGTAAAGATGTCCGGTCAGCACCAGCTGTTCAAAGAAAGTGAGGAAAAAGGTGATAAGCAGATTGCGGATGTGCATACCATCCACATCGGCGTCGGTTGCGATAATGACTTTGTCGTAACGCAGATTTTCAATGTCATCTTCAATGCCCAATGCCTGAGTGAGGAAGTAGAACTCCTCATTCTTATAGAGTTCTTCACGGGTGGCACCGAAACAATTGAGGGGTTTTCCTCTGAGGGCGAAAATCGCCTGATTTTCCGTTTGGCGGGATTGTTCGATTGAACCTGCGGCAGAGTCGCCCTCTGTGAGAAAGATCATTGTTTCCCGGGGTTCTTCCCCTCTGGGCCATTTTTCACCCACGTGATATTTGCAATCTTTGAGTTTGGGGATGCGCAGACGGCTTTTTGCGGCACTTTCTTTTGAAAGTTTTTTGGCTTCCTGCATCTTGCGGTGGACGGATTCATTACGCTGGACTTTGTCGAGAATAATATCAGCGATTTCCAGATTTTTATGGAGAAAGTCCACAATGGCTTCACGGACAGCGTTCACAATGGGGGCGCGGACATCGGTGTTGCCCAGTTTGTTTTTGGTCTGAGCTTCAAAAATAGGGTCTGTGATCCGGATGGAAATGGCTCCTACCATACCGTCCCGGACGGCATCAGCTTTGAAGTTTTTGCCTGAAAATTCATTGACTGCTTTAAGAAGTCCCTCTTTGAAAGCAGACAAATGGGTTCCCCCGTCATTGGTGTATTGACCGTTCACAAAGGAGAAACAGTTTTCTCCGTAGTTGTCGCTGTGAGTCAACGCAAATTCAATACCGAATTCAGCACTGTCGGAACGGTAGTAGATGATATCATACAGACGGTCATCTCCGGTTTCAACGTTGAGGAGATCTTCAAGTCCTTTGGCAGAGTAATAACGCTGATTTTTGTAAAGCAGGGAAAGACCGCTGTTGAGATAAGCGTACATCCAGAGGCGTTTTTCCACATATTCATTGCGGTAAGCGTAGTTTTTGAACTGTTCCGGATCGGGACGGAAAGAGGTGAATGTACCGTTGCGTTCATCGGTTTCACCTTCATCGGTACTCTGGAGTTCCCCATAGGCGAAGCGGGCGGATTTGAATTTGCCGTCCCGGACGGATTTGACTTCAAAATAGGTGGAAAGAGCGTTGACGGCTTTGGTACCCACGCCGTTCATACCAATGGAACGGGCAAAGGCTCCTTCGGCATATTTTCCCCCTGTGTTCATAACGGAAACACAGGCGACCACACTTTCAAGAGGAATGCCCCGGCCGTAGTCCCGGACGGCAACTGTCCCGTCATCGGCAATGGAGATCTCGACCTTTTTGCCGGCTCCCATAATAAATTCGTCGATACTGTTGTCGATGACCTCTTTCAAAAGGACATAAATGCCATCGTCCGGATGACTTCCGTCACCCAGACGGCCGATATACATACCCGGACGTTTCCGGATATGTTCGAGACCTGAAAGGGTCTGAATTGAACTTGCGTCGTATTCTCCAGCCATAGTCGTAAAAACACCTCAAAAACAAATTGCATTCTTTCCCGGCAGAAAGAAGATGAAATATCAATATATAATCCCTATAATATAACATAAAGAGCTGCAAAATTCAAGGGGCGGAAACAAATGGCGTCCCTGCATAACGCTTAAAAAAGTTTTTTTCTTTGACCGCGGGCTTGAAAATCTTTTTTTAAGGCAGTAAATTATCCCGGTGCAAAAAATCAAATTCAAGCCAAGGATATTAAACATTATGAACAAGCACGAATTGAAATTCCGCCAGGTACATCTTGATTTTCATACATCTCCTTTAATTCCGGGGATCGGAAAAAGTTTTGATAAAAAATTGTGGCAGGAACGGCTGAAAATGGGACATATCGACTCCATTACCTGTTTTTCCTGTTGTCACCACGGGTACAGTTATCATCCCACGGAGGTCGGCGAAATGCACCCCCACCTGGATTTTAATCTGCTGCGTGCCCAGATTGATGCCAGCCACGAGATCGGTGTCAATGTGCCCATTTACATTACTGCCGGAGTCAACAATATGGTGGCTGAAAAAAATCCCGGCTGGCGTGAAGTGGATTTTCAGGGGCGTTATGCCGGCTGGCGGGCTTCTCCGGTACAGCCCGGGTTTATAACGCTTTGTTTCAACTCTCCTTATATGGACTATCTCTGCCGTCTCATTGAGGAGGCAGCCAAACTGTTTCCCGATGCTGACGGTATGTTTTTTGACATCATCTCTCAGAATCAGTGCTGCTGCCCCTGGTGTATGCGGGATATGAAAAAACAGGGCTTCAACCCTGAATGTGAAGCTGACCGTATCGCCTTCGGAGACATTGTCCTTGCCAACTATATGAAACGTTCCTTTGAAGCGGCCCGCAGTGTCAGAGCTGATATGCCCGTGCTTCACAATGCCGGACACTATCTGGGGCCCGGATTCCGCCATATGGCACAATATTTTTCCCATCTGGAGCTGGAATCTCTGCCCACCGGCGGCTGGGGATATGACCACTATCCTCTTATGGCGGCATATTGCCGGAGTCAGGAGTTGGATTATCTGGGAATGACCGGAAAATTCCATACTTCCTGGGGGGAATTCGGCGGATTCAAACATCCCAATGCTCTGCGGTATGAATGTTGTGCTATGCTGGCACAGGGCTCCAAATGCAGTGTGGGCGATCAGCTCCACCCCGCAGGTATGCTGGATGAAAGCACCTGCCGCCTGATCGGTGAGGCTTATGCAGAGGTGGAAAAAAAGGAACCCTGGTGTTCCCGTGTCTCAAGCTGTGCAGAAGTGGCGATCCTTTCCAATATCGGCTTCAACGCTTATGAAAAAGAAGAAGAACGCATTGAAATCGGCGTTTCCCGTCTGCTTCTGGAGTCCCATATCCCCTTTGACCGTCTGGATACCTGGGCGGAGTTTGACAAATACAAAGTCCTGATCCTGGCGGACAACTTGCGGGTCGATGAGGCGTTGCGTGCAAAACTTGGGGCATTTACTGCCAAAGGAGGCAAGTTGATCCTGTCCGGCACTTCCATTCTCAAGAAAGAGTGCAGCGAAGTTGCCTTTGATCTGCCTTTGAGTACTTCCGGGGAACTGGATATGGAGATCCCCAACTATCTTTGTGCGGCTCCGGAATTTGCGCCTGAGGGCGTCAATACGCCTTTTGTGATGTACCGTCCTTCTCTCAAGATCAAAGTGACAGGAGGAAAATCCCTCGGGGATATCTATTCTCCCTACTTTACCCGGACTTATGAACACTTCTGTTCTCATCAGCACACGCCCAATAAAATGGAAAGCTCCGGATTCAGCGCAGGTGTCCTGACGGAAAATATCCTTTACTTTGCCCATCCGGTTTTCACGCTTTATGCCAATTACGGAACTGTTATCCTGAAACAGTTTATCCTCAAGGGGATCAATGCCTTGCTGGGAAAAGAAAAGCAGATTGTTACCACACTTCCCACTCAGGGACGTGTTTCTCTGCTGGAACAGAAAGAGAACAAAAGATATGTGTTCCACGCTCTTTATGCAACGCCGGTTTTGCGGGGAATGACTTCAGCTCCTTTTATGCCCGGAATGAGAGCAACTGCACCGGTTGAGATCATTGAGGAGCTGACTCCTGTGTACAATGTGAGTTTTGAGGTCAAAGTCCCCCGGAAAATCACCGGTGCCAGACTGGTTCCTGAAAATGTGGATCTTCCCTTTGTACAGGAGGACGGCAAGGTGAAATTTACTCTTGCAGAACTTCTTTGTCATCAGATGGTTGAATTGAGTTACGAATGATTTGAAAAGGTGTTGAAATGGATGAATTGATCGTCGGTTCCTATAATTTGCGTACTCCCGGGGGGAAAGATCCTTTCCCTAATGACTGGGAAAGCCGTATGCCCCGGGTCAGGGCGGATGTTGAGCGGATGGGATATCACATTTTCGGTGCTCAGGAGACAATGGATTTTTACAATGATTACATTTGCAGCAACAGCACTTTTGCCGCTTTCGGTCACGGCCGCTGCGAAAATGGTGATGGCGAATCCTGCAATGTCTATTATGATACGGCAAGAGTTGAACTTCTTGAAAATGAAACCTTCTGGCTTTCGGAAACTCCGGAACGCCACTCTGTTGTTCCCGGAGCGATCTATCCCCGGATCTGTACGGCAGGCGTTTTCAGGGACAAAGTGACGGGAAAGAAGTTTATCTTTGCCAACACTCATCTGGAACACCGGGTGAAAGAGGTGCAGCAGACCCAGTTGGAATATCTTTTTGCCCGGCTGAAAAGCTATGAAAAGCTCCCCCTTATCCTGACTGGGGATTTCAACGCTTATCCTGATGCTCCTGCGGCACGTTATGCAATGTCGCAGCTCAACGATGCCCGGGCTCTTTCCAAAGTTCCGGTGGCACATTCCGGAGCTACTTTCCACGGCTTTGTTTCAGACCCGGCTGCAAGAAGGCATACGGACCGGATAGATTACATTCTTGTTTCTGATGAGATCCGGGTCGAACGTTTTGAAGTGGTTGACAATTTTACGGCTGCCGATACGGCTGCATCGGACCATTTTCCCCTTCTGGCAGAAATAAGTTTTTGAGCAGAGAAACTTCTCTTTAGAGAGATATTGACTCAAAAGAGCTGTAAAAATTAGAAAAAAATGCATTCATTCCTTATTGACTTTCGTAAGGGAGTGAGTTATATTATAACAATTGTATTGTGGAATTGTGTCTGAATTTCAACATATTTATATAAAGGAACGAAGAAAATGAAGAAAATTGCAGAGTCCGTACTTGCCGCAGTGGGCAAGAATCTGGAGTGTATCAAGAGTGCTATGTGTATGAAATCAGGGGATATCGAGATCTACCCTGCTTCCGTTCACAAGATCGGCGATGCCGCTGTTATGATGGGCCGTGACAGCGAAAAACGTTTCCTGCTCGTTGTGGCCTATTCCGAAAAGACGATGCCCGCAGGTTTCGCCGGTGAAAAACTTGAGCTCGCCGATGGCGGTGCCGCTCTGGTCGGTAAACTTGACAGCACCAATGCCGCCGCTCTGCGTCAGCATTTCCCCTGGTGTGCTCCCAAGAGCCTGCGCAATGTGAAAACCACCGTCGGATGCGGCGATCGTCTCGGTCTTGCCACTCCCGGACACGTTGCTGCCGCTGTGAAGTTCCAGGTTTCTCCTGTGATTGCTCAGCAGTCTATGCGTGAACTTTCTATGACCAACCGTACTTTCCGCTCCGTCGTGGATGATACGGTTTTCGGCGTTTTCAAAAGCGACTATCAGCTGGGCTGGGGGGCTGACGGCGACCACTTGAAGACCATTCCCGATATCGACGTGGCTCTGGAAGCCGGTATGCCGATGATCACTCTCGACCTTTCCGAAGTGATGAACGCCGCCGCCGGTGACTGGGAAGAAGCCAAAGTCGATGCCGCTTTTGCTGAAATGTGCGGCGATTTCCAGAAACGCATTGCCGAAGATTACTTTGACAAAGAGTTCGTTATCGGTGAAAGTTCCGTCAAGATCGATGCTGCCACCGCCCGCCGCTGTGCTGTGATGTATACCGCAGCTCTCGATTTTGCTGTCAAAGTCTACAATCACCTGAAATCCAAACGGGGCGACGAGTTCGATCTGGAAATTTCAATTGACGAAACCACCAGTCCCACTCTCCCCTCACATCACCTCTACATCGTCCGCGAACTCCGCCGCAGCGGTGTGGAATTTTCTTCACTGGCTCCCCGCTTCATCGGTGAGTTCCAGAAGGCTATCGACTACATCGGCGACCTTGCCGAATTTGACCGTCAGTTCAAGGTCCACGCCCAGATCGCCAAAGCCTACGGCAACTACAAAGTTTCTGTCCACTCCGGCAGCGACAAGTTCGCCGTTTATCCCACCGTGGGACGGGAAACCGGCGGCTATCTGCACCTCAAGACCGCCGGTACCAGCTGGCTGGTGGCTGTGACCGTTATTGCTGAGCACGATCCTGCTCTCTACCGCAAGATGCACAAAGCTGCTCTTGCCAACTTCAACGATATGCTCAAGCTCTATCACATCACTGCCGATATCACCAAGATCGCTGACGTGGACACTCTCCCCGATGCTGAACTGGTGAAACTTATGGATATGCCCGAAGCCCGTCAGCTGCTCCATATCACCTACGGTCCCATTCTGACCGGCGAGCTCCGCGGCGAATTCTTCAAGGCGATGCACAAACTGGAAAAAGAGTACGAAGCTGCCCTCGAAAAGCACTTTGACAAACACCTTTCTCTGCTGGGCGTGCCCAAACGGTAATTTTACTTCAATACAGGAGAAATGATAATTATGTTCAATGCCATTCTCGCTACCGCCGCTCAGGCTGCCGCTCCCGCTGCCGGGAATGCCGCCGGGCAGGCAACTCAGACCAATCCCTTTGGTATGCTGATTCTTATGACCGGTGCTTTCATCCTGATGTTCTGGATGATGAGCCGTTCCAACAAAAAACAGCAGCAGAAACGTGAGGAACTTCTTGACTCTATCGTCAAGGGGACCGAAGTTATGCTTGCCAGCGGCATCTACGGCAAAGTGAGTGCTGTTCAGGACAAGATCTTTACCGTTGAGATCGCCGACCGGGTCTTTGTCAAGGTCAACCGGGCCGGTATCCACGATGTGATCAAACCCGAAGCACCTGCTGAAGCTCCCGCTGAAAAGAAAGAGGAAACAGCTGACAAATGAATAACAGACCTCTCGTGTTACGAACTGCGATCGTTATCGTGGTGACGCTGGTTTTCTGTGCGGCGATGTATCCCCTGGTCCCCCCGGACTTTTATGATGCTTACGTCTCTGTGCTGAAAGACAAAAAAGATGCCCAGGCCCTCAAACTTGTTGAAGAAGCCAAAGCATTGCAGAAAAAAGATCCTCAGCTCTATCAGTCTCAGGCTTTGCTTCAGGCTGCCGACAGCAAGGGTATCGACCTGACCAAAAAGGTCAAGGGCAGTGACTTGCAGGACAACCGCGATGTGATGAGTCTGGTGCGTAAAGAGGCTTCCAGTTCCATTCGTCTGGGACTGGACCTCAACGGCGGTGTGGAGTTTATCCTGCAGCTGGTTCCTGATGAGGAATTTCTCAAACGTCTGAAATCCGATGCCAAAGGCGGCGAGACCCGTGAAGAGGTCGAAGCCCGTATGCGCAACGAATTTGACCGCTACCGTGACGTGGCGATCGAGATCCTGCGTAAACGTCTGGAAGGTCAGAAGATCCACGAAGCCGAAATCGCTCCCTCAGGCGGCGATTATGTGGCCCTGCGCGCTCCTGTTGTCGCCAAAGATGAAAAGCTGAAACTTCTTGAACTTATCAAGATGAGTGCAAAACTCAATTTCCGCTTTGTTCATCCCGACAATCAGAACCTTGTGCAGAAATATCAGGAAGATCCCAAGAATTTCCGCATTCCCCGCGGCTATGAACTGATGAAAACTCAGGAATTCCGTGCCGGTGAAGCTCCCCTGATCCAGTATTTCCTTGTGGACCGTCACGTTGCTATGGACGGTAAAAATATCACAATGGCTATGGCCACCCGTGACCAGTTCGGTCAGCGCAAGATCGCTCTGCGTTTCAATCTGCAGGGTGCTGAACAGTTCGGCCGTATCACCTCCAACAACATCGGCCGTTCTCTTGCTATCGTCCTTGACGGCAAGCTCTACTGTGCTCCCCGGATCCAGGGAGCCATTACCGGCGGCAACGCTGAAATTTCAGGTTCATTCACCGAAGATGAAGCCAAAAGCATTGCTGATGCCCTTGTATCAGGCGGTTTCCCCTTCCAGATCAAGGTCAATGCTGTCTTTGATACCGACCCCCAGCTGGGTAAATCCAACGTCAAAAACGGTATCTGGGTAGGTGTCATCGGTATGGTGCTTGTTTCCGTCTTTATGGTCATCTATTACCACGGCGCAGGTTTTATCGCTGTCTTTGCTCTGCTGCTCAATATGGTGTTGATCCTGGGAGCTATGGCTGCCTTTAACTGCACCCTTACTCTGCCCGGTATCGCCGGTATCGTGCTGACGATCGGTATGGCTGTGGACGCCAATGTGCTGGTCTATGAACGAATCCGTGAAGAACTCGCATCCGGCAAGGGATTGCAGAACGCTGTCGACCGGGGCTATGCCAAAGCCTTTTCTGCTGTGCTCGACGCCAACGTGACCACTCTGATCACCTCTCTCATCCTGATGAATGTGGGTACTGGTGCAATCAAAGGTTTTGCCATTACGTTGAGTATCGGTATCCTGACCAGTCTCTTTACTGCTCTCTTTGTGACCCGTCTGGTTTACGATTACCTCTTCAAGTATGCCAAAGTTACCAAGATTACTATGCTGACCTTGTGGAACAAACTGGACATCAACTTTATCGGCAAGTGGCGCATCAGTGCTGTTGTTGTGGCTTTGCTGACACTCCTTTTGGTGGCGGTTGTTGCAGTCAAAGGCAAAGAAACTTTGAGTGTTGACTTTACCGGCGGTACTGTCGTGACTTTCAGCTACGCTGAACAGATCCCTCAGGAGGAGATCGAGAAAGTTCTCAAGAGCAGCGGTTACTCTCAGACCCGTGTGACTTACAAGTTCAACATCGGAGCGGGCGATTCAGCCAGCAAGGTTGAGATCCTTATCCGCGGCGATCAGACCACCGGTAATTCCGATTCAAGTCCTATGGATCGTATTCAAACTCTGCTCAACAAGAGCTTCCCCAAAGCCAGATTTTCCGACGGGCTTGAAAGCTCTATCGGCGGTCTGATCGGTAACGAGTTCAAGAAAGCTGCGGCAATTGCCATTATCCTCTCTATGATCGGTATCGGTATCTATATCGCCTTGCGTTATGAATGGACATTTGCTCTGGCAGCAACATTGTCACTCCTTGTTGACGTGATTATGGTATTGGCCGTTTTCCTGGCTATGGGCCGGACGATTTCACTTTCTGTTGTGGCAGCTTTGCTGACCGTGATCGGTTACTCTGTCAACGACAAGGTGGTCGTGTTTGACCGTATCCGTGAAAACCTCGGTTTGGGCATATCCAAGAGCTTCCGCACTGTGGTGAACACCTCTATCAATCAGTGCTTGAGCCGTACTTTGATGACCAGTATCACCACCTTTATCACTGTGTTCGTTCTCTTTGTGGGCGGCGGTGCTGCCATCAATGACTTCGTGCTCATTATGATGCTGGGTGTGATCCTGGGTACTGCTTCTTCAATCTTTGTTGCAGCTCCTCTCCTCTGCCTGTGGCACAAGGAAGAGCTGAACAACAATCTCCCCAAAGCCGCCAAGAGCGAGGAGGCCTGAAATGTTTGGTAATCTCGGTAAAATGGCCGAACTTATGGGCCGTGCCAAGGAAATTCAAAACGAGATGAAGCGTTTTAAGGAAGAAATGCCCAATCTTGAATTTTCTGCAACCGGTATGAACGGTGCCATTAAAGTGACCGTTACCGGCGACTTTGCCGTCAAACAGATCGACATCGCCCCGGGAGCTGGAAATGCTCCCGAGCTGGCTGTGGAAATCCAGCGGGCAGCCAATACGGCTCTGCTTTCTGCCAAGCAGAATATCCAGCAGCGTATGAATGAGATCACCGGCGGTCTGGGAATCGATTTGCCCGGCTTGATGTGATCTTTTGAAACTTTGCTATGAGCAGTTCCTATCCTGAAACTTTGGAAGATCTGATGAATTCTCTGCGTCAGCTGCCCGGTGTCGGACGCCGGGCAGCGGAGAGATTGGCTCTGGCTCTTTTGGAGTGGGATCAGGAGGAACTGCACCACTTGAGCGGCCTTATCGGCACTCTGCCCGATAAGGTCACCCGCTGTCCCCAATGTGCAGGATTGGCGGAAAATCACCAACTCTGTCCCGTTTGCCTGGATGACTCCCGGGACAAATCCACCTTATGCGTGGTGGAATCTGTGAGCCAGATGTTGGCTGTGGAGTCAGGCGGTCACTTCCGCGGGCGTTATCTTGTCCTGGGGGGCAGGATATCTCCTCTTGACGGTGAGGACGGCTCAGGATTGAATTTTGATCTTCTGGAACAGATACTCCGGAAAGGAGAGGTCCGGGAGGTCATTTTAGCTTTAAGCTCCGATGTTGAAGGCCGTGCCACGGCAGCTTATCTTGCAGAACAGATCAAAAATTATGCCGTCCGGATTTCACGTCCTGCTTCCGGACTCCCTGCCGGAGCAAATCTGTCTTATGCCGACGGTGCCACCATTGCTGCCGCATTTGCCGGAAGAATCTTTCTTGGTGAAAAAAATTGACAATGCCAAAGACCTCTTATACTGTTGAACTGAACTCTGAGCAGATTGAACATTTGCAGACACTCCTTGAAGAAAGAGGATGGGAACTTTCTGTTGCTCCTTATGCTGTTTTCCGGGCTAAAAAAGAGAAAACCAATGTTACTGCCTACGAAAGCGGCAAAACTGTTGTTCAGGGCAAAGGAACTGATGAATTTATCGAATTTATCCTTGAACCGGAAATATTGCACGATATTGTGGTATTTCCTGATGAAAGTGAAAATACACCTGAAATTATTACTCCTCACGGCGGCATAGATGAAAGCGGAAAAGGTGACTTTTTCGGTCCTCTGGTTATTGCCGGAGTCAGCGTGACCGCTGAGACAGGAGAGAAACTCCGCGCTCTCGGTGTTTGTGATTCCAAAAAAATCACTTCTGATAAAAAAATTGCCCAGCTGGCTGTGGAAATCAAAAAATGCGTGGGGGAAGAAAATATTGCCGTGGTCTATTTCAAGATGGAAACCTATAACCGTCTGTACACGCAATTCGGTAATTTGAACCGTCTGCTTGCCTGGGGACACGCCACAGTCATTGAAAAGCTCCTTGAAAAAAATCCTTCTGTCCCACGGATGCTTTCAGATCAGTTCGCCGATCCCTCACTGATCCAGCGTGCCCTTATGGAACGGGGCAGACAGATCATTATGGAACAGCGGACCAAAGCTGAAAGTGATATTGCTGTGGCAGCTGCAAGTATTCTTGCCCGTGACCGCTTTGTTCAGTGTATTGCTGCTCTTGAAGAACAGACCGGATGCACACTTCCCAAAGGTGCCGGGGCCAATGTTAAGGCTGTGGCCGCTGAAATCGTGAGAAATTCCGGTGCTGACGGTTTACGCAGATGTTGTAAAAATCATTTCAAAACCTTTGAGGAGGTACTCAATGGGTGTTGAAACTGAACGGAAATTCCTGTTGAAAGATCACTCCTGGCGGGAACAGGTGACCAGTCTGCCCAAAAAATTGACCCAAGGGTATTTTTTGCGGGCTCAGGGCGGCCCCACTGTCCGGGTGCGTATTGCCGATGACAGGGCATTTCTTACCGTCAAGGGACGCTCCAAAGGAACAGAAAATCTGACCCGCAGCGAGTTTGAGTATCAGATCCCTCTCGGAGATGCCGCTGCTATGCTTGAAGAATTGTGCGGTACACGGGTGGTTAAAAAATTACGCTTCTGTGTTGCAGGCCCTGACGGTTTTGTGTGGGAAATAGATGAATATCTCGATCTTAATGCAGGGCTTTTTACCGCTGAAATAGAGTTGCCCGATGCAGATATTCCTTTTGTCAAACCCCATTGGCTGGGAGCGGAGGTTTCCGGAGACAAGCGTTATTCAAACGGCTCTTTAAGTGTTTCACCTTTTTCAGAATGGGGCAAAGATGAGTAACGACGGATTCCTTTTTGAACCTGAGGCCCCGGAACGCCCCCTGGCTGACCGGATGCGGCCCGAATCTCTTGATGAGGTGGCGGGACAGGAGCACTTGCTGGGAGCGGGGATGCCTTTACGCAAGATGGTGGACTCAGGAAAAATGTTCAGTTTCATCCTGTGGGGACCTCCCGGCTGCGGAAAAACCACTTTGGCCCGTATTCTTGCAAGTCAGTCCAGTTTGCACTTTGTGGCACTTTCGGCTGTTTTTTCCGGCGTGGCGGATTTGCGTAAAGCCTTTGATGAAGCGGCCCGCCGCCGGGAACACGGGGAGGGAACGCTGCTTTTTGTGGATGAGATCCACCGTTTCAACCGTGCCCAGCAGGACGGTTTTCTGCCCTACGTTGAGGACGGAACTGTGGTGCTTGTGGGAGCGACTACTGAAAATCCTTCTTTTGAGTTGAACAGTGCTCTGCTTTCACGATGCAAAGTCTTTGTCCTCAAAGCTCTCAGCAATGCCGCTCTCGAACAGATCATTCAGCGGTCGGAAGTTCTGATGGGACGCTCTCTGCCTGTAACACCAGAGGGCCGGGAGCGGCTGCTGGAATATGCTGACGGCGACGGCAGATATCTTATCAATCTGCTTGAAAGTATTTACGCTCTGGCAGGAGAAAATGAAATTATGGGCCCCGATGAAGTGGCTCAGTCCCTTCAGCACCGTTCACCTGTTTACGACAAAGACCGTGAGGGACATTACAATTTGATAAGTGCCTTGCACAAGTCCCTCAGAGGTTCTGATACCGATGCGGCACTTTACTGGGCCGCCCGGATGATTCAGGGAGGGGAGGATCCTTTGTATCTGCTCCGCCGCCTTACCCGCTTTGCCGCCGAAGATGTGGGACTTGCCGATCCTATGGCTCTGCAGCTTGCGATTTCTGCCTGGGATACCTATGAAAGACTGGGTTCTCCTGAGGGGGAACTTGCCATTGCTGAATTGATCGTTTTTCTGGGAACGGCTCCCAAATCCAACGCTGTTTACAAGGCGTGGAACAGTGCGCTCAAAGCTGCCCGGGAATCGGGTTCGCTGACACCGCCTGCCCATATTCTCAATGCGCCCACCAAGCTGATGAAAGAGATCGGGTACGGGGCCAACTATCAATATGACCACGATACACCGGAAGGATTTTCAGGGCAGAATTATTTTCCTGAAAAAATGGGCCGCCGTTCTTTTTACAAACCTGTGGAACGGGGATTTGAAAGAGAGATCGCCCGACGGCTTGCCTACTGGGAAAAATTACGCAATGAAAAGAATAAGCCCCCCAGCGGGACTTGAAAAAATCACCTTTCAATGGTATTTTATAGAGAAGTAAATTTCTCTTGTCAACCAACCTAAACTTAAGGAAGAATATTGGCTTATGAAACGCATACTTTTTCAAGGCGATTCCATTACTGATGCCGGCCGCAACCGTGAAACTCTCCCCGAATCCAATGCCGGATACGGCACCGGCTATCCCTCTTTTGTAGCCGGACGTGTCCTGGCCGATCATCTGGGGAGTGAATACAATATCATCAACCGGGGAATTTCCGGCAACCGCGTGGTGGATCTTTATGCCAGATGGAAGGTGGATTGCCTCAATCTGAACCCTGATGTTTTGAGCATCCTTATCGGTGTCAATGATACCTGGCACGAAAAATCCGAACGCAGAAACGGCGTGGAAGTTGACCGTTACAAACAGATTTATGATATGCTCCTTGACTGGACTGTGAAAACTCTCCCTGAAATCAAACTGGTACTTATGGAGCCCTTTGTCCTTGAAACCGGTGCTGTCAGTGCCGACTGGCTGCCCGAAATCGCCGCAAGAGGTGAAGTGGTCAGAGAACTTGCCGCCAAGTATAATGCCATTTTTATCCCCTGTCAGCAGATCATCAATGATGCTGCTGCCAAAGCCGGTGCGTATGAACTGATCCTGCGTGACGGTGTGCATCCCAGCGTTATGGGACATCAGGTCCTCGCTGATGCCTGGCTCAAGTATGCCGGTTCCCTGATTTGAAAAAAGAAGGAGTTTATGCCTTATGCAGGAGTTGATCCGTGAACTTTTGGTCAAGATCGGTGAAGATCCCCAGCGGGAAGGACTGATCAAAACCCCGGAACGGGTGGATCGCAGTCTGCGTTTCCTTACCCGGGGGTATACCCAGGATCTCAAGACTGTTGTCAACGGTGCTCTTTTTGAAGCGGAATCCGATGATATGGTCATCGTCAAAGATATTGAGTTTTTCAGTATGTGCGAACATCATCTGCTGCCCTTTTTCGGCCGCTGTCACGTGGGATATATCCCCAATGGCAAGATCATCGGCGTAAGCAAAGTGGCACGTATAGTGGATATGTTTGCCCGCCGCCTGCAGGTGCAGGAACGGCTTACCCGGGAAATTTCTTCTGCTCTCGAGGAGATCCTCGGCGCAGTAGGTGTTGGCGTGGTAATGGAAGCACGCCATTTGTGTATGCAGATGCGGGGGGTGGAAAAGCAGAATTCTGTTATGACCACCAGCTCTATGCGCGGCAGTTTCCGCCGTGAGCTTGCCACCAGAAACGAATTTACCAGATTGATCCGCTGAGCGGAACAAAAGCTGCGGGGAGTAATTGAAATGAAGAAAAGTTGTATCTTTCTCCTTATGGGAGCGGTCTTTGTGCTGACACTTCTTACCGGGTGTGTCGAGCCGGTTGTCTTTGCCGAGGTTTTGCAGATGAAAAAGGGTGACAAAGTTTATACTGCATACAATATCTGGTACGAAGATCCCGAAGCTATTGACTGCCGGAACATTCAGCGGGGATCTTTTATCCCTGTGGGAACCGAGATCATTCCCGTTGAGACGACGGCGTGGGACAAGATTATTTTCAAAGATAAAGCCGGAAAGAAGTATACCATTTGTTTTTCCAGCGATTACCGTCTCTGCCCGATGGCAGATTATATCGGTTACACATTTACGACTAAAAGCCGTGAAGAACTTTTGAAAAATGTGGATAAAAAAGTTCAGCTGCGTATCCTCAGAGGGGAAGTCGTGCCCGGTATGAATACTGAACACGTCAAGATGGCTTACGGATTGCCTCCCGCCATCAGGACTCCTGATCTGCGGAATGAAAGCTGGTTCTATTTTCTCAATGAAACCGACACTGTCCGCGTTGTGCTGCGGGGCGGCATTGTCCGTAATGTGCTGAATCTCAATGAACCCCGCTGAGCTGTATTTTACCGCGGAGGAACTGCTCCGTTCGGGTGCCGGAGTCTGGCAGAATGAGGGCGTTGATGTGACGGGAGTCTTTACCGATACCCGGATCGCTTCGCCCGGAGCTCTTTTTGTGGCTCTGGCAGGAGAACGCTTTGATGCTCACAATTTTTTGGAAAAGGCTGTTGCTGCCGGGGCCGCCGCTTTGTGCGTGGAACGTGCCAAAGCTCATCTGGCCCCTCCGGGGATCCCTCTGCTGCTTTCTGATGATACTCTCAGATCCTATCAGCTCCTTGCCGGGTTCCACCGCCGCCGGATTTCCGGGATGACCGTATTCGGCATTACCGGGAGCGTAGGCAAAACCAGTGTCAAAGAGATGCTCAGGGCCATTTGCATTGCCGCAGCCGGCAGTGACGAAAAGGTGCTCTGGACTCTGGAAAATACCAATAATCAAATAGGTGTCCCCCTCAATCTTTTCCGGTTGAATTCCCAACACCGTTATGCAGTCCTTGAGGCGGGAACCAATCACTTCGGAGAGATCGCTCCTCTGGGCAGAACCATTGCCCCCGATGTGGCTCTTGTAAATTCTGTGGCTCCCTGTCATCTGGAATTTCTGCGGGATCTGGAGGGGGTTGCTGAGGAAAAAAGTCATATCTGCGATGCTCTTTCTGCTTCTGGAACTGCTGTGTTCCCTGCCGAATGTCCCCAGTTGGATATTCTGAAACGCAATGTTTCAGGACGTGTAATGCTTTTTGGAAAAGAATCCGGCGATATACGCTGCACCTATCTGGGCGGTTCTCTCAAAGGAAGTACCGTAAAACTTTCTTTCCCGGGAGGGGAGGAACTTACTTTTGAACTTCCCTTGTCGGGAGCTCATCAGGCGATGAATGCCGCCGCTGCCGCCGCCGCCGCTTTTGCTGCGGGGATCCCTCCCGAAACCATTGCTGCCGGTCTGGCAAAAACCGTTCTTCCCGGAGGTCGCAACCGGATTTTCCGTTCAGGGAATGTGACTTGTATTGACGATACCTACAATGCAAATCCGGTTGCAGTATGTGCCGCTTTGAGAAATTTGAAAGAGTTTGCCGATCCGGAAAAACTGGTGCTGCTTCTGGGGGAAATGCGGGAACTCGGCGAAGCAGCTCCTGCTGCGCATCAAGAGGTCAAACACCTTGCAGATGAACTTTTCCCCGGAACACGAAAGATTTATGTGGGCTCTTTGTACGGCGATGACGCTTTGCCGGATGCCGCTGCTGCCGCAGAAAAAGTTGCCCGTATCCTTCAGGCGGGAGATCTGCTTTTTGCCAAAGGCTCCCGGGGAGTCGGACTGGAAAAAGCACTTCCTGTTGCGGATGAACTTTTATGAGTATTTACGGTCACATTCTGGGCGAATTGCTCCTTGAGGAACGGAACGTCTCACAATTGTGCAGTTCTTTTACCGCTGATTCACGGCGGGTCATTCCCGGATGCGGGTTTGCCGCTATTCCGGGAACAGCTTTTGACGGTCACGATTTTATCCCCGCCGCGCTGGAAAAAGGAGCTTCACTCATCGTTATGGAAAAGGAGCTTGATCTGCCCGCAGGAACTCCGGTGTTACGGGTGAAAGAGTGTGCCGCAGCCTTTGCACTGCTTGTGCGTTTTGCCGCAGGAGAACCGGATCGCTCTTTGAGATTGCTTGGAGTCACTGGAACCAATGGCAAGACCACAACAGCCTTTTTGCTGGAACATATCCTCAATGAAGCAAAAATCAAATGCGGACTTGTTTCCACTGTGGAATACCGTACAGGAAAACAGATTATTCCGGGGGACAGGACGACGCCTGATTCAGCGACACTCTTTTCGCTTTTTGCTGAGATGAAAGAAAATGCTCTTTCTGCTGCTGCTATGGAACTTTCAAGTCACGCCCTCGTGCAGAACCGTGCCGCAGGTATACAGCTTGAAGTGGGGATTTTTACCAATCTCACCGGCGATCACCTGGATTATCACGGGGATATGGAACATTACTATCAGGCGAAAAAAAGGCTTTTTACCTCTTATCTTGCTCCCGGAGGTGCTGCGGTCATCAATTGTGACGATTCCTGGGGGGAAAGGCTTTGCCGGGAACTTGACGGAAAGGTCAGAATTTTTGCCTTTTCAATGGAAAACAGAGGAAATTGCCGTATCAAAGGGTGTGAACTGCAAAGTTCCGGTGTGAGATTTTCTCTTGAATATCCCGGCGGTGAAATTGTTATTTCTTCAAATCTTGCGGGCTCTTACAATGTCCGCAATCTTGCGGGAGCCGTTCTGGCGGCTCTGGCTCTGAGAGTTGAGCCGACTGAGATCCAAAAGGCTCTGGAAGTTCCTGTGCGGGTTCCCGGACGGCTTGAATCTTTTTCACTCCCTCAGGGGGGGACGGCTTATGTGGATTATGCCCATACCGATGATGCTCTTGTCAATGTGCTTCAGGCAGTGCGGCAGATTACACCCGGGAAGCTCTGTGTCCTTTTCGGAGCCGGAGGAGACCGGGACAGAACAAAACGTCCCCGTATGGGCAAGGCGGCGGCTGAGTATGGGGATTTTCTCTATGTGACATCAGACAATCCCCGCAGTGAAGATCCCCTGACCATTATAGATGAAATTCTTTCAGGTGTTCCCGCCGGGACTCCTTGTGAAGTGATCCCCGCCCGTGATGAGGCTATCGCCCGGGCTCTGGCGGGATGCCTTCCGGGGGATGCCCTGGTCATCGCCGGGAAGGGCCACGAAAATTATCAGGAAATCAAAGGTGTGAAGTACCCTTTCAGCGATATTGAAGAAATAAAAGCCTTTATCAGAGGAAAAATCCTATGAGCATCCTTATTAAAAATACTGTACTCGATAACAATATTACGGATATCCTTGTTGAAAACAAGACCATTTCCCGTATTGCTCCCCATATTGAAGCTCCCGGGGCAAAAGTCATTGAATGTGACCGTCATCTGGCCGCTGTGCTCCCCTTTTACAATACCCATACCCACACGGCAATGAGTCTGCTCCGGGGATATGCTGACGATCTGGCCCTTTTTACCTGGCTCAATGAACATATCTGGCCCGCAGAAGCTAAAATGGATGCTCACGATATTTATGCCGGAACCCGCTTGGGTATTCTGGAAATGATTAAGTCGGGCTGCTGTTACTTTAATGAAATGTACTGGTTCCCGGAGGAAGGAATCCGTGCCGCAGGAGAAATGGGCGTCCGGGCGGATATCGGACTTGTGCATCTGGCTTTGCCCGGCAGTTCCACCGCCAGAAGTGCGGAACAGATCAGAGAAGATGCCTTGAAATTACGCAATGATATCCCTGACGGTGTCCGGATCGCCCTTGCTCCTCACGCCATATATACGGTGTGCGAAAGTGCCCTCAGAGATGTGGTGCAGGTGGCCGCAGAACTGGAAATGCCTCTGCATATCCATTGTTCCGAAACTTTGCGTGAGGTGGAAGATTGCCGCAGAGAACATAACGGTTTGACTCCGGTGGAATACCTTGATTCAATGGGCGTGCTGAGTGAAGGCACATTCCTTGCTCACTGTGTCCACCTGACAGGGCACGACCGTGAGATCATTGCTGAACGTAAGGCTGTTATCTGCCATTGTCCTGTTTCCAATATGAAATTGTGCAGCGGTACTTTCGATTTTCAGGCAGCGTTGAACAGCAATTGCCGCATTACTATCGGTACTGACGGAGCCAGTTCCAACAACAATCTGTCTATGGTGGAAGAAATGAAATTTGCCGCCCTTGCAGCCAAGCTGAAAAGCAACGATCCCACCGCCGGAAAAGATGAAGATATCTTGCGGTGTGCCACTTTGAACGGAGCTTCCGCCGCCGGAGTCAATGCAGGACTTTCTGAAGGGTGTGCCGCAGATATTCTGCTTGTGGAACTGGATCACTGCCGTATGGTGGGGGATTACAATCTGAGTGCCAATCTGGTTTATTCAGCGGATTCAAGCGTAATGCATACCCTGATCTGCAACGGAAAAGTGATTATGGAAGATCACCGCGTCCCCGGCGAAGAAGAAATCATCGCCGACGCCCGTAAGTGCTGTGACAAATTCCGGCGTTGAATGCAGAAAATTTACGGAACTGCTGCAATATGTTGATGAAAATAATTGTGGTTGGAAAACCTAAAGATAAGACTCTCGGAGCAAAGTCTGCCGAATTTGTAAGCCGTTGTCAGGCCTACGGCAAGGTGGGATGTGTGGAACTGCCCGATTCCGACGTGGCAAAGGAAGGCAAGGCTCTGATGCGGGAGTTGGAAAAGGAAAAAAACAGCTTTGTCTTTGTTCTTTCTGAAGAAGGAAAACTTTTTACAACTGCCGCCTTCGCCGGAAAAATCGCTTCTATCGACCGTAAAATGGTTTTTGTTATCGGCGGTCCTTTCGGGCTTGCTTCTGAAGTCAAGGAACGGGCCGATATCCTCTGGTCACTTTCGCCCTTGACCTTCACTCACGAAATGGCCCGTTTCCTCTTGTGTGAACAGCTTTACCGGGCCTTGAATTTCAACGCAGGCGGCTCTTACCACCACGTTTGATTTGCTGCCGCTTTTGCTGCCAGAGCAGGCAGTTCGTCAGCGATAACAGCTCCGTGTCCCGTATCTCCTGCCGCTCCGTGCAGAAATACTCCCAAACGGACGGCACTGGGAATATCCTGCATCCGGGCTGTAAGTCCGGCGATGATCCCCGCAAGCACATCTCCTGAGCCCGCCATAGCAAGTTCGGGGCCTCCTGAGCCGTTGACGGTCACTTTGCCGTCAGGAGAGCCGACACAGGTGTGGAATCCTTTGAGAACAACCGTCGCCCCCAGACGGCGGGCAAGTTCTGCTGTAAAGGCTTCACGGCTCATATTCTGAGCGATCCCGAAGGCTTGGGCCAATCTTGCGGCTTCACCCGGATGGGGCGTCAGTACCGCATCGGAACGGTAGTTCCACAAGTTGCGGTTGCGGGCCAACAGATTCAACGCATCAGCATCAAGAATTACCGGCCCCGGAAAATTGAGGACCTTTTTCAGCAGAGCCGGGGAAACTCCGCTGCTCCAGCCGCATCCGGCACAAAGCACGTCGCTCCCTGAAACGGCATCAGAATTGATTTCAAGGCTTTCAGGAGGCAGGGCTCCTGTTACGTCGGATAAAACCTGACGGCAGATCAATGCTGCCGGAAGTGAAGGCAGCAGAGGGGATTTTACAGTAATGAGCCGCACCAACCCGGAAAAATAAAGGGCTCCTTCAGCTGCCAGCACTGCGGCCCCCGGGTACTGGGTGCTGCCGCAGAGAACAAGGACTTTGCCGCTGCTGTTTTTGTGAGCTTCAAGGGGCCTGCGGGGGAGCAGTTTTTCCGCATCTGCCGCAGAAAAAAATTCATAAGGCAGGGCACTTTGAATGGTATATGATTCAACACCGATAGGAACAACTGTGATCTTGCCGCAATACTTTTTGCCTTCTTCACTGAAAAGTCCCTGTTTGGGGAGTCCGAAAGTAACAGTCAGGTCAGCTTTGACAGTTTCAAATGCAGCCTTTCCGGTGTCGCCGTCAAGGCCGCTTGGCAGATCAAAAGCAACAACTGGACAATTTGACCGTTTCATCATCCGCAAGGCTCCGGCAACAGGTTCCCGGATCTCCGTTCCTGTGAAACCGATTCCCAGCAGGGCATCAACGATCAAATCGCCGGGAGCAAAGTCAAAGTCGTCAACTGAACAGATGTTGAGACGGGAAGCAAATTTACTGTAAGCCTCTGCTGCCGCTCCTTTGAGCTGCGAAAGGTCCCGGAAAGGAAGCAAAACGTGAGGGAGAGCAGTCAGAGTGCCCGCACAGACAATGGCATCACCGGCATTGTTTCCGCCGCCGCAGAAAAAAACGACCCGGCGGAAGCGGGAAAGAGCAAATTTTTCAATGACAGCAGCCGCTCCGGTTCCGGCACGGTACATAAGCCGGTATTCCGGTATTCCACGCCCGACAGCTTTGGCTTCAAGGGCCCGCATAGCGGCAACAGAGATGATCTTCATTCTGTTTCGGCGGTTGATTTTTCCGTTTTGCGGAAAAGATTGGAGCAGATAAAAAGAATCACTCCCACGCAGATGGCACAATCCGCAATGTTGAAAATAGGATAGTGGTATACATCATAATAGTGGACGTGCAAGAAGTCGATGACAGAACCGTACCAGAGACGGTCAATGCTGTTGCCCAGAATGCCGCTTTCAATGAACGCCAATGCCCAGTAACGTTCAGGGTATCCTTCGCACCAGCGGCGGAAAAAGAGAATAATACAGATACCTGCTATGACACCAAAGGTCAGAAGCAGCCAGGGAAATCCCGCCAGCAGACTCCAGGCGGCTCCCGGGTTGTGGACATAAGTCAGATTGAACCACCCGGGGATCAGCGTGATGGACTGCCCCAGCTCCATAGTGGCACGGGCAGTGAGTTTGCTTCCCTGATCCAGTAAAAGGAAAAAAAATACCAACACCGAACAGAAAATCAGCAGGCGTTTTTCTTCTTTTGAATGGGCAATGATACGACCGGACACTTTTTCAGGATTCCATTTCTTCTCGTTTTGTTTTGCATTTGATGCAGAAAACAGCATAAGGACGCACTTTCAGACGTGCTTCAGAAATCATTTCCCCGCAATCCTGGCATTTGCCGTATTCGCCGTGAGCCAGTCTGTGGAGAGCATCTTCAATAAGAGTGAGTACGTTGCCGTCTTCAGACAGCTGCCGCAGGCCGATTTCGTGGCTGGCACTGTCGCTGGAAACGTCTGCCATATGAGTGGTGACACCGCGTTTGGAAGCCCCGCTGCGGTCGAGAATTTCATCGGAACGGACACGGATATTATTGCTGACCTGGTCATAGGCTGCCATAAGAGCGTTGTAATATTCCAACTCTTTGCCCGTGTAATTCAAGGGGCCTTTCTTTTTCGCCATAAAACTGTGTTCTCCTCTGTTAAGTTGTTGCATTTCAATATGCATTTACATAATATAACACAGAAAAACACATATGTCAAACTGAAAAACGCACGTGGATCACATCGCCGTCCTGGACGATGTAACTTTTTCCTTCAATTCTCAATTTTCCTGCCAGCTGAGCTTTATTCCAGGAACCGCATTCTACCATATCTTCGTATGAAACCGTTTCCATACGGATGAAGCCGCGGCACATATCGGTGTGGATCTTTCCGGCAGCCTGGGGAGCTGCCGCACCTTTGACAACGGTCCAGGCACGGGATTCCATCGGGCCCGCAGTGAAAAAGGTAATGTAGTTGAGCAAACGGTATCCGGTTCGGATGACCCGTGAAAGACCGGATTCGGCAATACCCATCTCTTTGAGAAATTCGGCTGCTTCTTCGGCGGAAAGTTCAGAAAGTTCCTCCTCGATCTTGGCACAGACAGGGATGACCTCCATCTGATGTGAGGCGGCACATTCGATCAGCCGTTTGGCATCGGGATCTTCGAGGAAAGCGTCTCCCACCTGGGTATCGCCCACATTGGCACATACAAAAGCAGGTTTTGTGCAAAGCAATCCCATACTTTCGACAAGTTCAACGGCTTTGGGGGATTCCCGGTCATAATCGGGACGCTGACCGGCATTGAGCTGGTCGATGAATGAACGGACAAGTTCAAGTTCAAATTTGGCATCCGCATCACCGGAACGGGCGGTTTTAAAAGCCCGGTCGCGGCGTTTTTCAAGGACTTCAAGGTCAGCAAGCATAAGCTCGGTGAGGATCGTTTCAAGGTCGGCAACAGGATCACATTCGCCGGCTACGTGGACGACATCAGGATCTTTGAAAATACGAACAACGTGAGCAATGGCATCCACGTTGCGGATATGTCCCAAAAACTGATTGCCCAAGCCCTGGCCTGCGCTGGCTCCCCGGACAAGACCGGCGATGTCGATGAATTTCAAACTTGAGGGAACGATCCTGCCGGAGTTTTCCATCTTGGCGAGGACTTCAAGTCTTTCATCGGGAACAGGAACGATTCCGGTGTTGGGCTCAATGGTACAAAAAGGGAAATTGGCGGCTTCAGCACCGCCCCGGCACAAAGCATTAAAAAGCGTGGATTTACCCACATTGGGCAAACCCACGAAACCGCAGGAAAAACTCATAATATTTACTTTCTAAGAATTGACCTGCTCAGCGGACTGGCGCAGGAATAGCATCCCGGTCAAAAACAAAACTGTTCCAGTCGTGTTCCACATCAACGACCCACGCCGGATACATAATGGGACCGTAACCGGGGCCGAAACCTTCAGGAGTTTCCGGACAGTCGGGCAGGGGGAAGGGGAAGGTGACGATATCAACGACACCCACGCCGATACGGGCCAGCACAAAGGCAACTCCGCGGAGGGGGCCGTAGGTGATTCCGGCAATACCGCCTGCACGGTTTTTGACTTCATACATCTGGATGAAAAGTTCGGCAGGGCTGAAGACCACATTGGCAATGCCGCGGCCCAGTTTTTCAAGGGGCTTCAATACAATGGCACCTTTCTCATTTTCAGGCGAGGCAGAAAGCTGCTGAGCCTGAAGAGAAGTGACTGCAAAGACACCCATCAGCATAAGTGCTGCCAACAACATCTTGGTGAATTTCATAAAAATATTCCTCTGCTGTTTTTGCGGATGTCCGGAATTACCGCACGCCTTCCGCAATAATTGTTCAATATTAAATATCCAGTATGAAATATAAGTTCAAAAGGCGAAAAATGCAAGGCGTTTTTTTAAAAAGTTCTGTTTTTTTTCAAAAAAAGTCGTATATAAACAGAAAAAAGAGAAAACAGCCTTTTGAAAGCTGCTTTCTCTTTTGAGATAACAAAGCAGATGCAAGTGTTATCTTGCTGCCGGTCTTGCGATTTCAGCCAGGGGATCAAACTCCTCTGCACAGTAACCGCAGGGGTTGTGACGGATCCAGCCTTCGGCGAAAGCGCAGAATCCGGAAAGTTTACCCATTGCTTCGCAACGTTTCTGCATATCGTCCAGATAAGCATCCAATCCCTGGGAAGCGTCCAGCCACTCTTTCTGGGAGCGGTGGCAGTTCAGGAAGGCACGTTTCTTTTCGATGACACCGGTCACGTCGACGAACACATCGGGGATCACAGGCTTGTTCAGCTGATCTTTCAAGCTCAGGGGCAGGGAATGATAAACTGCAATCTCATCACTGAACATCGGTTCGGTGACATTGCGGAAGTTCATCATACCGCGGCAGAAAGCTGCGGAAACAGCCAGACGGCCCGCATTGACGTGGTCTTCCATATAATCGTAAGGACCGTGAGTCAGAACGATCTGGGGTTTTACCTTGCGGATCTCTGTAACCACTTTGGCAAGCTGTTCTGAGCAGTAAAAGACCTCAAGGTCGTGGGTGATGGACTCGTGGAAGACAGCACCCATCAGCTTTGCGGAATTCATTGCTTCTTCCCGGCGGATCTTTGCCAGTTCGTCAGCTTTGTAGACTTCGCTGCCCAGAGAACCGTCGGCGATGTTCATATAATGGATTTCATAACCCAGATCCTCTTTGAGACGGGTCAGGGTGCCTGCCATCATAAACTCAATGTCATCGGGATGACAGGCGATTGCAAAAGCAACTTTAGCCATAATCAATGCATCTCCACTTCGCAGACACCGAATCCGGGACGGTAGAAGTTAAAGACCACATCGTCGTGCTGGGACAGCAGGGACATAGGAACGGCACTGTCGGCGATCTTCTGAGAGATCATAAAGGTGGTCAGACGCATACCGAAAGGATTGTCGTGGTGACCGGGATGCCAGATGGAGACGCGGTCGCACATCCAGGTTTCCATAGGACCGACGGTGAAGGCACTGGAAGGAACATTCTGAACGGTGCCGCCGCCGGAGGTACGGGCATTCTGGATCAGAGTGATGGGATGCAGTTCCACGTGGCGGGTTCCCAGCTGACGATATTCTTCGGGGGTGGGGGGGGTGTCTTTATATTTG
Source organism: Lentisphaerota bacterium (assembly GCA_015061745.1). Classification (GTDB taxonomy): domain Bacteria; phylum Verrucomicrobiota; class Lentisphaeria; order Victivallales; family Victivallaceae; genus UBA1784. The sequence goes on along the minus strand of SUWB01000003.1, from coordinate 32,403 downwards.
CCTTCGCGTTTCACCGGGTCGTTGAAAGCCCAGTGTTTGGTTTCTCCCTGACCGCCCTGCATAATGAGGCATTTGGCCTGTTTGTAGGTGTCGATGTATTCCTGCACGTTTTCGCTGGGGAAGTGCATATTTTCTTTGGGCATACGCAGTTCGGGACGGATGCGGTTGAAGCAAAGTTCCATATCAGCTTTGGCGAAACCCAGAGGGAAGTTGATATCGGCAGCTTTGTCACCGAGAGCCCATTCGTCCATACCCCAGAAGTGGGCATTCTTGAGGCTCAGGCCGGTAGCGTTGACGATCTGGGCAACGAGGGGCAGCTGTTCGGTGGGACCGATAGGACCGCAGATACCGCAGGGATTGTCAGGAGTGGATTTTTTCCAGGCATCAATATATTCAAGAGCTTCGGCGCAGTAGAATTCCTGATAGGTGTCAAAAATGTTGATCTTGAATCCGGGACGCTCAAAAGATTTGAGGTTGTCGATGTTGATCTTGGCCGCAGCATCGAGAATTTCGCGGTCAAGAGTGGTGTAATCCCACCAATCGGGGGAAATCTTGGAAAGTGCACGCATAATAAACCTCCTGATTTTTTTGGTTTGTTTCACTTTTACTTCTGAAGAAAGGCACGGTTTTTTTCTGCCCGGCCTGTCCGGTACTTACTTTACACCTTTTTGTGGAAAATGTCAAGTCCTTTGCCGGTTTTTTATCCTAATTTCACACCGGGAAAGGAGGAATTCAAAGTTTTGAAAAAAAATCTGGAAATTCTTTAAAATAAATCCCGGTTGAACGGTTGACTTTTATCGGAAGTGCTATTATATTTTGCAATGTATGGCATCCTGTCCTTTTTCGTCTCTAATCCGGGAAACTTCAAAATCAATGACTCCGGTGACAGGGAATTTTTTGTCCCTGTACGGTTTTCTTGTTTTTTCAAGTTGCCGCCAATTTTCGGAGGATCTAAATCTATGGCAAAAGCACCTGTAATCGTTACAGCTATTGAAATCGGCACTTCGCAGATCAATGTTCTGGTCGGCGCAGTGACCAATGACTCTGTCAGTGTTGTCGGCAGAGGAAGTGCTCCTGCCGCCGATGCCGTGATCAAGGGCGATATCCGCAATATGGAAGCTGCCGGAAAGGCTTTGGATCAGGCCTTGAGCCAGGCCGATGATTCCTGCGGTAATATGCTGCTGCGCAGTCAGATCGTGACTTTGCTCGTTTCTGGCGGCGGTGTTATCTGTACCAGGGGCATCGGAACAGCGGCGATCCGCAATGCCGGCGGCGTGGTGGGCGAATATGAGATGCGTGAAGCCAGAGAAAATGCTCAGGTGGTTGAAGTCCTTAATGACTGGAAGATCATCAATTCCGATGATATCTGCTGGCGTCTGGACGGGCGTATGGTGGGTAATCCCTACAATCAGCGGGGACGGAAACTGGAAGTCGAGGCTTTGATCGTTCAGGGCCATATCCCCCGGCTGGATAATTTTGTTAATCTGGTCAGAAGTTCTGAGTTGGAAAATGCAAAACTTTATCCCGTGTATTCCCCTATTTGCGCCAAAGAAGGTGTCGCCACTGAAAGAGAGTTGGTCGATGGTGCTCTTTTGATTGATCTGGGAGCCGGATGTGCAGATTATCTGACAGCCCACGCCGGCGGCATCCTTGAAGCCGGTACTTTGCAAATCGGTTTTGATCACGTGGCCAATGACCTTGCCATCGGTTTGGGACTTCCGTTTGCCGCCTGCCGGAAACTTTTTGAGAACGGAACTCTGAAAAGTGCCCTCGAACAGAATCTCAGTGTCCTGAATGTTGCCGGGGCTATGGGAACACGCCAGATCCCGATGAGTCAGATCGAAACAATTGTCGATGCCCGTCTCAGAGAGATTTTTGAGGAGATCCGTAAAAAAGTGCCCAGCCCCGGCGGACAAGTCAATGGTATCCTTACCGGCGGCGGTGCCCTCTATTCGCCCGCATTGGAAATGTTTACAAAGGTGTTTGGTATCCCCTGCCGGGTGGGTACGGTGGCTGATGCTTCGGGAAGTGTGACCAATTTGAACTCGCCAAGATACAGCGCAATTTGGGGAGCCCTGAAAGTTGCAGCATCTTACCACCGCTCTTTTATCGGCAGCTGCCCGGCGGGCGTGTTTGAGAATATGATCGAAGGAATGAACAATATCGGGCTTTATTTGCCGCGTTTAATTGATAAATTGTGGAAAGCATTTAAGTTTTGACAATGAAAAATTTGACTGTATTGGGTGTTGGATCGGCCGGATGCCGGATCACCGGAATCCTCCAGAGTATGCCGGGAGCGGAAAATCTCCGGCTTCTGGGATTTGACTGTGATGCTGAAGCTCTCAGGAATTCCGGTCTGCCTGAGGAAAATCTGCTCCTCGCCGGAGTCAAGTGGCGGCAGGGACGCGGATGCGGCGGCAGGATCAATGAGGGAAAAACTGCCGCAGCCGCAGAAAGAGAGAGCCTGAGCAGACTTTTGGAAGGGACGCGTTTGCTGATCGTTCTTTCCGGATTGGGCCGGGGATTCGGTTCCGGGGCAATGTCCGTGGTTCAGAGCGTCACTTCAAGAATGAAGATCCCAACAGTTTTTCTCGTGACAACTCCTTTTATTTTTGAAGGCGTACCGCGATGCAGACTGGCCGAAAAAACGATCAAAGGTGATTTGACTCCATTGGCAGGAGCTGTTGTTACAATTCCAAATGATCTGCTTTTCAACAGTACTTTGCAGGCTACTGTTTCTCACGAAGACGCATTCGCTATGGCAGACCGTGTGCTGGCTCAATCTGCTATTGCTCTGGCTGTAACCTTATGCTCCGGAAACCGGCTGGCGGCAGATTATGATACCTTGAGTGCTCTGCTCTGCCGCAAATATGCCGTTTGTACCATCGGTCACGCGGCAATCGATCCTGATGAGCCTGAAAGGGACAGGAAACTGATTGAGAAACTTCTTGACAGTCCGATGCTGGGCGGAAGCTCCAGCTTGAAACAGGCTGATGCCGTCTTTATGGCTCTCAATGGCGGCGAAAATCTTGCACTGGTGGATGCCCGGAGTGTGTTTGAAAATTTGCAGAAGTATGCCGCTTCTGAAAGTGAGATACTGGTAGGTGCCGGAGCAGACAGTTCCTGGGGCAAAGAGATGCAGCTGGTCGTCATTACAGTCAAATTTGAACAGAGCGAACAACCCGATCCTGTCAGCGACAATGTGACTGCTCCCAAAAGAGGACGGAAAAAACGTTCCGGCGCGGATGATGAATTTCAGCCGGATCTTTTTTCTCAAAGCAACCAGTTGGGGATTATGGAGGGAACAAATCCTGTCATCGTCGACGGTGTCAATCTGGATGTCCCGACATTTATGAGAAAACAGATCCCTGTCGGTAACGGGGAGTGAATTTTATAATCCCGGAAATTCCAGGAATTTCCAGCTGTACGGCGGAACAGTCAGCTCCACTCCTGTGGCAGAAAGATCTTTTCCGCTGTATTTTTTTTGATCGATTTCCACTTGATAGTCTGCCGGGAGCGTTGAAGCACTCAAGGTGCAAATGCGTGGCTGCGGGGTGAAGTTTCCGATGCCGACCAAAGTTTTTGAGCCGTATTTCCAACTCCGCAGCTGCATTCCCGGAATCCGGTCCGGGGTCTCCATTCTGAAAAGTCCTGCGTCCGGCAGGGGCGGCAGTTCAAGAGGGACATTCCCGTGAGTCAGATTCCATTTGATCTTTTGTTTTTGACTGCGGCGGAAAAAGTTTTCATATTCGCGGATCAAAGCCGCTGTTTCTGCGATCGCCTCGTTATAACGGCAGCTCGTTCCGGGGGGAAGGGGAATCCAAACTCCGGAAAAACCACTGAAAAGTATGTTCAATATTTCAAATTTCAACTCATCAGCTCCTATACGGGCGGGGAGCGGAGTGTACTTTGCCATAATCTTGCGGCGGGGGAGCGTGCGGTTCATCTGGCGGCGGATTTTTTCATAAATAACAAGATTGACAGCTCCGTTATAATGGACTCCGTCCGGCAGTTCCGGGCCGTTGCGGAAGTCAATAATCGTTTCAGTTGACGGGAGAAAAGATATGTTCTGTGACAGAACCTGCCCGCTTGGGTAGCAGGGAATGAGGCGGGGCGTCCGGACAAAACTGCTGCTGTTGACCGGCAGGTGGATCCGGGCTGCTTCAAACAGGGCCAGCAGCCGGGCGTGACGGAAGTTGCGGAGCTCCTTACTGAAACGGGAATTCAGCAAGCCGGAAGAATAATTCATAACAGCTTGACGCGGCAGTTTGGGAGCGAAATCCGCAAACTCTGCCCGGCAGAGCGAACAGACACATTCAATGCTTCTTTTCTGGCCGAGAAAGTTGTCGCAGATCAATGCTTCGATGGCAGAGCTTTGCCGACGGAGAATCTGGCGGTGCAAGGCGGGAATAAAGTGTTTTTCCCAGAAACTTTCGTTGCGGAGCATCGCATAATAACAGTGCTGCTGTGCCGGGGCTTGCGGAATATAGAAATAACTCCAGTGACCGATCCGGGCATTCTTCAACGTACGTCGCAGAAGGGGAAGGTGGGGGGCTTGCAGAATATTGGCTCCGCTGCGGAGCAAGGCGTTGGCAGCATCGTTTCCGGCTTCAAGAGAAGGGAGCCTTTCATAGCCGTCCAGTATGATCTTGAAAAAACGGGGCGGCAGAACAGAATGATCTTTCACCGTTTGAATGCGGAAAAAGAATTTTTCGCTTTTGCCTCTGGGATCTTCGTACCGGACGGAACCTGTGGAAACTGCAGCACCTGCACTGAGATCACTGCCCAGAAGCAGATAGGCACAATTGCCCGGGAGAGAACGTTTGGCAGGAAGTTTCAGTTTGATTTCTGTATATTCCCCCCGTTTGAGGTGGATATTTTCACCGGTCAGTTGAGGAGAAGTGTTGATAAGACGGACTCCCCAGGGCAGAGTCACTGTGATAAAGGCATCTGCAGTCTGAGGACGGTTTGCCGGCAGTTTTACCGGAAACAGAACCGGACTGCGTTCCGGGAGGAAAAACGTTTCAGAGGGTACTTTGAGCTGCAGAACAGTTTTGTTTTCCGGCGGATCACTGACGGTCAGACAGGCCTGAGAAAGAATGAGCTTGCCGGGACCGGAAAGACAGATTTGAACAGAAAGTGTTTTGCTTTGGGGAGGTACTTGCAGCTCTGCTGAAAACGTCTGTTCCCGGGAATCTGCCGTAAAACAGAATTCTCTGCTTGCCGAATGGGGTTTTGAAGCACTCAATTTCAGCCGCAGCAGAGCTTTTCCTGCTTGAGCATTGCGTGCTTTGATGCTGAAACGGTAGAGACGTTCCCTGTCGTTTTTAAGGGAGAGCGTCCGCAGCAGCATATTGGCAGACCGGGGAGAAACGGTGCTTTCAAGAGTGACAAAAAGTTTGCCGTCTTTTATTTCGGCCTTATGCTGCCTGAGAATGGAACGGAGGGGATCGTTACGGACTCCCCAGTCGGCAAAACGCCATTGGGAAAGATAAGAAGACTCCTTTTTGACAACAGTATTTTCCCATTCCGGCAGCAGATTGAAGGAATTGCCGAAAACGATTCCGGGAAAGAGAAAAATTGCCAGTGTCAGAAAAATTATTTGCATAGTGTCAATATGGCAACGCCAATCAGAATAAGAGCCAGTACAGCGGCTTTGGGCAGCATAAACTTTTCTCTGAAAAATCCGCCGCCGATGGCAAACGCAACCACGACACTTGAACGGCGGAGCAGAGAAAGTATGGAAATCCGGGTGTCAGGCAGACTGAGGGCATAAAAGTAAAGGGCATCGGCCGCAATCAGCAATATTCCGGTGACAACGATACTCCAACGCCATTGAAAATGTTTTTCACCTTTGGCAAAAAACAGCGTCCGGCAGAGAAGCGCAATGCCCAATATCACCACCAGCATCCAGGAAAAGTGGAATTGCAGTGAGACTGGATCAATATGCTTTGAACCCAGCAGGAATTTATCATAAAGCGCAGAAGCCGCCCCCAGAAGCGTCCCTGTCATTGTGAAAAGAAATCCCTTGGAACGCCAGGAGGAATTTTCCTTCTTGCCGATCAGAGTAAAGAGAATACACCCTGAAAGAATAAGGAACATTCCCAGATACTGCAGGCCGTAAGGTATTTCTCCGAAAAGAATGATAGCTCCGATCACACTCCACAACGGTGCCGTGGCACGCAAGGGGGCTGCTATGGAAACCGGCAATTCCCGCAAGCCGTAATAAACAAAGGCCCAGCTCGCAGAAACAAGAAAAGATTTCAAAAAGACCAGAAAGAGGACTTCTTTTGAACAGTTGAGGATCAGGGGGGCAAAAAAACTTTTCACCCCCGTCAGCAGCAGGAAGAAAAGGGTCCCCGACAGAGTCGCCAGAAACAAAACAGGCATAACACTGTTTTCCCGGACAGCGTGCTTTTTGAACACGTCATATATGCCGAGAACCAGTGCAGAACCTAATATCGGAAGGCCCCAGTCTGCCATAATCATCCTTTACTTGGAAAGCTGGTATTTGATCCAGCAGTAAAAGGTGTCGCCCATCTGATTGTAACCTGTGGGAGCAGGGTGGACACCATTGGACTGACGGATGACCGTCCGCCGGTTGCCTTTGAAATCAGGACCGTTGACCGCTTCTTTGCGCACAGGAAAGTTATTCTCACAATCCAGATTGACGCAGCTGGGAACAAGGAAAACTTTTTTGTCAGGATAATTGGCAAACTTTTTCAGCATAGCAGCATTGAGAGCGTGCTGATTTTTCTTGTACTGCCATCTGGTCTGGCCATTGGCATAGTTGCTGCCGAAAGCATCCTGGGTTTTGGCTCCGGGAGTGACCAAACCCACACCGATAATGGCGTTGGGAGCCTCTTTACGCAAAGCTCCGAGAAGATTATCAGCATTCTGCAGAATCTTGGCAATGGTTTCTGCCTGATTTTTGTCAGTGGCTCCGAATACATCGTTGACTCCCAACTGAATGGTGATGAAGTCCGGAGCTTTTCCGTTGTTGTTTTCTTTAAGATAGCGGGTCAGATCAAATTTGCCGTTAAAGAGGAAGGGGCTTGCCCGGTGACGGGGAGAAACCGCAGTGCCGGGTTTGACTTTGGTGGGATTCTTTTTGGTGAGAAATGTGTTCCAGGCCCAGCCGCCGTAGCCTTCGTGTTTGGCAAGTGAATTTTTGCGGCCGGTGGTGCCGATGAATTTTACTCCGGGATGACCGTTGGCCTTGAGCAGATCATACATCCGCTGAGGATAGACACTGGCGGCGGTAAGGCTGTCGCCGATGACCAGCACACTGATGTTTTTGCCCTTGCCGGATTCAGCGGGAGTGACGATCAGCTGGGTGGTGCCTTCGGCTTCAACACCGTTAGCGGACAAAACAGTCAGTTTCAAGGGAAAAACTCCTTTGTCACCGGCGGCAGGCGTGTATCGCCACCGTTTCTGGTCATTACGGCCCTTGGCGCAGGTCACATCAAAGACGTAGTTGTCAGGATTGATGACATTGACAACATTGTCAAAATAGATATTGCTTTCAATGCCGGGAACGGCATAAATGGCAGGAGGCAGCTGCAATTTGACCTTGTTTGTCGTTACAGGAGCCTTGGGGGCGGGAACGACAGCCGGGGCTGCGGCGAGGGAGCCCATAACCAGAGGCAGGGCAACGGCGAGGGTGTTCAAGAGTTTCATAAAAAATTTCCTTTGCATTTTAGGGAGATTCATTTACCTGAAAAAACAATATACCAGTGCCAGATCCAGTTCCCGGCCAGCGTCCAGATGACTGCGCCTGCCGCAAGAAAAGGTCCAAAGGCAATGGAACAACGGGAAAGAGACCGCTTCCTGATTTTTGAAAGAACGATTCCATAGACGGTTCCTGAAAGCGAGCCGCTCAAAAGTACAAAAAGTGCTCCGGGAAAGCCTAACAAAGCACCGCAGGCGGCGATGAATTTCACATCTCCCCACCCCAGGACATCTTTTCCCGTCATCTTGCGGCCGACAATGGAAAAAATTGAAAGAAATCCCGCCGGAATGAGCGCAGAAAGCAATGCATAAAGAATTCCTGCATACCAGTTTGAAGCACCGCAGGCCGAGGGCAGCACGCCGTGAAGCACAAGGCCCACAAGGATCGCCGGATAGGTCAAGGCGTCAGGGATAATGCGGAATCTTGCATCAATCCAGGCACTGCTGACGGCGAGAAGTATGCACCACCAGTAAAGAGGAAGCACCGCCGGAACCTGTTGGGCAAGTCCGACTTTGAAAAGCACCGCAGTGAAAAGAGTTCCTGTCAGAGCTTCAACGATAAGGTAACGGCAGGAGTAGGGCGTATGACAATTACGGCATCTGCCCCGAAGCACCAGATAGCTGATGATGGGAAGATTGTCATACCAGTGGATATCTGCTCCGCAGACGGTACAATGACTGGGGGCGGTGACCACCGATTCTCCCCGGGGAATACGCCAGATGCAGACATTTAAGAAACTGCCCAGACACGCCCCCAGAGCAAAAACAGCAAAAACAGCAGAGCCCCAGACTACGGGATAGTCAAAGCCGACCCGTTGCCACCAGTCGTATGTTGCCAAAGGCAGTTCGTGCAGCATAAAACAACTCCTTTATTGATCTTGTTTGAACCCCCGGCGCATCGCATCAAGGGGAGCTTTTTTCCCGGTCCATATTTCAAAAGAAGCAGCTCCCTGGAAAATCAGCATTTCACTGCCGTCTGCGGCAGGAAGACCCAATTGCTGCGCCCGCTGCAAAAGGGGAGTCGGGTGATAGATGGCATCAAAGACTTTCAGATTTTCATTGAGCTCAAGGAGTGTAAGATCAATGGGGGCCGGATCATCTTTGTGAAGTCCGAGACTTGTCAATTGCAGCAGCAGATCTGCTTTTGCGATGGCGTTTTTGAGGGCAGTGGTGTCGGTAAGAGAAATGGCTTCCACAGCAGTTCCCTGTGAACAGCCGGAAACCTTGCGGGCCAGATTTTCAGCCTTGTCAACAGTACGGTTGGCAATGGTGAGAGAAGCACTCTGCTGCCAGACCAGCTCAAAAGCAGCGGCATTGGCGGCTCCGCCGGCCCCCAGCATCAGAACGTGAAGACCTTTCAGCGCAGCCCCGAAATTTTCACGGATGGCTCCGGAAATACCGGCACCGTCTGTGGAATATCCATAAAGTTTGCCGTCAACGATTTTTAACGTATTGACACTTTGGCAGGCGGCGGACTGGGGAGAGAGTTCATCCACAAAAGGAATAATGATCTGTTTGTGAGGCACAGTAAGATTGACTCCTTTGAGATGTTCCCTGGCATAGGCGGCAAATTCCCCTATGCGGGCCGGATCGACTCTGAGCTTATCGTAAGGACGCCCCATATTGTAGTACTCAAAGGCCGCATTTTGCATTTGGGGAGAACGGCTGTGAGCTACGGGATCTCCGATCACAAGATAGTCAATTTTACTGTGAGCTGTCATAAGATGATAAACGCCGCAAAAACTTTGCGGCGTGAAAAAATAACTTATTCCTGTTCCTGTTTTTTCAGAGAGATGACCACCTGCCGCATAGTGCCTTCGCCTTCGGATTCAGTCATCACTTCAGGATCTTCTTTGAGAGCCAGATGAATGATACGGCGGTCGTGGGCATTCATCTCGGGCAGTTTGATGGGATCGCCCCAGCGTTTGACCTCTTTAGCGGCATCCAGAGCTTGACGTTCAAGCTGTTCTTTTGAGGAAAGGCGCACCTGGCTGCTGTCATCGCGGTCACCCCGTTCACGGCGGCGGAATCCGCCCCGGGCGGGACGGTTGCTTTCGGGACTTTCGCCTTCTTCGCCTTCTTTGCGGGGGGCGCGCTCACCCTCGGCGTAGCCGTCGATATCGAGGAGCACCAGGGGGAATTCCTTGTCATCCCGGCCCACGATACGGTTGAGGATCAGCTGCAAACTTTCAAGAGTCTGTCCTCTGCGGCCGATAATACGGCCCACATCGTCGGAACTGATCTTGACGCCGATACGGTTGTTGGGTTTGCTTTCAAGACGGAACTCACCATTGAGCCCCAGGAAAGTGAACATTGTGCTGAGGATGTCAGTAATCCTTTTTTTCTGTTCTTCAAAGTTGGCTTCGGACATGATTTGATACTTTCTGTATTGAAAAGATTGGTGTTTATTTGGCTGCGACAGTTGCGGCAGTCTCTTTTGAGCCTCTCTTCTGAATGAGAAGCTGAATAATGCTGAATATGTTGCTGACACTCCAGTAGAGGGTCAAACCTGAGGGCAGGTCATAGAAAAGCAGCAGCATAACCACGGGCATCCACATCATCATTTTCTTTTGAATGGGATCTCCGCTCATAGGAGTGATGTGCTGCTGGAAAACCATAAGCACAGTCATAATGATGACGAGAGGATTGACGGGCAGGGAGAAAAAGTAAAGAGGAATCGTGAAAATGGTATCAGGACCTGCCAGGTCGGGACTCCACCAGAAAGGAACCTGCCGCAGTTCAACGGCTCCGTCAAGTGTGGTGTACAATGCAATGAAAACCGGCAGCTGGAGCAGCAGCGGCAGACAGCCGCCGAAGGGATTGACTCCTTCTGTGCGGTAGAGCTCCATCATCTTGGCATTCATAAGCTGGGGATTATCTTTGTACTGTTCTTTGATTTCTTTGAGTTTGGGCTGGACCTGCTGCATCTTTTTCATAGATGTGTTTGCTTTGGCTGTGGCAGGATAGAAAAGCAGACGCACGATAATGGTCAGCACAATGATACTCCAGCCGTAAGAAAGTCCCAGGCTGTGGATCTTGACCAGAACCCACAGCAGCAGCCGGGCAAGGTAATCCAGGGGGCCCCAGGCAAGGTGCATCACCCGGCCGGCGGTAGGATTGAACTTGTCAAGCTCTGAAATGATCTTGGGGCCGGCATAGGCTTTGAAAGAAAATTCTTTGCTTTCTTTGGAATTGAGTACAAAGGGAGCAACAGCAGCAGAATATCCCGGCAGGGGATCGCTTTCTTTGCCGTTGGTAAGGAAAAGACGGTTGGTTTTCAAAGTAAAAGGCTGGGGAGCGGAAAGCAGGATGCAGAAATACTTGTTGCTGACACCGGCCCATTCCACCAGAGTTCCGTCAGCGGCTTTGAAATCATCATCGTCGTCGTCGGCAGCCACATCTTTGAATTTGCCTTTGCCGGTCATATAGTCCAGACGGTGGGAAGGCGTACGCACATTGTCTCCGGAAACCTTTGCCCAGGAGCTCAAAGAGGCTCCGGCAAAACCGTAGCCGTTGAAAGTCCGGGGAGAGGATGATTCATTGACGATCAGGACGTTGCAGTCAATATTCCCCCCTTGCTTTTCAAGGATCCACTGATTTTCAACACGGATGATACCGCCATCAGGGAACTGGAGTTTGCGAACCAGCTTGAGAGCATTTTCTTTTTTCACACTCTTTACATCAACGACCACCGGCTGATTGCCGAAGGGGTCTGATTCCAGGCGGGTGAAAGCAAGAGAGCTGCGCAATTTCTGTGAAAGGCGGATCGTTTCTTTGCGGTCAGCATTTTTGTGCTCCGGAATGACAAAGTCAAGAACTGAACCTGCCACAGGATCGATAATCAGCTTTAACTGAGAATTGGCGATTTCGATGGGGGCCATAGGGCCGACACTGCGAAATTTGGGGGCAGCGGCGGGCTGAGAGGATTTTTTTGCAACCGGAGCTGTTGAAGAAGTGGGGGCCTGTGCGGCTGCTCCGGAAGAAGGGGCTGCAGGGGCGGCGGCGGGGGCTTGTGCCGGTGCGTTGACGGGCACCTGAAACCAACCCATATATTTGCATACAGGGTCCCAGCCAAGCAATATGGCGATGCCGACAACCAGCACAAAAATCTGTGCTTTATCAAACTTCATTGTTTTTTCATTCCTGAATTAGGCGGCGGCACCGGATCATATCCGCCACGACACCAGGGGTTGCAGCGCAGAATACGCCACAAACTCAGTGTCAAGCCGCGCACGATTCCATAAGTACGGAGTGCCTCTACGGCATAATGGGAACAAGTGGGGTAAAACCGGCAGCACGGCGGAAAGAGGGGGGAGATCCATCTCTGATATATCTTTACAAGCAATATCAAAGCTCCGGCGGCAAATCCGCAGGAGCCTTTTGAGGATCTGTCGTCAGAACTCTCGCAGCGGCAAGATGTTCTGACAGTTCCTTTAACACCATCTCTTGAGAGGCTTGTTTGATCCGGCGGCGGGGAATTATGACCATACTGCACGCCTGGATCCGCCTGCCCAGCAGGCGGAAACTTTCCCATATCAGGCGGCGCGCACGATTTCTTTCTACGGCGAGCAGACTGAATTTTCTGCTGCATATTACCCCGCATTTGGCAAATTTTTCTTCGCCTTGTGCCACAGAAACAGCCATAAGCGCACCAGCGCGGCGGAAAGGGGCACTTCTCAGGCGTTCAAACTCCACCTTGCGGAGCAATTTGGAGTTTTTACGCAAACGCAGGCGTTCAGATGCCAACATCTATTCCCAGAAATATCTTGAAATGAACCGAATCAGGCAGTCAGTCTCTTGCGGCCTTTCTGGCGGCGGCGTTTGATGACCAGACGTCCGGCGTGAGTAGCCATACGGGCAAAGAAACCGAGCCGGCGTTTACGACGCCGATTGGAGGGCTGAAAAGTTCTTTTCATCTTCGTTTTTCCTTATTTTTCTGATTATATGGTGTACCGCATTGTGCTCAACAATACGGAATCTGTTGCTTTTTACAGATTACATTTGCATAATATAGCACTGCAAATTTGATTTTTCAAGGCTTTGTTTGTAAAACTCCCGGGCAATCTTAATAAAACACGCTGTTTTATTTGGATGCTGCCTTGAGAACCGCTTTGTCCAATTCGGCTGAAACGGGAATACGGGTCAGATTTTTATGATCGGGAATGACCTTCCATTCCGGGCCGACGGCAACGACTTTTCTGCCCCGGTCCATAAACTCTTTCAGGATCTTGGGCGACTCTCCTTTGGCAAATTTTTTTGCTGTTTCGGGCAGAGTCGCGGGCAGAACGACCACATCTGCAAGAGCAAGATTGTCGGAGTTCAAGCCGATGATGAGCTGCAGAGCAGTGTTTTTTTCCAGTGCAAGGAGTTCTTCTATGGCAGGCTTTGTGCCTTTCTGCATTGCCTGGACGGCGGGAAACAGAGTCCGGACAGGTCTGAAAACAGGCTGGGGGATCACAGGGGTGAGTTTGACTCCGGTGACGGCATAGACCATTCCGCTGAAGATGTGATAGGTCGCAGTTTTGCCTTCGGGGTGGAAACTTGAGGCGATCACTTTGCCCTTGCCGTAAGTTCCGCCGATGAGAGCGGGAGTTCCGTAGAAGCTCTTGCCCATACGGTTGACTGGTGAAACACTGCTTTTGTAAACAGCATAGGTTTTGCAGCTGCCTTTTGCCCATTGAGCTTCTTTGGCGACAGGGCCTCTGGAATAACGGACAAAAATTTTCGTTGTATCAATACCCAGAAGTTTTTTGGCTTCAGGAGTAAACTCAATAAGAGCATCGCCCCTGTTGCCGACAGCCTCTTTGACATAGGTATAGGGCATAAGCTGTGCTCTTTCGGGACGGTTCAAAGTGATGTGGAATCCGGCGCAGATACCCACATAAATACCGCCGTTTCTTACATAATCCTGAAGTGCCTTGACACCTGCCGGCGTCATTGAAGTCATTTGCAGCTGACTGGAGCCTCCGGGCATAACGATCATATCAAGGCCTTTGAGTTTGCCTTTGACCAGATCTTTTCCTTTGAGGTAGACCACTTCTTTGATCTGGGGAGAATAGTGCAGCAGACGGGCCAGATTGAGCACTCCGCCGCCCCGGCTGCCCTTGTCTATATAGAACCCCGCTCTGAGCTGTTTGCCGGTATAAGGTTTGGCAGGAGCTGCTTTTTGTGCTGTTGTTGCACAGCCGGTGCAAATAAAAATGGCTGCCGCTGCGAAAAGGAGAAGTTTTTTCATTTCTTTGTTTTCCTTTACTTTTTCAGTTTTTGAAATTTGGTGCATTCAACTTCCCTGTAATATAATGGGGAAAGGCTTTTTTTGCAAGCTTTTCATTGAATTATTTGAAAAATCTTCTGTGTAAAACTTGAAAAAATTTCAAAGTTGTGCTAAATTTACTCCAATCGTCCACAATCTAAAATAAGGAATCGGATTTATGTTTATTTCCAGAATTTGTACCGTCGCTGCATTGTTGAGTGCATTTGTGCTCTGCGGTGCAGAACCCCAGATCAAAGTTGCCCTCGCCGGAAGCTCTGCCTGCCAGTCCTATGAAGGCGGGCTGCGTCCGAAAGAAATGGCGAAACTCAAGGCCGACAAGAGCCGTGAACACGAATTTATTTACGGCTGGGGTGAATTCGTCGGTCAGTATTTTAATTCCAATGTGAAAGTGCTGAACTTCGCCATCAGCGGCAGAAGTACAAAAACCTTCCTTGAAAGAGGCGACTGGGCAAAACTGCTGAAATCCAAACCTGATTACATCCTTATGACTCTGGGAGCCAATGATACTCCTCCGAAAAAGCAGTCAACTGATATTCCCACTTACAAAAAGAATCTCCGCCGCTTTGCCGCCGATGCCAAAGCCATCGGTGCAAAAATGATTTTTGTCACCATCAATCAGGCGTTGACCCGTTCTGCGAAAAACGTTGTGGTCTTCCGTCCTCACGGTCCCTGGGTCAAGAGCCGCGTTCCTTACAGCCAGGCGATGCACGAAGTGGCTAAAGAACTGAATCTGCCCTGTCTGGAACTTGCTGAAAATCAGCGTAAGATCTATGAAGCTATGGGCGAAAAGGCTGCCGGAGCCCTCTATTGCATCCGGGCAACCGGCAAGATGGACGGTTCTCACACCAACAAGGCCGGTGCTGAACTGATTGCCAAGATCATCATTACCGAATTGCGCAAGAGCAATTCCGATTTGAAAAAGTATACCAAAGACCCCAAATTCCAGTATCCTGTGAAAAAGGCGGCCAAAGCGCAGAAGAAATAATTGCTTCCTTAAACATTGCGGGCTGCGGCAGGTTGAATTGCCGCAGCCCGTTTTCTTGTGTTTTCTAAATCTTGAAGGGCACTTTACTTTTTGTATCACAAAAAGAAAAGTGCCAAAAAAGGTTTGAAAAAGGGAGATGGGGTTTGGGGAAGAGGGGAAAAACTTTCCTGAAAAGTTTTTCCCCTCTTCCCCAAGTCCAATTATCAACCTTTATCGGGAAAAAAAGCCTTTTTCAGCGTGCTTCAGCTGAAAAGGATTTGACAAGAGTTCCTTCAAAATCGGGATCTTGTGACGTATTTTGCAAGATGAGGTAACTCAAGCCTGCCGGAGCCTCCCCTTTGAGGCTCAGAGAATATGCCGGAGTATCGCCCAAAGAAAGGACGCAACGCTTTTCAAGCAAATCAAAAGTGATCTTTACTTCCTGCCAGGGATCTGCGGCAGCGGCTTCCTTATCAAGCGTAAAACTTATTTGAGCATAAAATTCAACTGTTTCGTCACAAGGGTTGAACCAGCGGTCGGTCAGAGAGATACGCAAAGGTTCCCCTGAAACTTTGAGTTTCAGAGCAAGTTCCCCTTTTTTCATTGCCGGGAAGTTCCAGACAACTCCCTGGGTACGGTTAAAGAGCCGCGGATCGTCAGGGGTGACGATATGAAGCACCTCTGTAAAGTCCCGGGCAGGGTCGGGCACCAGCAACGCTCCGTGAGTTCTGTTCCAGCTGCAATGTCCGGGAGCCGGACGGTGAGAGCCGGAAATGCTGTTGACAAAGACCTGGGTGGACACGTTGATAAGTCCTGAATGAAAATCCTCTGAACGCTGCTTTTCAAGAAGCCAGTCGGGATCAAAAATCACCAGCCGCCGGGAAGAAGGAGCTTGGCCGAAAGCCAGCAGGATCTTTCCGAAAGGAAGTTCCAGAGCTTCAAACTGGTGGACACTTTTATCCAGCGTCAATCCTGATGCAAAAGAACGGAAATCAGATACATTGCGTGATGCGTTGAGCGCGATTTCCCGGAATCCCTGCCAGGTGAGACCGTCGTCGCAGGAGAGTGCGGCGTGATTGGCATCCCGGTTTGTGAAAACATCTTCCCAGAGCCCGGCTGCTTCAGAAGCGGTCAAGCCCCACTGATCTTTTTCGTGGTCCAATTCCGGCAAGGGCTGGGTGTTGCACCAGAAAAAAAGGAGCCTGCCGTCGTCCATCCGTTTCAAAAGGGGCATTGTATTGCAGGAGTAAAAACAATCGGACAACTGAGGCTTGCTCCAGCTTTCTCCGCCATCGTCAGAGGTATAAAGGCAATGTTTGCCAAAGGTGGTGCGTGAGATCAGCAGGAGTCTGCCTGTGGAAAGTTCTGCAACGGTGGGTTCACAGGAATATTGCTGCCAGCGCATTCCCCGGTGCGGCGGTTCCACAGGATAAACACCCAGATTTTCGGGGAATGACTCCTGCCAGGTTCTGCCGTTGTCGTCGCTGAACATAACTGCCGGAGCAACCATTCCGTAACCTGTCTGGTATTGAGAGGTGACGACCATACGTTTACGTTTTTTCAACAGCAGGGGCTGCCGGGCGTAAAGATAAAGGTTGTCTGAAATCTTGAAATACTCTTTTTTTGTTCCTCCCGGACCTTCAGGGGAAATAACAGCGTATGTTCCGGCGGGAAGATCCTGCATAGAGGGGTAGAGAGAAAGTTTTTCGTGGTGGGCGGCGGTGGTCACAAATTCCCGGGAGTCGGGATTGAAGGTCATTGCTCCCAAAGTTTCAGGGTCGGAGATCCACTCTTTCTGCCACGAAAGTCCATAGTCCTCAGAAATAATACAGCACCGCATAATCTCTCCGCCGGGGAGCCTTTCTCTGCCGAAAAAGAGGATCGTTCCGTCGGGCATCTGACACATATCCCGCATAGCATCATCAGGAGGAACGGCAACAGTCAATGGAGCGGAAATTTCTTTGAGAAATCTTGTTTTTTCCGGGGAAAGAGGGCGCATAAGTATTGAATTTCCTGAAGTTGAAAAGTGAAGTCAAAAAAAGAGTCCGGAACAACTGTTTTGTACCGGATTCCTTTGGATCGGGTCATCTTGCGATCTTGATCAGAGCAACCGCGGAATTGGATTCATTGGCAAAGGTAATGGTGTCAGCCGTAATGACGGCTTCGAGACAGGGAGAAAGATTGTGGTTTTCATCCAGCAGCAGCACCTGACACTTTGCAGGCTCGATCTCTTTGTCAAGAGTAATGACAAAAGAGTTGTCTCCCGTGTTGAACGCTGAAACCAGCATTTCCATATTTCCCTCAGCATCTTTACCGGCAAGGACAGTCACTTTTTCGTGGTCGGCAGTACAACTTGTCCGTTCAGGGTAACGGACGATATCACCAAAGGCTTTGAGTCCGAAATATGAAGGCGTCGGTTTATTGCTGCCTGTAACATAACAGCCCCAGGCCGAAGTGGTACAGGTGTAGTAGGCTCCGTAGTCCAGAGGGGTGTCCTGCCAGCGTGCCATAACGGTGGTGAGGGCGGCGGCAGAGTCGAGTCCCTTCATTTCATTGTTGTACATATTCTGCTTGTAGACCGCATCGTTCCGCAGCCGGTGCCAGTCACCGGGGAAATAGTGCCACTCGTTAAGGTGGATCTCGGTTTCGGTGTAACCCAGTTCATCCAGTTTTTTCCGTGCCAGACCGGGAGTTTCAAGGATCCAGCCGAAGGGATCGTTGAAGTAGCAGTGATAGGAATAGAAATCCAAGGGGACTTTTTCAGCAGCGCACTTTTCAAGGAAGGGTTCACTGCGGAAGTCGCTCCAGCCGCAATGGGCGGGACCTCCGAATTTCAAATGAGGGAAACGTTTTTTCAACTCTTTGGCAACTTTGGCAAAGAATGCAAAGAATTCATCTTCAGTTCCCAGCCACATCAGATTTTTGGCATTGGGATCAAGGCGGGTGTTGCCGCCGCATTCAGGTTCGTTCCAGATTTCCCAGTATTTGATGTCATAGTGAAATCCGTCCCACAGCCCCTCTGTATAGTGACGGATGATGTTGGAGGCAATGTCGATCCATTTGTCCACATCGGCGGGAGGTTCGATAAAGTATTTGTTGACTGTATGGTCAATGGATTCCCCCAGACGCCAGAAAACAGGCGTTTCCGCATCTACGATACAGTTGTGCAGATAGTCGTCAGTATGTTTGAAACAGTAGTTCCGGGGATCATTGGCGTCAAGATGAAAAAGAGGGAAAATGCAGTGGATATCCACCAGAGGACAGTTTGCATTATCCAGAGGCGCATCGTGGAGGCGGGTGAAAGCCAGATTCAGTTCTTTGAAACTTTTGCGGATATTGCGTCCAGCCATTTCTCCGGCGATACAGGGGGCAAGATTTCCGCCGTTGAGTTTGCGGATCTTGCCGGCGGCCTCTTTGGTCTGCCATTTGATATTGACGATGCCCATAATTTGAAATTCCTTATTTTTTAGCGTAAAAGCATTCTGGATATACCATACTGCTGCAATGATGAAAATGCAAGTGCGTATAAAAAAAATTTTCCGCATTTGCCCTGAAAACGGCTTGTGCGGAAAATTTCAGGAGAATGAAGATCATTCTTTTGGAATGGCATTTTTGTCATCTTGTGAACGACTTTTGAAATGACCTCAATAATTCAAAAAATATTATTTTGTGGTATAATATCTGATTTTCTTGACTGCATCACCGTGATTGTACAAAGCTACATTTCCGGCACACATTAAAGCTGCTCCCATATTGTTATGCCGCAAAAAGAGTCCGCGTCCGGACGCAAAGGAAACAGAGCCGGCGGACCATTTGGGGTTGGTGTAATGAATGTCTCCAACTAATCCCAGCGTGGCAGGCTTGACATAACGGGTCATCTTGCGGTTTGTAGAATCGCAAATGTCAATATTGCATCCGTAACCGTAAACATAAACCGCTCCGGCAGCAAGAGGGGCAAAACCGTTGAGTTCGGGACAGGAGAGCCGGTGGCGGCTTACGGCTTTGAGTTTGTTGTTGTCGATGTGTCCATAAGACCCGATAGCCATCCTGGACGAACCGATATAAGGAGAGAGCAGACCATTGCTGCCGCCTGCATACCAGAAAT
Source organism: Lentisphaerota bacterium (assembly GCA_015061745.1). Classification (GTDB taxonomy): domain Bacteria; phylum Verrucomicrobiota; class Lentisphaeria; order Victivallales; family Victivallaceae; genus UBA1784. The sequence goes on along the minus strand of SUWB01000003.1, from coordinate 13,329 downwards.
ATTCCGTAGGTTTCCAATAAGTTCTGTATGCCGGAAGCCAGGAATCGTTGTCATCTGCATAAAAGTGGAACGCCTGACCGAGTTCACGCAGATTATTGAAGCATAGGGTACTTTTTGCCCGTCCCCGGGCCTGTTGCAAAGCCGGCAACAGCATAGCCGCAAGAATGGCAATAATGGCAATAACGACAAGAAGCTCTATTAAGGTGAAGCTGTACAGCTTCACCTGCCTATGGGCAGGTGAAAGACCTTCTTCTTTGCCATAAACACGATCACAGCAGAGATGTGATCTTTTCACCAGAAGTTCTATCAAGGTGAAAGGAGCCGGGGAAGGAAGGGAGAACCTTTTTTCAAAAAGGGTTCCCTTCCTTCCCCGGTCCCCCTCCTTCCTTGTCAAAAACTTTTGGTGGATCGCCGTTTTTGCATTTGTAAAACCGACAATCCCGCATTTGGCAGAATTGCAATGGCAAATATTAAGGAAAGAGGCAAATTTTCGCAAAACATAACCGCATATTTGACAAGTTTTGCTTACCGGAAGTTCGATCAATGTAAATCTCTTTATTCTCACAGTACGTACTCCAAAATTTGTTAAAACTTTTGCAAAGCGTGTCGAATTTATTAGATCTATCAGAGACGAAAGAAAAAATGTTCTTGTCACAATTCTACCACAAAAAAAGCAATTTGTCAAGAGCAAAAATGAGGAAAGTCGAAAAAAGCTGAAAAATTTATCCCATTCATTTGAAAAAATGCGGCATTGCCCGGAAAGATGATAACTTGTAAATGAACCCTTACGGCTGTATATTATATAAATAACACTTATTTCATCAGGAGATACCGGATTTATGATTATCAAAGAGTCAGCTTACCCGCGTGCGGCATTAATAGGCAATCCTTCTGACGGTTATCACGGCAAGACCATTGCCTTTGTATTCCGCAATTACAGTGCAGATGTGACACTTTATGAAACGCCTGAACTTGAACTTCTGCCTGCCCGCAGAGACTATCACGTATTCAAAAATATGGATGCTCTTTCGGATGATGTGCGTGTTTACGGATATTACGGCGGGATCCGGCTGCTGAAAGCTGCGGTCAACAGTTTCAATCATTACTGCAGAAGGAACGGTATCGTTCCGGCAAACCGCAATTTTACGATGCGTTACAGCAGTACGATCCCCAACCGTTTGGGATTGGCGGGTTCTTCTGCTATTATTACAGCTGCTATGCGGGCTCTTTTTAAGTTTTATGAGCTTGAAATATCTCCGGAGCACCTGGCAAATCTGGTTCTTTTTACGGAACGGGATGAACTTTCTATCCCTGCCGGACTTCAGGACCGGGTGGCTCAGGCTTACAATGTGCCTGTTTATATGGATTTCAACAAAGCGTATATGGATCTTCACGGAACGGGATTATACCAGCCTATCACCATTCCCGCAGAACTTAATTTGTATGTGGCTTACCGTACCGATTTGGCGGAAGGGTCTGAAATACTCCACAGCCGGTTGAGAGATGATTATGAGTCAGGAGTTCCCGCTGTGATCGACGCGATGAAAGAGTGGGCAGAGCTTACTGATGAGCTTAAAAAAGTTCTTGAGTCCGGAGATTTTTCAAGAGTGCCCGCTTTGCTGAACAGAAACTTTGATTTGCGTTGTGAAGTGTGCCGTACCGCTATTTCTGCAAAGAACAGGCAAATGGTCGAATTGGCCCGTTCAGCGGGAGCTTCCGCCAAGTTTACCGGTTCCGGCGGTGCGATCATCGGAACTTACGAAGATGAGGCAATGTTCAAACGCCTGATCCAAGTTTGTACGGAACACGGCATTGAAGTAATCAAGCCTCAAATCGTAACTGAGGGGAACATCGGATGAAAAAATTACGCAAAGCTGTTATTCCTGCTGCCGGTTTCGGAACCCGGTTCCTGCCCTTTGCCAAGTCCGTTCCCAAGGAATTGATCCCCCTTGTGGATAAACCTGTGCTGCAATATGTGGTCAAAGAAGCTGCCGATTGCGGCATTGAGGAAATATTGCTCATTATTTCCAAAGGCAAAGAATCTTTGCTCAATGTCTTTGCTCCTGCTCCGGAACTGGAAGCTCAGTTGGCAAAGAAAAACCGTCTGTCTGAGTTGGCAGAAGTTATGGAAATTGCCGGAAAAGTCCGTATAAGTTCCGTTTATCAGGAAGAACTCAACGGTTTAGGCGGAGCCATTTTCTGTGCGGAAAAGTTTGCCGCAGATGACCCCTTTGCCATATTGAATGGCGACACGGTAATGGGTTCCAATACGGAGACGCCTGTTCTGGGGCAGCTGCTTGAACTTTTTGAGGAGACCCAGTCAACTGTGATGGCTCTTGAAAAAGTTCCGGAAGAATTACTTCACCGCTACGGTGTGGCAGGGGGAACGATGCTTGCTCCTGACGTGCTCAAGGTCGAATCAATAGTTGAAAAACCCGCCCCGGGGGAGGCTCCCGGCAACCTGGCAGTGGCGGCAAGATATATTTATACTCCTGAGATCTTTGATTGTCTCCGTGTGACCGCTCCGGGGAAGGGGGGGGAGATCCAGCTGCCTGACGCCACGCGTATTTTTATGGAACGCGGCGGAGCTGTTTACGGCAAGGTTTTCGACGGGACCCGGTATGATATCGGAGACAAGATGAGTTTTCTCAAGGCCACAGTGGAATTCGGGTTGCGGCGGCCCGAATTTGCCGCTGAATTTTCAGCGTGGCTCTCAGAAAACGTCCGCAGAAGAGAAGAAGGAAAAAATGTTTGAATTTCTGAAAAAACTTTTCGGTATCAAAAGTGAAGTTAAGGAAAAAAGTACCGGAAAGAAAAAAAATGAATCCCACTCCCTCCGGAACAAAAAGAACCGCAAAAAAGATGAATCCCTGAAAAAAGGGAAAACACCTCCTCAAAAAGAGAATCCTCCGAAAAAGCAAGTTCCCCGGGAAGACGCTGTTGCGGAAAGCCCCAAAAAGAAAGTGGAACATCCCGAAGCATTGCGAGAGATCCCTGCTGTTGAAGGCAAGACCCGTTTTCTCGATCTCCCTTTGCACACAGAAGTTCAGTTCGGCGTTCAGCACGCCGGTTTTGAATATTGTACTCCTATTCAGGCTTTGACATTGCCAGCTGTCCTTGCCGGACGGGATATCGCCGGGAAAGCTCAGACCGGAACCGGTAAGACCGCCGCTTTTCTGCTTGGCGGCTTCACAATGATGCTCAACAAGCCCCGCCAGGGGGGAGCCAAGCCGGGGACTCCCCGGATGGTGGTGCTGGCTCCCACCCGGGAATTGGCTATGCAGATCCACAAAGATGCTCTTGAGCTGGGTGTTTTCACCGGCTTGAAAAGTGTGGTGGTTTTCGGCGGTATGGATCACGAAAAGCAGCGGCGTACTCTGCTGGGACCGATTGATCTGCTTGTGGGAACTCCCGGGCGTGTCATTGATTACTGCCGTTCAGGGGATTTGAAACTTCAGGATACGGAGATTCTTGTGATCGACGAAGCTGACCGGATGCTGGATATGGGATTTATTCCCGATATTAAGCGTATTGTTTATCATTTGCCTCCTAAGGGAGTGCGTCAGACGATGCTTTTCAGTGCCACGCTGGAAGAAAGTATCCTGCGTCTCAGTGCCGGCTGGCTGGCGGAGCCTGCTGTGATTGAAAGTGAGCCTGAAAAACTGGTCAGTGAAAACATTGACCAGACCTTTTATTCTGTTTCCAGGGATGAAAAACTGGGGCTGCTGCTTTATTTGCTCAAAACCCGTGAATATGAGCGGGTCATTATTTTCGGCAACCGTAAAGATGTGAACTGCCGTTTGCAGTATGATCTTGCCCGCTACGGTTACAATGTGCCATTGCTGTCGGGGGATATTCCTCAGCAGAAGCGTATTCAGATTCTTGAAAAGTTCCGTACTGCCGAGGAAAAGATCGTGATTGCCACTGATGTGGCAGCCCGTGGTATCCACGTGGACGATGTTTCTCTGGTAATCAACTACGATCTGCCTGAGCGTTCAGAGGATTATATCCACCGTATCGGCCGGACGGGGCGTGCGGGAAACAGGGGAACTGCTATCAGTTTTCTGTGTGAATACGGCGGCTACTATCTTCCTGACATTGAGGAGCTTTTGGGAACGACTTTTCCCAGTGAGGTTCCCACTGAAGAAATGGTGACTTTGCCTGAAGCCGTCCGGAATCCTGATCTGCCTGAGCGGCCCCGCCGAGAAGGAGGCAGTCACCGCGGCGGCGGTTTCCGCCGTGGGGGAAGTTACGGAAAGTCTCGTAACCGCAGATAAAAAATTGGAAGAATAAGGGAGAAAAAATCTTATGAAATTCAAGATGGTCCATAATAACTTCAACGTGGCTGATCTGGAAAAGAGTCTGAAGTTCTACGCTGAAGCCTTTGATATGCACGAAGTCAAACGCATAGCACCTGCCGACGGCAGCTTCATCATCGTTTACCTTGAAGACGGCAGCAGCAGTCACCGTTTGGAGCTCACTTGGGTAAAAGAGATGGAAGGAGCTTATAATTTGGGTGACAACGAATTTCATCTTGCTTTTGAGACTGATGATTACGAATCCGCTCACGCTCTGCACGAAAAAATGGGCTGTATCTGCTACGAAAATCCTGAAATGGGCATTTATTTTGTCACCGACCCCGACGGTTACTGGTTGGAAATCATCCCCGCCGGAAAATACTGAACAGGTACGGATGAGTCCGGATGGGTACGGATAACAACGGAGATTTATTGCTGCCGTCAGGTGGATACCGGCGGTTGAAGTCTTTTCAACTGGCGCAGCTGATCTATGATATTACCGTACACTTTGTAAAGCTGTATATACCCAAAGAAAGCCGAACTTGTGACCAAATGGTTCAGGCGGCACGCTCCGGGGTGCAAAATATTGCAGAGGGGTCCGTAGATGCGGCGACATCTGCCAAATTGGAACTTAATTTATACAATGTTGCCCGAGCCTCTCTTGAAGAACTGAAACTGGACTATGAGGATTATTTGCGTCAACAAGGGGAGTTGCTTTGGAGTAAAGAGGAGTTTCTTTACACAGAGTTTGTCAAACGCCGCATAAGCTGCAAAAAAGAGTTCAGAGAGTTTATTGTTTGGGCAGAGAGTCACACCTCCGTACCACTCCGTACAGTTCCGTACAAATCCGTACTGGTTGCCAACAGTACATTGCTGCTTATCGAAACTGCAAGTTACTTTTTAAAACGGCAAATACAGCGTAAGGCGGCCGAGTTTCTGGAAAACGGCGGATTTGCAGAACGTATGTACCAGCAGCGGAATAAAAAACGCCAAGATCACTGATGGGTACGTAGTCGTTCTGACCACTGTGCCCGACGGTTACTGGCTTGAAATCATCCCTGCCGGGAAATACTGATTTACGCCTTGCCGATCCTCAGCCGCTATTCAAAAAGAGTAGCGGTTGATTTTTTTTATAATGGTGATATATTTGAAAAAAGATCATAAATCTTATAAAATTCCGAGTGAAGGACATTAGGTGTCCGTGGTAAAGAAATATATTTCGATACTGCAAAGAAAAGAAGAAAGGAATAAGGACGGGGGCAAATCCAAAAAAAATCCCCTCCGCGAAAACGAAGGGGGCAAATAAAAATCAATAAGCTGCACCAACGTGCATTTGGTTGTGAACCAACGATGTGAATAAATTTTTATTTGAACTCGTAGTGCAGTTTTATAGGGGTCACAGACTACAATGTATAATATAACATCAGAGAAAGAAAAAGCAAATGAAAAATTCAAAAAAATCTGATTATTTTGTGGGATTGGATATTGGAACGAACTCTGTCGGCTACGCCGCTGCTTATGAAAGCTATCAACTGATAAAATACCGCCAGCATCCTGTTTGGGGTGTGCATCTTTTTGAAGAAGCTCAATTGGCCAACGAACGCAGAACATTTCGTGCCGCCCGCCGCCGTCTGGACCGCAGACAGCAAAGAATTCAACTTTTACGCGAACTTTTTGCATCGGAAATAGGAGCTGTCGATCCGGGATTTTTTCATCGTATCAACAGCAGTTCTCTGAAAAAAGGACCTGATGAGATACCGTACGGTATTTTTGCTGACAGTAATTATACAGACCGGAATTTTTACAAACAATACCCGACGATCCATCATCTTATTGCAGAATTGATCGATTCAAATGAACCGCACGACATCCGGCTGATTTATGTGGCGTGTGCCTGGCTGTTGGCACATAGAGGTCATTTTTTCAGCGACGTTGCAAAAGAGAAAGTCGATGAAATCATCGATTTTCAGGCAATTTACAGTGAATTGGAAAGTTTTACAGAAGAACATAACAGTGTACTGCCGTGGAAACATTGTGATATTGCTGTCGAGCATATCGGTCATATCTTGAAGTCTTCAAATTCCAGAACAGATAAATATAAAACACTTGCCGAATATCTGCAAGTCAAAAATAAAAAAAGCGATGAAGAACAATGGTTTGATGCCAGCGAATTTTTGCGGATGTTGTGCGGACTTGAAGGCAAATTTTCAAAACTGTTCCCCAATACAGATCTTGAAGATATAAAGTTATCCCTGGATGCTGATGACGAAAAAATAACAGAGGCGATCTCTCAGCTGGATGAAGATAATGCTTCCTTGCTTTTGATTATGAAAAAAATATTCGACTGGTCTGTATTGGCAGATATTGTCGGAGATGATAAAAATCTTTCCAGTTCCAAAGTACGGATCTATGAAAAGCATAAATCTGATTTGAAAGCGTTGAAATATCTTGTCAAAAAATATCTTTCGCCTCAAGATTACCGGGATATTTTTCGTGCAGCAGACAAAAATAATTATGCGGCATACTGCGGACGGGATAAACTGAGAAAAATCAAAAGAGAAGACTTTTATACGTTCATAAAAGGGAAACTCAAAAACATAAAAATCGAAGATACAGATGTTCCTGAAGCTGCCGCAGATAAAGCTGTACTTGATCAAATAAATCAGGATATCGCCATTGAAAAATTTTTGCCGAAGCAGGTCGTCAGTGATAACAGAACTGTGCCTTATCAGTTATATTGGAATGAATTAAGAAATCTGCTGCTCAAAGCTTCAGTCTATTTGCCCTTTTTGATCGAACGCGACCCTGATGGCTTGTCTGTAATGGACAAGGTCTTATCTATTATGGAATTCCGGATTCCTTATTTTGTCGGACCTCTCAATGCCCATAGTGACTTTTCCTGGCTCCGTCGCAAAGCGGAAGGACGGATTCTGCCATGGAATTTCAAGGAAAAAGTGGATTTAGATGCCTGCGAAAACGAATTTATCAACCGTATGATAAATCGTTGTACCTATTTGCCCAATGAATTGGTGTTGCCTGAACATTCTCTTTTGTATCAGCGATTTAAGGTCTTGAATTTGATCAATATGATCCATATCAATGGCAGTCCGGTATCAGTTGAGTGCAAACAGAAAATTTATGGTTTGTTTTTACAGTACAGTAAAGTGACTAAGAAAACGATCGTTTCATTTCTGATATCCAACAATTTTTACAGCGATATCACAGAGAACAGTATTATCGGCATTGACGATACAGTTACTGCGGCATTGAGCAGTTGGAAAATATTTATGCCGTTTCTTGAGTCAAAGAAACTTACTGAAAACGAAGTAGAACAAATCATCAGCCAAAGAGCATTTACAGAAGATCGGACAAGATTCCAGAACTTTTTGAAAAAATTTCCGAATCTTGATTCCGGCGATATAAAGAAAATTTCCTCAAAAAATTTTCAAGGTTTCGGCCGCCTCTCTGAAAAATTCCTGACAGAACCTTTATACTTTGATCCTGTAACGGGGAATCAATTGTCTATCATCAATATGCTGTGGGAATACAATTTCAATTTGCAGCAGCTTATGAGTGATAAATTTCCCTTTGCCAAGTATGTGGAAAGAGAACGGAAAGCATATTACTCCAATAGCCCGTTAAGCCTTTCGGATCGGCTTGATGAAATGTATATTTCCAATTCGGTCAAACGGCCGATCATCCGCACGCTGACGATTCTTGATGAAATCACCCGGACTATGGGATATCCGCCCGCAAAAATATTCGTCGAAATGGCTCGCGATGTGGATGGCACAAAGAAAAAGCAAAGAACTGTGTCCCGTATGGCTCAACTGCAGGAACTTTACCGGGAGATCGCCGATGATGATACCCGGCGATTGAGTCAAGAATTGGAAAGATACGATGAATCCGCCTTACAGAGAGATGTGTTGTATCTTTACTTTATGCAATTGGGCAGAGATATGTATACCGGAGACCCCATTACAGATTTGAAATTGTGTGATAAGGAACATATCTACCCGCAGTCAAAAGTCAAAGACGACAGTATTCTTGATAATATCGTATTAGTGAACAGTAAGGCCAATGGTGCCAAAAGCGACTCTTACCCCATTGATGCAGAAATCCGGCATAAAATGCTGCCTTTCTGGCAAAGTTTGAGAGATAAGAAATTGATTTCTGATGAAAAGTTTTACCGTCTGACCCGCAGTACCCCATTTTCTGACGATGAACAATGGGGATTCATCAACAGACAGCTTGTTGAAACCCGTCAGTCAACAAAGGTGATCACTGAATTGCTCAAGGAACGTTATCCCGAAAGCGAAGTTGTCTATGTTAAAGCAGGTCTTGTTTCTGATTTCCGGCACGAATTCGGTTTTGCGAAATCAAGAACAATAAACGATTTGCACCACGCTAAAGATGCCTATCTGAATATTGTTGTTGGTAATGTATACAGCAGTTTTTTCACCCGTAACTGGTTTGCCGGACATACCGGTAATTATAGTCTGAAAATCGGCAAGCTCTTTTCCGGAACGGTAAAAACCATAACCGGTTCCGTTGTTTGGAACGGGGAACAAGATATCGCTTCAGTGGCAAAGAATATGCAACGCAATTACCTGCATTTGAGCAATTACAGTTATTGCCAGCACGGTGGACTTTTTGATCAAAATCCTCTGTCGGCAGCGGAAGATTTGATTCCTTTGAAAAAAGGAAAGCCCACCGGGATTTATGGGGGATATCGCAAGCCGTCAGCTTCATTCTTTATTTTTGCCCTGACAGAAATTCCGGGCAAAAAAAAGACCGTTAAAGAATTGACTTTAGTACCCGTTGATTTGATGGTTGCCGATCGGTTCCTGCGGGATGAAAATGTTGCTGTGGAGTATGTCAAAAAATTCACGGATCCAACCGGAAAAAAAGAATTGACTGTCCAATTTCCGTTGGGGCTTAAGCCGATAAAGATCAAAACGGTTTTTGAGGTGGACAATGGCTTGAGATTTATGCTTAACGGAAAAAGTGGTGGCGGGAGAAAATTGTTGATTGCAATGGCTTCATCATTGCTTCTTGATAATAAATGGGAAGCGTACATTAAACATTTGGAGTCATATTGTGAGAAAAAGAAAAAAAATCCGAAGCACATTTATTCAGAAGAATTTGACCGTTTTTCTATTTTGGGGAATATTGAATTGTATGATATCCTGTTAAATAAGCTCTCATCAGGCTTGTTTAGCAAACGTCCCGCCAATCCTGCGGAGTGTTTGAAAACCGGTAGAGAAACATTTATTTCTCTGACACCGGAAAAACAGGCGGAAATATTGCTTGGTATCATCAATTCATTTGGTCGAGGCAGTGGAAGCGGCGTTGATTTAAGCCAGCTTGGAGGAGTCGCTAATGCGGCTGTAACAACGATTAGCAGCAATCTTTCCAACTGGAAAAAGATTTTTTCTGCAGTACATATCGTGTATTCAGATGCAAGCGGTTTGCACGAGACAAAGAGTATCAATCTTTTAGAGTTGATGTAAAAAATGAGTTTCCGGACCGTTGTTGTTGAAAAACGCAGCAAACTGGATTTGCGGATGGGGTATCTCGTTATCCGTAAGGATAGCGAGACCCTCCGGATTTTTCTTGATGAGATCAACACACTGATCGTGGAAAATCCGGCGTGCTGCTTAACCGGCAGTTTGCTTGTTGAACTGACCAAACGAAAGGTGAAAGTTGTTTTCTGCGATGAAAAACATTCACCGTGTGCGGAATTGATGTCCTGTTACGGCCACGGCGAATGTTCCGGAAAACTGCAGGAGCAAATCCAATGGGATAAGGAATATTGTCAATTTTTATGGACAAGGATCATTGCAGAAAAAATATATAATCAGGCTCTTTTTCTGTCCCAAAAGGGAAAGTCAAAAGAGGCTGCTTTACTGCATTCCTACATTCCTGATATTCAACCTGGGGATACCAGTAACCGGGAAGGCCATGCGGCTAAAGTTTATTTCAATGCAATTTTCGGTAATGGCTTCAAACGGGGAAATGGGATGGCTGTCGATTCAGCTTTGAACTACGGTTATTCTCTGATTTTATCTGCGTTCAACCGTGAAATAGTTGCCTGCGGATTTTCAACACAGCTTGGCATTGCTCATCACAATACATTTAATCAATTCAATCTCAGCTGCGATTTGATGGAACCTTTCAGGGTGCTTGTCGACCGTTGGGTGGATTCCTGCCAATTCTGTGAATTCGGTTCTGCTGAAAAACATAAAGTTCTGGAAATTTTCAATCAGCCATTTGTCATTGATAACAAAAATTACCGTTTGGACGATTGTATTATGCTTTATGTCCGCAGTATATTCAAAGCAATAATGACCAAAGATTTATCTGTTATAAAATTTTACAAAATAAAATGAAAATAAACTATCGTTTTATGAGATTAATGGTGTTTTTTGATCTGCCGACAGTTACTTCTGAAAATCGGCGTAATTATCGGAAGTTTCGTAAAAATTTGATTTTAAACGGCTTTTTTATGTTGCAGGAGTCAGTTTATTGCCGGATGGTTATCAATGAAGCAATGGCCCGGAGTGTGGTTGCAAGAATTGAAAGTTTCAAACCGCCAGCAGGAATGATTTGTGTAATGGCGGTAACTGAAAAGCAATTTGCCAATATCTCTTTTATTATCGGCGAGTCTCAAAGTGATGTTATTACAACGGATAAAAGTCTGGTGATCATATGAAACTTGTTCATCCGGAAATACAAACGGTTTTTCAATTTGAAACCGGGCATTTTCCCGCTCTTGTTATAGAAAATCCGACCTTTTTTTATCGCTTTACCGATGACCTCTGCCGCCAATATAATGGAGAAAGCGGCGATGCAGTTCTATCATCTGATGATCATCCGGTTTCTATATCCGGGAATCTTGAATTGCACACCAATTTTTTCCCTTTTGAGATCAATCGCAAAAATCTTATAACAAAAATTACTTCAAGATTAGAGAAACAAGCTCTTTCCGCTGAATTTTATGAAAGAAGTCAGCACCTGCTGGGGGATATTGAGAACTTACTGCTTGATTTGGCGTTTCAAGATGATTTTGAGTTAGAATTTTCCAAACTGTCAATGTCAAGTCTTTTGAAAACTGCCGGAATATATTTGAAAGAGGATGATTTGCCATTGGCAGAAAAAATTTTGACCTATATGGAATTGATGAGAGCCAATGCCCTTGCTTCGGTATTCGTTTTTGTCAATCTGCGTTCGCTTCTTGATGACGAAACAATGGAAAATTTTACGGCTACCTGTTGTTCCCACGAATATAATATTATGCTGATAGACAATCGTGAATATAATAAGCTTTCTCTTGAAAAGCGAACGGTTATTGATAGTGATTTGTGTGAATTTTGATCAAATGATTTGATTTTTCACCAAAGGCAGGCTATATTCTATCAGGGGTCAATATGAGAAGCATTTTTTTGTCTTCTTAATTTCTTTATAAAGCTGTGTTCTGGTCTCAAGTGTCAATTTGAGGTTTGAGAGCAGTGCAGTTTTATAGGGGTCTCAAACAAATCCTCAACCACCTACACCTCCTCCTGCGTTTGAGAGCAGTGCAGTTTTATAGGGGTCTCAAACAGGCTTTTCAACTTTTCTGGCACTGCGAAGGTTTGAGAGCAGTGCAGTTTTATAGGGGTCTCAAACTGTCATCGCCGGAGCTTGCCAGCTTGCTGTGTTTGAGAGCAGTGCAGTTTTATAGGGGTCTCAAACGCCGCCCCCGGCACCGTGTACGAATACAAGGTTTGAGAGCAGTGCAGTTTTATAGGGGTCTCAAACATACCATTGACAGTTGAGGTTACAAGCTGGGTTTGAGAGCAGTGCAGTTTTATAGGGGTCTCAAACCAGCAAAACGTTCTTTCGTATACTTGTAATGTTTGAGAGCAGTGCAGTTTTATAGGGGTCTCAAACGGTGCTTTCCCGCTTCTTGAAGACCAGATGGTTTGAGAGCAGTGCAGTTTTATAGGGGTCTCAAACCAGCGGAGATGCTGAAGATTTTGTGTGTGAGTTTGAGAGCAGTGCAGTTTTATAGGGGTCTCAAACATGAGGATGCGGATTTGTTTTGTCCATCAAGTTTGAGAGCAGTGCAGTTTTATAGGGGTCTCAAACTCGCCAAAGATTTTTCGATCACTCCGAAGGGTTTGAGAGCAGTGCAGTTTTATAGGGGTCTCAAACTTTTTTTTCATCTTTTAATTTGTTCTTTCAGTTTGAGAGCAGTGCAGTTTTATAGGGGTCTCAAACTTCAGTGCCGGACAAAAAAAGGAGTCTCCGGTTTGAGAGCAGTGCAGTTTTATAGGGGTCTCAAACGCGTTGTCCCTTAAGTATGCGGAGCTCAAAGTTTGAGAGCAGTGCAGTTTTATAGGGGTCTCAAACGGTGAACGCCTCCTATACGGCGCATCGTGGGTTTGAGAGCAGTGCAGTTTTATAGGGGGCTCAAACCAGGAGGCGACCAATGCCCTCTCCGGCAGCGTTTGAGAGCAGTGCAGTTTTATAGGGGTCTCAAACGCTATTGATAAATCGCAGCCACAGGCCACTGTTTGAGAGCAGTGCAGTTTTATAGGGGTCTCAAACTCACTTTTAACGATAATCCGGCATCTTCAGTTTGAGAGCAGTGCAGTTTTATAGGGGTCTCAAACGATGGATAGGGCTATTGCCAAGGCGAAGGCGTTTGAGAGTAGTGCAGTTTTATAGGGGTCTCAAACTCAAACTATAAAAAGATGGGATTGTACCCTGTTTGAGAGTAGTGCAGTTTTATAGGGGTCTCAAACTTGCAGTGTATATAAGGTAACGCCTGATGTGTTTGAGCGCAGTGCAGTTTTATAGGGGTCTCAAACCGGAAAAATTCAATACGGGTATGGTAAAAGCTGGGAGAACATAAAAAAAGGGTGAATTGACAAAGTAAACGCACATTTGTAATAGTAAACGCACGTTGAGGGGAGAAAATCGTGCGTTTAGTCTGACAAACAGCGAATTTGACAGTTTTCTTTCGACTATTTGGATTTGGTCTTGA
>SUWB01000002.1 GCA_015061745.1 Lentisphaerota bacterium | reverse complement strand
TACCGCTTCAGCGGTAGCTTGAAAAATAGTTGCGCATGGCGAACCTGTTCAGAGCCCGTGTCGGGCTGCCGGCATCATCGCCTTGAAGGCGTGGTGCATACCACCGGCTAAGCCGGTGGTTTTGATTAGTATGTGCGGCAGGCGCATTGACTCGTCGGTGAAAGTCCGGTACTGACCGAACCTTGTGGTGTAAATGCGGCAGATATATGGGAGGAAAGTCAATGCACTTATCCGTGGAGGTCTCAGCGGTACGGATTGAAAAAAAATCCTGGAACCTGAAAGTACCCCGGGAGTGCCGGGCATATCTTTGCGGGCAACTGACAGGAAAGACGGTGCAGATTGGTTTGTACACAAGTTACTGAACCGCCGTATGCCGAACGGCACGTACGGTGGTGTGAGAGGACGGGACTGGCGAGGTTGTCCCTCAAAAGTCCCTCATACTCGATTTATGGTTCATCCTGACTGAAATTGAACGCAAGTTCATTTTTTATCATATTCATAATAAGAGTTGTCTGGGTACGGACAACTCCTGGGATGTTCCCCAGACGGATGATAAGATCGTTCAATCCGGAAGTGTCTTTCACGACCGCACGGATAATGTAGCTTGTATTCCCGGCGACATCAAAGACATCCAGCACATCGGGCAATTCTGCCAGCTTGCTGCCGATCTCAATATGGCCTGCCTTTTCAGCGGTGATCACTGAAATCAGGACATTCATATTCAATCCGATTTTGCCGTGATCGATCCTGCAGGCATAACCGGTGATGACCCCTGTTTCTTCCAGCCGTCTCAAGCGTTTCAACGCCGCCGAAGGTGCCAGATGAACGCATTGGGCAAGTTCCTTGTTGCTGATCCTTCCGTTATTTTGCAAACAACTTAATATTTTACGGTCTGTTTCATCCATCTTTATTCTCCTTTCGATGTGTAATATAATCCCCATTACTGATTTTTGCAAAATCAAAACAGAATAAAATTCTATTAAAATTAAGGTTTTTGAATTTTTATTCTCTTATTTTTCATTTACAAAGCTGTTTATTTCAAAAAATCATTTTATTGTTGAATATAAATTTCAAGTTGGTATATTATCAGAGAAACAATATGGAGAGCTGACTATGAAATTCACTTCATCTTACCCCGTAATAACAGGAGACACAGAGAAACTGAAGCACAATGCGGAAGTTCTGACTGCCGTGGCTGCCGGTCACGGCGTGGAAATCGCCGGTGTGGTGAAGTGCTGCTGCGGCTCTCCGGAAGCGGCACACGCTTTCACCGCAGGCGGCTGTACTCAAATCGCCGACTCACGCATTCAAAATTTGCGCCGCCTCCGGCATTGCGGGATCAGCTGCCCGTTGTGGCTGCTGCGGCTCCCGATGCCGAGCGAAGCAGAAGAGACTGTAAGATATGCGGATTTAAGTCTCAATTCTTCAGGTGAGGTCTTGGAACTCCTTTCCCGGGCCGCTGTCAAAGCCGGAAAAATCCATCAGGTGCTGCTGATGATTGATCTGGGAGACCGCCGGGAGGGAGTCCAACCCGGCGAACTGGAACATTTATTCCGGTATGCAGAATCACTCCCCGGTATCTATCCGGCCGGGATCGGCACCAATCTGACCTGTTATGGAGGGATCATTCCGGATGAAGAAAATATGGGCCTGCTGAGCGAACTTGCTCAAAAACTGGAACGTGATCTGCGGCGGAAATTACGTTACGTGTCTGCGGGCAACAGCAGTGCGGTAAAGATGCTGCTGGAAGGCCGACTGCCCGCCGGATTGAATCATCTCCGTTGCGGGGAATCACTTTTACTGGGGCGGGAAACCTGTAACGGTGAAAAGATCCCCCATATGTTTTATGATGCATTTACCCTTACCGCTGAAGTCATTGAAAGCAGCGTAAAGCCCTCTTTCCCCGCCGGAACGATGCAGTTGAACGCTTTTGGCGAAAAACCGCAGATCCCCGATTTGGGGATACGGAACCGCCTGCTGCTGGGGATCGGCAGAGCAGATGTCAACTGTGACGGGATCATCCCCCGTCAAAAAGGGATCCGTATCCCGGGGGCAAGCTCAGATCATCTGATCGCAGATGTGGAAGATTGTTCTTTGCATTTCAATGTTGGCGACACCCTGGATTTCGATCTGGAATACAGCAGTCTGCTTTCCGGAATGATCTCTCCGTATGTCAGCAAAAAATGGCTTTCGCCGGAAGTCCCCCCGGATTACCGGGGCTGGAAGCTCCTCAGGACACCTTTTGCAACTGAGAAAAGATCTTTCACTTCTTTTTGCCGGATCCCTGAAAAATCTTTTTTTTCGGCGTTGGCTCAAAACTGCGGCACGTGCAGTTCACTTTCCACGGTTGCGTCTGAAGTGAAAAAGTGTCTGGAAGAGCGGATACGCCCGCTGCTCTGGGGCGGATCTCACCGGGTCGCACTTGAGCTGGCCAGAGGGATCACATCCAGATCTCATCGTTGCGGTTGGATAATGTTTTCTGCGTACAGCGATTTTAACACCGGAAAATCCGGCGCACTCACCGTAGAAGGAATGACTCTTGCGGCAATTTGCGGAAAAACTGTCATTTCCGCCCCTCTGGAACCTCCGTTACCGGAAGAAAATGTGGTTTTGATCGGCGTCCGCAGTATCGATCCGCAGGAAAAATCACGTCTTCAGCATTCCGGGATCCGGGTCTTTACTATGGAAGAAATCGACCGTTACGGCATATCGGAGATTATGGAGCGGGCACTGAAATCTTTGAACGGGATCAATTCTCTGGCCGTTGATTTTTCTATGAGTGTTCTTGATCCTGAATACACCGGTTCCCAGGATGTTCCCCCTTGCGGTCTTACTTTGCGGGAAGGTTTTTGTGCTTTGGAGCTCCTGTCTGATTCCGGAAAAATCACAGGAGCAGCAGTGACTGAGATCCCCGATAATGGAACTGCACAAAAAAATGCCGCAGCATTGATCCGGGCTCTGCTGGGGAAGAAAATTTTGCGTTGAAAACAGTACTTATATCAATCAAGAAAGTAAAATATGAAAAACTTAACTGGATTTATTCTCGGATTTCTGGCCACAGCAGCGTGGGGAAGTTTTTATATCGCAGGCCGCTGGCTTTTCGGTGAAGAAGGTGAAATAAACTCCTGGCTCTTCAATTTTCTGCGTTTCGGACTGGCCACGGCGGCTCTTACGCCGCTGCTGTTTTTTTCCGGCAACCGTCAGTTGGTAAAAAAAGCACTGTATTCAGACTGGAAAAGTTTTCTGCTGATTTCACTGGTCGGTATCGTTATGGAAAGCATCCTGATATTCTGCTCGTTGAATTATACCACTGCGGCCCGGAGTTCTCTGATGGCCAACTGTTCACCCATCGCCACTGTGATCCTGTCATATCTGCTGCTGAAACAGAGAACGCCCGGTTGGGGGATCCTGGGGATGATCATCGGTTTCGGCGGCATTGTGCTGGCGGGTTTCGCTCCCGGCGGAGACATTTATGCCGATACCGGTTTAAGTTCTCTGATCGGAGATGCAATGGCACTGGGCTCGGGATTCTGCTGGGCGTTTTTCACAGTTTACGGGGCTGCTGTTTCCCAAAAATACGGCGGTCCGGTCTGTATGTTCATCAGTTTCCTTTTCGGAACGATTTTGATGATCCCCGCCTTGTTTTTCACCGTCAGTCTTGCCGACTGGCAGGCATTCAGGCCGCAGTTATGGGCAGGAACGATCTATACCGGGGTAGTTACGCTGGCGTGGGCCAACGCCTGCTGGTATACTGCACTGCGTTATTTAAAACCCAATGTTCTCGGAGCCTTCGGCTATCTTTCAGCCGCCATTACCTTCACGCTCTCGCTGATGGTACTGAAAGAAAAATTCTCCATTCTGTTTATTGTTTCCATCGTCCTGATCCTGTTTGGGATGACCTTGCTGATGAGCAATCCGTCAAAAAGTGAATGTTCATCCGGGTGCCCGGAACAAAAGTGAAAAAACAACAGCGATACTGTTGACGGAGATTTGTGAAGATCTCTTCTTCCGGAAATGATGAGTTTTCCGGTTGTGCTTGACATTGAGGCGTACAAGGGGTATATTATCTCGAAGTTGATTTTTAACTTGAAACTATTAAGGAGTTCCCATTATGACGGCTGAACTTGATTTTACTGTCCCCGCCGCTCTCCCTGTATTCAGAGGACCGCTTGCAAAAGGCAAACTTGAACTTGACAAAGTTGAACGGGGCATAGTTTGTTTTACTTTTGATGACGGTGCTTATCAAACCTGGCTGCCGCAAATGAAACTCTTTGAGCGTTATGGAGCCCGGGCTACCTTTTTTTACAGCAAAGAGATCACTGCTGAAGCAGCAGAATCTATCAAAGTCTTACAGGGGTACGGACACAGTGTGGGACTTCACACTCTCGGCCACCGGGATGCCGTTGAGGTGGATATGCAAAGCTACTTTGATGAACAGATCCTTCCGCAGCTCAAATCTGCGGAAAAGTACGGCGTGGAAAATCTGCGTTACTTTGCCTACCCCAATAACCGCCATACAGAGGAAAGTGATGCCTTTTTAAGCAAATATTTCTGCCGTTTCCGTGCCGGAGCAGGCATAAAAGAACCCAAAGGTTACTGGATCGCTCAGCAGGATAAAGCTTATATCCCCTTCAGCGAGATCCCCGGCAGACAGATATTGGGAGGATGCGGGATCGGTGCCTATTATGACTCCACCATTGAAAATCTGAATGCCGCATTGACCCGGGCGGCAGAAGAAAATATGCTTATTGTTTTCTTTTCTCACGCCATTTATCCTGAAGCTCCTTCTGTTCATATGCCCACTGAATTGCTTGAAAAACTCCTGGAAAAATGTGCAGAACTGGGCATCGCAGTTGCAGGATTCAACGAATTGCCGGAGTAATTGGGAATTTTTTTCCGGGATCATTTTTAAGGAAACACTTTTATGCGTACTCTTTTACTGTTTTGTTTTCTGTTCAGCGTTGCCTGTTCCGGAGCTGATGAATTTCAAAAAATGCCTGAAATCAAAACCCCGCTGCTCAAAGAAAAACTGAACATCCTTTTGGAACCTGAAGTCATACATATTCAGGAAGAAAAAAACAAAATAACAGGCGTGGTCGTCCACGCTCAGGGGATTTTCAAAAAGATAAACCTCAAAAAAAAGCCCGGAGATATAGGATTCGCAGGGAACTGGGAAAAACACCGGGTGCGGGAATATCTCCTGATCGAGGATCTCAATACTGAAGACCTTGCGACCGGAGCCGTCGTTGCTCACAAAAAAATCGGTGTCGGACAGCGGGGACTTTGGGTCTGGTACATCGGGACTCAGAAGGTCCGTATGAAATATGTGCGGAAAGGAAAGCCTATGTGGCTGAAAAAATATACTGTTGCCCCCAAAAAAGCAGAAATGTATTACAAGACAAAAAACAGTAAATAAGTTTTTGGCAGGAACGGCCGACTCTTTGGTGAAATTTCCTTTTTTTTCCCTTGAAAATAGCTTATTTGAAGTTATATTATCTTGCAAACAATATCAAAAACATAACATACTGGAGATATTTATGGATAAGATCAATCCTTTTGCCGGGGTGAAAGCCGGTTGGCTCTCTCTTGAAGGTGCCGTTTCTGAGATCAATGCTGACGGCGTTTCCCGCAGACTTTTCTGGGAAAACGACGGGAAAGGAGCTTTCAAGGCCGAAGATGACCTGGCCGTATTTGTGATGCAGATCGAAAAAAGTGCTTGCACTTTCAAGATCAAGACCGGTGCGCAGTGGAAAAAGAGTGTGCCTGAGCACTTTATTTTTACCCCCCTTACTTTCCCCGCTCTCAAGGTGGATCACACCTTCTTTTGCGGTGAGCGTATGGGACGGGCAAAGGCCGCCGTTTATCCGGTTCCGGAGAGTATGGAGTTTCAGGCCCGTCATTATTCTGCATTGACCAGCAATAAAGAAACGGTCATTATGACCAGCCCGCTCAATCAGAAATATGACAACTATTTCCGGGGGCAGGGGGTCGGTTCCCTTTTGCTGAAATGGCGGTGCGATTTTGAATTTCATCACAATGATCTTCCTGAAGTGACTGAATTTGACGAAATCACCATTTCTTCCGGAGACGGTTTTGAGATCCTTGAACGGTACGGTGATGAAAGCTGCGAAGTCAAAAGAGATTTTTCTCAGCAGCCTGAATGCGGCTGGAACTCCTGGGACTATTACCGCTGTACTGTCTCTGAAGAAGAAGTGCTCAAAAATGCGGAATTTATTGCCGCTGATCCTGTGCTGAAACAGCACGTTAAACGCATTATCGTTGATGACGGCTGGCAATACTGTTACGGTGAATGGGAACCCAATCCCCTCTTTCCCCGGGGAATGAAGTTCCTGGCTGACGAATTGCATAAAATGGGATTCAAAGCAGGTCTCTGGCTTGCTCCTTCCATCGTGGAACCCCACTGCCGTATTGCCCAGTGGGACAGCGATATGCTTGCCTGTTCCGAAGGCGGTCAGCCCTGCCGTGCATTCCGGTGTATGGAACGCTACGGCTTTGTCCTTGATCCCACTGTTCCTAAAACTCAGAAACATCTGGAAAAGCTTTTTGACCGCTATGCCGGTATGGGATATGAATACTTCAAACTGGACTTCCTGGGAATGACAATGGATGCCAAACGGTTTGCCGACCGTACTGTTCCCCGGTGTCAGGTGTTGAGAAAACTGATGGAAGCTGTGTGCCGGGGCGTCGCCGGACGGTCGGAGATCCTGGGATGCAACTATCATTTCTATCTGGGCAACAGCTTTGTGAATGCCGCCCGGGTGGGAGCTGATATCCACTCTCATTGGCGCGGTGTCAAAGCCAATACCGTTTCTGTGGCAGGTATGTTCTGGGCCAATAAGAAACTGTGGATCAACGATCCCGACTTCTCGCTCTGCCGCAGCCTTGACACCTCTGATGATCCCGATATCCAGCGTTTGAAGCCCTCTTATGTCGCCTGTATGCCCAACGATGAATACAACCCCGGATTCGCTTTCAATCTCTGTTCTACCCGTTTGGAAGAACAAAAAGTGCTGCTCTCTCTTGATATTATGGCTGGCGGTGCCATCAATCTTTCAGACAAGGTTACGCTGCTCAACGAAGCCGGTGTCGATCTTGCCCGGAAGGTCGTTTCTGCCGAATCCGGCTTTGCCGGACGGCCTCTGGACTTCTTTGAGCGGGTCCTGCCGATCTACTGGCATCAGCGTTTGAAAAAAGGCGGCCGTCTGCTGGTCATCAACTGGGAAGATACACCTCAGGAACTCCCCGTCGATTGGAGTGTCGCCGGTAATGTTGCAGAAGTTAAAGATTTCTGGAGCGGCAATATGGAAAAATGTCAGGAAAAGATCCAGCTTGCTCCTCACAGCTGCAAACTGTGGGAGTATTGATAAGGAAATGAAACTTCTTATTTGCGGCAGTGCCGCCGCTGAAGCTGTACCGGCTCTTTTTTGCACCTGTCCCCTTTGCCTTAAAGCACAGGTGCAGGGCGGAAAAGATATCCGGAGCAGGACAGCTTACCAGCTGGGAGACCAGATCCGGATCGATTGCGGCCCGGATATGTTTTACCATATGATAAAATACCGTTTGCGTTATGATCTGCTGCGGGATCTGGTCATTACTCACAATCACCGGGATCATTTGTATCCGGAAGAATTGTATAACCGCTGTCCGGGAATGTCCAAAGTTCCCGCAGAAGCAGTTTTGCGGATCATCAGTTCTCAAACCGTCCTTGATGAAATCAGAAAAGCCCCTCAGGCAGAACGGGCAAATCTGAGTTTTCAAGTTGTGCAGCACGGTTCAAAAGTTATGCTGCAAAACGGTATCGAACTGACGGCTCTCCAAGCGGATCACGGGGCTCCCGATTCACTTTTTTATGCTTTCCGGGCTCCCGGATTTTCTTTGTTGCTCGCAAATGATACAGGGTACTTCCCTCCTCAAAGCTGGGATTTGCTCAAAGGCTTTTCCTTTGATGCAGTGATCGCAGACTGCTGCTTTATGCACCGGGATCACCGGGAAAAGCATATGGGAGGAGAAACTTTTGTCGAATGTTTCAGGGAACTCCGCCGGTTGGGAGCTCTCAAGGAAAACGCAAGACTCATTGCCAACCATTTTTCCCACAATCCCAATCTTTCCCACGCAGAACTCTGTGCCTGGCTTGAGCCGTTGGGCATAGAAGTGGGGTTCGATGGTATGGAAATAGAACTTTAAGAAAGAGTTGCAATTTTACAGTTTTGGCGTTATATTATATAAAAGCACTTGCTGCTTGTGTCATCTGAATTATTGAATTTTAGGAGAAATTTCCGCTATGAAGCGTTTTGAAGAACTTTTTGCAGAATTGAAAGCCAAAGCTGCTGCCAACGATCCCAACTCCGGAACCGTTAAGGAACTTGCCAAAGGAACCCACTTTATCGGCAAAAAAATCGTTGAAGAAGCCGGCGAAGTCTGGATGGCCTCAGAGTATGAATCCAAAGAACGGACCGCCGAGGAAATTTCTCAGCTTTTGTATCATCTGCAGGTAATGATGATCGACCGGGAAATCGAACTTGAAGATATTTACCGCTACCTGTGAGAAAGGGGATTTTTTATGCTTAAAATTGCTGTTCCCAATAAAGGAGCTCTCTCAGAGGGGGCTGTCAAACTTTTGACCGAATCCGGATTCCGCTGCCAGCGTTCCGGTCGCGAACTTGTGGTGAGCGACCATAACAACGATATGGAATTTCTTTTTCTCCGTCCCCGGGATGTGGCTATTTACGTAGGGAACGGAATCATTGATTTGGGAATTACCGGCCGGGATCTCGCTGCCGACAGCGGCGCACAGGTGACTGAACTGATGCCCCTGGAATTCGGCCGTTCCCGCTTCTGTTTTGCCGCACCTAAAGAGTTGAATCTGAGTTCAGTGCAGCAGTTGAACGGCAAACGGATCGCCTGTTCCTATCCGCAGCTTCTCAAAAGCAAGCTGGCCGAACTGGGCCTTGAATGTCCCGTGGTGAGACTTGACGGTGCTGTGGAGCTTTCTGTCAAGCTGGGGATCGCCGATGCTGTTGCCGATGTGGTGGAATCCGGTTCCACCCTCAAAGAAGCCGGACTTGCCATTCTGGGCGAACCTATGCTTCACAGTGAAGCTGTCCTTATCGCCCGTGACAGCAGTTGTGCCGATTTGCCCGGAGCACGGAAACTGATGAGCCGTATCAAAGGCGTGATCGTTGCTTCTTCATACGTTATGGTGGAATACGATATCCGCAGAGAATCTCTTGAAAATGCCTGCCGTATCACCCCCGGAATTGAAGCTCCCACCATTGCTCCTCTCTCAAATCCCGACTGGGTGGCTGTCAAAGCAATGATCAAAAAGAATGATGTCAACTCAATTATGGACGAACTTTACGACATCGGTGCACGGGGAATCTTTATTACCGAGATCCGTGCCTGCCGTATGTAAGGAGATAACTGTAAATGAACGCAATTCTCAAGCGGGCCCGGGAGGTCTTTGATATTGAGATCGAGGGGTTGACTGCTCTGCGTGACCAATTGGATGAAAAATTCATCCGGCTCGTGGAACTGTGTTCCCACACCATTGATATCGGCGGAAAACTGATTATTACCGGAGTTGGGAAATCCGGGCATATCGGCAGAAAGATCGCAGCAACTCTTTCAAGTGTCGGGACTCCTTCAGTGTTTATGCACCCCGTTGAGGCACGGCACGGCGATTTGGGACTGATCCAGGAAAATGACCTGATGCTGGCTATCTCTTACAGCGGCGAGACGGAGGAACTGCTTGTGGTGCTGCCTCCCGCCAAGCGTCTGGGGGTTCAGATCGTAGGGATAACTTCAAGTGCAGAGTCCACTTTGGGGGCAATTTGCGATTTCGTTTATGAAATGCCCGTCCCCCGGGAAGCCTGTCCTTTTAATCTGGCTCCCACCACTACCACTACCGCCTTGCTGGCTCTGGGAGATGCTCTTGCATTGGTGCTTCTTGAACAGCGGGGATTCACCAAGTCCGACTACGGCCGCCGTCATCCGGGCGGGGCAATCGGACGTCTGGTGACGATGACGGCCGGTGATGTGATGCGTGATACAGAACACATTGCTGTTGTTTCTCCTGAGCGAACTGTCAGAGAAACGATTTACTCGATGAGTCATTACAGATGCGGTTCAGCTGTTATCGTCGGGAGTAAAGGCGAACTGCTGGGCATTTTTACTGACGGCGATTTCAGGCGGGGAGCAGAAAAAGATCCCGATATCCTGAAAAAACTCATCGGTGATATTATGACGCCTTCCCCCGTAGCGGTTCAGAAAAATATGCTGGTCGCTGAAGTGTTGAAAATACTGGAAAAACGGCGGATCGACGATATTGTTGTGGTTGATTCTGAGAATATAGTTCAGGGATGTATTGATGTTCAGGATCTTCCGGCCCTCAAGATAATGTAATATTTCAGGAATATTGTATGGGGAAAATTTTACAAGTTGCCGGATTCATACTGGCTGGATTCTTTCTGACCGGACTTTGGGCTGACGATGCCGATGCCGTCAAGGCTTATGAAAAGGGCTTGGAGCAGGTCAAGGCAAAAGAATATTACGCCGCTTTCAAGAGTTTCAAAGACTCGGAATTGCTGGCAAAGTCCAATACGATCCGAGCCAATTCTTTGCGGGCACAGATCGGTGCTGCCAAATTGGCGGGACTGCCCTGGCAGGAGTTTGAGTTGATAGAGGCTCTGCTTGCAAGATTTCCTGAATATGCCGATGTGTCTGAAGCTATTGCCAGGGAATATGAGTTGGGAGAACTTTTTTTCAAAGGAAAAAGAGAGCCTGCTTTCTATGCTTTGAGAAAGGTCTCCTGGCTTCAGGGACCGGATAAAACCGAAGAAATCCTGCTGCGGGCTTTGCAGCGCGCCCCTTATGCTGAACAAGCCCCTGAAGCGCGTCTGCGTCTTGCTTTTGTCTATGACCAGCGGGGAGAAACTTTGAAATCTCTTGAACAGCTGCGGGTCGTTGAAAGCAAATTTTCCCATACAAAGTCTTATAAATTGGCCCTGCTTGCGTTGGCTTACGGCTGCTATGAAATGGCCATCCGCGGTGACGGAGATGGCCGTTACGCCCGGGAATGTGCCGAATTGAGCGAAAAGTTTTTGAAACTTTATCCCAAAGATGCATCAGTTCCTATGGTTACACGGAATTTGCAGCGGATTCGGGATGTTCAGGCCAAACGGCTTTATGAAATGGCTGAATTTTACGGAAGACAGGGACGTACTGAAGCTGCCGGACGTTATCTTGCCCGTGTGGTACAGGAATATCCCGAAAGCGGCTCTGCCCCTGCATCTGAAAAGAAACTGGCGGAATTGGACAAAAGCTATCTTCCCGGAAAATTTCCGGAAGAGGGTTCCGGCCGTTACAAAAGCTATATGGCCGCCCCGCTGCCTGCTGAAGCAGAAAAGATCCTGCTTGTTCCCGGAGAAAACAACAATCACAATTTGCTTCCGCTGCCTGATTTGTCCCTTTACTTCAAGGGCGTAGGAGAAGAAAAATGAATTTCAAAAACCTGCTTGCGGCTATGGCTGTACTCTTTATGCTGTGCGGATGCGGTTACCGTGTCGGTTTTTTAGGTCATCCGCAGATCCGTTCTCTCGGTGTTGCGCCTGTCAGCAACGAAACGTTGAGCTATAATGCAGCCGGTGTGCTGCGTTCTCTTTTGTGTGAACGGATTATGAATGACGGAACCTACAAGCTCCTCAGTGAGAGTAAGGCAGACTGTATCATCTACGCCAAGATATTGAAGATGGAATTCCGTGAACGTTCCTGGTCGTCAAGTGACAACCATAATGCCGGAGAATATTTCCCCGATTATTACCGTGTTACGGCAACTGTGGAATATTCTGTGATCATTCCCGGCAGAGTCCGACCGCTGATCGGCCCGGCACGGGTAACGGGAAGTGCTATGTTTGACCATATCATCGATTTGGAGCACGCCAGAAATGTGGGGGCTAAATCGGCTCTCTGGGAAGCAACCAAAAAGATTATTGACCAGTGTACTGAAGCCTGGTAAGGGGCTATGCTTATATCTCACGTCAAAAAGGGGCAGCTTTTCTTTCTTGCGACCTTTGCTGCAATGATTGCGGCAGGGACCTGTTTGCTCGCCTTGCCCTTTTGGACTCCCGAAAAAAATTTTCCTTTCATCAATGCTGTTTTTATGGCTGTAAGCTCTGTTTGTGTGACGGGACTTGAGACCAACGATATCAGCGAATTTTCTTTTGCCGGTCAATTGATCATACTTCTGCTTATTCAGTTGGGGGCTATCGGTATTATGACTTTGAGTGCATCGATCCTTTTGGCATTGGGACGTGGGTTGTCTTTCAGCGATACGCTGATGATTTCCAATTTGAATGATAATTTTTCTTTGCGTGGAACTGAAATTCTGACCCGGATCGTTGTTCGCTATGCCCTTTTTTGCGAAGCCGCAGGGGCCGTATTGATCTATATCGGACTAATGTTCAATGATCCCTCCGGAAACGGTTTCGGCGTCGGAGAACTTGTAAAGCCTGAGCGGTATATCATCAATGCCTGGCACGCTGTTTTTCTGGGAGTCAGCGGTTTTTGCAATGCCGGATTTTCTCCCATCCCCGGCAGTTTGAGCAAGACCAATGCTCTGGTGCAGTTTGTGATTGCCTGTCAGGTCATACTGGGAGGATTGGGGATCTATGTGATTTATGATCTGAGAGAATGGGTTTTGAAAAAAAGACATTTTCTGCGCCTTCATTCCAAAGTTGTTCTTTCCACCAATGCTGTGCTGCTTCTTTTGGGGACACTTTGTGTTTTGATCCTGAGTTTTGACAGCGGACGGCCCTTGTCTCTGTTTGATGCTTTCTGTCTTTCTGCCTTTTCCAGGACGGCAGGCTTTTCGGCATTTGCGGGGGGAGCTTATTTTTCACCGGGAGTCGCTCTTGTCGTTATTGTGCTGATGCTCATCGGCGGGGCTCCGGGATCAACGGCCGGAGGAATGAAAGTCACAACTGCCGCAGTGGCTTTTGCCGCTATCAGAAATACGTTGCAGGGCAACCGTGAAGTTTTGATTTTCAAACGCTCGGTGGAAATGAATATCGTGTTGAGGGCATTTACGATGATGGTCATTTTTTTGCTGCTTTTTTGCATCGGTGGGACGGTGCTGCATACTCTCAATCCGGCTGAAATTCCTTTGCTTGATACGATGTTTGAAGCCGCATCTGCTTTGACGACGACAGGACTTTCAATGGGGGTGACTTCAAAGTTGACTTTGGGGGGTAAGATTTTTGTTATTATGCTTATGATCATCGGACGGCTCGGTCCTTTTACGATCCTGCTCTTTTTGTTGAGCCGGGAAAAACCGGGCGTTTTGAAATATCCTGCTGAACGGGTCATTATCGGATAAGCAAGAAAGAGGCAAGTTTATGGGAAACAGTTATGCAATTCTGGGTTTGGGATCTTTCGGAGCCAAGTTGGCGGTCTCTTTAAGCGATTTGGGGAATACCGTGCTGGTCTGCGATATTGACCAGGTGCGGGTTGATGAAATGAGGGATAAAGTCGCAGAAGCAGTCATTGCTGATGTGAGCAATCCTGATGCAGTCAAGGAACTCGGCGTCAGAAAATTTGATGTGATTATATTGGGGATGAGTTCTCACTTTGAAGATCAAATTCTTGCCTTGACCCATTTGAAACAGGAAGGGGCCCGAAAGATTATTGCCAAGGCCACCAGTGATGTTCAGGAAAAGATCCTGTATCGTTTGGGGGCTGATGAAGTGATCCAGCCGGAACAGGATGTGGCCGACCGCCTCAGCCGACGGCTGACTTGGCATAATATTTCTGACATTCTGGAATTCAAGGGAGCTGCTATTGCGGAGGTCATCGTGCCTCAGGGCCTTTCCGGAAAAACGCTGTTGGAATTGGATTTACGCAACCGTTACAATGTGACGGTTCTGCTTTTACGGAAAATCGGGTCACTGGAAAATACACCTACCGGTCCCGGAACAATGTTGGAAAAAGGCGACCAGCTGACAGTTTTCGGCAGCCGCCAGGCAATAATTGATCTTTTTAAGGAGGAATAATATTATGAGCAGTTGTATTTTTTGCAAGATTATCAGCGGGGAGATCCCTTCAGTCAAGATTTATGAAGATGAACTTGTCTATGCTTTTCTTGATATTTCCCCCATTAATTTCGGTCATACTCTCGTTATTCCCAAGGAACATCACGAATCTGCTTCCACTATTCCTGAGGAAACTGCAGGACGGATGTTCAAGGTGGGCAGCCGCATCGGTATTGCTATGAAACGGGAACTGGATATGGACGGTTACAATCTGCACCTTGCCGATGGACTCGCCGCAGGGCAGGTCGTTATGCACGCCCATCTGCACGTTGTGCCCCGGAATGTTGAAGATGATTTCCATTGGAACTGGCGTCAGCTGAACTATGCTGAAGGACAAATGGCGGAGATCGCTGAAAAGATCACACGCAAACTGAGCATCAACTGAAAAAGTTTTTGATTTCTTGCAAGGAGGTGGACAATGAAACGTTTGATTCTGCTTTCGCTGTTGTTTTGCTGTACCTTTGCACGGGCTGATCTGTTGGATGACGTGGGACGTCAGTTGGACCTTTTAGAAAAAGAATACTGGCTTGCCCAGCGTCATACGGAGGGTGATTACCACAGTGCTGTAAAAAGGCGTCTGTTCAAGCTGCGCAGTGATCTCAACCGAATCTGGGCACAACTTCGCAAAGAAAGAATGCATACCAAGGTCAGATTTGACTCTGGGCTCAACGCTCTTGTGGGTAATTTCAGTACATTGAAACCTACTGTCGTTCAAGCCTTTTATTTTAATTTCAAAGGGACCGGAATGTCTGATTATACCAAAGAATTCCGTGCCCTTCAGAAAGAAAAAGAAGAAATGGCTGAAGAAGAAAATGGCAAAGGAAAGAAACGTTCCCGCCGCCGTTCTCAAAAAGTCACTCCGAATCTGAGTAATGTGGATCTTATTGAGTATGAACGCTGGCTTGCAGAGAGAACAGCTGCCAATCTGGATTCCTTTGTCAGCCGGAATTCCCGTTTTTTCCGCAATAACGTTTCTGCCGGCAAAAGCAGTAAGCGCAACCGCAGGACTTACAAAGGTTTTTCAAGCAACGAACACGAAAAAGTCCATAATCTGGTGAGTGAATATCTGACCGCCATCAAAGATATCCGTCTGGGCCTTGTGAAGGCCCGTCAATTAACAAAAATAGAGTTTAAGTGAAAATGTCAAATTACAAGATTCTTTTTCAAGGTGATTCCATCACTGATTCCGGCAGAATGCTGGATACGACAGCAGGATTTCCGCAGCACGGTCTGGGGCCCGGTTATCCATCTATCATTACCGGCAAACTTCAACTTGCTTACCCGCAGATCGAATTTGAAAATTCCAACCGCGGTATCAGCGGCAACAACATTTACCACCTTTATTCCCGCTGGCGCAGAGAGGCTCTTGATCTTGCTCCTGATATGCTCAGTATGCTGATCGGGATCAACGATTCCGCTCTTGAGAGCCGTACGGCAGAATACGGCAAAGATCCTTTGTCCTTTGGGGATGTGTACCGGGCTTTGCTGAGCTGGTGCCGTAAGATCAATCCTGATATCCGTTTTGTTTTGCTTGAGCCTTTTCTGCTGCCTGCGAACGACGAGCATAAAAGCTGGCTTCCTGCACTTCAGGAGCGGCAAAGTGAATTGCGCAAGATCGCCAAAGAGTTTGACGCAGACTTCATTGATCTGCAGCGTATCTTTGACGAAGCCTGTACCGTCAAGCCTGCTGCTTTCTGGTCTGCTGACGGCGTGCATCCCTCTCTTGCGGGGCACCATCTGATCGCCAACGCCTGGTGCGAAAAGGTCAAGTTCTGATTTGTCAGAATCTTAAAATTGTCCTTTTAACACAAATTTTTCCTGCGGACAGATTTTCAAAAATGTGAAATCTGTCCGCAGTGTTATTGTTTTGAAACTGAAACTTTACCGGGTGGAACCGGCTTTGAGCGGCGTGCGGGCACAGCAGAGCAGTTTGACGGCTTCAGCACCGTTGTTGAGGAGGATCTGTGAAGCAACTGAAGCAGTGGCTCCGGTTGTGATGACATCGTCTATAAGAAGTACCGTTTTGCCCGCAAAAGCAGGATCACGGAGGGCAAAAGAGTGTTTCAGATTTTTTTGCCTTTCACTCTTTTTCAATCTGGATTGATGAGGAGTTGAACGGACTTTTTTCAACCCCTGTACCACTTTCTTTCCTGTTGCCCGGGAAAGAAGGTGGGCCAAAAGCTCAGTTTGATTATAGGATCGTACCAGAAATCTTTTCCAATGAAGCGGAACTGGAACGATAACATCAAACTCCATTTTGCTTTCATTTAATTTCTCCAGGGCCAGAAGTGCCAGAGGTCGTGCCAGTTCCGGATGATTGCAGAATTTCATTTTCTGAATCAATGTTCTGCCGCCTCCGGTGTATTCCATAACCGCCAGTGCATCCTTGTAAGGCCGTTGAGGAAACTCCATACAAGCCGGACATACCGCCAGGGCTGAAGCATTGCGCCCTCCGCAGCCGGGACAGCGGTTTTCCACCGGCAGCAGCGGCAGCTCCTTCCTGCATTCCGGGCAGATCTCGTTTTGTCCGTTGCCGCTGCGCGTCATACACACAGGACAGGGAAAAAAGCCGCTCCAGGCGGCAAAACGGCGCAGCAGTTCTTTCATAATTGCATCAGTATGTTCAATGAATGGGTGAGTTTAACGATACGGCGGTATCTTTTGCGGTCAACAGTGACTTCAATAAGGTCATACCGTTTCTTTGCTTCAGGAATACCGAAAAGAGAAAGATAGAGTTTGCCTGTGGCAAAATTTCTTTTCAATTGCCGGAACGAAAGATTTGAACGGGGCGAAAATCTGTTTTGACGCCGGGTTTTTACTTCAGCAAAAACAACAGTCGTTCCGTCAAGAGCAACAATATCCAACTCGCCGCTTTTGAGACGGAAATTCCGGGTGAGAATATGATATCCTTTGGATCGCAGCAAGCGAACTGCTGTATCTTCTCCGAAACGGCCCAGCTGCAAGTGGATTTTTCGCCCTTTTGAAATTTGTTCCATCGGTCGTTAAACCTTTTGAAGCAGAACAAAACGGGCTTTGCCTGCCATATCGTATTTACATTCCGCCGCAAAGCCAAGTGCCCGCCCAAATTGGCAGATCACCGGATTCTGATGATGTGAAAGTTCAAAAATGGCCCAGCCGCCCGGAGAAAGGTGCAAACTCAAATCTGCGATCATTTTTTTCATCAGGGCAAGACCGTTATCGGGGGCAGTCAGTGCCATAACCGGCTCAAAAAAGATTTCCTGACTGCACTCTTTGTATTCATCTTCTGAAACATAGGGCAAATTGGCTGTGACCAAATCAAAAATTCTTCCCTCAAGGGCACTCCACAGATCGGAGTGACGGAAGTCAACTGCCAGCTTGAGTTTCTGACTGTTGCGCTGTGCTACTTCCAGAGCATCCGGACTCAGGTCAACAGCGGTGATATGCAAGTCAGGCCTTTCGGATTTAAGTGCCAGCGGAATGGCTCCTGAGCCGGTTCCCATATCCAGCACACTGCCGTTCCGGGGAGCTCTTTCAAGGGCCAAATCGACCAATTCTTCTGTTTCCGGACGGGGAATAAGCACCGCAGGAGTTACTTCAAGTTCCAGATCTCTGAAAGGAGCTGTGCCCAAGATGTATTGAGCCGGCTCACGGGCGGCACGCCGCTTGAAAAATCCGACGATCCTTTCCGCTTCCCGGGGCGTTATTTCACGCTGCGGATCAAGATGAAGCGTCAAAAGGGGGAGTTTCAAAGCACCGCTCAAAAGATAATCACATTCGTGCTCCGGAGCGTCAAAGCCGGATCGGGAAAGCAGTTCAAGCCCTTGTTTGCGGAGTTCCGCAATATTCATCGGTCAGAAGCCTCACGCATCATATCACGGAATTCTTCCGGAGAAAGGTCTTTAAGTTGTTTCCCTTTGCGGGCGAGTCTTTCGTTGAATTTGATCGCTGTTTCGGTCATACGCTCGTGGGTTTCTTCAGAACCGCCAACAAGACAGAAGTTGTCGCCTTTGGTCAAACGTTTGTGTCCGTCCTGATTGTCCAAACCCATTCCGAGAAGCATCGCATCAGGGTTTTTTTTATTGTTGATCATAACAGCATATCCTCCTTAATCATAATATAACCCGTTTTTTTCAAAATTCCAATTTGGAAAAGCACCAAAGCGGTGATATTTTAAGAAAAGAACAAGAAAAAGCAGAAAATCGAGAGCCGGTAGAGGTATATTGTGGCAGATTACATTTTAGATAAACTTGCCCTTGGGGTCCGTAAGGCCCCAAAGGATGCGGATTCACATTTGTCTTCCATTATTGCCGGGAAAATAAATGTGCCTCCTGAAAAATTGGATTACAAGATACTGGGCAAAAGTATTGACTCACGCCGCAGTGAGCCGGTTTTTATCTACCGTCTTTTGGTTTCTACTGCTGAAAATGTCAATTTGCCCCCCGCAACTCCTGAACAGCTGGCCGCACTGGAAAAAGCTGAACTGCCTTTCCCGGAAAAATGCACGCTTAAAAATCCTATTGTCGTCGGAACCGGTCCTGCCGGAATTTTCGGGGCCCTTGCTCTGGCAATGGCAGGATGCGATCCTGTTATTATTGACCGGGGGCATACGGTGGATCACCGGCAGAAGGCGTGGCAGAAATTCCTGCAGGACAGGCAGCTCGATGTGAACAATAATCTCCTGATAGGTGAGGGCGGTGCCGGAGCTTTTTCAGACGGAAAACTTTATACCGGTACCAAAGATGTGAACCGGCGTTTTATTCTGGAACAGATGATAGAGGCCGGAGCTCCTGCGGATATCGCCTATGTGAGCCGTCCCCATCTGGGATCAGATAAGCTGCCGGGGATATCCATAAAACTCCGGAAAAAAATCGAATCACTCGGAGGACGCTTCCTTTTTGGCAAGGAAGTAACCGATATCGTTGTCAGCAACGGACGTTGTACAGGTGTCCGCTGCGGCAGCGAAGTGATCTCCGGACCGGCTGTGCTTCTGGCTCCGGGACTGGGAGGAAGGGAATTGGTAAGAAAACTTCTTTCTCAGGTGGAATTCAAACTCAAACCCTTTCAAATGGGATGCCGTATCGAACATCCTCAATCCTTGATTGACCGCTGCCAGTATCACTGTGCCGTGCGGCCGGCGGCATTGGGGGCTGCTGAATATCATCTTGTTTCCCGCCCCGGAGATGCCTGGGGAGTCAGTTCCTTTTGTATGTGTCCCGGGGGAACCGTGGTTAATGCAACGGCCTGGGAAAAGCACTCCATTTCAAACGGAATGAGCAATTACGCCCGTTCCGGAGAATTTGCCAACAGCTGTCTTATTGCCACTTTGGGAGCGGATTATTTTGCTTCGGCCGATGAAGCATACGGACTCATTGAAAGAATGGAACGTTCTCTCTTTACCGCAGGAGGCGGAGATTATACGATGATCGCTCAGGATGCAGGTGCATTTCTGGCAGGCAAAGAAGGACTCAAGAACAAAAGGAATTCCTGTGAAGTGGGAATCCGCAGCGGCCGTATAGATCATTTGCTTATTACGGAACTGCAAAGTGCTTTGCGGGCGGCGTTGAAGTTTTTTGACCGCAAGTGTCCGGGATTTATCCGGGACGGAAAGTTCATTGGGGTGGAAAGCTGTGTTTCCGCTCCGGTACGCTTTGAACGTAATGAAAAATGTGAATCCTCTGTGGCAGGACTGTATCTTTCAGGTGAAGGCGTCGGAGCCGCAGGCGGTATTCTTTCAGGAGCTGCCGACGGGATCCGCTGTGCCCTGGCAATGCTTCAGAAGTAGATCACAGCAATTTGGCCGCAATAGCCGCCAGATCACTGCGTTCACTCCGGGCCAGGGTGATGTGTCCGAAAAGAGACTGGCCTTTGAGTTTTTCAATGGCATAGGAAAGGCCGTTGCTCGATTTGTCAAGATAGGGATTGTCGATCTGTCCCGGATCTCCGGTGAGGATCATCTTGGTGTCATTCCCGCAACGGCTGATAATGGTTTTTACTTCGTGAGGAGTGAGGTTTTGAGCTTCATCCACAATGACGAATTGTCTGGCGATACTGCGTCCTCTGATGTAGGTGAGAGCTTCAAGGTTCACTTTGTGTGAGTTGAGCAGTGAATCGGGAGTCAACCGGCCGGGGCGTTTGCCGCTGCTTTTTACATTTTCCTGCTCCTGATCCCCCAGCAAGAACTGCAAGTTGTCAAAAATCGGCTGCATCCAGCCTGAGAGTTTGGCATCTTTTGAGCCGGGCAGAAAACCGATATCTTTTCCCAGCGGGATAATAGGACGGGACACGAGGATCCTTTCATATTTTTCCTGCTGCAAAGTAAGTTGAAGTGCCGCTGCCAGAGCGAGCAATGTTTTACCGGTTCCGGCACCTCCCACCAGCGTGACCAGACGGATTTCCGGATCAAGGAGCAAATCAAGAGCCATACGCTGTTCCTTGTTTTTGGGGGAAATATTCCAAACTCTGTCCGTCAGAGAGTAATCCAGAAGCTGAATTTTTCCCTTGCCGTCTGCTCTGCCGATGGCGGTACGCTGTTCATTTTCACGGCTTGCCAACTGGACAAAGCAATTGGCAGGGCAGGGGGCATTGTTTTCAATGCTTTTTTCCTGAAAGGCCCGGGTGATCGTTTCGTCGGAAACAGTCAACAGGGTTTGGCCTGTGTAAAATTTGTCAGAGCTTACGTGATTACTGTCAAAGTCCATCGCTTTGATCCCCAAAGCGTCTGCTTTGAGCCGGACGTTGATATCTTTGGAGATCATAATGACCTGATTCGGGTACGCCAGGTGTCTTTCGTAGGCAACACGCAGAATGCGGTTGTCCGGAACGGAACTTGGCATATCGCCTGAACTGAAAAGAGCATCGACGGCCCTTTCTGCTTCTGAACCGGGAGGCAAAGATGAACTTAACACAAAAAGTCTGCCGGTCGCAGTCTTGGATACCCGTTGGAGAGGAATGCCCTCTTTAAGTTTTCCCGGCTGCGTTTCGGATTGGCGCAGCCGGTCAAGTTTCCGTATGACCATACGGGCATTGCGGCCAAGTTCATCGTTATTTTTTTTGAATTTGTCCAATTCTTCAAGGACGGCCATAGGAATGATAACATCGTTATCCTGGAACGACTCAATACTTTGTCCGCTGTGAAGCAGAACATTGGTGTCAAGAACAAATGATTTTATCTTTCCCATAGCAGTACCTCAAAGATCAGGGGGCACGGTATCCCAAAGATCAGGGTTCACGGTCATAGCTGTCTCTGGCCTGCCGGACAGCAGCATTGCGGGAGCGGACGCCAGTGGCAGAGACGATAAGAGTCTTTTTGGAAATAAAGGGGAAAGGAACAAAGGTCTCATTCATAACGATGTGCTGATTGATCAGGCGGGTGGCTCCTTTGCTTTTGGCTTCTTTTGTCACCATCCAAACGGCATTGTCAGTGGTCTGGGTGTAGGTGAAGAAGGTTAATTTTCCGTCAGCCAGATCGCCGGTGATGATGGGCAGACCGAGGAAATAGTATCCGGGGATCTGGATCAATATCTGACAGGTCGCTTTTTCGGTGGGGGTACCGCAGGCCAGACCATTGAAATTCTGGGTGGCTTCAATTGAAGTGCAGCCGGTAAGAATGATTCCGGCTGCGGCGGCGAGGGAAAGAATCGTTTTTTTCATTTGAAAGATCTCCTTGGATTTGTTTTATATTCTGTCTTGTTTTTGTTGACGGTGAAATTGCGGATAATATAACACGTTTTTTCCTCTCTGCAAGGGCAAAAGAGAAAAATTAACGCTATTTTTCAGAATATCCCTGTTTTTCTTTCCGGTTCTCAGAAAGGTTTGTTGTAATTGAAGTCTGCAATGACTGCTTCACGGAATTCCGGTTCCGTCATAAAACGGCAGACCACGGCGGCTTGTGAAGCTGCGGCACGCATAGCGTTTTCAAAACCGAAATCCTTGCCTGCTTCAGCGGCAAATTCGGGGGAATGTCCGACAGGCTCAGAGTTTTCGGAAACTGCAAAATAAGCGTGGATACCGGGGACTATCTGTGAGAAGTTGCCGAAATCAGAGGAACCGCGTCCGGGTTTGTCAGGAATCACAACTTTAGCTCCTTGGGCTTCCATACATCTGATGTATTCGTGATTCATCGTACGGTTGGGACGTCTGGCTTTGTAGGCGGCCCGGAAAGGAGCGATTTCCGCAGTGGCTCCTGTCATCAGTTCTGCCCCTTTAACGATGTCTCTGAATTTCTTTTCCAGAGCCGGAGCCCAGGATTCATCGGCTGTACGCAAATAGAAGCGGCAGCGGGCATAATCCGGGATGACATTGGGAACGATTCCGCCGTCAAGGATAACGCCGTGGATACGGGCGTGTTCCGGGATATACTGCCGGAATGTGTTGACTCCGGTAAAAAGCAGATTGACTGCATCAAGGGCATTGATGCCCTTTTCGGGATAGGCGGCAGCGTGAGAACTTTTGCCGTGGAAAATAACTTCCAGACCGCAATTGGCAGTCGAACCCATATCGGGAGTGGTTCTGGCAGAAGGATGCACCATAATTACAGCATCTACTCCTTCAAGGCAGCCGCCGTCAGCCATATGGACTTTGCCGCCGCCGCCTTCTTCGGCGGGAGTCCCTAAAAGAATAACTTTTCCGGGAATGTTATTGTCTTTCATTACCTGCACACTTGCCAGAAAAGCGGCAAGGCCTGCGACGCAAATGAGGTTGTGTCCACAGCCGTGACCGATTTCGGGAAGGGCATCGTATTCAGCGGCGATGGCAAAAACAGGACCTTCGCCGTTGCTGAATTCGCAGCGGAAGGCTGTTTCAACACCATAACAGGGGCGGGTTACTGAAAACCCGCATTTTTCAAGAAATGCGGAAGCCGTTTCAGCAGCAAAGAATTCTTTGTAAGCTGTTTCCGGATTGTTCCAAAGAGCATCAGAAACTTCCCTGAGAGCTTTTTTGCGGGTATCAATGGCTGCAATAAGTTGTTCGAGCATTGCTTTGAGATTTCCTTATGTTGTTGATATTGGATTGCTTCAAAGGGAATATATCACTTTTTCAGCCTCTTGTCAAGGTGGAAAAAGGTTTTTTAATGGGAAAAAACAGAATCACGATTTCAGTTTCAGAATACTTTTTTTAAAAAAAGTCAAAAATCATCTTGAATTATGAAAAACAGGTGTTATATTATGTTTGTAAGGTCGATTAACAAAGAATTGTTTTTTTGTTAATGCTCCTCTGCATTAAAAAAGTCAGATACAGATTCCATAAGGAACAACAATGTCCGTTAAAACACAGCTTTCCGGAAAACGCCGGATATTCAATTTGCTGCGAACCGAGGGAATGATCTCGCGGGCGGCACTTTCCCAGCGTTGCGGTCTGACCCGGCCGGCCGTTTCTGCCATTGTGGAGGAACTTGTACGCGAAGGACTTGTGCAGGAGGTCGGACGGGGGGACTCCACCGGCGGCAAGCCTCCCATTCTGCTGCGTATAGCCCCGGGCGGCAGATGTGCCATCGGTATTGATCTCGGTGATGATTATCTGATCCGCGGTGTTCTGTGCGACTGCGGCTGTGTCGTGATGGCTTCAGAAGAAATGGAATACGCCAATGATTTTGAATCGATTCTCAGTGTGACCGCCGAACTGGTCAGGCGTCTCGCCCTTCAAGCTCCTGAAAACAGCCTGACCGGAGTCGGTGTCGCCGTTTCAGGTGTGGTGGATCCCGTCCGCAACGATGTCGCCGGTGCCGCAACCCTTGATATCGGTGAAAGAGGATTTGCCGCAAAACTTGAAGCCTTGTGCCGTTTACCTGTTATTCTTGAGAGACGTCCCAATGCCGCAGCTCTTGCCGAGGCTCTTTTCGGAGCCGGAAAAGAGTATGATTCCATTGTTTATCTCACATCCGGAAGGGGCGTGGGTGCAGGTGTTTTTATCGATGGAGACATTTATCGCGGCAGCAGCGGAACTGCCGGAGAAATCGGCTTGCTCCACCTGCCGGGCGGAGGACGTATCGAGGAACGTGCCCGTCCCAGTGCCGTGGCTGCGGAATTTTCACGTCTGAAAGGTGAGAAATCCGGTTTTTCCGCCTTTTTGCAGGCCTTTCAGGCGGGGGATCCGCCGGCTGTTGAGTTGGCTATGCTCAATGCTGAACATCTCGCATTTGCCGCAGAAACGGCTGCCAACCTCTTTGATCCTGAAGCCATTATTCTCGGAGGTCGGGCTCTTGAATACGGCGACCAGTGGTTTGACCGGTTCAAAAAAATCGTTGAAAAGAACTCTGCTGCCCGCTCCGTAGGAGGACGGGTCGCTGTTGAAAAATCATTTTTCGGAAGTTCCGGTGTCGCCGTGGGCGGAGCCCAGGTGGTGCTGGACAGGATCATAAAATAACCGTTCATCTTTACATAAAGGAACATTGATATGAGCGAAAACAAAACCTCTCTTGATCTTACCATCATCGGTGCCGGTATGATCGTCAACGATCTGCTGCTGCCTGCTGCTTTGCAGATGCGCCGCGAAGGTGTTATCGGTGAGATCACCGTGGTGGATATGCGCAGTTCCGCTGTGGCGGCTCTGCGTGACAGCGAATCCATCAAACGCTGTTTCCCCGATCAGAGTTTTTCCACCTGTCCTGCTCCCGGTGAGCCCGACAGCACGGATCCTGAACTTTACAAAAAAGTTCTTGCCAAACAGAAACCCTATCAGATGGTCATTATTGCTCTGCCTGACCAGCTGCACTATCCTGTGTTGAAGGGAGTGCTTGAATTCAATCAGCACGTCCTCTGTGTCAAGCCTCTGGTTCTGAAATATGAACAGGCTATGGAAATCGAAAAAATCGCCCGGGAAAAGGGCTGCTTTGTGGGCGTTGAATACCACAAACGCTTTGACCGCCGCAACCTTATCGCCCGCAAAACCTGCCGAGAAGGTCTCTTTGGCGAGTTCGCTCTCGGCGAAGCCCGTTTGCTGGAACCCTACTACTACCGTCATTCCAACTTCCAGAACTGGTTTACCTGTGAAAATACCGACCCCTTTGTGTACGTCGGCTGCCACTACGTTGACCTGGTCTGCTTCATCACCGGTCTGAAACCTGTGGAAATCTCAGTTTCCGGCCGCAAGGGCAAGTTCCCCAACGGCAAAGAAGGCTATATGTGGACAAACGGCCGTGTGGTTTTTGAAAATGGAGCAATCCTCTCTGTCAACAACGGTCTCGGATATCCCAACGAAGCCGGCGGCGGCAACGATCAGGGCCTTATTATGTACTTTGAAGGCGATGACCGTTCCGGTCTGCTGGATCACGATGACCACGTCCGCGGCGTTGAACATTGCTACACCGTCAAGTGCGACAAGAGCTTTGCTTATGTCAATCCCGACTTTATGCGTGAAGTCCCCTATGCCGGTCCCGGTCTCAAACCCATCGGCTACGGTGTTGACTCTGTGACTGCTTCTCTTACTATGGCCCGGGATATTGAAGTGCGTGTGGCTGCTGACCCTGCCAACGCTCTGGCTATCCGTCAGGCTGCCATCAAAGAGGTCAATGAAAACGGTCTTATCGCCACTCCCGAAAACTCCAGTTACAACGAACTGGTGCAGGAAGCGGCCCGTCTTTCCATCACCAACGGCGGTGATCTGGCTGTCATTGATTACTCCGGTGACCGTCCTGTTGTCCGTCTTAAAAAGTAAAAAACAACCACTTTCAACATAAAAATAAGGAAAAACATTATGGCTGAATATTCACTTACTCCGGTGGAAGTGCCTCAGATCGAGACCAAGTACCGTTCCATCAAAACTGCGATTCCCGTTCCGGAATCACTGCCTTTCTTTGAACGTCTGCGCAAGAGCGAACCCCGTTCAATGTCCGGACAGCCCCCTATTATCTGGCATTCCGCTCAGGACTGCCAGGTCAGTGACCGTTACGGCAATAAGTGGATCGACTGGTCAAGCGGCGTGCTTATCACCAACACCGGTCACGCTCACCCCCGGATTGAAAAGAAACTCCACGAGATCATCGACCAGCACCTGCTCGCCACCTATGTGTTTGTGCACGAAGGCCGTGTGGAGCTGACTGAAATGCTCCAGGCTCAGGCTCCCGATCCCGACAACTACACCGTGTTTTTGCTTTCCACCGGTTCTGAAGCCACCGAAAACTGCATCAAGATGGCCAAGACCTATGCTCTCAAGAAATACGGTCCCAAACGCAAATACTTCATCTCCTTCGGTTCTGCTTTCCACGGCCGTACAATGGGTTCCCAGCTGGCCGGCGGTACTCCCGCTCTGAAAGAATGGATCATCGACGGTGACCGTACCTTTATCCAGGTTCCTTTCCCCGACGGTTTCCGTAACGAGAAACCCACCTTCCAGCAGTTCCTCGACACCCTCAAGGCCAACAATATTGAACCCGACGAAATCGCCGGTGTGATGTCTGAGTCCTATCAGGGCGGCGGTCCCGACTTTATGCCTGTTGAATATGCTCAGGAACTGGAAAAGTTCTGCCGCAAATATGACATCGTTCTTGCTATGGACGAAGTTCAGGCCGGATTCGGCCGTACCGGTAAATTTTTCACCTTCCAGCACTACGGCATCAAACCCGACTTGATTCCCTGCGGTAAGGGTGTCAGCTCCAGCCTGCCTCTTTCAGCTGTGATCGGCCGTCGTGACATTATGGATCTTTACGCTCCCGGTTCTATGACCTCCACCCACTCCGGTTCTCCCCTCTGCGTGGCTGCCGCTCTGGAAAACCTCAAGATCCTCAAAGAGGAAAATCTGGTGGAAAATGCTGCCCGTATGGGTGAGATCCTGCAGCCTGAACTCCGTCGCATCCAGCAGAAATATTCTGACCGTCTGACCTGGGTCGGCGGTAAGGGGCTGGTGGCCGGTATCCGCTGTACCAAAGGTGACAAGGAACCCGATCCCGAAACCTCACTCAAGATCAACCTTGAGTGTCTTTATCGCGGTCTGCTGATGTTTGCTCCTGTGGGCAAAGGCGGCGAATGTGTCAAGATCGCTCCTCCTTTGACCATCAAAGAAGATATGCTCCGCGAATCCATTGCAGTCTTTGAAGAAGCCTGTGATGCTGTATTTGCCAAGTAATTGATGCAGCACTTCAAAAAAAAGCTCCTCTCAGATCAAAAGTGATGACGGCCGATGCCGTCAAAGCTCCCCGGGAGGAGCTTTTTTGTTTCCGTATTGCCGGATATTGCTTGTAATTTCCGGCATTGAGAGTATATTATCGAAAGCGTACCATTTTTAACAGGGAGTTGTGTATATGTTACAGCGTAATCTTTCATTGAAGAATATTGTTGACGAGAATGCCGTCAAATTGGAAAACTGCTATCGTGAACTGCGTGCAGTTATGCCGGAATACTTCTTTAAGACCTATTCTGAAAGCGAAATTTGTGCAATGCTGCCTTTTCTCACTCTGCTCAAGCCCAATGGAGCTCCTTTGCAGACTGAGATCGGCCGTAAGATCTTCCGTTTCTATCTGCGTGATGAAAGCTGCGGAGTGCTTCACAGTTCCGACGGAAATGAAGTGGCTTCTCTCCCCTTTACCGGAGCCGGAATCCACGAATCCAGCAAGCCCTTTACACCTGCGGGCGCAGATCAGTTTCTGGTGGTCGAAGCCTTTACTGTGACTCCCCTTCCTGAAGAATCTCCCTGTTTCACCCTTGAAGAACTGAACAACTGTTTTGCCGATCAAGCCGGCAGTGTTCCCGCCGGACTTGAGGAACTTTATACACGTTTGAACTGGGAACATCTTTCAGATTTGACCATTGACCGGTTGGCTGAACGTATAGAAATGACCCTTGAGGTCCAGGGGGAATCCCGGGCCGCTGTCCGGATCGTTCCCACCGGAGACAAAACCTTTAAGATGCTGGTCGCTGCTCCCAATGCTTTTGCCGGAAGCCGTTATTTCGGGTTGATCGTTGAAGCTATGCAGCTCAACAATCTGCATATCGAGCGTGCGTACTGGCGTGAATTTTCACATTCTGCCGGGCAGGAGGATCTTGATCGCTGTGCTGTTGATATCGGCAGTTTCTACTTTGACGGCGAAGCTGACAAGATCCCTGAATTTGAACGGGCCGTCAAAGCTCTTTACTGGAGCGACAGCAACGACCTCTTTCATCGTGAATTTGCCGTCAAGCGGCGGTGGAATCTGGCGGATGTCAACTTTTTCCGGGCTGCTGCTGAATTTGCTCACAGCCAGTTTTCTTTTGTTGACCGCAGTGCTTACAGTTACGGGGATATTGAAAGACTGATCGTGCTCAATCCCGAGCTTGCAGCTTCTCTTTTTGAACTTTTCCGCAGCCGCTTTGATCCTGACTGGAGCGGTTCAATGGTGGATGAGGAGAGTTTGCAGAAACGCATCAGGGATATCAATTCCGGTATGGCTGAGCGTGATGCTTTGAGCCGTAATATTTTCCAGGCATTGCTGAACTTTGTTGACTGTGTCGAAAAGAGCAACTTCTTTGTGATCGACAAGGGGGCACTTGCTTTCAGACTGAAGCCTGACTTTATGGATTTCTATGACTCTTTGAGTTCCGGATACCGTAAATCCTTCCCCGGCGATATGCCTTACGGAGTCTTTTTCTTCTACCGCCGCCACGCAGCCGGATTCCAGGTGCGTTTCTCTGAGATCGCCCGGGGCGGCTGGCGGACTGTGGTTCCCCGCATCGTTTCAAACGAACTGGAACGCAGCGACTACTTTGAAGCCGCCCGGGATGAGTTCTTCCGTGAAGTTTTTGTGCTGGCACACACCCAGCACAGCAAGAATAAAGACATCTTTGAAGGCGGTTCAAAGATGATTACTCTGCTTAAAACTGAGGGCAAAGGCGACTGGCGCAGCGAATTGTGGGAAGCGCAAAAGGCTCTCTTTGCCGCTTTCCTTTCGCTCATCAATTACAAAGAGGACGGCACTTTGCGGGATGAACGGATCATCGACCTCTGGGGTGCCCGTGAAATCGTTGAAATCGGGCCTGACGAAAATATGTTTGACAATATGATCGGCTATATGGGAAATTATGGAGCCCGTGCCGGTTATACGCTGGGCAGCGGAATTATTTCCGGTAAGCCCGAAAGCGGTATCAATCACAAGGAATACGGTGTTACCAGTTTCGGTGTCCACGAATATTTCCTGCGCACGATGCAGGAATTGGGGATTGATCCCAGGTGTGATGACTTTTCCATCAAGATTTCCGGCGGTCCCTTTGGAGATGTGGCCGGAAATATGATGAAACTGCTGCTGCGCAAGGAAAACGGCAATTATGTCTATCCTGCAATGCGTATCGTTGCCATTACGGACGGCCCTGCGGCCCTCTTTGATCCTGCGGGTATCGACCGTGATGAATTGAGCAAGCTGGTGTTGAGTGCCAATCTTGATAAATTTGATCCCCGCTGTTTGAAAGGGGAAGGCGGCTTTATTGTGTACAGCACTCCCCGCAATGAGGATGGGGTGGAGTTTTACCGTCAGATTGTCCGCAAGGATGGCAAGAATGTGGAACTCAAGATCACCCGTGACGAATTTATGGGGATCTTCCAGAGCAATCTGCACCGCTATGCGGACATTTTCGTTCCTTGCGGCGGACGTCCTTCCACGGTCAATATCAACAACTGGCAGGATTTTGCCAACGGTGAAGGCCGGGGCTGCCGTGCCATTGTTGAGGGTGCCAACTCCTTCCTGACTCCGGATGCCCGTATTGAATTGCAGAAATCCGGTATTCTGGATGTGAAAGATGCTTCTGCCAACAAGTGCGGAGTGATCACTTCTTCTTATGAGATCCTGTCGGGTTTGATGCTTGATGAAGAAGAATTCCGGCGTGAAAAAGATGTGCTGGTGCCTCAGGTTATGGAAATTCTTGCTTTCAATGCCCGCCGCGAAGCTGAATGGCTCTTTGCGACCCGCAAGGCGACAGGGGAATTTCTTACCGATCTGACCGACCGTCTTTCCCGGAACATCAATGCCAAGAATGTGGAGATCTCTGAATATCTGGACTCTCACGGTGAATTGATTACCGATGAGCTGCTTCTTGCGCATCTGCCCCGGATTTTTGCCACCTCTTACAGTGACCGTTTGAAGCGGCTTCCTGCTGAATACCGCAAGGCGATCGCTGCTGTGGAACTTGCCGGACGGATCATTTATAACGAGGCCGGCAGCTTGAAAAATGAAATTCAAGGAGTTATTGCCTCAAAATAACTCAGAACGAAATATCGCCCCGGGCTGCAGGCGGGGTACGATATCACAAAGTGCGGAAGAAATGGTGATATCAAACCATTTCTTCCGTTTTTTATCGTGCAGCGATATTAAAAAAATCTTTTTTCTCATTTCAAAGTTTCGCTGCCCGATCGGGTTTCAGTAATCGCCATTCAATCCGTACACATCCGTAAAAATCCGTATAAATCCGTACAAAAGCAATCGCCCTCCACCCAAACTGAGTGCCCCATAAAAAACTGTCATACCCCAAAAAGGATTGCATTTTTTTGTGTCGCCGGAACGAGGCGGCGATATCAGAAATACGGAACGGAAGCAATGGCGATATCAAAGATGTACAGATGTGAACCTGAAATTCGGGGACGACGATTCTCTGCCCGCAGGTGCTTTTGACAATGCCGCGTTCGGAAATGTCTTTGAAAAGAAAGGAAATGGAAGGCTTGCATAAATTTTCTGTTAAAAAATGCAAAAAGTGTTGCAGTTTACTTGCATATTTCGTGTAAGTGTGATATATTATAGAAATTACGATATGTATTGATGGGGCTTTTTTGCATTTATGGCTCAAATCCTCGGAGCCTAAGAGTGAAAAAAAGTTCCGGTCAGTCGGGAATTTGCGGTATAAAAACGTGGCTGTTCCGCATTTTTTTGAGTGACCCGGTCGTATATTGTAAAAAAAATATGGTGTACGGAACTCTGTATGAACCGAAGAAAGGTTCCTGCACCGGTGAAAAACAAAATTCAAGAGGTAAATTTTATGGTCAGAATCAGAATGAAACGTACCGGCTCCCGTAATGCGGCCTGTTTCCGCGTTGTGGTGATGGATCAGCGTTCCAGCCGGGACGGCAGAGCAATTGAAGAACTCGGTTACTATGATCCCATTCGCAAGGAAGAAAAGATCAATCTGGTACGCGCAGAATATTGGATCGGCGTCGGTGCTCAGGTTTCCGAAACTGTTGCTGATATTATTGACCGTGCCCGTACCGGCAAAGTCCTTGCTGAACGGGTCCGTAAACCTGCTATGTCCAAGAAAGCCAAGGCTAAAGCTGAGGCAGAAGCCAAGGCCAAAGCAGAAGCTGCTGCCGCTGCTGCTGCAGAAGCTGAAGGTCAGGCTGAAGAGGCTCAGGCCTAATTTAAGGTTTTTTGACTATGTTCAAGAGGTTGTTTGGATTCCTGTTCGGTGAAAACAAGGCAGCTTCAGCCTCCCGGGCTGAAATTCCTGCCAATGTCGAAGCCGGTGATTTGCAGGGATTTGTCGAATTCG
Source organism: Lentisphaerota bacterium (assembly GCA_015061745.1). Classification (GTDB taxonomy): domain Bacteria; phylum Verrucomicrobiota; class Lentisphaeria; order Victivallales; family Victivallaceae; genus UBA1784. Next base: position 105,017 of record SUWB01000002.1, on the reverse strand, counting down.
TTGTGAAATCGCTGGTAGATCATCCCGAAGAAATGGAAATTATCCCTGAGCAGGATGGAGAACATTGTGCTCTGCGGATCCGTTGTCACAAGGATGACCGGGGCAAGATCATCGGTAAGCGCGGCAAGACTATTACAGCTATCCGTGCTCTGGTGAGTGGTGCCGCCGGACGCCAGCATAAGCGCGTTTCAGTCGACGTTCTCGATTGAAATGCTGCGTAAGAAGGATGCGGGAAAGTGAAAATTGATGTACTGACACTCTTTCCCGATGTCTTTCCCGGTCCGCTGGGAAGCAGCGTGGACGGGCGGGCATTGCGTTCAGGATTGGTGGAGTTTAATGCGGTGAATGTCCGCAGCTTTGCCAAGGATGAACGCGGTACCGTGGATGAGCGGCCTTACGGCGGCGGTCCCGGGATGCTTATGAATCCCGAGGTGCTGACCGAAGCTGTGGAGTCTGTCAGGACTCCCGGTGCTGTGGTGGTTTTGACCAGCCCCCGCGGCGAGGTCCTCAGTCATACGCTGGCGCAGGAATTGGCTCAGAGTGACCACCTGGTTATTATTGCCGGACATTATGAAGGCGTTGATGAACGGGTGATCGAAGAAGTTGTCGACAGAGAGATTTCCATCGGGGATTATGTTCTGTCAAACGGCAACCTGGCTGCTATGGTTATCGCTGATACAGTTATCAGGCTTCTGCCTGGTGCTCTCGGTGACGGCGAGTCTGCTGAGCAGGATTCTTTCGGTGATGGATTGCTTGAATTTCCGCAATATACAAGACCTCCGGTTTTTCGGGGAAGGAGGGTGCCTGAGGTGCTCTTAAGCGGAGATCACGGGCGGATTGCCGATTTCAGACGGCGTATGAGCGAGCGTCTGACCAGAGAACGGCGACCGGATTTATGGGAAAAATTTTTAATCAATGAGGGTTTGAAATGAATGTTCTGGACAAAATTCGCAAGGAACAGGTGAGAGCTGAACAGTTTGAATTTAACGTCGGCGACACCATTCGGATTCACGTTAAGATCGTTGAAGGAACTACTGAACGTATCCAGCAGTTCCAGGGTACTGTGATCGCCCGCCGCGGTTCCGGTATCGAGGAAACTTTTACTGTCCGCCGGGTTCAGGCCGGTCAGGGCGTGGAGCGTGTGTTCCCCATTAACTCCCCCCGTATCGACAAGATCGAGGTTATCCGCCGTGGTCTCGTCCGTCGGGCTAAACTGTACTACCTCCGCGACAAAGTGGGTAAAGCTGCCCGCGTCAAGGAGCTCCGTACCCGCTAAGTCAAGGGTATCTGCCAAGTGGCAAAAGTCAAGTCTGTATTGACTTATGACGATGAACTCCTCCTCAGGGAACGTAAGCTCCTTCAGGAGGGGTTTGCTTTTATCGCCGGGGTCGATGAGGCAGGCCGCGGACCTTTGGCCGGTCCTGTGGTCGCTGCCGCAGTTATTCTGCCCCGGGAAGGGGAGCTGCCCGGAGTTTTTGATTCCAAGCAGCTTTCTGATGCCCGCCGCCGGGTCTTGCGTGATGAAATTATGCAGATCGCAGAGGTGGGGATCGGCGTTGCGGATGTTCAGGAAATTGATTCTCTGAATATCCTTAAAGCAACTCATCTGGCTATGCACCGTGCAGTTGCAAAGTTGGAAAAAGTCGATTTTGTGCTGGTGGACGGTCTGCCGGTGGCAGGGTTTCCCTGTCCGGCGGAAAATGTGATAAAGGGTGATGCTAAAAGTGCCTCTATCGCAGCTGCCAGTATTGTGGCCAAAGTTTACCGGGATGAAGTGATGGAAGAACTGGATGAGATTTATCCCGGTTACGGTTTTGCCGCCCATAAGGGGTACGGAACCGCTGTTCATTTGGAGTCGTTGCGGCGTTTGGGAGTGACTCCCGTTCACCGCAGGTCATTCGGCCCGGTGCGTGATTTGATAGATCCGCCGCCGGAACAATTGGAGTTGTTTCAATGAATCGTAATGATTTTCTGAGAGGAGCTGCCCGCGTTTTCACCGACGCGGGTGGTACTGGATGCTGAAAGGTGCTCTTTCTGTGATTTGCGGAAAGAGAGTTGAGTTTGTGTATCTTGCAATCTTGCAATTGTTGATTTTTAGTATAATTTTCTGAAAGACGTTATTGATTATGGAACTTGAAACGATCCGTCACAGTGCGGCGCATCTGATGGCTGCCGCTGTTAAAAAACTTTATCCTGAAACCAAATTTGATATCGGTCCTGCTACTGAAAACGGTTTCTACTATGACTTCGATATGGAGCACCGCCTCACTGTCGAAGATCTTGCCCAGATCGAAAAAGCAATGAAAAAGATGCTGGGGGGCAAGGTTAAATTTGAACGTTTTGAAACGACCCGGGAAGAAGCTCAGAAACTTCTTGCCGATCAGCCTTTTAAATTGGAACGCCTCGCTGATATCCCCGAAGGCGAACCTATCAGTTTTTACCGCAGCGGCGATTTTATTGACCTCTGCCGCGGTCCTCACGTTGAAAGTTCCGCTGAGATCGGTGCTGTCAAACTGCTTTCTGTTGCCGGAAGCTATTTCAGAGGCGATGAAAGCAATAAGATGCTCCAGCGTATTTACGGTACTGCTTTTGCGACTGCCGAAGAACTTAAAGAATATCTGACCCGTATCGAAGAAGCTGCCAAGCGTGACCACCGTAAATTGGGAACCGAGCTTGAGCTTTTCGGATTCTCAGAACAGATCGGTCCCGGTCTTGTGCTTTGGCATCCTAAAGGTGCTCTTATCCGTCATCTGGTCGAAACTGCCTGGAAAGAGGAACACTATAAGAACGGCTATCAGCTTCTTTATACGCCTCATATCGGACAGAGCGTTCTCTGGGAGACCAGTGGTCACCTTGATTTTTATCACGACGGTATGTACTCCCCGATGCAGATCGACGAAAAGGATTATTATGCCAAGCCGATGAACTGTCCTTTCCATATCGAAGTTTACCGCTCCAGACTGCGTTCTTATCGTGAACTTCCTTTGCGCTGGGCCGAATTGGGAACTGTGTACCGCTATGAAAAATCCGGTTCACTTCACGGTTTGATGCGTGTCCGCGGGTTTACCCAGGATGATGCTCATATCATTTGTACTCCCGAAAGTATCGAGGAGGAAATCGCAGAAGTGCTCCGTTTCAGTCTTTACATCAATCGTATGTTCGGCTTTACGGATATCAAGCCTTATCTGGCGACCCGTCCCGCCAAAGCTGTGGGTGAACCTGAACGCTGGGCCAAGGCGATCGATTCTCTTGAAAAGGCTGTTGCCAAGGCCGGTCTTGAATGTGAAGTGGATGAAGGAGGCGGTGCTTTCTATGGTCCCAAGATCGACCTCAAGATCAAAGATGCTATCGGTCGTGAATGGCAGACCACTACGATCCAGTTTGACTTCAATCTGCCTGAGCGGTTTGATATGACCTATATCGGTGCTGACGGTCAGAAGCATCGTCCTTATATGGTTCACCGTGCTCTGCTGGGTTCACTGGAACGTTTCTTTGGTATTCTGGTTGAACACTATGCAGGTGCATTCCCCTTGTGGCTGGCTCCTGAACAGGCCCGTATTCTGCCTGTTTCCGATAAGTTGGCCGATCAGGCTCTGGCGATCCGTGATGAGATGCGCAAGGCCGGATTCCGGGTGGAGGTCGATTTGCAGGCTGCCGGTCTGGGAGCTAAGATCCGTGAAGCCCGTTCCGCCCGTCTGCCCTACATCTTTGTGTTGGGGGACAAAGAGGCCGGAGAAGGTACTTTGGCAGTCCGTTCACGGCGTGAAGGCGAGCTCGGCGCAATGAAAATTGCAGAAATTATCGAAAAGATGAAATTTGAGCTTGAAAATAAAGTTAATTAATGCTATATTAAGCAAATTGAATTTGCTTTCTGTTTTGCCCCCGGCGGTCGGGGGTGAAAGAAAATTATCCCTGAAAGGAGGGTGCTGCTATAGCTAAGTTGTTGAAAGGTAATGATCGGAGTGTTCAGCTTACCAATGTCCTGTTGATCGGACTTAATGGTGAGCAGCTCGGTGTTGTCTCTTATTCCAAGGCAAAAGAACTGGCTGCTGAGGCTGGACAGGATCTGGTGATGGTCGCAGAACGGGCAAATCCTCCCGTCGTGCGCATTATGAATTTCGGCAAACTTTGTTATGAGCAAAAGAAGAATCAGAAGGCTCAGCGTAAAGTCGCCGCCGCCCAAAAAGTCAAAGAGGTGAAGTTTCATATCAATATTGACCAGCACGACTATGAGACCAAGGTCAAACACGTGATGGATTTCTTTGAAAAAGGGTTCCGGGTGAAAGTTACGCTGGCTCTCCGCGGTCGTGAGATGGCTCATCAGGATATGGCTTTTGAACTGATGAACAGAGTGACTGAGGAGCTGATTCCGGTTGCCGATCCTGATGGCAAGCCCAAGATGATGGGCCGGAATATCACTGTGGGATTCACTCCTAAGTCCGGAACTGTCAAAAAAGCTCCGACAGCAGAGGATATGGCTGACGATGACGTTGAAAGCGACGTCGTTGAAGAAAGCGAAGAATAAGTTTTTTGATGACGTGCAAACGTCATTATCATACACCGGTGCCGGTAAAAGCGCATTGACCGGCCCGGTGAACAATCATCAAAAAGAAAGGTGAAAACAATGCCGAAACTCAAAACCAGAAAATGTGCCGCCAAGCGGCTCAAGCAGACTGGAACCGGAAAGTTCCGTCACTTCAAGGCTGGCGCCCGCCACCTTATGGCCTCCAAGAACGCCAAACGTCGTCGTCGTTTGCGTCAGGATGGTGCCGTTTCACATTCCGAAAACCGCCGTATCAAAGTCGCTTTGCCCTACGGTCTGTAATAGAGGAGAAATAAATTATGTCAAGAGTTACTTGTGCTGTTTCTTCCCGCAAACGCCGTAAACGCGTACTTGAGCGCGCTAAAGGTTTTTACGGTAACGCAAGCCGCAATATCCGTACCGTTTATGATGCCGTCAATAAAGCCAAAAGCCACGCTTATGTGGGCCGTAAGCAGAAAAAACGGCAGTATCGTGCACTGTGGATCATCCGTATCAACGCAGCCTGCCGTATGCTCAATGTTTCTTACAGCCGATTTATGGCTGGTCTGAAGAATGCCAACATCACCCTGAACCGCAAGGTCCTGGCCGATCTGGCAGTGACCAACCCCGCCGAATTCAAGGCGTTGGTTGAAAAGGTCACTCAGGCCTGAGCTTGAACGAGGCTTGTTCCGGAAAGATTGACGCAGAGGATGTTTCTTCAGTAAACTTTTTCTCTGACTTTCCGGTTTTTGAACGGCTCTTTTGAGCAGTTCCCAACCTGACAGCTTGAAGTTGGTGTTTTCAGACACTTCCTTTCGGGCTGTCTTTTTTTTAATGGAAAACAAGGTAATGAATCCGGTAATTGAAAAGATCAACGCCGCAGTGAAGTCCGCTGCGGAAAAAGTCGCAGCAGCAGCAGCGGCTGCGGATATTGAGGCCGTGCGTATTGAATTCCTTGGCCGTAACGGACTCTTTCCCGCTCTTTCCCGGGAAATGGGCTCTATTCCTGCCGAAGAAAAACGCGAAACAGGAGCTGCTTTCAATAAAGGCCGTCAGCAGATCCAGCAGCTTATTGATGAAGGCAATGCCAAATTTGCCGCAGCTTCCGGCAATAGTGATGCCATTGATACCTCTCTCCCCGGACGCCGTCGTCCTGTGGGAAGAAAACATCCTATTATGGAGATCGCAGACGAATGTGTGGAAATTTTCGGACGTATGGGATTTGTTCCCGTTTCCGGACCGGAAATGGAAGATATCTATCACAACTTTGATGCCCTGAACACACCTGCTGATCATCCTTCAAGAGATGAACAGGACACCTTTTATTTCCCCGATGGACGGATCCTGCGTTCCCAGACTTCTCCGGTTCAGATCCGGGTTATGGAAACTCACGAACCCCCTGTGCGTATCGTCGCTCCCGGACGGGTGTTCCGCCGTGATACTCCCGATGCCACCCACGGTATGAATTTCCACCAGATCGAAGGCCTTTACATCGACAAAGATGTTTCTCTGGCCGATTTGAAAAGTGTGCTGCTTACCTTTGCCCGTGAAATGTACGGCGAAAAGGTCAATATCCGTCTGCGTCCCCACTTTTTCCCCTTCACCGAGCCCAGTGTGGAGTATGACTTCAGCTGTGTGGTCTGCGGCGGCAAGGGATGTAATGTCTGTAAACATTCAGGCTACATTGAAATCGCCGGTGCCGGTATGGTCGATCCCGCTGTGCTGAAAAATGCAGGCTATGATCCTGAAAAGTGGAGCGGATTCGCTTTCGGTCTCGGTATCGAACGTCTGGCGATGCTCCGTTACCGGATCCCGGATCTGCGTTATCTTTATGAAAACGATGTCCGGTTCCTCGAACAGTTCTGACAATCAGAGAAGGAATCTTTTTTATGAATATCTCAAGAAAATGGCTCTCTGATTACATTGAGCTCAATTGCTCCGATGCGGAGCTGTGTGCCCGGCTTACCGCTGCCGGTATCGAAGTCGAAGCCGTTGAATCCGGTTCTCCCGTTCCTGCCGGTGTCGTCGTCGCCCGTATTGAATCCCGTGAGCCCCATCCGGGTTCCGATCATCTTTCCGTATGCCAGGTTTTTGACGGCAAAGAAACCCGTCAGGTGGTCTGCGGTGCTCCCAATTGCGATGCCGGAAAAATCGTTCCCCTTGCTGCTATCGGTACTGTTTTCCACTCCGAAGAAGGGGAATTCAAGATTAAAAAATCCAAGCTCCGCGGCGTTGAATCCTGCGGTATGATGTGCAGTGCCAAAGAAATCGGCGTCGGTGATGATGATTCCGGTCTGCTGATCCTTGATCCCGGTTTGACTCTGGGAACTCCTCTCTGCGATATTTACCGTTCAGATACAAAGATCGAAGTGGAAGTCACCCCCAACCGGGCCGACTGGCTCTCAATGTTCGGTATTGCCCGTGATGTGGCCTGTCTTTTGAATACTCCCGCCAGGATGCCTGAAATCTCCGTCCCCGGGTGCAATATCCCTGCTCCCGGCCTTGTGACTGTGGAAGCTCCTGAACTTTGCCCCCGGTATATCGGACGTACTCTGAAAAATGTCAAGGTCGGTCCTTCTCCTGCCTGGATGGTGGAACGCCTTGAGGCCGTGGGACTGCGTTCCATCAACAATGTGGTGGATATCACCAACTTTGTCCTTATGGAATTAGGCCAGCCTCTCCACGCTTTTGATCTGGCAAAACTTTCAGGCCGCCGGGTCGTGGCCCGCCGGGCAAAAGCCGGCGAGAAGATCGTTACCCTTGACGGCAGTGAACTGGAACTTAATGAAAACAATCTGGTCATCGCCGATGCCGAAAAGCCTATGGCTCTTGCCGGTATTATGGGTGGTGAATTTTCAGGCGTCAGTGAAACCACAACTGAAGTTCTGCTTGAAAGTGCCTGTTTTGCTCCCGCCAATATCCGTACTACCTCCCGCAAGCTGGGTATTTCCAGTGATTCAAGCTACCGTTTTGAACGGGGCGTTGATTACGATATGACCGAAGCTGCCGCCGACCGCGCGGTGCAGCTGCTCATTGAACTTGCCGGTGCGGAACTTTCCAGCGAAAAGGTGGATATCAATACAGGAAGACCTGAGGAAAAGAAGATCCTCTGCCGTTTTGAAAAGATCCGCAAGCTTATCGGCTGCGATGTGACCAATGAACGGATGATGGAAATTTTCAAAGCCTTGCGTCTTGATGTTGCCGAAGTGACTGCCGATTCCTGTCTGGTGACGGCTCCTCTTTTCCGGGCTGATCTGGAACGTGAAGCTGACCTGGCAGAAGAAGTCGCCCGGGTCAACGGTCTTGATGCTGTCCCCATTGTTCCTGTCCGTGCTGTGCGGTGTATCCCTGAAAGCGAAAACGATTACGACTGGCAGCGGGAACTGCGTGAAATGGCTATCGGTATGGGCTTCTATGAGTGTATGCATTACAGCATTGTGAGCATTGCTTCAGCCCTTTCTGACCGCCGCTTCAAAGAAAGCGATCTTGTGAAGCTCAAAAATCCTCTCAATCAGGAACAACCCTGTATGAGATGTGCTCTGCTGGGCGAAATGCTGCAGACTGTGGGCCGCAATTTTTCACGGGGCAACAGAGATCTCTTTCTCTTTGAACTTGACAAGGCTTTTTGTGCCAACAGAGAACTTTTCCCCGAAGAACGCTGGGAAATGCTTTTCCTTATGACCGGCCGCCGTCATCCTGAACTTTATTCAGAAACCGGCCGGGAATGTGTGGATTTCTTTGATCTCAAAGGTGTCTTTGAAAGCATTTTTGAGACTTTGAAGATCCGCAACTTCCGCTTTGTCGAAAGCAAGGATGCAACTTTCCGTGCCGGACACGCGTTGGATATCTGTCTTGAAGGCAAGACCGTCGGTGCTTTCGGTGAAGTCGCTGCCGATCTCTGCTCAGGATTCCGTGCCACCGCTCCTGTTTTTGCCGGACGTATCGATCCTGTCGCTCTGCGTGAAGCGGCTTCTCACGTCAATACCCAGTACAAGGAACTTTGTGCCTTCCCCGCTATTGAACGTGACGTTGCCTGTATTGCTCCCGCAGATCAGAGCAATGCTGATGTGCTGGAATTTATCCGCCGTCTGCGTCTGCCCAACTTTGAACAGGTCAAACTCTTTGATATTTTTGTCGATGATAAACTCAAAGCCGAAAACAAAAAGAGTGTGGCTTACACTTTGACCTTCCGCAACAAAGAGCGGACTCTCACCGATAACGAGGTCAATGCCGCTATGGATAAACTGCGTGCAAAACTTGCCGCAGATCTTAAATTTGAACTCAGATAAAATCAGGAGAATTTATATTATGCTGGACAAAACTCCCGGAATCATCTATGAAGGCAAGCTCGATGCCAAAGGTCTCAAATTTGCCATCGTTTGCGGCCGGTTCAACAGCTTTTTTGTTGACCGCCTGCTTGAAGGAGCTATGGATACCATCGTCCGTCACGGCGGTGATGCCGAAGATGTGAGTGTGGCCTATGTCCCCGGTTCATACGAGATCCCCTTTGCCATCAAGAAACTTCTGGAAAAGGGCGGCGTGGATGCGGTTATCGCTCTCGGAGTGGTGATTCAGGGAGCAACTCCCCACGCATCTTATATCAACTCCGAAGTGTCCAAGTGCCTGGCTCAGCTGGGCCTTGAATACGGCGTTCCTGTGACCTATGGTATGATTACTGCTGAAGATCTGGATCAGGCTATTGAACGCAGCGGAACCAAGGTCGGCAATAAAGGTGTCGATGCCGCTGTTGCCGCCATTGAAATGGCCAATCTGACCCGCATCATCGGATAAGATATTATGGCTATCATTTCCAATTCAGAAGAAGCTCCCCGCCCCAACAGTAAACGTTTCGGGCGGGAGGCTGTTATGCAGTATCTTTTCAGTTGCGAAGTCAAAGGGGAAATTCCTTCCGCTGAGACTTTCAGCAATTGTTACGAGCTGATCTGCAATGAAGATCAGCTCGCTGAAAACCGCTTTACCCGCAAGGCAAAAGAGTTCGCCGTCGAACTTTATACCCAGGTGGAACTCAACCGGGAAAGGATCGATGCTCTGCTTGTCCCCCGGTGCGAGGAAGGCTGGGGCTGGGATCGTATTTCTGCTGTTGACCGCAACATTATGAGGGTCGCTGTGGCTGAAATGCTCTGCTTTGATTCTATCCCTGATGTGGTCAGTATCAATGAAGCCGTCGAAATCGGCCGGGATTTTTCCGGCAGTGCTTCCGGCAGCTTTATCAACGGCGTCCTCAACCGCATTATGCGTGAACTGCCGCCGCCCGAAAAACGTAAGGAGTGATTATGGACCGCTGCTCTTTTGCCCGGATGGTCCGGGAACGCGTTATCCGTCTTGACGGTGCTACCGGAACTGAACTTGCAAAGCAGGGGATGCCCCCCGGCGTCTGTCCGGAAAAATGGGTGACGGAAAATCCTGGAGCTCTTTATGCCGTTCAGGGAGCTTATGTCAGTGCCGGAAGTAATATTGTCTATGCTCCCACTTTTGGAGCCAACCCCTTCAAACTGGCCGAATTCGGATTGGAAAAGAGCTGCCGGGAAATCAACGCTCAACTGGTGAAAATTTCCCGCACCGCCGTTGATGGGAAGGCTATGGTGTTCGGCGATATGGCTCCTACCGGAAATCTGGTGGAGCCCTTTGGCGAATTGCCATTTGAAAGGTGTGTCGATGCCTACAAAGAACAGGTGACCGGTCTCCTCGACGGCGGGGTGGACGGTTTTGTTATTGAAACGATGCTTGACCTCCAGGAGTGCCGTGCCGCTTTGCTGGCAGTCCGGGAGCTTGCTCCTGACCACCCCGTGATGGTCACTATGACCTTTGATGAGTCCGGAAAAAGTCTTACCGGCTGTGATCCTGTCAGTGCCCTTATCTGTCTTCAGACTCTGGGAGCTGATGCCTTTGGATGCAACTGTTCGGTTGGACCTGAAGCTATGGCTCAGGTCATCGGCCGGATGAAACCTTATGCCCGGATCCCTCTGATTGCCAAGCCCAATGCGGGACTTCCCCATTTGCAGGGAGACAAAACGGTATTTGATTTGGGACCTGCCGATTTTGCCGCCGCTGCCGCCGGACTGATCGCTGCCGGTGCCGCCATTGTAGGCGGCTGCTGCGGAACGACTCCTGAACACATCGCCGCTCTTGATAAAGCTTTGGGAGATACAAAGGGCGAGATCTTTGAAGGTCTTGACAGTGTGGTGAGTTCCAGCGGGGCTTTCTGCCGGATCGCTCCCGGTGAACCTTTTGCGGTCATCGGCGAAAGGATCAATCCCACAGGCAAAAAGGCCCTGCAGGGGGAACTGCGCAGCGGATCTCTTGAAATGGTCCGTTCTTTTGCCCGGGAGCAAATGGAACAGGGCTCCTCGCTCCTCGATGTGAATCTGGGGCTTTCGGGCATTGATGAAACAGCTTTGATGCGCCAGACAGTCTGTGAATTGGCTGTATTGGCACCCAATATGCCCCTTTCCATTGATACGACTTCTCCCGAAGCGGCAGAAGCCGCCTTGCGGATCTATCCCGGACGGGCCCTCTTTAACTCCATCAGCGGCGAAAAGAAAAAATTGGAAGAAATCCTGCCTATTGTCAAGCGTTACGGTGCTCTGCCCATATTATTGCCCCTGACCGATGAGGGAATCCCTGTCACAGGAAAAGAACGCATCGCAGTGCTGGATAAACTGATTTGTGATTGCGGCGTCAAAGATTATCTTGTGGATGCTCTTGTGATGACTGTCGGGGCTGACCTCAATGCCCCCCGGGCCGCTTTAGAGGTGATCGAATATGCCAGTGGCGTCCTTGAAAAAGGAACGACCTGCGGTCTTTCCAATGTGAGTTTCGGTCTGCCCGGCAGAGCTGCTGTCAACGCCGCATTTCTTACTTTAGCTGCGGGAAAAGGACTTTCTTCCGCCATCGCCAATCCCTGTGCCGCAGGGATTATGTCAACGGTTGCGGCAGCTGATGCTCTTTTGGGACACGATCCCAAGTTCACCAGACTGACTGCTTCCGCTGCCGCCGCCGGAAGTGCTCTCCTCCCCGCTGCGGGAATAAAAAAGGAGCTTTCTCTTTTTGAAGCGGTCCTTGCCGGCGAGGAAGATTTGGCTCTTGCTGCTTTGAAAAAACTTCTTGAAAGCGGTATGGAGCCTTTGAAAATCGTGGATGATATTCTGATCCCGGCCGTCAATGCGGTGGGGGAAAAGTTTGAGAAAAAAGAGTATTTCCTGCCTCAGCTGATGTTCGGAGCCGCCGCTATGCGTAAGGCTATGGATCATTTGAAACCGCTTTTGCTCAAAGCTCAGAGCGGCCGCCCCGCCGGTCCGGTCTTTGTAATGGCGACGGTGGAAGGGGATATTCACGATATCGGAAAAAACATTCTGACTCTGCTTCTGGAAAATTACGGTTTCACCGTAATCGACCTCGGCAAGGATGTGCCTTGCAGCAAAGTTCTTGAATGTGCTTTGGCAAACAAGGCTTCCTTTATCGGACTGTCTGCCCTTATGACTACGACAATGCCCCGGATGCGGGAAATGGCGGAACTGTTGAAAAAAGAACAGATCCAGATCCCGCTTTTTGTAGGCGGTGCTGCGGTGGATGAGGAATTTGCCCGTTCCATCGGAGCTTACTATTCACCCGATGCTATGGGCACTGTCCGGCTGGCATTGGAAATGAAAAAATGAAATTTGCCCTTTGTCTCGGCGGTAATATGGGGGATGTGAAATCTTCCTTTGACAGCGTGGAAAATGCTCTTGCCGCCTTTGGAGTGACTGCGATCCGCAGGAGCCGTATTTATGTGACGGCCCCTGTGGGATGTGTGCCGGGAACTCCGGACTTTATGAATCAGGCTCTTACCGGAGAGTGTACATCTTCTCCGGAAGAGCTTTTTGCTTTGCTCCAGCAGCTTGAACGCCGATCCGGCCGTCCTGCGTGCCATTCAAGTCAGGAGTCCCGTCCTCTTGACTGCGATTTGATCTTGTGGGGAGAGGAGTGTATCAATACAGATATGCTTACTGTTCCTCACCCCCGTGCCCGTATACGGCAGTTTGTTCTTGAACCTCTGGCCGAAATCGCCCCTGAAATGAAATTCCCCGACGGCGTGACTGCGGCTCAGGCCTGGGAGGCTTTGCAGAAAGATCTTGCGTAAAGGGAAAGGCTGTTGTCGCGGGCTCCCATAATGACGATCAAATCACCCTGTTGTGCCTGAGAGAGAAGCTGGGATCTCAAGGTATCCCGTTCAGCTGCAAAGTGATAGCGTTCCGGAGCGGAGGCAGAGGTTTTCCACTGAGAGATCACTTCTTCTGAAGTTGGTTTGAAACTTGAAGTTCCTCCGGCATAAAAGGGGGGGAGCATAAAAAATTCGTCTCCCGGACGCAATGTTTTTTCAAGAGTTTCCAGAAGTTCATCACGGAAAAATCCCAAAGGTCCGAATCCGTGAGGCTGAAAGAGTGTAAAGATCCTGCCGGGGGTGATCTCTGCAAGCATTCTGATACAGGAAGCAATCTTTTCCGGATTGTGAGCATAATCGTCGTAGACCGGTATTTCCTTTTCAGTGACCCCCACGCAGTCGTTACGTCTCCTTATACCGTCAAAACGTTCAATTGCTTTTAAGGCTGTTTCCTGAGAAAATCCCAGCATCTGAAGCATCGCAAAAACAGCCAGCGCATTGGCTGCCGTGTGGATTCCCGGTGCCGGAAGTGTGACTTTGCGGCAGCCTTTGAATTCTGCAACAGGGAGCAGTGCAGAATTCTGACGGGAAATCGTGTAATTTTCAAGCTGATAACTGCATTCATTTGCGGGGGCGTTCCCGAAAACTTCCAACTGCAGATCCGGATTGTTCAGGTAAGGTTTGACGGCTGCGTAGACCTCTTTTTCGACAACGGCACCTTTTTTGACCCGGTTGAGGAATTTTCCGAAAACTTCGGCAAGTTCTTCTTTACTGTAATGGTCAGTTCCCATATTCAGAATAATGGCATAATCAGGGGTGTAGTTCAAAAGGCTTTTATCGCTTTCATCAGCTTCAAAGACAAAGTGTTTGCCTGTTCCGGCGTGAAAATTGCCGATGGAACTGCCGCTGACATAGCGTTTGGAAATAGCTCCGTTGAGAAATCCCGCATCACTGCCGCAATTGGCAATAGCTTCACTTAAAAAAGCTGTAACTGTGCTCTTGCCGCAGCTGCCTGCAACTGCAATGGTGCAACGGGAATCAAATTCTTTCAGCAGCAGATCCAGAAGCTGTGAGCGGTGAAGGTGCGGAATGTCGCCCCCAGCGGTAAAATCAGGATTATCCGGTTCAATGGCACTTGAAAAAACCAGAGCTTCAGGAGCTCCCTGATGCATAAAAGAGCCGTCCTGGGGGAAAATCGTAACTCCGGAGTTCCGCAAAGGTGAAAGAATGTGGGCATTTTCACTTTTCCCCGCATCCCGGTCGCTGCCGGTGACTTTATATCCCAATGCCCGGCACCAGGAGGCCAGTCCGGACATCCCTATGCCGCCGATTCCGACGAAATGCAAACTTTTCATTTAAGAACTCCCTTGTTTTTTCTATAATCTACCATAAATCCTGAAAAAATCAAGCAGACAGTTTGACTTTTTGCTTCAGAGGAGTTATAATAGGTGACAGAACACAGTTGAGGTCGCATTTTTATGTTCAATAAATCAGGATTTACCTTTGTCGGGGAAACGATCACCGGGTTGGTGCGAGAGCACAATGAGGACAATTTTTTGATATCCGCTCCGGAAGGTCGCCGCACCGCCCTGGCAGTCATCGCAGATGGCGTCGGCGGACACCGGCACGGAGAAATCGTCAGTTATATCAGCTGCCGGGATCTGGGAAATGCCTTCAACGCACTGAAAGATGAGAAACTTCTTGAAAAAGAGGGGGCGGAAACGTTTTTGTCGGAAAATATTGCAGCGATCAACAAAAGAGTGTTTGCAATCAACTACGAAGAATTTACTTTGCACCCTATGAGCAGTACTCTGGTGGCTGTGCTCTTTATGCCGGGATATGCTGTTATGGCCAATGTGGGGGACAGCCGTTTCTACGTTGTGACTCCTGACGGGAATCTTGAACAAGTATCGACCGATCATATCTTGTCCAATGAAGACGAATTCAGCGATCTGCAGGAAAAATTCCCCCATTATGCCCATAATACCATTTCCCGTTCCATCGGGGCCAGATACAACTTGAAAATTGAGATCAAACGTATTCCTCTTAAGGGAGGAGAACGGTTCTTTCTCTGTTCAGACGGCGTTTACAGGGATTTGGACAATGAAACGATCAGAAGGCTTCTTGCAGCTTCAACTTCACCCCGGCAGAGTGTGAACCGGATTATGCGTTCCGTGCTCATCAACGGTGCCAGGGATAACACGACTGTCATCAGTGTTTTTCCGGGAACAGAATTCTCTTGAGCTTGTTCAATGCCCGGAATAAAAAGGGCTTCTTTGCGTAAATGCGGTCAAAGAAAATATTTTCAAGTTCAATATTGCGTTCGATTGCAGGTGGATGTTCCAGCGGGAACTCCAGTTTTTCAAAAGGCATTTCCATCACATCGTCAATGCGTGTGTGTGACGCATCCCACCCCACATTAGTGACCAGATTTTTGGCAGGCAGAATACACAGCCCCTTATTTTTGACACAGGCGTAAAGCCATTGGAAATCCCAAGTGTCGAACCCCGGAGCGTGGGTGTAAACCTTTTCAAACAGTTCCAGCAGCCGTTTCTGATGACGCCTGGCAGGGAAAAGCTCTCCAATCGCTCCGGAACGCCGGTAAGCGGGGAAATCCGGCATATCATAACTCATCAGCTGCCACGCCCGACGCCAGGTAGCCCATCCCCAGCAGCAGGGGAAAGAGAGAAATTCATAGGCATTCCCGGAGGGGGCAGGGGGAGTGACCAGAGCCGTTCCGGAAAGCATAAGGACTTCAGGACAATTCCGGTACCGTTCCAGAAGTTCGCCCGTAAAGTGAAAAAAATCTTCTGACGGGACACAGTCATCTTCAAGGATCATTCCCGATTCCACATTTTCAAAGAACCAGTCAATAGCGGCAGTCATATGCTTGCCGCAGCCCAGATTTTTTTCCTGAAAACGCACCTTTACGTCACATTTCCAGGTGACAGCGTTAAGGACGGCTTCTCTTGCTTCCTTGCACAGCTTTTCTTCACCCGGACGTTCCGGGCGGGGACCGTCTGCCGCAAGAAAAAGCTGTTTAGGGCGAATCTTTTGCAGGGATTCGGCAACTTTAACAGCGTTCCAGGCACGGTTGAAAACGATGATTAATACGGGAATATCTTGCATATAAAAACCTTTCTGTCGGAGATAATTTACTTCAAAAAAAGTCATTTGTCAAGTTTTTTGCATAAAAAATCCATTTTATTTCCTGTTACGGGGGTGAAAAAACTCAGAGAATGTGCTATATTAATAAATTACACACGGAGGAACATTAATGAAAAGCAACTTTGAAGAGCGTTTGGAAGCATTGTGCGGCGCAGATGGATTGAAAGGTGCCAAGCAGCTGCTCAAGCAGAATTTGCTCTGCGGAGCCTGGCACGATGAGGCCGGGCATATCCACGGTGTCTTCAAAGAAGATTCCGGACGGGTCCACTGCCGGGTGGAACCGGGGGAAAAGGCTGTTTCTGAATGTTCCAAGTGCCGGGATTTACAGAATTTCAACTGCTGTTCTCACGGCGTTGCTCTGATGATGTATTCAGGCCGCTTTCACCGTCCCGAAATTTCTGACCCTGAAACCCAATATCACAGCGGACTCAGGCGTGCTCCCTTGCCCTCTTTGATTAATATCGCAGGCAGGGGAAACTCTGCCGAACTCTTTATCGACTGTCTGCATCTGCCGCCCCACGTTCCCACCAAATGGGAAAATACTGTGTTCAAATGCAAGATTCGCTGCAACGGCAGGGAGTATCTGGGGAATTTGACCAATTTGCGGCAGCTGTATTTTGAAAAATTCCTTTCTGCCACTGTCCGTTGGGAAAACTTTTCTCCTCAGGATAAACAGCTGATCCATTTTCTTGCTCTGAATGGCGAAGCGGAAAACTCCAATGTGCTGCTGCCTGCTGAAATGGCTGCCGAACTGCTGCACAGTCTGGTGGGATTTGACCGCTTTGTGCGGGATAACCGCCCGGTGATCGTCCGCCGCGAAACGGGAGAACCTGTTTTGCTTGTAAACGGAAATAAATGTTTCCCCGGGATCCGTTTGCCCGGAGCTGTTGTTCCGGTACGCAACGCCAAGATCATTGCCGGCCGTACCGGGTGCTGGGTCGGCGTGGAAGGAGAGTATTTCTTTGTGCCTGCCAAATGTGAAATCGGACCGCTCAGGAGCTTTTTCGCATCTCCGGCAAGAGAGGAAACAACTGAAAATATTGAGAAGTACAAGAATGAATTTCCATTTCCCGTGCTGAAAGTCAAAGCATCGGAACTGCCGGTACTGACACCCGGATTGTTTATTGACGGAGTCCTTGATCCGGAAAAGGGATTGCTGCTTGATCTGGGATTTTTGTATCGTTCTGAATCAGGAAAAGGGGTACTCTGCGTCCCTGAAACGGAAGTCGTGCACGGGAGTTTCCGCAGGAACAGGGAAAGGGAACTTGCTATTCTTGACCGCTTTGCGATGTTCGGATTTTCCGGCAGGGCAGGGGCTTGGCAGTTAAGTTCATTGGAACATATCGGTACTTTTTTTACCTCCTTCTTACCCCAGCTGCTTTCTGAAAAAGATGCTCCCGTCCTCGGTCCCGGGCTGCTTCAGGGAGTCAACGGCAACTTTGTTGTGCCGGCTGCTGCGGAAGGCCGGCTTCTGGAAAAACGGGAAAATTCCTTTCTGCTTCAGCTGAAAGTGAGTGCTCAAGGGGACGTCCTTGAATGGGATGAATGTCGGGAAGCTGCCCTGAAGCATCAGCGTTTTTTGCAGATGGCCGACGGCAGAATAATTGAACTGAGTGAAAAAATTTCTGTTCTTCTGCGTGCTGCTGATGTGCTTTTCAGCAGTATGGACGGGGAAAGTATGAGTTTTGAACTGCCCTTTGTCAATGCTGCGTATTACCGGGAACTTTGCCGCGAGCTGCCGGAGTGCGTGCCTTCTGAAATTGCAGCAGGACCTCTCTGCTGCAAATCTCCTCTCACCGGGCCCGGATTTGAATTTTCAGGGACGCTGCGTCCCTATCAGGAGCAGGGGGTGGAGTTTATGCGTTACCTGACTGATCGCGGCTTCAACTGTCTGCTGGCAGATGAAATGGGGCTGGGAAAAACAGTTCAGCTTCTGGCACTTCTTTCCTCGCGGATGGATAAAAATTCTCAGCCCTCACTGATCGTATGTCCCGCTTCTCTTGTTACCAACTGGGAACGGGAAAGTGCCCGTTTTGTTCCCGGGTTCAAGGTGGGAACACCCGGTGTTTCCAAGAATCGTGCTTTCTGGGAAAATTACCGGGATTACAATGTGATCATCGTTTCTTACGCCATTGCCAGACTTGATGTTGAACTTATTAAACGGTGTAAATTTTCGTTTTTGATCCTTGATGAAGCTCAGCATATCAAAAATCCCGGTTCCTCCAATGCCAAAAGCTGTAAACTTCTGCGTGCGGACAGCCGGATCGTTTTGTCCGGTACGCCGCTTGAAAACTGTTCTGCTGATTTGTGGAGTCTCTTTGATTTTCTGCAGCCTGGAATGCTTGGGCGGCTGCCTGATTTCAAACGCCGTTATGCCGATATTGCGTTCAGCGAAGAACTGCAGCAGGATTTGCGTATGCGGATAGATCCTTTTATTCTGCGGCGAACCAAAAGCGATGTGGCAAAAGATCTGCCTGAACGTTCGGAACATCTTATTTTCTGTGATTTTTCACCTGCACAAAGAAAACTTTACGACGAAATCCTGGCCGAAGGCCGCAAAGAATTGGCAAAAATCAAAGATACAGATGCCGGAGGCAGTGCCGCTGTTTTCAGTATCCTTCTGCGGCTGCGGCAGGTGTGCTGCCACCCTGAACTGCTGCCCGACAACCGGGGAGCAGGGGTGCCGTCGGTCAAAAGCGACCTTTTTATGGAACTTGTGCAGCAGAATGTTGACAGCGGACACAAGCTGCTGGGATTCAGTCAGTTTACATCTTTGCTTGCCATACTGAAAAAGAATCTGGCCGAAAACGGTATCCCTTTTGAATATCTGGACGGAAGTACAACCGACCGGCAGCTCCACGTTGACAACTTTAACAATTCTCCGGAAATTCCCCTCTTTCTGCTGAGTTTGAAAGCAGGCGGTACCGGACTCAATTTGGTCTCTGCCGATACAGTCATCATTTATGACCCCTGGTGGAACCCGGCAGCCGAACTTCAGGCTGCTGACCGGACGCACCGTATCGGACAGACACGGGCTGTAAACGTGTGCAAACTTGTGGTGCGGAATTCCATAGAAGAAAAGATCATCGCACTTCAGGAGCGCAAAAAAGCTGTCTTTGAAGCCTTAATCACAGACAGTGTGCCTGATAAACTTACGGCGGCGGAATTACGCTCGCTTTTAACAGAGGAGTAACCTTAAATTATGTTCAAAAAATTATTTCTTCCCGTTGGAATCCTTGTGGCTGTGGCTTTGGCTTTTCTGCTGCCTGAGCCGGGGATATTTTTCAAGAATCTCAAGTTGAATAATTATCTTATCATCGCCATTTTTCTGGTCTGCGGATGGCAGACAACTGCTGAGCTGAAGTTCGACCGGAACTTTTTGATGCTCTTTATAGCAGGAGCTTTGATCACGCTTGTGGCCGCTCCCTTTATGGGGTGGGGGATTGGGAAAGGTTTGGGACTTGATCCTCTCAGTGCAGCCGGATTGATGGTGATCGCAGCTATGCCGCCCACTCTTTCAAGCGGCGTGGTGATGACGGGAACTGCCGGAGGAAATACGCTTCTTGCGATGACGGTGACGATCGCTTACAGTTTTATCGGGGTTTTTATTCTGCCCCTTATTCTGCCTTTGCTGATGCCGGAGGGGACGGAAATCGTCGTCAAGCCTCTGAAAATGCTCACAGATCTGGCCCTGCTTGTGATTCTGCCTGCTGTGGCAGGTGTGGTGCTGCGTCTTGTGACCAAAAAGAAACTTCCTGCCTGGGGCGGACATATCCCCAGTTTGTGCGTGATATTGCTGGTGTGGGGATTTTTTTCCGCAGCAAGTGCCGATATGCTGAAATTTCCTGCGGCGACGCTTCTGGCGGCGGCACTGGGAAGTCTGGTGCTGCATCTGGTGCTGATGGGAGCTATGTGGTACAGCGGAGTCCTTTTCAAAACAGGAGTGCCTGAGCGGAAAGCTATGCTTTTTACAGGAGCTTCCAAAACATTGACCATTGCTCTTGCGACTTTGTCCATTCTGGGGGCTTCCGGAAATGCTGTAATTCCCTGTATGGTATTTTATTTCCTGCAAATGGTGATTGATTCAGCTCTGGCTGGCAAGATGGCAGGAAAAAAAGAAAAAACAGAAGAAAAAACACTTGCAAAATAACAAAAGAAGAAGTATATTATATGAATTGATTGTGACTTGGAAGATTTTTCTTTGTGCCGGACTGTGCTGTCATCCCGATCATCAGGCAGAAACAGATCCGTATAAAGGAGAATTTGGACAGTTGCAGTTGATGTGCCGCAGTGCCTGTTCAACTTTGATTCAGTGCGAGAGTCAAGGGATGTTCAGAACAGGGGTTTCACTTGCGGAATGTGCGGTGAAAAATTTTTGACAGGTTAAGAAACAATGAAAACTTATCTGGCTAAAGTCGGAGAAATCCAGCCCGAACATATCCTGTTCGACGCCTCCGAAGCTCCGGTCGGCCGTCTCGCGGTGGCTATCGCCAACGCTCTGCGCGGCAAAGACAAACCCACCTATACCCCTCACATTGATACTGGCGCCTGCGTCATCGTGATCAACGCTTCCAAAGCAGTGTTCACCGGACGCAAAGCTACTGAGAAGGTTTACGTGGATTACAGCGGTTACTACAGCGGTCTCAAAGAGACCACTGCCAAGGAACTGTTCGAGAAGGATCCCACCCGCATCATTCGTGATGCTGTCTGGGGAATGATGCCTCATGGCCGTTTGGGCCGGGCTCAGTTCAGCAAACTCAAAGTCTATGCCGGTGCTGAGCATCCTCACGCTGCGCAGAATCCTAAAAAAGTTACCGTGGAGTAAACCATTATGGCTATCAATACCAATGAAATTATCGCCACCGGCCGTCGTAAATGTGCTGTGGCCCGTGTCCGGCTCGTTGCCGGAAGCGGCAAGATTACTGTCAATGGTAAAGAGATGACAGAGTATTTCCCCTCTGAATCTCTCCAGGGATATGTCAAACAGGTCTTCAGTGTCAGCGAAACCACCGACAAGTTCGATGTCGTCGCCCGTCTTGACGGCGGCGGTATCGCCGGTCAGGCCGGTGCTCTGCGCCACGGTATCGCCCGTGCTCTTGTTACCTATGATGAGGCTCTCCGTCCGGCTCTCAAAGCTGCCGGTATGATGACTCGTGATGCCCGCGTCAAGGAACGTAAGAAGTCCGGTCAGCCCGGTGCACGTCGCCGGTTCCAGTTCTCCAAACGCTGAGCGTTTTCAGAATCTGGATTCAAAAAGCCCGCCTGGAAAGGTGGGCTTTTTTGTTGTTCCGGAAATCCGTGCCGGGAAGAACGAAAATCCTGTTGCAGCAGCTTTTTTGAACTCTTGAAAACACCTTTGAAGATGATGATAGAACACTCTGGAACGATATGGAAAAAACTTTGAAAAAAAGAGAGTGCTTTGTTCTCTTTTTTTCTTTGTGAAAACTTGAATTTATTGGCAAAATGTGCTATATTATTAAAAATTGTACCATTGTTAATCGAAAGAGTTTGTTATGAGCGACGAAGTTGTTGATTTGCAGAAGAATGATGCTGCTGAATATAGTGCAAGCAAGATTACTGTTCTTGAAGGTCTTGAGGCAGTCCGCGTCCGTCCCGCTATGTACATCGGTGATACCGGTGAAAGAGGTCTTCATCATCTGGTCTACGAAGTGGTGGACAACTCCATTGACGAAGCATTGGCAGGATTCGCCAGCAATGTGCAGGTGATCATCCATCCCGATAACTCCATTTCTGTTGAAGATGATGGCCGCGGTATTCCTGTCGATATGCACGAAACTGAGAAAAAACCCGCTGTGGAAGTGGTGTTGACCGTTCTTCACGCAGGCGGTAAGTTCGACCATAACTCCTATAAAGTTTCCGGCGGTCTGCACGGTGTGGGTGTTTCCTGTGTGAACGCTCTTTCCGACTGGATGAAAGTTGAAGTTTTCCGCGACGGCAAAGTCCACGAAATCGAATTTGCCAGAGGTGTTACCCGTAAACAGCTGGTGGTGACGGGGGAAACTTCCAAACGGGGTACCCGGGTCACTTTCAAGCCCGACGGGACTATTTTTTCCACCACGATTTATACCCACGCAACTTTGATGAACCGTCTGCGGGAACTTGCTTACCTCAATTCCGGTGTCAAGATCACCCTGACCGATGAACGTAACGAAGAACAGGGCGGAACTCCCCGCAGTGATGTGTTCCACTTTGAGGGCGGTATCCGGGAGTTTGTCAAGAGCCTGACCACCAATCGTACTCTGGTAACTCCTGAAGTGATCTATTTTCACCGGGAACGCAACGGTATCGACGTTGAAGTCGCCTTTCAGTACACCAATGATACCAGTGAAAAAATTTACACTTACGCCAACAACATTAACACCGTTGAAGGCGGTATGCATCTGACCGGTTTTCAGGCTTCTCTGACTCATACCATCGGCAAATATGCCAAAGCCGAGCTGAAAAACGACCTCTCTTTGAACGGCTCCGACGTCCGTGAAGGTCTTTCTGCTGTTGTCAGCGTCAAGGTTCCTGATCCCCAGTTCGAAGGTCAGACCAAAACCAAACTGGGCAACTCCGAAGTCCGGGGTATCGTTGAATCTGTGATGAACGATGAATTTGGTCTCTTTCTTGAGCAGAACCCCAATATCGCCAAGGAAATCGGCAGCAACGTGATCCTTGCCGCCCGTGCCCGTGAAGCCGCCCGCAAGGCCCGTGAAACTGTCCGGAAAAGCCCCCTCGAAAATGTGGGACTTCCCGGTAAACTTTCAGACTGCAACAGCCGCGACCCTGAACTCTGCGAACTTTACATCGTTGAGGGTGACTCCGCAGGCGGTTCCGCCAAGAAGGGGCGGGACAGCAAATATCAGGCGATTCTGCCCATCCGCGGTAAGATCATCAACGTTGAAAAGGTCCGTCTCGACCGTATCCTGGACAATAAAGAAGTTCAGTCTCTGATCTATGCCATCGGTTGCGGCATCGGTGAGAACTTTGATGTGGCAAAGGCCCGTTACCATCGTGTTGTTATTATGACCGATGCTGATGTGGACGGTTCGCACATCCGTACATTGCTGCTGACATTCTTCTTCCGCTATATGAAGCCGCTCATTGAAGCCGGATATGTCTACATTGCCAAACCCCCGCTTTTCAAAGTTTCCCGCGGCAAAAAGGAACGCTATATCGACACCGAAGATCAGCTGAACCGCTATTTGACTCAGCTGGGACTTGATGATATGAGTTTTACCAATGCAGACGGTTCCGAAATGGATAAAGATACTGCAGGAAAATTGATTGAACTTTTCAACCGGGGCGCACATATCACCACCGGTTTGCGCCGGGGAGGCGGTTTTGAACCTGAAGAATATTTCAAAGCCATTTCTCCCGAAGGCGTTTGTCCTCCTGCTCATTTGACTGTCCGTCAGGCAGACGGTATCTACCGCAGCTGCTTTGTGTACAGCGATGAGGAGCTTGCTTCCCTGACTGCCGCTGCTGAAGCTGAGCTGGATGCGGCTTTGCCTCCGCTGCCTGAAAACGCTTCAGATGCCGACGCCGAAATGCGCCGTCTGGAAATCAAACGCCGTATTGATGTGGCTCACATTTTTGAAGCTCCTGAATGTACCTTGTTCGTCAAGGAGCTTGCTCAGTTCAATATCAAACCCGAAAACCTCTACGGCGACAGTGATGAAGTCCTCTTTTATGCCGGCGGTGAGCCCGCTCACTCTCTGGCTGCGTTCTTTACCGCTGTCCGCCGCAACGGACAGGCCAGCGGCGGCTTGAGGATCCAGCGGTACAAAGGTCTCGGTGAAATGAACTCAAATCAGCTTTGGGAAACAACTATGGATCCCGAACGCAGAACTATGATAAAGGTTACTATGGAAGATGCGATTGAAGCCGACAGGATCTTCAATCTGCTTATGGGTGATGTCGTTGAACCCCGGCGTGAATATATTGAAAAGCACGCCGCGAATGTCAAAGACCTCGACATTTAACGCAAAGGAAAGGAATTTATTATGGCCGAAAAGGAGATGCCGGCGATCCCGGCGATTGACAAAGACAAAGCACTGCAAATTGCTATCAGTCAGATTGAAAAGGAGTTCGGAAAAGGCTCCATTATGCGTCTCGGAGCTGAGGCTGCCGTGGCAGATGTGCCGGTTTTCAGTACCGGTTCCCTCTCTCTTGACCTGGCTCTCGGTATCGGCGGTCTGCCCGCCGGAAGAATCGTTGAAATATATGGACCCGAATCCAGCGGTAAAACAACCCTGTGTCTCCACGTGATCGCCAATGCTCAGGCAAAAGGCGGACGTTGTGCTATTATTGATGCGGAACACGCTATCGATCCTTCATACGCCAAAAAAATCGGTGTGGATATCGACAATCTGCTGATTTCTCAGCCCGACTGCGGCGAAGATGCTCTCAATATCGTGGATATGCTGGTTCGCAGCAATACCATTGATGTGCTGGTCGTTGACTCCGTGGCCGCCCTGGTGCCCCGGGCTGAAATTGAAGGTCAGATGGGGGATTCTCACGTGGGATTGCAGGCACGCCTTATGTCTCAGGCTTTGCGTAAATTGACCGGAGCCGCCAGCAAAGGCCATACCTGCGTGATCTTTACCAATCAGATCCGTGAAAAAATCGGTGTTATGTACGGCAATCCTGAAACGACTCCCGGAGGCAATGCTCTTAAGTTTTACGCTTCCATCCGTATGGATATCCGCAAGACTCAGCAGATCAAGATGGGCGATTCTGTGTTGGGCAACCGTGCTAAAGTCAAAATCGTCAAAAACAAGATGGCTCCCCCTTTCCGGGTCGCTGAATTTGATATTATGTACAACGAAGGTATTTCCAAGATCGGTTCTATTCTTGATGTGGCAACCGATTTGGGATTCCTTGAAAAACGCGGTTCCTGGTTCAGCTTTGAAGGTGAGCAGCTGGGGCAGGGCAGGGATCAGACTAAAGCCCTTTTGGCTTCCAATCCTGAACTGTGCCAGAAACTTTACGACAGGATTATGGAAACCATCAAGGTCAATCCCGGCGCAGGTGCCAAGGTAGACGCCGCCGAATAAGTGGAGCAAGACTCTTGTGAATTGCGCGCCAAGACAAACACTTCTGCTTTGCGTGGCTGCGCTGACTGCCAATGCCGCTGCGTTTGAGTTCAAGCTGTTTCCGGTTGATCCCCTCAGGGGGATTTTTTCCGGAGACGGCTTTGCTTTGCTCGAAAAGGGCGGATTGCAGCTGCAGAAAAACGATGCTTTGGCAGCCCCCAAAAAAGTTGTTCTTCAAGATGAGACGCTTCAGTCGGCGTTTTTGAAGCTCCGCAACGGAGACCGGGCTGGGGCTGAAGTCATCTTGCTTGCTGTTGCTGCAAATGAAAAAAATCCCGATTGTTTCAAAAGCCGGCTTCTCCTGGGATTCCTGGAGTTTTACAAACAGAGTTGGTTTGCTGCTTACAACTGGTTTACCGCAGCAGATAAAACCGGAGCTTCTCCGGAAATCCGGTTGCAGAGCAGGGCAGGGGCCATACAGGCTTTGATTAAAAGCAAAGCTTTTTCTGAAGCTGAAAGTTTGTTGGAAAGCGGCCGCAGAGAATTTCCGGAACAGCAGCTCCTCTGGCGGAAATTGTTTATCGTATCAGCCGGAGAAAGCGGTAACACCGATGAATTGGAAAAGGTTTGGACCCTTTGGAAAAAGGAGTTCCCGCCTGAACCCGATGAAATGCTTTATAATGCCTTTACCGCTGCAGGAATTGCTGCGGAGGCGGAAGAAAAGCTTGCTCTTGCTGAAAAATTTTATGCTGCAGCTTTTGATTTTTCGGTTGATGATGTTTTCCGGCGCAATTGTTTCAGAAAGTTGATCCCCATTCAGGAAAAACTGAATGCAGACCGGGCTTTGCGCAGCATTGAAAAATATCTGTATTTTTTCCCGAAAGCTGATGATGCAGGTATGATCACGCTGCGTAAAGGAATGATCATCAACAGAAAAAAAGATTTTTCCGGAGCTCTCAAGATATTCCGGGAGGTGCTGAATAACCCGAATTATAAGACTCCTGAACGTGTCAAAGCGGCTCTTTATGCTGCTTTTGCCTGTGAAAAAATGGGCGATATCAGTATGGCACGGGAACTTTATAACTCTGCCATACGCCGTTTTGGACATCAGCCGGAATTTGCAGCTCAAATCAAGATGCAGCTGTTGGAGTTTCTGGTCCGGACAAAGGAATTTTCATCTGCCGCTGTACTGGGTGAGGAACTTGCCGGTTCTGCCGAAGTGGAAGCTGATAAACTTCATTTGCTCCGTCTTAAAGCTCTCAGAGAGTTGAAGCGTTACGCAGAAGCAGCTGAAATTGCAATGAGTCTTTCATTGTCTTCCGAGCCCCGACATTCAGCAGAAGGAACTTGGCAGCTTGCTCAGCTTGCAGAATTACAGGAAAATTTCCTTCAGGCACGGCAGCTCTACTTGCGTTTTATTGAGAAATTTCCCAACGAATCCCGCGTGCCGGATGCGATGCTTGCGGCTGCTGATTTTGCTTTGCAGCAGAGAAAGTTTGATGCCGCAAGCAGGGAACTGCAAAAGTTTCTTGAGCTTTTCCCCAAACACAATTCCGGACGTAAGGCCTTGTTGGGCGCACTTTATGCCCAGTTGCAGTTTGCTGCCGCAGACAGAGCAAAGATTGAAGCTCTCTTTGACCGTATGAAAAAAGAGTTCGCCGCAACAGCGGAATATGATCAGGCTGTTATTGTGCTCAGCCGCAGTTATATTAAAGAAAATAACTATACTCGCGCTCTTAAACTTCTGGATGAATTTTTGAAAGAACGTGCAGTTTCGGACTGTGTCTCCGAGGCTCTGCTGCTGTCGGCAAATGTGTTTGAACGTATCAGTAATCACAGCAAAGCAGTGGAATACGTTGATCGTATCCTTGATAAATACCCAAATTCTCCTCTGGCAGTCGATGCGGCTATGCTGGGGGGAAGCAGCAGTTTTCAAAGCGGAAACTACAAAAAGGCTCTTGCATATTATGAAAGAGCCAGAGAATTGGGCGGCAGAGGCGTGATTGCCCAGGTTGCTGCCGGAGAAGCGGCAGACTGTCATCTGCAGCTCAGAAGTCCTGAGCATATCAGGGAAGCAATCAGGATTTATCGTTCAATAACTGAAAATTCAGAATTTCCTGCCCTTCAGGCTCAGGCTTTTTATAAACTCGGTTCCGCATTGGAACAGGCTAACAGAAATTCAGAGGCCCTCCGTGCTTATGAAGAACTGCTTTTTCTGGCTGCCGGTTCAGAGAAAATGAGGCGCAGTTCCGGTGTTGCGTCCTGGTGTGCATTGAGTGCACGCAGTGCGTTGAGGATCATATTGGGAACACCTCATTTGCCCGACGGGTCACAAAGGGCACAACGGATCTACCGGCTTTATTCTCTGTTGGAACTTCCCGGCAGTGCCGCCGAATTACGCAGTTATCTGGAAGAAATCAGAACCCACTATAATTTGCTTGACTGAAAATATTTTATGGAGATTTTACAATGACTTATCTTGAAATGATTTATAAAGCCGGCCCCGTGATGTGGGTGATTATTGCCGCCTTTTTGCTGGCAATGGTGTTCTTTCTGGAAAAAGTTATGCAGTTTCACCGGGATGAAATCAATACTCCTGAATTGTTGCGGGGCTTGCGTAATACCTTGCAGAGAAAAGCCTTTGTAGAAGCTCTCAGCCTTTGTGACAATACCCCCGGTCCTATTGCCAAACTGCTGGGGGCTGCCATATTGGCTTTTCAGAACAGTGACGATTTGCGTACGGCAATGGATGAGGTCGCCATTGTGGAAATCCCAAAACTTGAGCGGCATATCCACTTTATAGGGACTGTCGGTTTTGTGCTGCCGCTTCTGGGTTTTCTGGGAACAGTGGTCGGTATGACTGAAGTTTTTGAAGCAACCCGGATTTCTTCCGGTATGATCCCGGAACTGGCAGATGCTATGGGAGGAGCTTTGATGACCACTGCGGCCGGCCTGACCGGGGCTGTTATCTGCTATCTCGGACATAATTATCTGGTGGCACGGCTCAATGTGATCCTGCTTGATATGGAAAAGGCTGCTATGGAAATCACCTCTTTCTGCGAACAGCAGCGCAATGCCGCGGAGCGTAAAAAATGATTTTTCAGGATGGAAAACCCCTTGGTGCCAGAAGGTACACAAGTAAATTGAAGATGTATTCCGGGTGGCCGGCAATGATCGCCCTGATGGATATTTTCTTTTTGCTCCTCTGGTTTTTTGCCCAATCCAGTTCCTATACCCGTTTTTCCGGGATTCGGGTCGAGCTTCCCAAGGCCAAGGCTCCCTCTGTGGCAGATATTCACCAGTACGTTATTTCCATTATGCCCGGCAGTTCCCAGTGGGGAGAATGGAAAGTTTATTTCCGCAACCGTCCGGTTGAACTTTCTCAGCTTCAGGAGGAGTTGACCAAGCTGCCGTTGCGTCCCGCGCCGATGGTGGCGGTGCTTGCTGATCGCCGTGCCCCTTATGAAATCGTGGCTCAGGTGTTGGCAATGGTCGGCAATGTGGGCATAAACTGCTTTCTGCCGGTGATGCCTGCTGAGGAACGGACCAAAGTGGGATTTGACAAGTGAATACTATCGGACAGAAATATTCTGAAAGCAATTTGCTGCTGAAAAGTTTTTGCCTGGTGGCGGGGATCGCCGCATTTGTGCTGCTGTTTATGCGTCACGAAGCTCCAAGCCGGAGCGGAGATAAGGATTACGGCGGCGGAGTCCGATTGCTGCTGACGCGGAATGTCGCAGAAGCGGATGAGTTTTACCGGTGGGCGGAATTGAACAAACCTTCCAATGTATTCGGATATAATTCCAAAGGTCTGTTTACCCGGGCTGTCGATTTCAAACGCAAAACCTTTCTGCCGGAAGTGAGAGCTTTGGGGACTGTCGAACAGAAATTGCCTCTGCCGGAAGTCCCGCCTCCCCAGGTGCTTGCTGTAAAAATGGAAAAGAGTATCCCTGGCAACACTCTTTTGCAGGCTGATGTGCAAAAAAATCCCCGGGGGTTTGCTGTTTCCGGAGTCGGGGTCTTTTCAGAAAAAGGAGAACTCCTTTGTCATTTGCCGGGATTGGAAAATTCCGGGACGGCGAATCCCCTGTTGATCAGAGCGGATAAATCAGGACTGGGGATAAGATTTCAGGTCGTTGAAAGTTCCGGAGACGGAGGTTTTGATGACCGTGTAACGGCTGCGCTGGAACAGAAAATCCGTTCCGGCAGCTGTTTTTCAGGAATATTGGCCGTATGGTCCGGAGGAGGAGGTATAAAAAAATGATTTCTTTAAGTGCTGCTGACTTTTTTTCTCTGGTACTTTTTTTGTTTACGGCCTGGTTTGCTTTTCTTGCCTACCGGCTGCAGAGCAGAAAAAAAAGACACGATTGGCATTTGACCAGCCGGCATCTTTTTCAATGTGACCGGTGTCATTTGTCTTTCATCCCTGAGGATGCTGTGACATTGTGCCGTTGTCCCCGCTGCAATGCTTATTGTGTCAAGAGAGGAAAGTAAAACGATGAATATCAAAGTTCTGCTTTTTTTTCTGCCGCTGCTTTTTTGTTGCAGCTGCCATTATTTTCTGCCCGAAGGAGAGCCGCCCAAAGGCAATATCGTGAATAATGTCATCCCTGAAAAAATGACCCGGGAAGAAGCTCTCCTTTCTCTGAGCGGCAGGATTGCTGCCAGTTCTATGCAGGAGCTGGCAGGAGCTCCTGTGACGATTGAAGCAGATGAGGCAACGGCCCCTATGGCCCGGGAGGCTCTGAGGGAAGCCGGGAAGATCTGCGGCGTGAAATATGCTGTTACTGCGGCTGCTGTACTGACCGGCAGGCGGAAAACAGAGAATAGCTGGGAATTTGAGCTGTTGCATTTTAACCGTTCTTTGTGGCGGTGTGTTTATGAATTGAAAAAACGTTAAGAAGTGTTATGAACGATAAATTGAAAATTTATTTTGCCGGTTCCGGGCGTATCGCAGTACCGGTACTTGAAGCTTTGCTGCGTGCAGAGGAAATCGAAGTCGTCGGCGTGGGAACTCAGCCGGATCGTCCCGTGGGACGCAAGAAGGTTTTGACCCCCACCCCCCTGGGGGCAGCTGCGGCTCTCTGGGGAGGCGTGCTTCACAAATTTGACAATATCAACGCTCCGGAAGCTCTTGACGAAATCCGCAAGTGTGAGCCACGGATGATAGTTGTTCTTTCATACGGGCAGCTGCTCAAACAACCTGTTCTTGAACTTCCGCCCCTGGGATGTATCAACATTCACGGTTCCCTGCTGCCCAAGTGGCGGGGAGCTTCACCTATTCAGCAGGTCCTTTTGAATTCTGAAAGAGAAACAGGTGTCTGTTATATGCAAATGGAAAGAGGTTTGGATTCCGGCCCTGTTTTCAAAACTTTTGCGATGGATGTTCCTGAGGGATGCGGGGCAGATGCACTGGAAATGCTTTTGGGAAATCTGGCTGCTGAAACCTGCGTGAAAACACTTCTGGATATCAGTTCCGGTGCTTTGCAGCCTGTGCCGCAGAAACACGAAGATGCTGTCATTTGCCGCAAGATCACCCGGGAAGACGGCGGAATCAACTGGCAGGAAAGTGCTGAAAAAATCGAAGCAATGAGCCGCGCTTATGAAAATTGGCCGGGAGCTTATTTCAGATATTGCGTTGACGGAAATGAAACGCTCCTGACTGTCAACTCTGCCAGAGTGGCTGCTGATTTTCCTGCCGCAGCTCCCGGTACGCTGCTGACTCAGGGAAACCGGAAAAAAATGGTCATCGCCTGCGGTAAAGATGCCCTTGAGATCCTGACTCTGACTCCTGCCGGAAAGAAAAGTATGCCCGTTTCCGCATTCCTCAATGGCGTCAGAGGCGAAAATATCGAAATTTTACCCGGAGTTATTCCGGAATAATACGACCCTTTAAAAACGGAATTATGTAATGAAATCAACAGAAAGCAAAGAGATAATCCTCAATTGCGGAAAACTTGAACGGCGTTTCGTTATGCTCCGCAATGGACGGATCGAGGCTTACGAGATCGAAAGAGAAGACAAGATGCCCAAAGTGGGGGATATCTATCTCGGCCGGATCGTTAATCTTGATCCTATGCTTCAGGCGGCTTTTGTGGATATCGGAGCCCAGAAAAATGCCTTCCTGCACTACCACGATATGCTGCCGGGCAACAGTGAACTTATTGAACAGTTCCAATCTGAACGGGGAAGTGAGACACCTCAGGGGAAAGGCGAAACATTGAGTGTAAAACGCCGCAAACGCACTGCCGGCAGTGCCCGGAGCGAAGCCGAAAGCCAGCGGCGCAACCGCCGTATTTCCACGGCAGATATTCCCTGTATCTTTAAGCCGGGAAGTGAAATCCTCGTTCAGGTCGTCAAAGCTCCCATAAGCACAAAAGGTGCCCGGGTGACCACAGATATTTCCATTCCCGGCAGGTTTCTGGTGCTGATGCCCTACTGCGAGCATCTGGGGCTGTCAACCCGCATAGAGGGCGCAGGCGAAAGAGAACGGCTCCGTAAGATATTGGCCGATTTGGAGCTCCCTGAAGGAATGGGCCTGATATGCCGGACAGTGGGCGCAGGAAGAAAAGCAAACTTTTTCAAAAATGACTTGGGTATCCTGCTGGATTACTGGCACAAGATCGAAGAAGATATGGAAAATATCAAAGCTCCTGCTCTGCTTTTTACAGAACCCAATCTTATTGAGAGGTCTGTCAGAGACTTTCTGACTGAAGATATTACCGGAGTGGTGGTGGATGACAAAGATGCCTACCGTTCCATTATATCTTCACTCAAGCGCATCGGGGGCAAAAAGATGACCGGCAAGATTCATTTCTATAACTCTGCGGTCCCTGTTTATGAGTATTACAAGATCAACGATCAGCTCCGGGAGGTGTTTCAGCGGGAATTGCATCTGCCCGGCGGCGGAGCCATCGTTATTGACGAAACAGAAGCGATGATCGCCATTGATGTGAACTCCGGGCACGGACGTAAAAGTGCAGCAGATCAACCCGATTTCATCCTTAAAACCAATTTGGAAGCTGCAGAAGAAATCGCACGGCAGCTGATACTCCGGGATATCGGCGGGCTTGTTGTTATTGACTTTATTGATATGCGTACTCAGAAAGACCGGGATGAAGTTTACAAATTGATGAAAAAACTGGTCAAAGAAGACCGGGCTAAAACGAAACTGCTGCCTATCAGTAAATTGGGGCTTATGGAAATGACCCGTCAGCGGGAAAGAGAAAGTATATTGGATCAGGTATTCAATCCCTGTCCCTACTGCAACGGAACCGGACTTGTCAAGTCTGCTTTGACAATGAGTGCCGAGATCCAACGGAGGTTGAATTCTGTATTGCGTGACCGCCGTTACAAAGATCTGGCTGCCATCAGGGTTTTTATGCACCCGGAAGTACTGGCAAGACTGCG
The DNA here is from genome assembly GCA_015061745.1 of Lentisphaerota bacterium. GTDB lineage: Bacteria > Verrucomicrobiota > Lentisphaeria > Victivallales > Victivallaceae > UBA1784. The sequence goes on along the minus strand of SUWB01000002.1, from coordinate 72,715 downwards.
TAATGAAGATTCTCAGATACTTGATGAACTGGAAAAAAAATACAAGCACGCATTGAGTTTCAGAATAGATCCATTGCTGCACTGTGAGGAGTTCAAACTGGTCGATCCGGAAACGGGAGTTGAATTAGTGTGATTTTACTGTGCGGCCGCCGGAAATTTTAAAATTAAGTCATTGAATGCGGAAAAATCATCTTTTTTTTCACAGGAACACTTGACAATACGTGATTGTGGTATATACTAAAAAGGATAAAACTTCAAAATTGATTTTTGTTTTGGAGAAAGGATATTATGACGAAGTTGCTTATAGTTGAGTCTCCGACCAAGGCACGGACCATTGAACGGATGCTCGGTAAAGATTATATGATCATTGCTTCTATGGGGCATATAAGAGATTTGCCCGAACACGAATTGGGGGTGGATCTTGACAATAATTTTGCTCCGAAATATGTTGATAATGCCCGCAGCCGCAGCGTGGTGAAACAGTTGCAGTCCAGTGCCTCCAAGGCGGATGAAATCTATCTTGCCCCTGACCCTGACCGCGAAGGAGAAGCGATCGCCTGGCATATTTATGAAGTGCTCAAGAAAAAAACAAAAGCTCCCTTTTTCCGGGTGACCTTCCACGAAATCACCCGGAGTGCCATAGAACAGGCTTTGATGAACCGGGGAGATATCAATCTTGATCTGGTGGACGCCCAACAGGCCCGCCGGGTTCTTGACCGTATCGTCGGTTATCAGGTCAGCCCTCTGCTGTGGAGCAACGTGCAGAGAGGCAGCAGTGCGGGACGTGTCCAATCAGCAGCTCTGCGTCTTGTCGTCGAGCGGGAACGTGAGATTACAGCGTTTGTTCCCCAGGAATACTGGACCTTTGCCATATTGTTCGGGGCCGCCCCCGGAACTTTTAAAGCCAGACTTTTTAAAATCGACCACAAGGATTTTGTCATTCCTGACGGCGATGGCGCACTGGCTTTGGAAAACAGTGTAAAAGCTGGAGGAACTCCGAGGATCGTTTCTATTACTGCTCAGGAACGCAAACGCAATCCTCAGCCCCCCTTTACGACCAGTACCTTGCAGCAGAGTGCCAATACCGTACTTCATTACAGTGCCACAGATACGATGCGGTATGCCCAGCAGCTTTATGAAGGTGTTGAATTAGGGAATGGCCCCGTCGGTTTGATTACTTATATGCGTACGGACTCCGTGACCATTGCCAAAGAAGCTCAGGCTGCTGCTGCAAGTTTCATCGCAGCAAATTACGGACAGGAATATGTGCCGGCTAAATTCAATTATTACCGCAACAAAGCCGCCGCTCAGGAAGCCCACGAAGCTATCCGTCCTACGGATGTGACCCGGACTCCGGAATCTCTTGCGCAATTCCTTACTCCTCAGCAGCTTAAACTTTATACGCTGATTTGGAAGCGTTTTGTGGCCAGCCAGATGACTCCCGCCCGTCAGCAGCTTACAACCGTTGATGTTGAAATCAACGGAGCCGATGGCAGAAACTTTGATTTCCGTTCCACAGCCACAGTGACTTTGTTCCCGGGGCATACAAGATTGTGGGATGACGGAGAAAAAAGCAAGGAAGAAAAAGAAAATGCCGCTGTTCTCGCTGCTCTGCACGAGGGCGAAAATCCTGCCATTGAAAAATTTGAGAAAGAACAGAAATTTACAGAGCCGCCGCCGCGTTATTCTGAAGCCGCTTTGATCAAGGCCCTGGAAGAAAACGGTATTGGACGGCCTTCCACATATGCAACCATTCTGAAAACCATTCAGGATCGGGAGTATGTCAAACGCAATCAGGGAAAACTGATCCCCGAAGAATTGGGATTTCAAGTCAGCGACTTCCTGACGGACAAACTGCCCCTGCTTTTTGATATCGGTTTTACGGCTCAGATGGAAAACAAACTGGATGAGGTGGAAGAAGGGAAACTTTCGTGGATCGAAATGATGACCGAATTCTATAAGCAGTTTGTGCCCTGGGTCGCTGCCGCCAAAGAACGTCCCCAAATGCCGGAAGAAATTTCTGAAAAGCTGCTCAGCTGCTTTGAAAATGTGGTCTTTGAACCTGCTAAAAAGATTGGGAAACGCTCTTATGACGATAAACGTTTTTTCAATTCGATCAAAAGCCAGTTCGATAAGGATCATACTGTTTCAGACCGGCAGTTCCAAGCCCTGTTGGGAATGGCAAAGCGTTACAGTGAACAGCTGGATCCTGCCAAATTGGCCCAGCTTCCTCAGGAGTTCCGTGATGAGCTGACCGCCGTTCCCGGCGAAAAAACGGAAACTCCTGCCGTTGATCCCGTGTTGGCTGCCTGCTTTGCCGCGTTGGAAAATGTGGAGTTTGCTCCTCCTGCCGAAAGCAAAAAGAAAGGAGCATTTGATGATCGCAAGTTTTATGAATCACTCCGCCAACAGCTTGAAGCAGGCAGAGCTCTGTCCGAAAAACAGTTGGCTGTTTTCAAACGTCTGGTTGAAAAATATGCTGCCCAGCTGAAAGATGTTTCTGCTGTTGCCGAATTTCTCGGTATCAAGCCGGGAGAGGAACCGGAGAACAAAGACGCCGGCGATGCGGCAACCGATCCCGGACGGGCCGAAGCTCTGCTGCAGGAACTCGGCAAAGTAACTGAATGGGCCGAACCTGTGAGACGGGGCAGGATCACTTATGATGACAAAAAGTTTTATACATCGTTGAAAAAACATTTTGATGAAGGCAATACCCTCAGTGTAAAACAAATGGCCGCACTGGAAAAACTGGCTGAACGTTACCGTAATAAAGAACAATAATTAAAAAAGGTGAACTATGTCAAGCGAAGAAAACAAATGTAATGCCGGCAATGAAGAACTGAAAGAATATAAAGTTGCTCCCGGAGAAGAAACCGTTGCTGAAAACAGCGAACCCCAGGGCAAAGAAATCAAAAAGAAAAAAGTATGGCGTATTGTCGGTTGGTGTTTTGCCGGACTGCTGGCGGTGCTGTTTCTTGCATTTATTTTCAGGGATCAAATCGTTACTTTCAGTGTCCGCAAGATTGGTTCAATGGTCGTTGGCACCAAAGTTGAATTGGCGTCTTTCAGCACTTCTCTTAAAGGCAGTGTGGAACTGAAAGGGTTTAAGGTCGCCAATCCGGCTGGTTACGATACCCCTTATGCTGTCGAACTTGACCGCGTATTTATTAAAATCGCTCCTTCCACTGTGCTTACTGATGAGCCGGTCGTGGAAAACTTCACCTTGTCAGGATTACGCATTTTTGTGGAAGCAAAATTGCGCGATGTCAGGCTTAACCTGACTGATATCCAGGCCAATGCGGAAAAGTTTGCCGGACTCGACAAAAAGAGTAAAAAGAGTGAAACGAAACCCGCCCCCAAGAGTGAAGCAAAAGCCAAGAAGGCCGCTCCCGCTCCTCTTATCAAAAAAGCTGATTTGAGCGAAATGAGAATTTACGCTGTCACCGTCGTGGGTAAACTCCCCTTTCCCGTGGTCCCCGTCAGTGTGAGCAATGTCGGCGGCAAGGGAAAAACTTGGGATGACGTTTCTCAGATGCTCTTTGGCGACCTGTGGAAGGTGCTCCAGAATGTTATCGGCAAGGTCAAGGATGTTGCTAATTCAGGTGTCGATGCCGCTAAAGCTCTGGGCAGCGGCATCGGTAAAGGAGCTGCTGCTGTCGGACAGGCAGGAATGGATGCCGGAAAAGCTGTCGGTATCGGGATGCAGAAAGGTGTTTCCGCTGTCGGTGATGCGGGCAAGGCTTTGGGGGAGAGTGTTTCCGGGCTTTTTAAGAAAAAATAAAAAAAAGATTCTGTTATGTTTTATTATGACCTTTACCCTAAGATGGTGCCGGCAGACGAAGTGTCTGTTATCAGGATTCGGCCCCGTTTTGCTCACGCAGAATTCAAGGGAACGCTCAAGATTCTCCATTCACCTTATGACCGGACCCGTTGGCAGTATGAGCCGGAATGGTCTCTGGAAGATGGCGTCCTGATCGTCAAGGCTCACTTTGAGTCAGAACAGGAACACTGCATTCAGGTCGTTGAAACTTTGGAAAACGGCAAAGAGCGGAAATTTGATTTCCGGGTCTTTTCGCTCTATCCGGATCTTTATGCTCTGCGTCCTTTCAAGGGGGATATTCACCTGCACAGCATCGGATCCGACGGCAGCGAGGACGGTCGTTACGTTGCCGCCCGCTACCGGGAGGCCGGATTCGATTTTATGGCTTTGACGGATCACAGACTTTATGAGCCTTCTCTTGAGGTGATGGCGTATTGGAAAGAGGTCAATCCTGATTTCAAACTGTTTCCCGGCGAGGAGGTCCATTCTCCGGAAAACCCGGTTCATATTGTGAATTTCGGCGGTAAGGGCAGTGTGAACGCCATTTATCGGGCGGATGAGGAAAAGTACCGCAAAGAGGTGGCTGAGATCATTGAAACATTCCCGGATAAAGAGCCTGACAGGAACTACTTTGTGCCTGCTGCTGCTGAGTGGGTGTTCAAACGTATTCAGGAAAAGGAGGGGCTTGCTGTTTTCTGTCATCCCTATTGGAACGTTCCCGCAGGAAATTATGTGGCTGAATGGATCAACGACTTTATTCTTGAACGGCGTAAATTTGATGCTTATGAGATCATTGGCGGCTTTGACTCCTGGCAGTATCATTCCAATAATCTTCAGGTCGTCCGTTATTATGAAGAAATGAGCAAAGGTAATCACTTCCCGGTTGTGGGTGTCAGTGACTCACACGGAACAGATGCTTTCCCCTTTGATGCAAACCGGGCCGGACGTAATACCAATGACAGTTCTGATGCCGCTCTGTTTGACTGGTATTACACCATTGTGTTTGCTGAAAATTGTGAATTATCTTCTCTTATCGGCAATATCAAAAAATTCAACTCTCTGGGCGTTTGTGCCCCTGCCGGAGAACGGGCGGAGCTTTTCGGATCATTCCGTCACGTCAGGTACGGGCATTTTTTGCTGCGTGAATATTTCCCTCAGCTGCGTTCTCTGTGTGCCGTTGAAGGTCAGTTGATGCAGCAGTATCTTGCGGGTGAAAAAGAAACGTTAACTGCTCTTAAAGCTCTTATGGGCAAGACATCAGCTTACCGCGAGAGATGTTTTCAGAGATGTAAAGAGTAAATCTTTTTTGTGTAAAATAGTGCAGGAGGTAAAATAAAAATGATAAAAAAAATCGTATTGAGTTTCCTTTTGGCTGCAGTCAGTTGTTCTCTGTTTGCTTCAGAAGTGAGTGAGAAAAAAATCAAGGTAATCAGTGAGATCGTCCGCTGGGAGTACAACAAAGTTGTCAGTCCCGGCCGCAAAGTTCAGAGGTGGCAGATCTACAAGAATTTGAACGATCCAAAGATCAAGAGTGCCATTTATGCTCAGGTGACTAAAAAAGCAGCCCCTTTTGAAACCAAAGCCAAGCAGGTCGGTATTTCTCCTCAGGCAAGAAAAAATATTGCACTCAGGATCCGCAAACGCTTCCCTTATAAGAATTCCGGCGATATCGCAATGGGAGCTGTCGCAGAAGCTGAAAAGGCTTATCCTCTGGTGCAAAAGGGTGATGACGTGACGATCCGTTATTATCGGGGCGGAGTGCCTGCCCGGGTTTCCGGAGTGGTGCAGAGCGTCCGGGAAAACGGAAGATGTTATGAAGTCGGAAATCAGTTGGTGCGTGTTTCTGAAATCAGGGAGTCAGACCGTAAATATTTCGATCCTGATTTGAATGAATCACTGCGTCAGAAATTTATCAATGAATTTCAGGTCAATCTGCCCAAGCTCAAAAGAGATTATACCAATTATCTCAACGCAGAAGAACTTGAAAAGGTGGTGGTCAATGAAAAGAACGGTTACATTTTCTTTCAGGGAAAATGGGTGACTGCCAAATTTGTGACCGACCAGTTAATGAAATATTATCTCAATGTGACCAGGAACCGTCACGCTGCTGAAAAGAACTTTGTGCAGGGAGGCAAAAAATCTGCCCCAAAGAAAAAATAAGAGTTGTTCAAAGCGTATCCGAAGCCGTCCGTTTGGGTGGCTTTTTTTATGGATCTTCCCTATATGGTTAGTTTTTCCCCCTCAACCTCTTTTACCGACCTTTGTCGGAAACAAAGCCTTTTTTATATCCTTTTTCAGCGTTTTGGCAAGGGGGGAATTTCAGATAGAAACAGAATGATTTTTTACGGTGAAATTCAACGGGGGATCCTTGAAAGAGGATTGCGGATCTTGAGAGGAACTTCAGGAGCAAAAACGGCGAGACGGCATTCCTCTGAGAGAACCCAGAGGTCGTGCAGATCGGCATCATCATTCATATCACTGATACCGGTTTCGATTGCGACACGTTCCAGCAGGGCATCTATTTTTTCAGACTTTTCCCGATCTTTTCCGGGAGCGGTCAGGGCTCGTTCACATCTGAGCTTAAGTCCCCTGAGGTAACGTTTGTAATCGCTCCATACTTCACTTCTGCGTAAAAAGCCCGGTTCAAAAAGAAGCTCGTAATGTTCGTCAAGTTCATCCATTTTTGCACGGGCGATGAGTTTTTTACATTCTTCGGACTGTTTATAGATTTCAGCAAGCTTCTTTTCCATATCAATGGCAATATATCCCAGTTCCTGCTCCGCATTTTCGCAAGCTTTTGCATAGTCTGCCGCACTGCGGATTTCCCACGGATCAACCCCGAAAGAGGCAAGGATCGCTGCATCAGTCAAATCTTCAGCTGCTCTTTTTGTGCTGTCAGCCACCAGCCAGGAAAGTTTCATTCCGTCTGAAAATTTCCATTTCCGTGTGATATAGTCGATCTGCTGCTTGTGATGATATCTGAAAAGCCAGATCAAACCGTCACAATGCCGGAGTTCTGCTTCGTTCTTTTTGAGGAATACCTGACTGCTGACTCCTTTTTTTCCGACTTTCAGAGCAGGGAAGATAGATTTTTCTTCATCGCCCTTGAGGGGGATTTCCAAAGGCAGAGGAGTTTTGCAGGGCCAGGAGGTGCTTTCTGAAGTAATATGAGTGCGGACGCCCGGGACTGCGGCACTCAGCTGTGAGCCCATTCCGGTGCGGTCGGGCATCGCTGTGTGAATGGCAAGGATACGTCTGTCGTCATCCATAACAGCAAGTTTCATCCTCAGATGTTCCGGGCGGCGGACATTTTCAAAAAAGTCAGGCGCAATGTCAATGGCCGCATAACGGTAAAGAAAATCTGCCAGACTTTCGTAAAGGGGCTGTTCCCTCAGAATGCTCCCCTTTTCCCGGCTGCTGACGAACTCATCAAGACACTCCTGAACGGAGATTTTACGCCTGTCTTCCCGGGGCAGTCCCCGGAGCAGCAGTTCCACCAATTCCGGCAGGTACCCCGGAACCAGATAGTCAAGAGCCCACTCCGGAAGCATATTGACCTGATCTTCGGGGACATACATTGTAATCCCGTCATTGTCTGCTCCGGGATCAAACACATAATGAAGTTGGAAGGACGTGTTGCCGAAATAAAGCCAATCCGGGAAATGTTCAGGGAAAAGCCGGTTGTACTGCTCCTGCATCAGAGCTTCTTTTTCAGGAGCAAAGGGATAGGGATGTGTGGCGCACAGTTTTTTGAGTGCCTTGAGAGAATGGATCTCCGGCGGCAGCACACTTAAAAAATGTTTGGCCGCAGCTTCCGGATCGTAGACAGATTCCGGCTGACGGATCTTTATTTCCAGAGTTTCGAGTTCTTCCTTTATGGTATTGAACTTTCCAACCCAGGTGCCCATATCAATGGAACCTGAAAGGAGACCTTCCCGGATAAAGATTTCTCTTGCTTCTGCCGGGTTGTGTCTGGCGTAATCCACCCGGCGCGCGGCCTGGATCACCAGCCCGTCGCAGAGGACTTTTTCCCGCGCCCGGACAAAACCGCTGTTTTCGTCATAAGAGGCCTGGTCGTAGTTTCTGGTACAAAGGTGGGGGGCGACTTCTTCCAGTAACTCCGGCTTGATTTCTGCATTGATACGGGCGAATACCTTTGAAGTTTCCACAATGGCAAAGCTCATCACCCATTCGGGGGCAGGCTTTTTTCTGGAAAGGGCGGAACCGGGGAAAAGGAAAAATTTTCTGCCGCCGGTACTGCGGTAGAAGCGGTTTTCTTTGTCAAAAACACCGATATTCCGGGGGACTCCTGTGAGCAAGGCTCCGTGAAACTGCTCAAAGTGGGGCAGGGGGGAGGATTTGATTTCCTCTTTGAATTCCATTGTTTCTGCCAGGTCAAGGACAAGATTGCGCCATTCCCGGACACGGACGAAGCTGAAATATCCGCTTTTGCACACATTCCTGAGGAGTCTGTTGGAATCAAAGGCGTGATTGTCCCAAAGATAATTCCATATCTTGAGAATACCGTAAAAATCAGAACTTTTATCATCCAGCGAGCGGTGGAAGTCCATTGCCGCCTGCTCTTTTTCCATAGGTCTTTCACGGGGATCCCGGATGGAAAGAAAAGCACTGACGATCAGCAGTTCCCGCAGACATTTGCGTTTTTCAGCGGCAACAAGCATCGCTCCGATGTGGGGATCAAGAGGCAATTGGGCCAGACGGTACCCCAGGTGTGTGGGTTCTCCGGAACGTTCCAGGGCTTGAAGATCATAAAGGGAACGCAAGCCTTCTCTGACCGCTGCCGGATTGGGGGGATTAAGAAAGGGAAATCTGTCGATCCGGGGCAGCCGCAACGCCGCCATTTGCAGAATGACTCCGGCAAGGGAGACCCGGCGGATTTCCGGATCGGTCTGAGGCATTGCGCGTTCTTCATCTGAAGTGCCGTAAAGGTGGATACACAGCCCCGGGCCGGTTCGTCCGCACCGTCCCCGTCTCTGCCGCATAGAGGCCTGAGAGATCATTTCAAGCTGCAATTCCTCAATGCGGCTGCGGGGGTTGTACCTTTTGACCCGGGCAAGGCCGGAGTCAATACAGCAGCGGATATTGGGAATGGTCAGAGAGGTTTCGGCCACGTTGGTACTGAGAATGATCCTGCGGAGTTTCCCCGGATGAAAAACCTTTTGCTGATCGGCATTGCTGAGGCGTCCGTAAAGCTGGAGCACTTCAACGCCGCCGTAGTTTCTGCCGTTGAGCATATCGGCGGTATCCCGGATTTCCCGCTCACCGGGCAGAAATACCAAAGCGTCTCCCCTGAGATTTTCACGCAAGTAAGTTTCGACGCCTCTTGCCACCAGTTCAGGGAGTTCTTCATCGTCTTCCGGAGGCAGGTAAACGTCGTCAATGGGAAAGGTGCGGCCTTCAATGTCGATTACGGGGGCATCGTTGAAAAAAACTGAAAATGCTCCCGCATCAAGGGTCGCCGATGAAATGGCGATTTTTAGATCCGGCCTTTTGGCGCAGAGAAGTTTCAACATTCCCAATATGAAGTCGATATTCAGAGAACGTTCGTGTGCTTCGTCGATAATAAGGGCATCATATTTTTTCAGCAGCCGGTCGGAGCGGCTTTCGGCCAGCAGTATACCGTCGGTCATAAATTTCAGAAAGGTGGCGGGGGAGGTGTTTTCCTGAAAACGCATTTTACATCCGACACCTTCACCGAAAGGGACCTGCAGTTCACTTGCCAGGCGTCTTGCCATAGCGGTGGCGGCGATCCGGCGGGGCTGGGTACAGCCGACGGAAACGCATCCCAGCTCAAGAGCCGCCTTGGGGAGCTGGGTCGTTTTTCCGGAACCGGTGGCACCGCAGACGATAATGACCTGATTGTGCCGCCACAGTTCCTTGATCTCCCCGATCTTTGCGGAAACGGGCAGCTGCTCCGGATAAGAGATCACTGCTTTACTGAGTGCTTCCAGACGGGGATTTTTTGTTGAATTGTGTTCTTTATTTTCCATTTCTTAATATAGCACCAAAAAGTGCTTCTTTCAAAGAAAACAGAGAAAAAAGCGTCTCATTCCCGGAAAAATGTACCAACCAGAAGATATTTTTCAAAAAAATCTTTTCACCGGGGGCGTGAGGTATTGAAAAGTCTTTGAAATGGTGATATTTTATACCGGATACAAGTCTGGCCGCAAATGGCGGCTGTTAAACTAAATATATTTCAGAAATTGGAGCTTGGTGATTTTTATGGAATTCAGAGGTGTATACACGGCTTTGATCACCCCTTTCCGCAATGGGGCAGTTGACTACGACGCATTGACGGCACTGGTAGAAAAACAGATCGCCGGCAAAGTCGCCGGAGTCGTTCCGGTGGGCACCACCGGTGAATCTCCCACTGTCAGTCCTGAGGAACATCTTAAGATCATTGAAGCTGTGGTCAAATGTGCTGCCGGCAGATGCCAGGTGATCGCCGGAACCGGTGCAAACTCCACTGAAGAAGCTGTTTACCTGACCAACGAAGCTAAAGCTATTGGAGCCGATGCCACATTGCAGGTGACTCCTTATTATAATAAGCCCACCCAGGAAGGGCTTTACCGTCACTTTTCAACTGTGGCGGACAAATGCCAGCTGCCTGTGGTGCTCTATAACATTCCCGGCCGCTGCGGAGTTCCCATTAATGTGGACACGATCGTCCGTCTTGTGAGCAATCCGATGATTCAGGCTGTCAAAGAAGCCGGCGGCAGCGTGGACCGGGTTTCTGAGATTCTTGAGCAGGTGGATACTGCTGTGTTGTGCGGAGATGATTCTCTGACAGTTCCTATGATTTCAGTGGGAGCCCAAGGTGTCATCAGTGTGGCTTCCAACCTGGTTCCCGGAGAGCTCAGTGCTATGGTGAATGCCGCCTTGACGGGGGATTTTGCTGCGGCTCTGGCTCTGCACCGGAAATATTACCGGATTTTCAAAGATCTCTTTATTGAAACCAACCCCATTCCCATCAAAGCTGCTATGGCAATGGTTGGACAGTGCACTGAGGAATATCGTCTGCCTCTGTGCGAAATGGCTCCTGCCAACCGTGAAAAATTGGCTGCTGCCCTGAAAAGTTGCGGAATATTGTAAAAAAAATTAAAATTACGCTTGACAAATGTGAATTTGGGGTGTATATTAGAGGTATGTTGATAATGACAAGCGTCCTCATCGTCTAGAGGCCTAGGACACCGGGTTTTCATCCCGGCAACACGGGTTCGACTCCCGTTGAGGATGCCATTTTTTTGGGCGGTTAGCTCAGTTGGTTAGAGCGCTGCTTTCACACGGCAGAGGTCATGAGTTCGAGTCTCGTACCGCCCACCATTTCTCGCTGAAACTGCGGATGACAAGCCAGTAGGTTTGCTGTCCGGTTTTTTTTAGGTGTAAGCTGAAAAAGCGAAGCCGTTGCGGAAGATGATCTGTCAAACAGATGACTCCGCTGTATTGCGATTGTTATTGATGATAACAAGCGTCCTCATCGTCTAGAGGCCTAGGACACCGGGTTTTCATCCCGGCAACACGGGTTCGACTCCCGTTGAGGATGCCATTTTTTTTGTCTTTTTCACCGCTCTGTGATACAAGGTGATAATGATTTCCCGCTTGAAATTCCCGGAATTTCGTCTGTTTTCAATTTGAAGTCCCCGGCCATTCTGAAGCCGTTTGAACTTCAAAAAATCTCCAAAGAGTTTTTTCAAAACTGAAAATTTCATAATTCTGCAGAAAATGATTGAAAACCTGTGAACTTCAGTTGTAAATACCTTTGGGCTATGATATATTACCTTTGAGATGTATTCATTGAAAGGAGTGAAATGTGGCTGAGTTGATAATTCTTCTTGTACTTGCCTTTATCGGCGTGTTGATTGCCGCATTTATGGCTGGCGGATCAGAAAAACCCAAGTACGCAGTCTGTTGGAGTGCTGCCGGAGTTGGGGTGTCTGGCTTGACGGGAGCTGCACTCATTTTCTGCAAAGGACCAATCAAAGAAATCCTTTTGAAAAAAACACCGCATCTTTCTTTCATCGCAGAAAATATCAATATTCCGTGGGACCTTATGTATGGATTGGGAATAATCGTTTTTTTCTGCGGGATCATTCTTTTTTTATGGAGTTATAACTGCCGGAAAAATTCTTCTAAATGGTATTGGGCCTTATTGTGGACTTTGGGCGTTGCTTTCCTCACAGGGCATTTGCTTTTCCTGCCCCAATATTACGGAGTTGCCGCATTTGTAAACTTTTTTTCAACTGCAAAGCGGGATGTCTTCAGTCCGGATATGTCGATGCTGCCGGCGGTGTATGTTATGTTTGGTGTGAATTTGATTGCAGCAGCAGTGTGGTTATGGCATACTCTTAAAAGTTCAAAACGGTCCTGGAAAAATATTCTTGTTTTTGCCGGGATTTTTACCGGATCAGTGTGTCTCCTCTGGCTTTCAGCGTGGGGAACCGGGCTATGGGCAAACAATGCAATGGAGACAAAAGCTGCCGCACTTGGAATTACGCCGTTTCGGGTGACAGATAAGGAACTCCCGGAATTGAAAACATTTGTCGATCCTGATTTTTATACAAAACACTCAAAGTACAATCCTCCCCGTTCCGGGAAGTATAATTGGAAAAAAGATACCATTCCCGCAGATGAAAAAGAGTACACAATAAAATTTTTCACCTCTCCGGAGCTGGAAAAATATCTGACCGGTTTGCAAAAAAGTGCCGCATATATTGGAAAAAGGGATGTCCTGCATTTTTTCTCTTTGCAGCATTTCCTTTCTCTGGTGCGTCACCGCTCTGATATTGCCGAACTTTATTACCGGACAAATCAAAAAGAAAAAGTTTTACCGGAACTTTTGAAATATCCGGAACTTGAAAGTTTGATTCCAGCCGATACACCATATCTGATTTGTGAATTGATACGGACTGCGGCCCGTAATATATGGGTGAGTACATTGATTCAATATGGTCCGGAAGATAAATCTTTTTTGCCGATTTACCGGAAACTCCTTGTCTGGAGCAAAAACTGGAAAGTTCATCTTCCTTGTGAAGCAGGCTTTTATTTGGCTGTGCCGCCTGAAAACAAAGGAAAAATTGCCGCCTTTTTCTATGCTCCGTATTTGAATACCGCCCGGTATCGGGGATTTTTTGATGCAGTAAAACGTATTCCTGACTTGAAAAAATTGGAGCAGCAGGAAATAATTTCCGGAGCGGAGATGTATGCCAATGCCGCAAAACGTCAGCGTTTGGGAATCATTACGGGACGAACTGCCCTCGCCTTGAAAGTTTACAGAATCGAATACGGAAAATATCCGGCCAAACTGTCTGAGCTCGTTCCAAATTATCTTCAAAAAGAGTATGTTTCGCCATCTGCCGGTAAAAAATTGGATTATTCCGTCAAAGGAACAAACTTCACCTTGTCCGCTGACGGAAATTTTATTACATCAGAAAGATAAGAGTCTTGTAAACGCCTGCGGGAGATGGTATATTATCAGTGAGGCAGCTGATTTATGTATGGCGGGGTAAAATATGGATATCCCTTTTGATATAAAAATTTTTAATTGGATTTATGAAAGCGGAAAATATCTGCTGCCGCTTTTGTTTGTTCTGTGGCTGACCTGGCTGCTCTGCGTTACGATCCTGCGCAAAAGAAGGCAGTTTTTATGCACATCTGCAGCGTTTCTTCTTTTTTGTCTGCTCAGTGCCGCCTTTACCTAGTGCGGCTGGCATTACCGTATGGAACTGCGTGACCGTTATGCTGTTGTTTCTGACGGAACTTCCGGATACAACAGTCAAAAAAGCAAGGCTTACAATATCAATCTTATGCCTGATGATATTCGCAGAGAATACGCAAAAGACGGGTATCGTCCCAGACTCAGAGGCGTTATTGCTCAAGTTATCTGGGTGATTTTGCTCACTCCGGTGACTTTATTGGGGCAGTGGATCCTTTACCGTATTTTTTTCCGCCGCAAAAAGGACGCAGACGGACCGGCGTTGCAGACTGCTCCTGATGATTGGAAACGGCGTCTTGCCCGGGCTGGATTTATCGCAGGAGCCTTTATCGGGATCGGAAATTTTATTTTCATTGGAGCCGGAAATATTTGGCAGCTTTGGAGCTGTATCCCGCTGGCTCTTGCATTGTGTTTCGGACATTGGAAAAACTGGCGTATTCCGGCACTCGTACTCACATTGCTTTTTTTGTGGGGCGGTGCGGCTTCCTGTGTGAAGGATGTAAAACGTTCCGGTAAGTTGAAAATGATAAGTAATATGCATCAGGAAAAGCCCTTTGGGTAAAAAGGTTCTTCCCCCCCGATCAAACACACGCATTTCTTTTTCAGAATAACGATTGGGGAAAACAGCAAACTCCCCATAGTGGGAACAGCTCCTTGTAAAAAAGCCTTGTTGCGTGTATATTAAGCACGGTGGGCCGCTGTTGACGTTATGAGCATCACAAATAACGGTTCCAATTTTGTAAAAGAAGGAATATAAAAATGGTAAAAGATCTGATTTTAAGCCGCCGTACAAGGCTTGAATTTGTAAATGCCGCCGATGATGCACGGCTGAAGTTGGCAGCCGAAGAACTTGAAGGGCTGGTTAAAAGACGTTTTGCAAGTAAAAATGCTCCCGATCAGGAAGTGAAGGTTTTCTTTGAAATCAAAGAGAATGCCAAAGGTTTTTCGCTGAAAGCTCTGGAAAATGCACTTGTTTTTACTGCTCCCACGACGTTGGAGATCCTTTACGCCGTCTATGATTTCGCTGAAGAATATCTCGGCTACTGCTTCTTTGAGCCGGGGATCGATCATCTTGATGTCGTCGGCGGCAAAGTCGTGCTGCCCGCTGGGAAATATGCGATCCGCAACCGGGTGCCGGCATTGAAAATAAGAGGTCTGGTGCAGGAATTCCCCTTTAGTGACGAAGATTATATCATTGCTGACTGGATGGTCAAAAATAAACTCAACTTTCTGCAAACCTGGCTGAAATATTATGAGGATATCACACCGGATCTGCAGGATTATTTTGATTTGCGGGGCATTGACATTGCCGGCGGGGGACACAACTTCAGCTTTCTTATCCCCGGAGAAAAATATGCGGCAACTCATCCGGAATTTTTTGCAGAACGTAACGGCGAGCGTATCAAGCCCTCTTCTGCTAAAAGTGCATTGCTCTTGAGCGAACAGCTTTGCACCACCAATCCGGAGCTGCGTGAAGAACTGGTCAAAAATATCATCGAATACAGCAAAACACATCCCCGTATCAAATCCTTGAGTCTGTCTCCCAATGACGGGTTCGGCTGGTGCGAATGTAAAGAGTGCAGCAAACTTTACGATAAAAATGAGAAAGGCGAGCTGTACAGCCTTTCTGAACACGTCCACCAGGCAAACCGCATCTATCACCAGCTTGTAAAATATGTCAACACCCGGCTGCGGGAAGAAAACTGCACTCTGACTCTGGGATTCGGAGCCTATATCAACTACTGCCGTCCCAGTGAGGGAATGACCGTGGATAAAGGTATGCGCAGTGCCCTTGCCAACTATTGGAGATGTATCAATCACAAGATCAACGATCCTGAGTGTCCTGTCAACTCCCACTATGCCGAGGATCATAAACGCTGGATGAAGGTCAAAAACGGCGGTTCATTCGGCGTGTATGAATACTTTATGGGGGTGAATTTCTACATCTCATTGCCGATGATCCATACCGACGATGTGTTTGACGAAGTAAAATTTTATCAGGAAATCGGTTCCGACGGTCTCTGGACCCAGTTTCACGTGCCCCATTGGCACGTTTACGGTATCAACTTCTACTGTATGGCCAATGCCCTGTACAGCAAAAAACGCAATGCCGTACAGAAAAGAATGTGGAATGCCCTGTTCGGCAAAGATGTTGCCGAAGGCAAACGCTTTATCAAAAAAGTTCACCAGCTGGTGCACAGTGCCGGAGCTTGCCACATTCCTTATCCTTACAGTCTTTTCAGCCGTACCGATCTGGCAGATTATGTGAAGCTCAACGAAATGGCAAAAGTGCTTTGCAAAAAACTTCCCCGCAACGAATACCGGCAGGCTTTGGTGCTGTGGACAGAGTATCTGGTCCGTTTCAAAACCTTCTTTGATGATTATCACGCAGGGGTTGCCGGGCTCAAGGAGCTGGAAAATTTCCGCAAATGGGCAAACGAAAAATGTGCCGGCAGACGGATATTGCGATTCTATTCCTTCAACCGTTATACTGAGGAAATAGGAAAAATGATTTCCGAGGGAAAGAAGTGGCTGCACTTCGGGTTGGATTGGGAAGATGCGTATGTTATCAAGCACACGCAAACGATATTCAAAAAATAAATTCCAAACTTACAGGGGCTGTTGCAAAAAACTGTTTGAGTTTTTGCCGCAGCCCTTTTTTTTCAGTTATTGATCGGCAGTCTGCCCCACTGGGACTGAACTGGACCGATTGAGTGGTCGTTCAGGCAAATTGAGCAAGCCACGTTTCAGCCAGTTTTGGCCACACGGAAACATTTTTGTTTTTCAGATGCAGAGAATAGCCGTGGCCGCCGTCGGGGAAAAGGTGCATTTCAGCAGGAACTCCGGCCCGTTTCAGGGCAAGATACCAGAAAAGACCGTTTTCAACTCTGACACTGTCATCTTCGGTTTGGACAATAAAGGTGGGGGGCACAGTGGCATCAATGGTAAATTCTTCCTTGATCGTGCCGTCATCCTCTGTCAGATAGGCGGGATAAAGGAGCATCGCAAAGTCGGGGACAAAGGGAAGTTTGTCATATTCATCGGCCGGAGGATAAGGGAGCCTTGAACCGGGGGCAGAAAGAGTCGCCGACAGATGTCCCCCTGCGGAAAATCCAATACAGCCGACCTTGCTTACATTGAAAACAGCTTTGTTGGCTCTGATGAAACGCACCGCCCTTGCGGCATCGGCAAAGGCACTTTCCCGGCGTTGCGGACAGCGGTATTTGAGCAGAAAAGCAGAAAATCCGATGGTGTTGAGCCAGTTGCAGATGGCGATACCTTCGTGTTCCCAGGCAAGATAACCGTAGCCGCCGCCGGGGCAGACGATGACGGCAGGGCAGGGATCGGGGGCACTGACGGGAAAATATGTTACCGTCGGAACAGTAATATCGGTCAGACGGTTGAAACCGCCCCCTTTGAGATCATTGAAATGCTCTGTTAAATTTGCATCTTCCGGAACCGTTACGGGAGCTTGTCCTTCCCAGAGGCGGAATTCTTTGTACCGGAGACGCAAACGGTCAACGACACTGTTTCCTTCCAGGTCCATATTTTTCAAATCGACGGGAGCGAAAATTTCAGATGCAGCGTTTCTCATAATAAGATTGTATCCTTCACTAAGATGTTTTTTACAGTTGACGGCAGAAAAAATTGCCGTATTCATACTATACTGCTTGAAATTTGTTTTTTCCAGCAGCAGAAATGAAAAACGCCCTATAAAATCGTCAAAGGGAGCTTGCCTTTTCGCCGTTTGAAACTTTGTGCAAAAAGAATTTGATGTTTTATGATAAAAATGTGTTATTTTTTTAAATTTCTTGAAAAAATATTTGTGACAGGTTATATTAACCCCACAGTTTTTTGAAGCGTTTTTTAACAATATCATAAGGTTTTTTGGCTATGTCTTCCTATACTTTCGGCAATGCATTGCAGCATTATTTTCTTTCCAGATTCCGCCGCCATAGTGCACTTCGTCAGCAGCGGATCGAGAAACTTAAGACTTTTTCTGATGCAGAAAATTATGTGAAGTCCGTCAGAGAAAAGATCAAAAAATCTCTGACTCTGCCCACAGAAAAAATCGATCTTGCCCCTGAAATTACAGATAAAGTATCTTTTCCGGGATTTGTTATGGAAAAAGTCCTTTTCAAAAGCCGTCCCGGTTTTACCATTTCAGGCAATGTTTATCTGCCTCCTGATGCCGACGGCAGAAAACTTCCCGCTGTGCTCTGGCTCTGCGGACACTCCCACAACGGCAAAGGCAGCAGAATGTATCAGCGTTTCTGCCGCTCCCTTGCGATGCGGGGATTTGCCGTTCTTATCGTTGACCCCATCGGGCAGGGGGAACGGAAACAGTTTTCTCCTGAACTGGCCCCCACGCAGCAGCATACCATTATGGGCAAGCAGCTCCACCTTGTCGGTGAAGATCTTTTTTCGTGGCGCATTTTTGATGCCATACGCTCTATGGATTATCTGCTGTCCCGGAACGATGTGGATCCCGCACGGGTCGCCGTATGCGGAGAATCCGGCGGCGGCACTCTGACGACCTGGATGGCTGCCGTCGAAGAACGTGCTTGTTGTTTCGTGCCTTCAAGTGCCGTGACCACCTGGCTCCACAATGTGGAAAATGAAGTTGCCGTCGATATAGAACAGGTGCCTCCCGGTGCGGCTGCCCGGGGACTGGATTTTGCCGACTTTCTGATTGCTGCCGCCCCCAAGCCTATGCTGCTGCTGGGGGGTGAAAGAGATTTCTTTGATCCCAGAGGATTCCGCGAGATCAAAGATGAGTTGAAAAAAATCTATACGCTGCTGGGACATCCTGAATATCCTGACTATATGATGGGAGAGGATCATCACGGGATCTATCAACCCCTGCGTGAAAAGGGGTATGAATTTCTCTGTCACCTTATGGGAGTTCCCAATACTCAGAAAGAGGAGGGCGAAGTCCCGGTCAGTACCGAGGAGGAGCTTGCTGCATCACCGGGAGGCGATGTGCATAATCTGCCCGGCGAAAAATATTTCTATGAATATGCTGCTGAAAAAGTGCAGCAGCTCAGAAACAAACGCAGAAAGCTTGCCCCTGAAGCACTCAGGATTCGTCTGGAAAAGCTCCTGGGGATAAAGCAGCCTGCTGCTCCCCCTCATTACAGGATGCTTCCCTGCCGTCATTTCCTTGCGGACGGTGCCAGTTTGAATTATAACCGTTTCGGTCTTGAAACTGAACCGGGAGAAGTTATGTGTATCCTCAACCGTCTGGATCAGGAGGAGTTTTTTTACAGCTTTGAAAAAATTCAGGGAACGACCATTCTTTACATTCCCCACGCTGATGCTGCAGATGAACTGCAGCTCCGCAAACCTGCCCCCGATGATGCCCTTTATGCCATTGACTGCCGCGGTGTCGGCGAATGTACTTCCAACGCCTGTGATTTGAATCCTGCCAATGGCCGTTATCACTATTACGGAGCCAGTTATCACTTCCCTTCACTGCATATGCTTTGGGGGGAAGATATGAGTGCCAAACGTGTCTATGACATTCTGAGTGCTCTGAAACTCATAGCTCCAGTTTCATCAACGGGCAAAGTCATTCTTGAAGCCAAAGGTCACGGCTGTATTGATGCACTTCTGGCGGCACTCTTTTCGCAGCAGGTGGCGGAACTCCGTCTGGAAGATTTGCCCCGCAACTGGGAAGATATCGCCAAAGGCCCCTGTGCTTCTCCTGAGGATTCCTCTTTTGCTGTGCTGCCCCGCAATATTCTTTCGGTTACAGATATTCCGGAACTTATCACGGCTGTTCACGAATCAGGCGTCCATATCAAGATTAAGTGAGCGCACTCAAAAATTTGTGTGCCGGCAGCGTTCGCAAGAACCGCCAGCTTGCTTTGAAATAGTTGCGTATAAGAGATATTTTAACGGACTATTACAGACACAAACGGACACTAACGGACGTCCGTATTTGTCCGTATCTGTCCGTGCAAGTCCGTAAGATTCTGTAAAATCGTGTCCAAGTTCCCGGTAATAGTCGATCATAACCTGACAGGAAGCAATAACGCTGATATTATCTGCGGCAAACACTTTCCCGCCCGCAACGCCGAAAATGCGGTGAGCAGTTTTATGATCAGTCGTTTTATTGGCATCAATGATTCCTTTTGAAAAATTTTACGGACTATTACAGACACAAACGGACACTAACGGACGTCCGTATTTGTCCGTATCTGTCCGTGCAAGTCCGTAAGATTCTGTAAAATCGTGTCCAAGTTTCCGGTAATAGTCGATCATAACCTGACAGGAAGGCAATAACGCTGATATTATCTGCGGCAAACACTTTTCCCGCCCGCAACGCCGAAAATGCGGTGAGCAGTTTTATGATCAGTCGTTTTATTGGCATCAATGATTCCTTTTGAAAAATTTTACGGACTATTACAGACACAAACGGACACTAACGGACGTCCGTATTTGTCCGTATCTGTCCGTGCAAGTCCGTAAGAGTCTGTAAAATCGTGCTCTCATCTTTCCAATACACGCCCTGTAAGGGCAATATTTCAAAGGTTTGCTTGTTCATAGGGTGTATTTCCTTTCACGGCTTCAGCAAGGTGTATTTTGTAGCGTGTTTTTTTGCAGATTCTGGATTAGAATACCAGAAAACAGTGGTTTTGACATTTGATTGTTGTTCCAATCCTCTGCTCCATTCAAGTTTTTCAAGTCGATAATCGATTTTATTTTTGGATATAAACTCGCAAAAATCTTTAAGCAGAATAGAAAAATTTTTCTTTTCATTCATATGTGATTCATAAGCATTTTCAGAAATTTCAATCTGATTTTTTTCGGGGATATAGAATAAAGCAGCATCAAGTGTTTTGTGATGAAATATAAAAACTTTAATTTTGGGTTGCGTCAGTAAAAACGCTTCATCCAAACGTTTTTCGTAATCCTCGCTGAAATGTTCTTCTTTTTCAATAATAAATTCAAAGTCATTTGTACTGCAAAAATCAAATATTATTTCACGCAGTGCTTTTTTGTCTTTCACATTACGCAAGGTAAATATATACTCATTGTCTTTATGAAGAGCAGTAAACCATTTGTAAACCGCAGTACATTTTTCCTTAAATGTCAAATCAGCAGCACAACCGGATAAGATACAACAGCATCCGAGAAGCAAAAACAGTTTTTTATTTTTCATTGTTCGCTCCAATCTTGCGGCAGAGTTTTATCCCGGTAGCGTATCAGAGGAAAGGCATCTCCGCTTCGGATAACAACATCCAGAGAACAAGGCAAATATAAATAGGGGAACGCTATTAGGAAATGATAGAAGAATTTCCCGTCTGAATCTTTTTTCTTTTTCAGTGATATTTCGTTGATTTCAATATTGTGCAGCTGTGTTTCATCGGTAAACTGATCGCCGGAAAGAGTTATCCGCCAGTCGCACGGTTCGGCAACCGGATACAACACAAGTTCGCCGTCAACATCTTTTCCGGGCATTCCATCATCACCGGGAGTCCATTCCCAAGTGGTACGGTTTTTTATTGGAATAATCAGGCGTTTCCGTTCATAGCGTATTTCAGTTGGGTCAAGATACGCATCGTGAAGCAGGGAGAGAAAGCGGACATCCCGGACTTTTTCCAAGCGGATATCCAGTTTCTTATACTTTGTTGTCAAAAAATCTTTCCAACGCATTTTAATTGTCTTCTCATATTGCCAACAAGGCAGTAAACTTACTTTTTCTTTCTATTTTCAAGCCTCTTCCGTAACATCCGTTCTGAAAAGCCGCCTTCGTTTTCAAAGTCTGCGGCGAGACGGGCGATTTGACGGTCGAGCAGAAAACACGCTGTGTCAAGCAAAAGCAATACTCCATTGGCGGCGATTACGGACTGCAACGGACAATTACGGACTTGTACGGACACCACGTTTTGAGCCGCTGCCCATTGAACAAAGGCTCTGAAATTATGCATTGAAGCGATACGCAGTTTGATAAATTCCTGGGCTAAAGGATCTTCTTTTGACCATTGCGGACAAGAATGCTGCCGCAAGAAATCTTCAAAGTCAAGATGCAATTCCTCTAATGAAGCTCTTGCCACATTGGTCAACTTCAACTCCGTGCGCTTGCTTGTCGCTGAAGCGATGGAACCTTCGGCAATATTCTGCACACCTGAACGTGCAGCTTGGACCATTTGATCTCTTGTTCTTGAATTCTGCGGGATGTACAGTTCGACAAACCGTACCGTTATATCAAAGCAAAGTTGCGCCAACTGAAAAGATTTCAGTTTTCTGTAACCGCCGCTCTGAAACAAAAGTCGTTCGCCATCACTCATTTTACAACCGTCCGTAAATGTCTGTAAATGTCCGTAAATGTCTGCAATAATATACAACTGCCGGAAAACTTTGTCAACCATAAAGCATACGATATAAAGGCGTTTTCTACTGATTCTGTTATCTGAGACAGATCCGGCTCTGGAGACGCTATGCCCCCGATCAACTCAGAGGTTGACATAATTTACAGCCCTCCTAAAAATTCGGTCAGATGTTTTGCAATCTCCTCCGGCGGCATATCGTCATCGCAAGTGCGGTGGGATTTCATAATGAACAAAGGCGATCCTGCCATCCAGTTCAGAAAAGTCAACCCAACCGTAGTTGGTTTTCATCGAGCAATATGGTGAATCATCATTTTTACAATCCATCGCCGGAGCATCTGATTCATAGGAAATCATCAATTCCTTGCCGCCCAAGAGAGAGTTTGTATGGGATAGTTTTTTGATTTTCTCAAATGCGGCAGCAAGCACATCTTTGTACTCCCCGCTTGTATCAGCAAGAACGTGCAAAAAGAAGCGGTCAACTTCTTTTTGTTTTCGCCGCTTGGGCAGGAGTAAATCAAAAAAGTTCATTTTTTTCTTTTCTTCAATCGTTGCTGATACATCCGTTCTGAAAAACCGCCTTCGTTTTCAAAATCGGCTGCAAGCCGGGCAAGCTGACGGTCAAGCAAATGACAGGCAACATTGAGCAACAGTAATACTGCGTTGGCAACAATGACGGACTGTAACGGACAAGTACGGACACTTGCGGTCATTGCCGGATGCTGTTTGGCGTTTTGCACAAAAGTTCTGAAATCTGCCATCGTACTTACGCGGCAGCTGATAAATTCTTGAGCCAACGGATGTTCTTTGCTCCAAAGGGGAGCCCCGTGCTGCCGCAGATAGTCTTCATAATCAAGGTGCAATTCTTCAAGTGAAGCTCTTGCAACATTAGTCAGCTTTAATTCTGTGCGTTTACTGGTTGCCGCAGCGACCGAACCTTCGGCGATATTCTGAACACCTGATCTTGCCGCCTGTACCATTTGGTCAACAGTTCTGGAATTTTTTGGGATATACAGTTCAACAAACCTTACCGTAATATCAAAGCAGAGCTGCGCCAGTTGAAAAGATTTTAATTTCCTGTAACCGCCGCTTGGAAATAAAAGTTGGCCATTGTCTTTCATATCAGTATACGTCCGTTGCAGTCCGTTTTTTGTCTGTTTTGATTGTCCGTAATCATAATTTACACTATGCCATAAAATAATACCGTAAGCAATAAAATTCAAATCATAAGATTACTTTTTTATGGAGTTTCCGGCGATTATAACTTGTAAACAGCCCCACCTGGCATTATCTTATTGCAAAAGTATATTCCTTGTGGTAATGACAGTGAAAAAACAAGACTTTATCGGTACTCCTTTTATTCTTCAGATACGCTGCCTGATGAACTTTTTACGCTTGTGTGATCCTTTGCACAGATAAGCAGCTTTACCGTTCGCTCCGGGAAGGTGCCGTCCGGCCTGGGACCGGCGTTTAAGAGAAAGTTGCTCCCAAGCGATGTGTACAAGGCAATTTGACGCTCCAGTTTCCGGGAGGAAAAAAGATCGTCGTCGGCACAATATCCCCAGCTGTTCATACTGACGGAATCGCAGGCTTCAGTGATACCGTCAAATGGCAGTTATCTGAAAATTTCAAAAGAGCTTTTGAATATCTGTTTCTGTTTGCAAATAGAATGATGCCGTCTCACATTCCAATTCAAAGAAATTTCCGGGCAGAACTTTGATTTCAGGTGAAGCGGCAGTGACTTTGAAATAATCCGGCAGGCGGAACTTTGTTCCGGCAGCAAACGGCGTGCTCCGGGTCAATTCAAGGCGGTTGTTTTCAAGTTTCAAGGAAACAAGCCCCATTGAAGTATGGAGTTTTTCAAGGACAAATTTTTCCCCGTTCAACAGAGAAACAGGTGTAACGCCGCCGCAAAGCACATACTCATCGCCGCCGCAATCCAGGAAAAGAGAATCCATAATCAGCTGCAGGTAACGACCGTTACCGCTGGAATTGGGCTGCCAGGGGGTGAATCCCTCATCCACTTCAGAATAACGTTCCTGAGTAAGATAAAGATCCTGAGTCATACCGCAATAACGGAATGTAGCTGCCGCCAGATGTGCCTTTTTCCACTCTCCGAGCTTCAAATAGGCGGAAAACATATTCTTTTCGCTGTTGCCGATGTAGTTGATCCTGTCAAACAAAGGCCCGCAGAACCGGCCGTTGAAAAGGCGGTCTTCATAGAATTTGATAAGATTCCGGAATCTTTCTTCACGGGGATCAAAGCCGCTGGCGAGAAATTTAATGGCACCGGCACTGATTTCAAAAACTTGAGCTATTTTTCCTTCATTGGAAAGTTTCCGGTCAATAAATCCGTTTTTATGTGTCACCGAATCGATTGCATCTGAAAGATGTTGCCGATATTCAGCACACGCCGCTGCAATTTCTTCATATTGAGGATCTTGGATCGCTTTCAGCAGTTTGACGAAACTTTCCACACCGGCAAGAGACCAGCTGTCGGTACTGGCGATAATGTATCCGAAGTCTCCGTCGGTAGCGCAGCATTTAGGCATAACGCCGAACCCCAGGCGTTTTGAACCGTCCGGATTGTAAACTTGAGTTGCTTTGACTTCATTCAGGATCCAGCGGGCAGCCCGGAACATCTTGGGCAGATATTCGGCACGGAATGATTGATCTCCGGAAAGTTCCGCATATTCAGCCGCAAGAAGCAGTGCCGCCCCTGTGGCATTTGCCCAGCGGGGACCGGTAGTCCCGACGGCACCTTCAAGGCTCTTGAACTCACCTTCGGGGGGGCAGCCGCCATCCTGCAGTTTGAACATAAACTCGATCACCTGGCGGACGGGTGCAAAGTGGCCCAGTTTGAGCATAGGACGCAAACTTTGCATCGCTTCCCAGACCCACACAAAGAAGCGTTCAGAACTTCCTCCCTGGCTGGGCTGCCGGACGTGGCCGAGTTTGGGGCTGTCCAAATCGGTAAGCATCTGCAAAGAACACCATTGAAGCGCACGGATGATGTCAGACTCCCGTTCATTTGCGTATACACAGCAGGAGTCAGTCAAAAGGCTGTCCCAGAATTTTTTGCTGCGTTCACAGACCGTATCGAAATTACCGTCCAGCTTATCAGCAGAGCTGCCGTCAAAGAGAATTGCGATCGTAAATGAAGCACTTTCCCCCGGCTGCAGTTCACAGGCAAATTTGGTAAACCCTTCCCCCTTTTTGATACGCATATAAGGAGATGCAATGTAAGGCAATGAGCAGCCGAACTCTGTGTTGTAATCTCCGTCTGAAAAAGAGAAGCAATCATTTTCTGTTACCTGAAATTTTCCGGCGTCGATCACAACTGGAGCTGCTTCATCTTTGACGAGCTGACTCCACTTTTCGTTGTCCCAGCGGAACGAAAAGTAGTGATAGTCAAAAACAGTCCGTTCAGGGGTAAAGGACTGAAAACTGCGGACAACAGCATTTCTGGCGATGGTGTGATGATTGGTCAATGTGACTTTGACATAAACAGCCTTTGACAGAGGATCGGTACAATAGGAAAAGGCATATTCCATACGTGTGGCGAACAATTTCCCGTGGACGATCGGATAACCGCCGGCGGAACGTTCCCAGATACTCTGGCGGAATTCCGGAATGAAGGGGGCTTCCCCGAAAAGGAAACTTACGATCCGGGTCATTATCTTTTCCCGGTATTGCTGACAGGTAATGTCCCTGTTGTTCATATCAGGGGGTATCGGCAGGGAATAGACATTGAAAGCACAATCGCTGTATGTAAGACTTTTTCCATAGGGCAAGTTCAACGGACAATGTACCGATACAGGGGATTTTCCCTGAAAACCCTTTTCTTTTTCCAGTTCAAGGTAGCTTTTTCCGGCAGTATCTGCGTATCTCATAGTAAAAATTCCTTCAATTTATTGTGAAAGTATCAAAAGGAGTTGCTTCCGTCGTCCAGATAGTTGTAAATTGCTTCAATACTCCGCTCTTTGAAAGGCAGGGGGGAGTTGTGATCACCTCCGGGAATTTCCTCATAATAAAAGTTCTTTTTCCCGGCCATTTTTTCTGCCAGAGCCCGGGCTTGGGAAACCGGGATCGTCGCATCTTCACCGCCGTGGCTGAACCACACCGGCATCGTCAGTTTTTCGGCGTGTTCAAGAACGCTGTTGAGCTGGTAATCTGCATCACTATGGTAATGGGCCTTAATGGCATCGCTGATAGATTTATGAACCGGCAAAGGCTGAGTATCGCACCAGAGTTGATAACTTTTTATATCAGTGGCAGCTCCCAAAGCGGCAATCCCGGCGATCAGTTCAGGGTGGCGCATAGCATAGATCAAACCGCCGGATGCGCCCATAGAGCCTGCTATAATAATGATCCTGCGCCAGAGTTTTTCCCGGAGACCGGCTTTGAGGATCATTGTCAGATCATCTGCCGCTGCCGGACACATCCAGGCATCATCACGGAGATTGGGAGAAAGAAGATTGCAATTGTATTTTTTGACATTTCTTTCCCACAGGGCGATCCATTCCGGCTTTTTAAGCAGCTGGTCACCGTGAGAACCGTGGCCGTGGAGGATCAGAATACAATCCTTGCCTGTGCCTTCGTGATGATAAACAAACCAATCCTTTGTGCCGTCGATGGAACTTGTATATTCAAAGCGTTCAAGACACAAAGAGGGACTTTCAAAAATTATATTTTTTCTGCTTTTCCCGACAAAGAGTGCCGGCGTGCATTGTGTTTCCATTTACGGTTCCTTTCTTGACATAACAGATGTACGGTGTATATTATACTATTGTTTTGTGCAAAACACAATAGATAATCGTGCAAGAAACATATATAGAAGTGCAAATGAACATATTTTATCACAACTATACAGCTCCCGCCGTCAATGACGGTTTGCCTGAAGTGCTCCGGGCCCGCAGCCATTTTCTTCCGGGACTCCGGGAAAGAGAGTCCTACAGGGTCGTACTGTCAAGTTTTCTTGCGACGATCGGATTTTCAGAAGGCAGCGAAGAATGGCGGTTTTCCGGAGAGAAAAAATGGCGAACTTCCCGGCCCGGGACACTTTCGCTTTTTCCTCCCGGAACAGTCCTTGAGATCAGAACTGTCCCCGGCGTTGAAAGAAATGGAATGATGCTCTATTTTCAAAAGGGTGAAAGTGCCGGGATCCACACTTTGTTTTCTGCCGGTGAGAAATCCATTGAATTTGATGATAATGACGGAAAATTCAGCACTCTTATCAAAGAGATCTCTATGCTTAAAAGCGGGACCTGCTTCTGGGAGGCCCGGATCAAACTGCTTCAAATCCTGAGTATGATGCACCACAGGTGCAGTATCTGTTCCTGGTCTGATAAAACCTTTGCTGATAATGTGGACAATTTGCTGCGTCGTTCCCTGAATATGCCCCTCAGAAGAGAGGATATTGCACGGGAATTGAATATCAGCGTATCTCTTCTTTCACACCGTTATATGAAAGAGCGGGGGATCTCTGTTATGCGCCGTCATCTGGAAATGCGTTTGGAGCAATCAAAACTCCACTTGCTGAATGGTGAAACGATCCAAAGAACAGCTGCACTTCTGGGATTTTCCTCACCTTTTCACCTTTCCCGGGCTTTCAAGGAATATTTCGGAGTATCTCCGGCAAAGTACACAAAACTTCTGAATATTTCTTCATCCTTTGAACAGGAGTAAAAATCAAACTTAAGACGGACATTCTGTCAAAAAACAATTGGCTGCGTATTTTTTTGTGCCCTCACCTTATTCAAGTTTGAATATAATTTGACTTTTGTTAAGAAGTGTTGTATAACACGATATGTTTTTTGAATTGGCTCTGTACTGAACGCAGACGGATTTTACCAATTAACTTCTTGAGAATTGTTATAAATATATTCTGCTTCCATATCCATAATATCATTCCAATAAATACCTGTTCCCATCGGCTCAATTTGAACATTCCTGGCGATATTTTTATCCTTTATCATCGGTTCAAAAAGCTTAATATGTTTTCTTATATACGGTTCTATGTCCATAATTTTTATGGTTCCGTCTTTAAAACAAAACATAAAAACATAGTCGTTTATATGTTTAACATCTTTAATTTGTTTATCTTCCCAAGTTTGAGTTTTTAGCCGGGCAAATAACATCTTTTTCAAAACTCATCCGGATGATTTGTATTTCATTATTCATACGTTCGACGGGTAAATGGCGGAGACGGACCATCGGCGGCAGGTGGCGGTCATAGACATTGGCTTCCAACGTTGCCGGGAGTGTTTCACCTGAATTCAGAAGTTCACAGCGTTCCGGCAGGATATCCAATCCTTCGAGACGGACAGATTCAGCCTGAGGAGTCTCTAAAAAGATCAGATTCAATTCTTTTCCGCCACCTGTGCAGAGAATGTTTTTATTCTGAAGCCGCGGACACGGCGGGGCAGTCAATGCCGATTTGACGCAGTTGTACCAGCTGCCGATCCTGTTCAGCAGCTTTACCGTCCGCTCAGGGAAGGTTCCGTCCGGCCTGGGACCGGCGTTTAAGAGAAAGTTGCTCCCAAGCGACGTGTACAAGGCAATTTGACGCTCCAGTTTCCGGGAGGAAAAAAGGTCGTCGTCGGCACAATATCCCCAGCTGTTCATACTGACGGAATCGCAGGCTTCGGTGATCCCGTCAAACGGCCGGAACACTTCATCTTGAAAATTGCGTTCCGGAGTGGAATAATCTCCGGGATCATAGCCCCGATTGTTGATTACAGCTTTGGGCTGCAGCTTCCGGATCAACGCATTCACTGAAGTGTCAAGGAGCTGCGGTACATTCATATCCCACCAGATGCCGTGGATCTCTCCGTAATGGGTACAGAGTTCGGTGATCTGGCGTTTCAGATAATCCATATATTGATCCATATCGTGTTTGGCTGGATCGGTGGTGATCTCGTGATGACGTCCCAGATTGGGATATGCCGGATGATGCCAGTCCACACAGGAATAATAAAGTTCCAATGGGAATTTTTGTTTATGACATTCCTCAGCAAGCATTCCGACGATATCTTTGCCATAGGGCGTATTCATAATATTGTAGTTTGTTTCTGCGGTATCCCACATACAGAATCCGTCGTGATGTTTGGCGGTGAAAACCAGATACTGCATACCGTTTTCCTGGATCATATCCAGCCATTGTGCCGGATCGAATTTGACCGGATCGAAGATATCTGCGTAGTTTTCATAAACGGCAGGGGGGACATTGTAACGCATTTGTTCCTGTTCGTGGCGGCCTCCGCAAGCGTAAATGCCCCAATGGACGAACATACCGAAACGTTTTTCCATAAACCAGCTTCTGGGATCTTCTTTTGTAAACCGCATATAGTAACCTTCGTTTTATGGGCCGGAAAAATTATTTTTCAAAGGTGCCGATCATCTCAATTGGTCACGGGAACATAATATATCCACTTTCCCGGATGAATGCAAGTTGAAAAAAGGCAGAACGGCAAGGATATTTTTGCCGATTGCTGATAAAAAAACCAAAAACTGCTCATCGAACCGTTTGTAATAGATTTTTTTCTGTGCTATATTAAGTTCAAAGAGGAAAATTCCATACTGCAGCAGCGGGATTTGCTCTGCAAACACAACTTTTTTATACTTTACGGAGGGAAAATGGCAGAACTGACCTTTGATTTCAATTCTGTTGTCGGTAAGATCAAACCGATGAACGCAGTCAACAACGGCCCCATCAAGCCGCGCAATGATCAGAGCCGGGGCAATTTTGATGATTACAAGGCTTTGCGTATTCCTTTTGCCCGTATCCACGATGCCAACTGGTGTTACTCTTACGGTGGACCTCATTCGGTGGATATATATGCGGTGTTCCCTGACTTCAATGCCGATGAAAATGATCCTGCGTCCTATGATTTTCATCTGACCGACGAATACCTTGCCAATATGCGTGATGCGGGAACTCAGCCCTTTTACCGGCTGGGAGCCAGTATTGAACACTGGAGCAAAAAATATGGGATCCTTCCCCCGCCTGACTTTGCCAAGTGGGCACGCATTTGCGAACACATCATTATGCACTACAACTTCAAGTGGGCAAACGGCTTTGAATGGAATATCCAGTACTGGGAAATCTGGAACGAACCCGATTTGGACAGCGATGATTCCCCAAACAAACGGTGCTGGGGCGGGACAAAAGCTGAATTTTTTGAGCTTTACAGAATCTCTGCCTCCCATTTGAAAAAGTGTTTCCCCCATCTTAAGATCGGCGGCCCCGCTATTGCCGGAAACGTGGAGTGGGGAACGGAGTTTATTCAGACGATGGCCAAAGACAAGGTGCCTATGGATTTCTTTTCCTGGCACCGTTATGCTGTATCCCCTCACTGGCTCGGCGAATTGTGCCGGAACTGGCGGAAGATTCTGGACGAAAACGGCTATTCAAACACTGAAAGTATCCTCAATGAATGGAACTATGTCCGCAACTGGAATACTGCGTGGCTTTATTCTCTTGAACAGATGCAGGGAATCAAAGGTGCCGCCTTTACCGCAGCTGTTATGTGCATCGGACAGAATGCTCCGCTGGATGTGCTGATGTATTATGATGCCCGGATTTCCAGTGCAATGAATTGTTTGTTTGACACAACCACCTTGAAGCGGCTTAAAGGTTTTTATGCTTTCTATGCCTTTGCCGAACTTGCTGAATTGGGCAGTCAGGTCAAATGCACCGGGGATGACCCTGATATTTATGCCGTCGCCGCCAGAAATGACAAAGGGGATTTCGGCATTATGGCCGTTCATTATTCAGATGATGACAATGCTCTTTGCAAAGAGGTAACTATCAGAACGCAGCTGGCCAATACCCGTTTTGAATGCCGTCTTGTGGATCAGTATCACACCTTTGAACCGGTCTGGCCCGAAAGCGATGCCGAAGGTACCGTCAGGATCACTCTGCAGCGGAACTCGATCCTCTTTATGACTCCGAAGAAGTAAGGCTTCTTTTAAGGTGTATGCCGCTGTGAAAAGCCCCTCATCGGGATTTTTTACAGCGGTATTTTTTTGCAGATTCAGCAAGTATACTTTTCTGCTGCAAGGGAAAGTTCCGGAGAGCTTATTTGGCTGAAATCTGTCGTCTTTGGTAAGAAAAAAACTTGTTTTTTTATCATACAGGCAGTATATTACGGCGAAGAATTTGTTGGAATAAACAAGATACCGTAAAAAAGGAGATATTTTTTTATGAATTTGCCCGTTATGCCGGATTTCCCCAAGGGGCAGCCCCCCTTTGTCGCTCTGCTTGCTTCTCACGAACCTTTTATCCCTCACTGGGATGAAAAAAGAAAAGCTGCTGCCGATGAATTGGATGTTTCTGCCGGAATGACTTTGCACTTTGAATTTCCCGATCCTGAAAAACTGCTGGAAACGGCCTGTTTCGACTTCAACCGTTTTCTTGAAGAAGCAGCTTTAGCCGCAGGTCCCGTTAAAGTGATTGTGAAAAAAACAGAAGGGAAAAAGTTTGAAAGCTACACATTGACGGTCACTGATGAAAGCGTCACTCTTGAAAGTTCCGATACCGAAGGTATCCGCCGCGGGCTCTATTATCTGCGGGATCTTATTGCCGGAGCTCCTTTTTTGAAAAAAGGCTCCTTTGAAAGAACCCCCTGGCTGAAAAACCGTATTTCACGCTGTTTTTTCGGCCCTATCAAACGGCCGCCTTTCAATATCGATGAATTGATGAACGATATTGACTATTACCCAGATGAATATCTGAGCCGTTTGGCTCACGAAGGGGTCAATGGTCTGTTCCTGACAGTGGTTTTCAGAGAGATCTGCACCACAACGATCCGTCCGGCGATCCCCGAAGCCGCTCAACGCATTGCCAAACTGCGCGACACTGTGAACCGCTGCCGCAGATATGGTATCAAGATCTTTGCCTTTTGCATCGAACCTATCTACTGGAATGAACACTCTGTACACTACAATCCCCTGCCTGAAGGATGCGAATGTCTCAAAGGTCCCGGCTGGACAAAGGAACAGGCCGGTTTTGAAGCCAACAGTTTCTGCCCCAATTCACCAATGGCTCAGCAGTATCTTTATGAGTGCACCAATTCTCTTTTCAAATCCGTTCCTCATCTGGGCGGTATGATCACCATTTCTCACGGCGAACGGATGACTTCCTGTCTCAGCACTATCAAAAGCCACGGCAACGGAGAGATTCCCTGTGCAAAACGGTGTGAACACTCTATCGGCAAGATCCTGTCAATGGTTCTCGAACCGATGTACCGGGGAATGAAAGAAGCCAATCCTGATGCGGATCTGATTTCCTGGCTCTATATGCCCTATGTGGATCAGGTGGGCAACTGGATCACCCAGATGCCTTCGGAACTCAACGGGGATATTGCTCTTGCCTTTAACTTTGAGTCCGGGGTAAATAAATATCAGTTGGGAAAAGTCCGTAACGGTGGCGACTACTGGCTCTCTGAAGTGGGCCCCTCAGACCGTTTCAATATTATTGCTCAAGCAGCCAAAGGCCATTGCGATATTGCTGCCAAATTGCAGGTGGCCTGTTCTCACGAGTGTGCCACAGTCCCCTATATCCCGGCTCCCGGTCTTGTGTACCGCAAATATAAAAAAATGCACGCACTGGGAGTCAAACACGTTATCCAGTGCTGGTATTTCGGCAACTATCCCGGCGTGATGAATGAGGCGGCAGGAAAGTTGGCTTACGAAGACTTTTCGGGTACGGAAGAGGATTTTCTCAAGAGTCTGGCCGCCCCCGCCTGGGGAAAAGATTATCCCGCAGTCCTCAATGCCTGGAAATATTTTGCCGACGGATACAGCAACTATCCGTTGGATATCCAGTTCCAGTATTACGGTCCTATGCACGACGGTCCAGTGTGGCCTTTGTATCTGAAACAGCAGTTGACGCCGCTGACCCGTTCCTGGAAACCGGATAATTTCCCTTCAGGGGACAACTGCGGCGAATGTATGAAGCACTTTGACCTTTTTGAGCTGACCGAATTGACCCGGCGGATCTCAAATTTGTGGCACAAAGGCCTTGAAGAGCTGCAAAAGGCTTCTGTCAAAGGGCACGAACTGGAATTTACCTTGGCTGAGGCTTTGGATATTATGTACCGTTCAGGGCACAATATCCTTAAATTTTACACGATGCGGACTGCTCTTGCCGGGGGAAGTTCAGAAGGGATGAAACTGCTGGAAGGTATGAAAAAAATCATCCTTGAGGAGATCCGGGGCAGCCGCCGTCTGGCAGAGATCTGCAAAGAAGATGTACGGCTCGGATATCATTCAGAAGCGGAAGTTTACAAGTTTTTCCCTGAGAAACTTCTCTGGCGTGCACGTTGTCTGGAAGAATTGCTTGCAGGCGATATGGCTGAAGCTGAAAAAATCCTGCAGGCAGGGGGAAATCTTAAGTCTTTTATTGAGAAAAATGATGAGGTGGTTTATCCCGGCCAGGTGACAGAGGTCAACGGGGTTTCCTGGAAAGTTGAAGCTGATGATGATAAAGTCACTGTGTATATGGATTTTCAAACAGATACCGATGATAATGAATCGGTCTTTTTGCTCCTTTGCGATGCCTCTGGTATGCGTAAAGTAATGGAGCCTGTTCATTTCACCAGGCGTAAGGGAGCAATGGGGGCCAATGCTGTCATTGAATGTCGTGAAAGTGCAGCAGGCTGGTGCGCTGAGGTACAGATCCCCAGAGAACAGTTCCTCTTTGAATCCTCTTTCTTTATGGGATTTGTCAGAGAGATCATTACTCAAGACAAGGTGATCACGCTTCGCGGTAAAAAACGGGATGACCTTATGAAGGAATCCCGTCTCTATCTGCATTATCACGACGGCAAAAATCTGACAAAAGTCCAGCTCTGATGCCGGAATAAGAGAGAAAAGGCTTTGCGGAACATTCCCTGCAAGGGGAGAGGGACGCAAAGCCTTTTTTTTGTATCTGAAATATTTGCCAAATTCCTTTCCGGAGAATTGTAAATCAAGATAATACAGTATGTTAGGGAGTGTTTCCGGGGAGATGCTGCAAAAAAATTTTTTTCAAAGTGAGCCAAAGTGAGCAAAAAGTAATTTTATTCCCTTGCAAAAGCAGATTCGGGGACTTATATTAATAACAGGTATATTCAAATTAAGTGGATTATAACATCAAGGACTTTGTATTATGGACTGGAAATCTTATGCTCCGGCAGTTAAAGTGGCCCCTGTTTTTTCACGGGAAGGGGAAAAGTGCTGTATCGAGTTGAAGGATTGGCGTGGATTCGGAATGTGGGAAAAGGAATTTCCTTTTCCTGAAGGCAAAGGATGTGCCATCCGTGTAGACAGTGATGCAGCTGTTTCCTGGGGTAACAAAGTCGGTGTGCTGGCCTGTTTCAAACAGAGTAACGGCAATTTTTTCAGTGAAGATTATCTTGAACCTGTGGAAAATCCCGACGGGACTCTTTCTTTTTACGGAGAGTATGAACGGGATGAGGATGTTCAGTCCATTGTGCTCAAACCCCATTTCAAATGGGGCGTCGGCAAGGTCGGGTTCTTTAATGTGTCCATATCTTCCTGGGAGCCAACTCCTGACCGGATCGCCCGGATCGTTACTACTTGTATCACTCACAAAGACGGAGAAAAGACCCGGGCTGACCGGTTGGAGCGGGTGAAGGAACTTCTGGAACGCATTGAAAGAGAGGTCGAAAAGCCTGACTTGATCCTCTTTACTGAAATTATGCCTGTTATGGGGCTTTATCTGCCCTTTGAAGAACAGCTTGAAACCATCCCCGGACCGACCACCGATTTCCTTGCTGAATGGGCAAAACGTCTCAACTGTTATATTGCCGTCGGTATCAGGGAGATCTGCGACGGGGTGCGTCATAATTCCGCTGCGATGATCGGCCGTGACGGTTCCATCGTGGGGGTCTATCACAAGGTCAATCTCACCTGGGGCGAAAGTGCCAATGGTGTTATTCCCGGCAACACCCATCCGGTCTTTGAGCTGGATTTCGGAAAAGTAGGATTTTCTATTTGCTGGGATAACTGGTTCGGTGAAAATGCCCGTATGCTCCGCCTCAACGGTGCCGAATTGATGCTGGTTCCCATTGCCGGTGACGGTATTCCTGAACACCGGGACTGCATCTGGGGCGGCAGAGCTTCTGAACAGGGAATGGCTGCGGCCTTTTCTCCCTACTGTCCTTCATACGACGGACTTCTGTCGGCACGGATCTTTGACAATCAGGGAGCTTTGATCGCTCATACTTCTGAAAACGGCGGATACGCCTGTGCTGATATAAATCTTTCACGCAGGATCCGTACCAAATACCTTTCAGTTGGCTCAAAAGGTGAGGGCCGCAGTCTTTACATCAGAGAACGCAGGGATGATCTTTATCCCCTTCCTGCCATTGAAAAAGAGTGCCGGAAATAAAATAAAAGGATCGGTTTGGCTCACTTTTTCTTTGAAAGTTGATGCCGCTTGTAAGAAAAAACTTGACAATCGGTGTTGTTTTTGATATAATACTCTCTGAAAACACAGGGAAAGTGATGAGAAGACCCGATAAAGCATTTACAATGATCAAGTATCTTGAGGATCAGCTGTTGGCCGGAGCTTATGCCGCCGGTCAACGGATGCCTTCCTTGCGTACTTTGATGCGGAAATTCGGCATCTCTTACGGAACTGCCCGCAGAGGTATGGCTTATTTGTATATGAAATATCCCGATATCAGCAAAGAGAAGGGGAGGGGGACTTACTTCAAACCCGGCAGCAGCAATCAGGCCGGGGAAGGCAATGGCGAAATTTCAATCGTCGTCTGCTGCAACGAACTTCATCGCAATACTTCCGGGTTGTATTATTCGGCTTTGAAAGGAATCATTGCGTCGGCCGAAAAAGAGGGTGTCAGAATCGAAAAAGTGATGCACGCAAGTGATCTTTCTGATGCCGGTACTTTGCGTGAAACGACAGCCCGTTATTCCGGAGCGATCCTGTTGGGGCAGTACGATGCTTTTTTCAGCAGTCTTGAATTATCTGTTCCCACCGTGGGCGTAATGATGGAAAATTCCTTTAACGGTTCAGTGTCGGTGGTGGATCTTGATCCTTATCTGACAGCCAAACTTGCTGTGCGTTACTTTACTGAACACAAGATCAAAAAGGTAAAGATACTTTCTTCTATGAACAACGCCTTTGTGCTGCGGGGCAAGATTTTTGCGATGCTTGCCGCAGAACAGGGGATCAGCTGTTCCAAGCCGGTGACCGCTGTCCGGAGTTATACTCCCGGGACAGGGTATTTTTTTACCTCGGACAATTGGGCTCATACAGCCTGTCTGCGTTACAAAGAACAAACAGGACGGGAGCTGGGAAGTGATTATGTGATTATGGGGGTTGACGGAAAACAGTTTCTGCAGCCGGGATTTTCCCGATTCCCTACGGTAGCCGTGGATTGGGAGCAAGTCGGTATCGCTGCTTACAGAGAGTGTATGGCAAGAATATCCACTCCCTCTCTGACGGCAAA
The DNA here is from genome assembly GCA_015061745.1 of Lentisphaerota bacterium. Taxonomy (GTDB): domain Bacteria; phylum Verrucomicrobiota; class Lentisphaeria; order Victivallales; family Victivallaceae; genus UBA1784. The sequence continues at coordinate 36,346 of SUWB01000002.1, read as the reverse complement.
GAAAATCTTTTTAACAGGGTGGTTCGCAAATTATCCGGATTGAAGGTTTATGGCAGAAAATAATGTCGTAAAAGAGTGAAAATGCAAAAACAGGGAGTCGGGGATCTATGAAAAATTTATTAACAGCAACCTATTGCGGCGGACGTGCTGCAGGAGGTTGGATACCGGAAGCAAAATAATATGAGAAGGAGTTTTCTTATGAAAAAAAGAGTCGTTCTTTTTACGTTGATCGAACAGCTGGTGAAAAGATCCCATCACTGCTGTGATCGTGTTTATGGCAAAGTAGAAGGTTTTTCACCTGCCTACAGGCAGGTGAAGCTGTACAGCTTCACCTTAATAGAGCTTCTTGTAAACAAAACTTGTCAAGTATGTGTCTCCCCGCTGCATTATTTCAATAAATTTTATAAAAAAATGCCTTATAATGCTTGCAAAGCAAGTGCTTCATACACCAACGGTGTGCTTCATATTTGCCAGAGGCAAATGCTTCATACAGCGAAGCCGTGCTTCACTCAATCAGCGTTCACGCTGATTGAACTTCTGGTCGTCATTGCGATCATCGGTATTCTTGCCGCTATGCTGCTGCCGGCTTTGGGCAAGGCACGGGAAAGGGCACGGGCAATGACCTGTATCAGCAATCTTAAACAGCAGGGCGGGGCCTATCACAACTACACAAATGATAATAAGGACTTTTATCCCACCCCTTATGCCGGAGCGACAACCCTTTCCAACTTCAGTTACTATGTGGGGGGCTACAAAACAGTTGACGGAGTCAAGTACGGCCAGATCAATCCCTATTTCGGACTTGAAAGATTTCAGAATTCCAACAATAACGAAACCAAAGCGATCCTTGCCAGGGGCGGATTTAATGTGTTTTTCTGTCCGGCTGATGCCCCCGGAAATGGAACCTGGCGGAGAGACCTTGGATTGATGAAAGTTTATTACGGTATGAATTATCCTATGAACGCCACCGGAAACAATACCAATATCGGTTATGCAGACAACAAAACGCCCCCCAGCCTCGGTCTGCCGGGCAAAAAGACCAGTAAAGTGGCTATGCCTTCCAAGTGCATTATGGCTTATGAGGACGGAGCTGATACGATGCAGTGGGTCGCTAAAAACGGTGTTGGGTACTATTACAAACCTGCCCATTCACCCTCCAATCTCGGTTACAATGTTGTCTTTACAGACGGTTCGGCAAAAATGATCTATCTGGACAAATATGCTTTGGAAAAGTACGGTTGGCAGTTGTATGCAGTTCCCATTGAAAATAAGATTAAAGACGGTTTTCTGCTTGCTCCCAATATCCACAGAGGCCCCGGCTATGTGTGGATCCCTGAACTCAAATAAGTATTTTGCAAAGGAAAGTTGACAATATGGATTCCAGAATTGAAAATTTACGCCGGATCGTGGCAGATGGCAATCACAATGCTTTTCCGGGGCTGACCCGTTTCAAAGGGGCACTTTATCTTTCTTACAGGAAATCTTCCGGACACGCTATGAACGACGGCGTGATCTGTCTCAAACGTTCTTTTGATAACGGCGAAACCTGGGAAGATCTGCCGTGTGCACTCACCGATAAAAACTATTACGAAGGTTTTATGGTGGAGTACAAAGGCAAACTCTTTATGTTCGGCGGAGCCTTCCCCAGAGATATTGAACATCCTGTCTGGATGCACGAATCAAGACAGTATATCTCTGTTTCCGAAAACGGCACCGACTGGAGTGCTCCCAAAGAGGTGTCCCCAGCTTTTGCGATGCGTTTCTGGCACCCCATTGTGATCGGGGAGCTGCTTTACGTTGCCGCTTACCGCAGTTTCAAAAACTATCAGGGAACCCGTATGGAGGTCGATCTGCTTTCTTCTGAGGACGGATTTACCTGGAAATTTGTTTCTCAAATCTCAAATCTGCCTGCCGGGAATGAAACTTCTCTGCTTTTTGACGGTGAAATGCTCCACGCCTTTATCCGCAACGAAAGAGGTACTCTGCGGATGAAACACACGCAAGGTGATTTTACCCAATGGAGTGATGAAGAAGACTTCAATGTGGGACTGCAGGGACCTATGGCTTATGAAATCAACGGCAGACGTTTTCTTTCAGGCCGCTTCCGGGGGGCTTCTCCCCGGTTGGGGAGCAGTTTTACCGACAGAGGTGTAACCAGATTCCGTACCTATGTGTATGTGCCTGAAATCAAACTCTTTGTGGAATATGCAGAATTTCCTTCCGGATTTGACTGTTCTTATTCCGAAAGTGTCAAACTGGACGATCAGCGTATGCTGACAGCCTATTATTCTCAGCACGAATACGGCAGCAAAGAAGGATTCCGGGATATGGAAGCCGGAAGCGATATCTTCCTTGCTACTGTCAGAACTGATATGCTTCCCGAATGGGGCAGACTGACTCCCGCGGCAAAGGCTTATCTTGACAAGATGAACGTGCCTTACTGACAGGAACACAAACGGAAAATTCTTTAGTATCCAGCTGGCCTGTCCGGGCATCAGATACAAGAGAATATTTTATTATAACAATTATGAAAGTGGATAACAAATGAAAAAACTATTTCTGCTTTTGAGTGCAGCAATGCTCTGTGTTTCTGCTGATGCTCAGACAATGTGGAAGCGTATCCGGGGCAATACCGCTGCAGACAAAGCTTTTACCAACATTACCGGAACAGGTACTTACGGAAGAACTTTCAAGATCCCCGCAGGTAAACATTATCTCTTTTCCATTGAAGTGACCTCTCCCCACGAAGTTTTTTTCACCTTCAAGCCTGTGGCAAACGGTATCAAAAAGATTTGCTATACCACTCCCGGTAAAAAACAGAAACTTGTAGGATTGCTCGCCAGTAAAACAGGAGCTCCCATCAATGCCGAAATGGTTATCGCTTCTTTCGGTAAAAAAGGCAATACCAAAGTTGAGAATTTCCAGTGCAGAGAGATCAATGTCAACTTGACTCCTGCCCTCAAAACTTATCCCCTTGAAACAAAACTGAACAGCAGTTCTGTTATTATTATCCCCTCTGATCCCAAGATCAAACCCCAGTATATGGCTCTTGCCAAAAAGATCAGCGATAAACTTGGAGGGATCTCCGTCGTCGATGATAAGGCCGCTTGTGTCAAAGATGCTCCTATGCTCAAAGTTGGCTATGCCAACTGCAATCTCATCATAATGGGTAATATGAACAACAACCGGGCTTTCTGGCCCGCCTATACCCGGAAACTGGCTGTTTCCGACGCGTTCTTTCCCGGCGGCAAGGGCTATGAAGTTCGTACCGCTGTCAATGTGCTGAGCAACGGAAAAAATCACATCGTTATCGGCGGTACCACTTTGGAAGGTGTTGCCCGGGGGGTGGAAAAATTCCTGGCAAAGTGCACTTCAAAGAACATTCCGCAGCTTTCTGCAGTTGAACTTGACGGCGAATGTGCCAAACGGGTCGCCGCAGATATGGCTGATTGGAAAAACAATTTCCCCAGAGGCAATTTCCCCGGAACTTCTCCCGGTTACGATGCGGTCCGCCGCTGGTATCATCACGCTTTGATGTATTACTGGACAGGCAACAAATTCTATGCCGAATGGACAAAGAGATTCTTTAAGGATGTTGTCACTCAGAAAGCCTATACTCACCATTATATTATGGAATGGCTTTTTATGACCTGGGAAGTGACCCGGAACTGCGGACTTTACACCGCCGCCGAAAAGAAGGCTATGGAAGATGTGCTGTTCTACAACTATGTTGAACTTCAGGTCGGTGTCGATATGTACTGGGAACGGTACATTTCTGCTCCTTACACCCGGTTTACTCTCGTCTCCCGTCACGTGACTTCTCCCCTCTGGTGCCGTCTGATGGCAAGTGACTATCTTTACCGTAATTACAAGCTCAGCGGTGATCTTGCCGAACTTGTGAACTTCACCCGCAAGGAAACTATGGATGCTGTGGAGCATATCGCTCATACCAAAAGCCGCCCGGACGGCGATTTTGAAGGGGGCGACAACTATGTGGAACTTGCCAACTCGGTTTACCGTTATGCTTTCCGTTTCAACAAGTTTGATATTTTCCGCAACAAAAAAGCTGTCAAGTGGGCAAATCTGCACCTTTTCGTCAATGCAGACCGGGACAGTGTCCTTTTCGGAGCCTACCACGATCACAAGATGCCCGCTGCTGTGCTGGGCAGTTACTACCGTGATCCCGTTTTCAAATATTATGAAGACAAGGCACGGGGAGAAAAATGGGGCAGAAGGATGTTTTCTGACCGTTATCCCTGCGGTATCAGTGCCTATAACAACGATTTGAAAGCTGTTCTGCCCAGACGGGATTTTACAGTTCAGCTGATGCCTTACTCAGCTCACGATATCCACCGGACTTTTTTTGTCAAGGCACTCAGAAAAAAATATCCTGAAATGCAAAAGAAAACTCCTCTCGTTGCCGCAGTGCTCCGCAACGGCTGGAATGATGATTTCAATGTTTTGGGAATTTCAGGCTCCTCTGAAGTCGTGAGAGCCGGTATCGGTGAGATCACCTCTCTTGCTTTCTATCAGAGGATCTACCTCAGTTCTTCCTGGAACTCCATTTACAACTACAACTCCGGCTTGCCTTTTGAACAAAATACTGTTCAGATCACCCGTGCCGGACAGAGTGACAAAGCCATTGACGAACGCCCCAGAGCCGGATTCCTCGACTGGAAGTTCAATTTGGGAGGCCGACAGGCTGTTTCTCTGCTGTTCCGGGACGTCAACGGAGCCACCTGGCGGCGGACGGTTCTTTCTCATTCCATAGATCAGTACATCGTCTATGATACAATTACCGCCGACAAAGCTGATCTCTATGATATTTCTGTGGTGTGGCGGCCTATGGGAACGATCCTTCCCAATACCGCTGATACCCTTTACACTCAGAATAAATACCGCTTTGCCATCAATCTTTCAGGTAAAGGCTTCAAACTCAAGACCAATACGGCCTCTTTCCTGAAAAAAGAAAGCGAAAAGCTCCTTTCTCTCTTTTCCTATCACGGCAAACTTGCCCAGGGCCAGAGCGTCAATGCCGCTGCTCTGCTCCAGGTCAAAAAGGATGCCAAGATCCATAACAACGGCAACGGCAGACTGGTCATTACCGACAAAGGAAAAGTGACCGCTTACATTTTCATCGGCCGTGACGGCTTTATGGAAATCGGCCCCGACAGGATCATTGCCAGCAATGTGACTGAAGTCAAGCTCAACGGTGAGGTCATCAAGATCGCCGACAAAGTGACCAATGTGGCCTGGTTCTTCCCCACCCGCAACTGCTACCGGGACAAAGCCGGATATCGCCGTGTGCCTGTTGAGGAAAATGAAAAGGCTATGGAAATTTGCCGCAAATTCCTGGCCTCTGTGAAAGTCCCCAACGCTCAGAATGTGGATGGTGCAAGCGGAAAAGTAGAGAAAAAGAGCAGCTTCAAAGCTGTATGGAAAAAGAATATCTTTACTGCCCCTCAGGTTTACAACACCCATTGGACCGCTCAGAACTTTATCGACATCGGCAGAGTCGGCGTGGTGGAATATATGCGTGGGCTTACTCCCAATGTCGGTATCCCCGCCTGGATGGAATATTCTGTTGACGGCAAGAATTTCAAACGGTTTGAACTTAAAGGCGGTCAATGGAAATCCGGTGTCTGGACTCACAACTACGGCAATATACAGCGTCGTGAAAAATACTTTGCCGATATCAAACTGCCCGGTATCAAAGGAAGGTATTTCCGTTTTGCTTCTTCTTTCCGTCCCCAGTTCCACCTGAGCGACAGAAAAATGCCCTACCGGCCGGTGAAAATCCTCGAAACAGAGCCCTTTATCCTGGCTTCCAACGAGGTCGTCAAGATCTACCCCCGCGGTTATCAGTGGGATAACACCATTTTCGGGGCATTGGATTACAACGGTAAAGAGCTGTTTGTGAAAAAACAGCAGTTGGCTCCGCTGGATATCAAGATCACTGACTTTCCTGTCAAGAATACTGTCACCACCTGCGAACCGGATGGTATGATGAACTTCTATGACAGGAACGGCAAAAAGATTATGGCTATCGACAGTATCAAAGCGATGCAGGATTTTCACAAGAAGTGGGGCAGGTCCAATACCCGTCATCCCGCAGGGGGATTTCCTTCCACCTATTCTGCCGGTTCCTGGCAGAATGGCAAAGGTCTTGTTGCCGGCAGATACGGTCAGACCGGATTCCATACTGCCAACGGCAAGATGGCCGGTATCCGGGCCGCCGGAATTTACAATATCAATTTCCTGCTGCCCCGGGGCGTGGACTTCAACGGTGACGGCAAGGATGAGACCATCGGTCTTTCCAACTGCTATCTGATCCACTATTATGGTGATGCCAAAGAAACTTCTCCGCTGCCCGGGACCACCTGGCCTCAGTTCTATGATATGATCCAGACAAGTTTGCCTGTCTGGTGGAACATTTCTTACGGTGTCTGGGGCCCAAAATACTACACCTTTAAGGCTCTTCCTTTCGCCGGAAAAAATGGATATGCCGCAGGTATCAGCCGGGTGTATATGTTCATTTACAACGCCGCCGCCCGGAAATATGCCTGGACTCTCAGGTTCCCCAATCCGGCAACAGCAGGAGATATCCGTTCTGTTGACGATGCCCGCTGGGTCAGTGCCGTTGCCTTTGATGACAGTATCGTTACTGTCTATGAATGGCGTGATGCCGATGCAGCTCCTGTTGTCAGCAGCAAGGTCAGTCTTGATACAGAAGTCCGGGCGATTGCCATTGCTGCAAACGGCAGGATCTTTGCCGCTTGCAACGACGGCATCTATGAGATCGCCGGTGAAAAGGTCATCAAGCACATTGACGGGGCTTTCACCGATGTCAAATGCCGCGGGAATGAACTTGTTACTGCCGATGTGCAGGGCAATGTCACATTCTGGAAAGAATAAAAACACACAACTCTGAACAACTGCCGGAATGTTTTTATGTTCCGGCAGTTGTTTGATTGTATTACGTGGGGGCAAGGAAAAATGTTGAAAAAACATAACTGTTGTTACAAGGGGGAATATCCTTTTTTTACTCTTATTGAGTTGCTCGTGAGTGCTGCTTGTAAAGTTAGGGTTTTGCCGTTTTATTACCTCAAAATAATTTATAAAAACGACACATCCTTACGCCCGCAAGGGTGCACTTCACGCTTTTTTTGCGGAAGCAAAAAAAGCTCTTCACACCTTCACATCTTCACTCAATCAGCGTTCACGCTGATTGAACTATTGGTAAGCAAAACTTGTCAAATATGTGTTTATATCTTGCGAAAAATTGCCTCTTGCCTTGATACTTGCCGTTGCAATTCTTCAAAATGCGGGATTGTCGGTTTTGCGGATGCAAAAACGGCAATCCACCAAAAGTTTTTGGCAAGGATGGATGGGGTCCGGGGAAGGACGGGAGAACCTTTTTTCAAAAAGGGTTCCCTTCCTTCCCCGGCTCCTTTCACCTTGATCGAACTTCTGGTTGTGATTGCTATTATCGCTATTCTGGCTGCTATGCTGCTGCCGGCATTGAATCAGGCCAGAGAACGGGCCAGGTCCGTTACTTGCGTCAATAATCTCAAACAGCAATCTTCGGCCTATATGTCTTATGTGTCAGATTATAACGGTTTTTATCCGACTCCTTATCCGGGGCAGACAACGGCAGCGGATTTCGGTTACAAGGTTGTTGGATATTATACCGGTTCACCTGCTTTGGGGCAGCTTAATCCCTATTTTGGTCTTGAACGGCTGCAGACCCCCAGTCTGGCTGAAACTAAAAAAGTCCTGGCTGCCAACGGTTTCAAACTTTTTATGTGTCCTGTTGACATCAAAGGAAACGGATATTGGAGATCCGTCAACGGCAGTACCCACAGCTTTTACGGAAATTCTTATCCGATGAACAGTTGCGGAAACAATACCGGCACCGGCAGTGCTCCTGCAACACCTTACAACAAGACGGCTCCATTTTTGGGGCTTCCCGGCAAAAAAACTTCGGCTGTCCGTTCGATTTCCAAGTGTATTATGGCTTCAGAAGACGGAGCTGACACAATGCAGAACATCGCCAAAGGTTCAGGCGGATTCAATTTCCGCCCCAATCATTCACCGGCCAATCTGGGGTATAATGTCCTCTTTACCGACGGGCACGCCGGTATGATTTATTTGGACAAAAGCGGACTCAAAAGGTGGACTGACCAGCTTGCTTTTGTCAGTTTGACGGCAAAGGTCGCCGCCGGTTGGTTCAATGAACCCAATATTCACACCGGACCGGGGTATACCTGGATCCCGGAAGTTCCCTGATGTTGGCACCTGAGCAGGAGCGTGTGTGAACTTCTTTTTACAAGAATTAAAAGGATGTTGATTTCAGATGAAAAAAATATATTGTTTACTCTCGATTTTTATTTGTTTGACTGCTGCTGCCCGGTGGGATCTGGTGCGGGGAACTGCTGCTGCGGATAAGATCCCCGGCACGATCAAAGGGGAGGGGCTTTGGCAGAAAAATTTTTCTGTTTCCCCGAAAAAAACCTATCTTTTTTCAGTTGAGATCACTTCGCCTCACGAAATTTGTTTTTACTTTTCTCCTGTTTCAATGGGAGAAAAAAAGATCGCTTATACCACTCCCGGGAAAAAACAGAAACTCCTCGGATTGATCGCTTGCGATATCAATACTCTCAAGGCTCAAATGGAGATCGTATTAAAAAAAGGCACTCCCGGAGTGACGGTTGTTGAGAATATGAAACTTGTCGCCTTTGATCCTTTCAAAGTTCCTTTGGCAGTAAAAAATGTTTCAACAGTGACCCGCCTTGACAGCCGGAGTGCGATCATCCTGCCTTCAGACAAAAAACTCAGGGATATCCTGCAGAAAACTGCCCGGAAAATCAGTGAAAAATTGGGGGGGATCCCTATTGTTGATGATTTGCAAACTTGCGAAAAAGATGTTCCCATTCTCCGCAGCGAGTATGCCGGAAAAGATCTTATTATTGTGGGAAACTTGAACAATAACCGTGCTTTCTGGCCCGCCTACACCCGGATTCTTGCCGGGGCGGATGCTTTTTATCCCGGCGGCAATGGATATGAACTGCGTACTGCAGTCAACGTTTTGAGCAACGGCAAAAATCATATCATTATCGGCGGTTCAACCCCGGAGGGGCTCCTGCGGGGAATGGAAAAATTCCTCTCTGTCTGCAGTCGTGAACAGAAAATGCTTCTGGATGTTCAACTGGCAGGAAACTGTCTTAAAACAGTCAATGCCGATATGTCTGACTGGAAAAAGAATAAAGGGAAGTTGCCCGGCACGTCTCCCGGTTACGATGCTGTGCGCCGCTGGTATCATCACGCATTGATGTATTACTGGACGGGAAATAAATTCTATCGGGCTATGGCAAAGAAATTCTTTGCTCCTGTCATTACTCAAAAAGCCTATACTCATCACTACATTATGGAGTGGCTTATCTTGACCTGGGAGGTGACAAAAAACAGCAATTTGTACACTGCCAAAGAGAAAAAGGCTATGGAAGAACTCCTCTTTGCCAACTATGTGGAATTGCAGACCGGATTGGATGTCAAATGGCAGCGTCCCCTTGTGCCGCCTTACCGGAACGTCCGGATCAACTCCCGCCACGTGACCGCCCCTCTTTGGTGTCAGCTTATGATGAGCGACTATCTTTACCGGAACGTGTTTCTTACCGGGGAAGTTGCTGAATTGGTGAATTACACAAGAAACGAGGTTATGGCGGCGGTATATCACATTGCCAATGATCGTTCGCGGCCCACTTCAGACTTTGAAAAAGGGGACAATTATGCGGAGCTGCCACTTGCTGTGTTCCGTTATGCGTTCCGCTTCAATGATTTTGGTGTTTTCAAGAGCAGACAGGCACAGAAATGGGGGAATTTTCAACACTTTTCCAACTCAGAACGGGACAGTGTCCTTTTCGGAAAATTTCAGCGTTTTTCAATGATCGCCGCCGTGCTCGGAAGTTACTACCGTGACCCTGAAATAAAATATTATGAAGTCAATTCCCCCGGGGGCAAATGGAGCAGAGCGATGTTTGCCGACCGTTATCCCAACAATATCGGCTCTTACAACAACGATCTGGTTCCCGCTCTGCCCAAAAAAGATTTCAAACTTCATTTGATGTTGCTGCCCTCCTTTGAACAGGGATTCTTCCCCTTTGGAGAGGCGGTGAAAAAAAGATATCCTGAACTTAAAGAAAAATCCCCCCTGATCGCTGCTGTTATGCGTAACGGATATAAAGAGGACTTCACCGTGTTTGGAATGACCGGTATGAACGGTATCACCAAAGGAATAAGCGGAGAAGTCGTACATCTTTCTTTCCGCAGACGTAATTTTCTCAATTCCACCTGGACTTCCGTTTACAACCATAACTCCGGTCTGCCTCTTGAAAAAAATACGCTTCATATCACCCGCAGCTCCCAGAGCCTCAATGAAGAACATACTGCTCCTCAAGGGGGATTTCTGGAATGGTGTTTCGATTTAGGGGGACGACAGGGATTTTCGTGCCGCTTTACTGATGCCAACGGAACTGTCTGGAACCGGGCCGCTGTAATGCTCAATCCCGATCAGATCGTTGTGCACGATACCCTTGTTGCCGAAAAGAGCGATCATTACAATGTCGCCATTGTCTGGCGCCCGGGAGGAAAGTATATTCTTCCTGCAGCTGTTGATACGCTTTACACACGGCACGGAAAATGTCTGTTTTCCATTAATATGTCAGGAAAAGGCTTCAAACTCAAGACCAATACGGATTCCTATCTGAAAAAAGAAAGTGAAAAACTCCTTTCGTTCTTTTCCTTTGACGGCAAACTTGCAAAAGGAGAGAGCATCAGTGCCGCTTCTTTGCTGCAAGTCAATAAAAAGAGCAAAGTGTACGATTGCGGCAATGGCAGAGTGCTGATTTTTGACAATGGAAAAGCGGTTGCTGAGTTACGCATCACAAGAGCCGGTCTGGTGGAAATTTCCCGGAATTTCCTTGCCGCAAGCAATGTGAAAGAGATTTGTGTCGGAACGCATAAAATCAAAGTTGCCGACCAGCCGACCGATGTTTTCTGGGGATTGCAGAAGGGCAGCTGCTACCGGAGCAAAGCCGGATTCCGCCGGGTCCCCGCCGCTGAAAATAAAAAAGTCCGTGAGATTTGTCACGCTTACCTTGATTCTCTGAAGATCCCTGCTGATTCTCAAAAGCAAAGTGAACGTGCTGAAATTGAAAAGAAAAACAGTTATCAACTCCTTTGGAAAAGCAATATCCTTAAACACAGAGAAGTTTATTCAAGTTCCGGCAAACCGGGGCAGGTTTTTGATGTGGGACGGGTTGCAGAAGTCGCCTATTGCAGATCTCTTGCCGTAGGAGAAGTGCTGCCTCCCTATCTTGAATATTCCGTTGATGGCAAAACATTCAAAAAACTTGTTCTCGCCGATCCCGTCTGGCAAGAGGGCGTCTGGACTCACAATTACGGCAACATCGCTTTGAGAAAGCAGGGCTTTCAGGAACTTGAATTGCCCCGGAAGATCAAAGGCCGCTTCTTCCGTCTGCCCGGTAAAGGACGGATCCAGCTCCATTTCAGTGATGTTGCCAAACCTTTGGGGAGTCCCAGAATATTGGAAACAGATCCCTTTATCATTGTTTCTCCTGAGATCGTCAAGATTTATCCCAGAGCCTATAATTATGACAATACCCTCTGGGGAGCATTGGATCATTCCGGAAAAACACTGTTTATTAAAAAGAACCAGCTTGCTCCTCACGAAATAAAATTTACCGACTTTCCAGCAAAAAACAGTGTCTCAACAGCCTATCCTGACGGCAGACTGCGTTTCTATGACCGTGCCGGAAAGGAAATTATGGTGATAGATACCATTGAAGAACTTAAAGGATTCCATAAGAAATACGGCCGCAACAATACCCGTCATCCGGCGGGAGGATTTGCTTCGACTTATTCTCTGGGCTCCTGGGGAAAACCGGCACAATTGGTGACTGCCCGTTATGGACAAATGAGCTTTTTTCACGGTTCAGGCCAGATGCAGGGTGTCCGGGCAGGAGGTGTCTACTGTGTGAGCTATATGCTTCCCCGGGGAGCGGATTTCAACGGGGACGGATACGATGAAATACTTGCGATGTCTTGCAGTTATCTGATCCACTGCTCCGGCAAAGAACACGCGTCTTCTCCTCTGCCGGGAACGACCTGGCCTCAGGCTTTTGACGGAGTGACGCACCGTATGCCGAGCTGGTGGAGCATCGGATACGGCACCTGGGGACCGAAAGTTTTTGCCCTCAAGGCACTGCCTTTCAAAGGGAAAGTCCGTTATGCCGCTGCTGTCAGCCGCATCTTTATGTTTGTTTACGATGCTGCTGCCAAAAAATATGCCTGGCACTGCAAGTTCCCGACTCCTGTCGCTGCTGCCGATATCAAAGCTGTCGGAACAGACCGCTGGCTTGCTGTTACCGCAGGAGACGACAGTGTCGTGACACTTTATCAATGGCGGACTCCCGGTGAAGTACCGCAGATTTTGGGCAAGTACACCTTTGACGATGAATTGCGGGCTGTGGCTGTTTCAGATACAGGCCGGGTTTTTGCCGCAGGAAATAAAGGAATATATGAAATAACAAAAGGCAAAGCAGTCAAACACATTGAAGGCAGATTCACCGATGTGAAATGTCGCGGAAATGAGCTTCTCTGTGCCGCCGCAGATGGCACTGTCAGTGCTTGGAAAGAGAGATGATTTATGAAAAAGATCCTTATTGCAACTGCTCTTACCGGATTCAATGATGAGTTCTGGAGTCCCGTTGTTGAAAAAAAACTTTTGGAATACGGTTTTGAAATCGAACATTTCTTCAAACAGGGATTGACACTGGCTGATCTGCCCGTCGATCCCGATGTGGAGGCTGTGGTGACCAGCTGGGGGTCTCCCTGCTTTACCGCAGAGGTTTTTGAAAAACTGCCGAACTTGAAATTTCTCGGGCATTGTGCCGGTTCTGTTGCCGCAGTGGCGTCTTCTGAATTTTACGCCAAAGGAGGACGTATCTTTTCTGCCAATTACGTTATGGCAACTGCTGTGGCTGAGTGGGATCTGCTTATGACTTTATTGCACAGCCGCAACCTTTTTGGCAGCGGCTCTGTCAAAAGCGGCGAACTGATGGACTGGGAGCAGAAGTTCAATATGGGGAACTTGCGTGAAAGCGTTATCGGCTGCTGGGGATTCGGAGATATCACACGCCATTTTCTCAGAATGCTGAAACCTTTGAATATCGGAAAGATCCTGGTGGCGTCAAAACACGCAGATGCAGCAGAACTTGCTGAATACGGTGCCGAAAAAGTGGCCTTTGCCGACCTTTTCAAGGAATCTGATATGATCCACTGCCTTGTCGGAGTGACTCCCGATACCTGGCACGGCATCGGGGCAAAAGAACTTGCCGCCCTCAAGGATGGTGCGGCCATTATCAATGGCGGACGGGCCGGATTGATCGACGAAGAAGCTCTCTGCCGGGAACTTGCCGCCCGGAGACTCTATGCTTATCTCGATGTCTTTTATGAAGAACCTCTCCCCGCAGCTTCTCCCCTGTACACGATGCCCAATCTGGTTATGACTCCTCACAACGCAGGCTATCCCGGAAGAAAGGAATTTTTGCCTTTCCTGCTGGATGAATTCAACCGGGCGGCAAAGGGGGAAAAGTGTCTGTGCGAGATCTCTGCCGACCGGCTCAGAACAATGACTGTGGAACAGTTGGGAAAGAAAAAATAACAACATTATCTCCGGCGGACTTGTAATATAGGCGTGTTTGCTTTATATTATAAAGTCGCTTGAAAAATAAGGTATTGAAATTTTTATGAATATAACTTATGATTTGCTTCACTCTCCCGGAAATCCCAGGAATTCGGAGGGCTCTTTTATCCGCTTGAATGACGGGCGGATTATGCTGATCTATACCCGTTATCAGGGAAATCGCGGGGGAGATCACTCATATGCCGATCTGGTGGCACTTTTTTCAAACGACAATGGCAGAAGCTGGGGCGATGAACAGATGATCGTGAAAAATGATGCGGTCAACGTAATGAGTGTGTCTTTGCTGCGTTTGCAGGACGGCCGTATCGCTTTGGCCTATATCAGAAAATCCCTTATTCCCGGCTGTGCCTGTTCTGAAGATGTTGAAGTGTGCGATTGCCGTCCTCTGATCAGATTTTCTGCTGATGAAGCTGAATCCTGGAGCGAACCTGTTGATATTTGCGGGTATCCTTCAGCCACCTATATGGTCTTTAACAATGACCGTCTGGTGCAGCTTTCAAACGGCAGACTTATTGTTGCTGTTGCACATCATCACGTCTGTGCCAAAGGGGCTATGGCCGCCCGGGCTGAAGGATTTTTCTTCCTCTCTGATGACGGCGGTGCCACCTGGCGTGAATCCAAAGAGTGCTGTTACGGCCCCCAATGGCTGACCAGCGGTCTGAGGGAACCCGGTGTGATCGAACTTAAAGACGGTACTGTTATGGCCTGGTGGCGGACTAATTCCAGATGTCACTACAAAGCTTTTTCGCAGGACGGCGGCGAAAGTTGGTCTGTGCCTGTGCCTGCTCCTGAATTTATCGGCCCTGAGGCTCCTCTTTCTATGAAGCGTGATCCGGAAACAGGTGTTCTTTATGCTGTCTGGAACGACTGGAGCCCGGAACGGTCTGTGGCTTTCAAAAAGGGGGTTTGGGGCAGAACGCCCCTTGTTATCGCCAAAAGCTGCAACGAAGGAAAAAGCTGGACAAATCACGTTGTTATCGAATCTGAACCCGATCACGGTTATTGTTACACGGCAATGCTCTTTCTGGGAAAGAACGAACTGCTCCTTGAGTATTGCTGCGGCGGTGGCGGTGAGGGACAGATCCCCTTGTATGACTCAAGGCTCAGAGTCCTTGATCTTGACCGCTTGAATGGAGAAACTGAATAATGTTTTCCAAATTGGACGCCTTTCTTGATGAATTGCTTGCCAGCGGCATCCCCGGGAACGATTGTCTTGTCTGCCGCAATGGTGAAGTGATCTACCGTAAATATTCAGGCTTTGCCGACAAAGAGCAAAAACAGCCTTTGAACGGTAATGAAAAATATCAGATTTTTTCCTGTTCCAAGCTGATTACCTGCTGTGCCGCGTTGCAGCTCTGGGAAAAGGGATTGTTCCAACTGGATGACGAATTGAGCCGTTATCTGCCTGAATATGCCCGGATGACAGTGAAAACTTGCGACGGCGGTGTGAAAGAAGCAGTCAATCCCATTACTCTGCGTCATCTTTTTACGATGACGGCGGGGTTCAACTACGATTTGCAATCCAAATCCATCAGGCGGGCTGTTGATGCGACTTCCGGGGCTTGCCAGACCCGGGAAGTGATCCGCTTTCTGGCTCAGGAGCCTTTGGAGTTTGAACCGGGAACCAAGTGGCAGTACAGTCTCGCTCACGATGTGCTGGCTGCTGTCGTTGAACTCCTTTCGGGGATCTCTTTCAACGATTATGTGACCAAAAATATTTTTGATCCCCTGGAAATGTCTCAGACCACCTTTCTGCTGCCGGCAGCAGAATATGATACGCTGGTGCCTTTGTACAGAGAGATTCCGCAGGATACCCGTTTGACTCCCCTTGACGGCGTCGGCAATCACGGTGCGGGCCCCTACCGGTTGGGTGTTTGTTATGCAAGCGGCGGTGCGGGAGCCGTTTCCACTGTCGAAGATTACAATAAGCTGCTCCAATCTTTGTGCTGTGATGAGCGTATATTGAAACGTTCCACCATTGATTTGATGCGTACAGACCAGTTGAGTGAAAATCTTGCTCAATATGTTGCAACCGGAGAAGGATACAGCTGGGGGCTGGGAGTCCGTTGCCCCCGGAATGGAGACGGTCGCAGAAGTGATTTCGGCTGGGGCGGTGCCGGCGGAGCTTATTATTCCATCGACCTTTCCCGGCAGGTGACGATCCTTTATATGCAGCACGTTATATGCTCCACTGCCGGTGCCAGGCGGATTACGATCCGGGATATTGTTCACGAAGCTGTGGATAAAATGTAAAATCAATTACTTTAAGGAGTAAAATTATGTATTGTAAAGAAAATCTTGATTCTGTTGAAAAGTTGGATGCTTTTCTTTCCATTCCTCACGAGGGCGTCGTTGAAATGATGAAGCGTCTCCCCGGTGACATTATGATTCTCGGTATTGCCGGAAAAATGGGTGTCACTATGGGAATGCAGGCTGTGGAAGCTATCAAGGCCGCCGGCGTTGACAAAAAGGTTTACGGTGTGGCCCGCTTTTCCAATCCTGAAGAAAAGACCAAACTCGAAAAGGCCGGTGTCATCACCATTGCCTGTGATCTTTCTGACCGTGAACAGGTCAATCAGCTGCCCAAGATCCCCAATATCATCTTTATGGCCGGACGTAAATTCGGTACAGGCGGCAGCGAGGAACTGACCTGGGCGATGAATGTGCTGGTGCCCGCTCTGGTGGCTGAACACTTCAAAGAAAGCCGTATCGTGGCCTTTTCAACGGGATGTGTCTATCCTTTGATGAGTGTCAAAGAGGGCGGCTGCAGCGAAGATGTGCCCCCCGCTCCTGTGGGTGAATATTCCCAGTCCTGTCTGGGACGGGAACGGGTTTTTGAATACTATTCCAAAAAGAATGGCACCAAAGTGCTGCTTTTCCGTCTCAATTACTCCGTTGATTTGCGTTACGGCGTGCTGCACGATATCGGCCGTTCCATTTGGGCCGGTGAACCTGTCAACAACACTGTGGGCTATTTCAACGTGATCTGGCAGGGGGACGCCAATGCTGCCGCTCTCCGGAGCCTTGAACTTGCCGACAGTCCTTGTGCCGTTCTCAATGTGACCGGTCCTGAAACGGCCTCTGTGGAAAAGGCGGCAAAGATTATGGGCGAAGTTATGGGCAAAGAGGTGAAGTTCGCCGGAACTCCCGGAGATTTGAACTATCTCAATGATTCTTCCAAGATGTGTTCCCTTTTCGGCTATCCCCGTATGAGTCTTGACGAAATGATCCGTCTGCAGGCCAAGTGGATCGCTGACGGCGGTATTTCTATCGGTAAACCTACTCACTTTGAAGTTAACAATGGAAAGTTTTGAAAAATGAAAAGAGTTTCAGATATTGCTCCCGAAGTATTGAAAAAAGTCCGCGAGGGTGTAGCGATCCCCGCTCAGGTGCTTGCACTGGACGAAAACCGCAAGTTTGCTCCCAGATATCAGCGTGCCCTGACCCGTTATTTCATCGACTGCGGCGTGGGCGGTATTGCTGTGGGAGTCCACTCCACCCAGTTTGCTATCCGCGATCCCAAAGTGGGACTTTTCAAGCCGGTTTTGAGTGAAACTTCACGTTTTATTGATGAATGGTGTGAACGTACCGGCAAAAAGATCCTCAAGGTGGGCGGCGTTTGCGGCCGTACTGAACAGGCTGTGGCTGAGGCTGAATTTGAGCTTGCCAACGGATATGATGCCGCACTTCTTTCTCTGGCGGCAATGAAAAATGATTCTATTGATGCGATGCTTGAGCACTGCAAGGCTGTTTCTGAAGTGATGCCTATTATCGGTTTCTATCTGCAGCCCAGTGTGGGCGGCAGAATCCTGCCTTATGAATTCTGGCGTGAATTTGCCAAAATTGAAAATGTCCTTGCCATTAAAATGGCTCCTTTCAACCGTTACTGCACCTTTGATGTGGTGCGGGCCGTTGCTGAGTCCGGCAGAGATGACATCACTCTTTATACCGGTAATGATGACAATTTGCTTCTCGATCTGCTGACCGAGTATGATATCAACGGTAAAAAACTCCGCATCAAGGGCGGACTTCTGGGCCACTGGTCCGCCTGGACAAAGAAGGCTGTGGAATTGCTGGACGAACTGCACGCTCTTATTGCAAGCGGAGCTCCCGTTCCCCAGGAACTTTTGACCCGTGCCATTAAGATCACCGACTGCAATGCCGCCTTTTTTGACCCTGCTCACGGATTTGCCGGATGTATCCCGGGACTGCACGAAGTTCTGCGCCGTCAGGGACTGCTCCCCGGTATCTGGTGCATCGACCCTGAAGAAGTGCTTTCCCCTGGACAGGCTGATGAGATCACCCGTGTCCACGATGCCTATCCCGAACTCCACGACGATGCTTTTGTGGCTGCCAATCTGGAAAAATGGCTGGCTGACTGAAAAGTTGGCGTTTTCTTATTAAAAGTCTGCTGCCGCCTGCTGAAAAGGCGGACAGCAGACTTTTTGCTTGAAAAGAAAAATTTGAAAAAACGTTTTCATCACTGTATACTGAAACTTTCAGAGAGAGAAATTTTACAGGAGGTGAAAGTATGAAAAAAGTGTTTTCTTTTCTGGCGGGCGTTTTTTGTTCATTATTCTGGAACGGCTGCAGTGATCCCACGACGGCAGGGATCCCGGCTGTGACCCCCTTTGACATCAAAGCCTATGCCGGACGCTGGTATGAGATCGCACGGATGCCCAACTGGTTTGAAAAGGGAATGAGTAATGTGTGTGCCCTTTATTTCCTTGAGCCTGACGGCACCGTCAAGGTGGTCAACAGCGGTATAAAAAACGGCCGCCCGAAGAAAATCACCGGAAAGGCGTGGTTTGCGATCCGGCCGGAAGTCGGAGAATTGCGGGTTCGTTTTTTCTTTCCCTTTTCCGGAATTTACAAGGTCATCAAGGTGGACAATGCCTATACTGTTGCAGTGGTTGCCGGGGGGGATTATTCTCAACTCTGGATCCTGGCACGCACGCCGGATTTGCCGGAATCTGAGCTTGAAAAGCTGCTGCAATGGGTAAGTCTGCTGGGATTTGAAACACAAAATTTGATTTTTACAGAACAAAAATGGCAGAAAAAACGTGAATAATCGTTTTTTTGTCTCTTTTTGATTTGTTTTTTCCTCTTTGTGAAGCTAAATTATATCTTTATTAAGATATAACAGTTCAAAAACAGAAAATCAGGGAGAGTGAGTTGGTATGGCTGATGTGATATTCAATCCCGCAGTCCGGTGGATCTGGGATGCTGCCAAGTGCGGAAAAATAGATTCTTATAAGGCTTTCAGAAAAACTTTTGAACTTGATGAACTCCCCGGTATGGCAGCAGTTCAAATCGCCGCCGACACCTCTTTTGCTCTTTATGTCAACGGCACCCGGGTGCCCGGAGGACAATTTTCCGATTATCCAACTGACCGTACTTACTCGACACTTGATATTGCTCCTTATTTGAAAAAAGGACGCAACGTTATCGCTGTTTCAGTTCATTATCTCGGCACCAAGTTTCACGTTTATCTGCCGGGGACAGCTTCTTTGAAAGCGGTCGTTTTTTCCGGACGGGAGATCATCTGTGCCACAGACGACAGTTGGAAATGTGCCGATGAACCGGGATTTCTTTCTTACTCCGGACGCAAGATGACTCCCCAGGCGGGATTCATCTTTGAATATGATGCCCGCAAAGAAGTTCCCTGGAAAGAGGCGGACTTTGATGACAGTCAGTGGGAAAATGCAGGCGTCTATACCGATGAAGAAGCTCCTCTGACTCTTTCGCCCCGTCCCGTTCGCCAGCTTGAGGAAAAAGCTGAATTGCCCTGTGCCTTTACCGCAGGCCACTGGCTGATCAGAGAGGAAGATCCCGGAAAAATGCCGGGAAAAATGTGCTTTGAAGATTTGGTCCGTCCTGCACTCAAACAGGATTTGCTGGATCTTGAATATATGCTCAATGACCCTGTCCTTGCCCGTTCCTGTCTGACTTTTTCTTTTGCTTCCGACCGTTTTATCAAGCTGCAGCCTTTACCTCAGGAAAGCCATATCAACGGTGCAATGCTGATCCTGGATCTGGGGCAGGAGGAGTGCGGTTATCTGCATTTGCGTTTCAAGGCCGCTGCCGGAACCATTGTTGATATCGCTCACGGCGAGCATCTGGCTCACGGCCGGGTCCTCAGTTCCACTGCCAGTTACAGTTTTGCCGACCGTTACATCTGCAAAGAGGGGCTGAACGACTTTGTTTATCCTCACCGCAGAGTCGGCTGCCGTTACATTGAGCTGCACATCACGGGGATCTCAGGAGAATTTTCTTTCAAAAATGTTTCTCTGATCCCGACCAATCTGCCGCTGCCTGAAGCTGCTGAGTTTTCCTGCGAAGACGGAACGCTGCTCCGTCTCAACGAGATTTCACGCCGGACAATGAAACTTTGTATGCACGAGCATTACGAAGATTGTCCCTGGCGGGAACAGGCTCTCTGGAACTTTGATGCCAGAATACAGATGCTCCTCGGATACTATGTGTGGGGCAATTATGACTTTGCTGCCGCTTCTCTGGAACTGATGCGGAAATCCTGTGTCAAGGGATTCCTTGCTCTGACGGAGCCGGGAGACGGTACATTAAGGACGATCCCGATGTTCAGTTTTGCTTACATTGTCGCTTTGCGGGACCGTCTGCTTTTCGGAGATTTCTGGGACGGGCTCAAACTTCATCTGGTGACTGTTGATGAAATCATTGACAATGCACTTCAATATAAGGACGGAGATCTTTACTATCTGCCCGAAGATCCCCGTTTCTGGCATTTTTACGAGTGGGTGGGTGAAATCGCCCAGATGAGCAGATTTCCTCAATCTCTCTGGAATCTCTATCTTTTTGAAGCTCTCGGTGCTGCGGCTTTTCTTCACGATGCTATGGGCAACCGTGAAAGAGCTCTGCTCCTTGAACAGACCGCTGAAAAGCTGGGAAAAGCTGTGGAAGAAACTTTCCGGGAACCTGAATTTTACGGTGTGGAACTTCCGGGAAAAAACCGCTTCAACTACGCTCTCACCCAGTGCCTGATGATCGTCCACGGACTTGTTCCCGAAGAAAGAATGCCCTTGCTGTGGAACTCTTTTGATTCCGGCAAACTGATTGAAGTGTCCACTCAAAATCAGCTTTTTGAAATGGAAGCGTTGATGAATTGTACGCCGGAATCCAGAAAGAAATATGTGGAAATCCTTTATCGCAAATATAAGCCGATGCTTGATTGTGGAGCCACAACCACCTGGGAAACCAGTCACGGTGTCTCAGATATGGGGGGCAACGGTAGTCTCTGTCACGCCTGGAGTTCCATTCCGGCGGCCTATTCCGGCAGATATCTGCTGGGGATCCGTCCCGTAGAGCCCGGATTCGGAGCTTTTACCGTCAAGATCGCTCCCGGCAATCTTACTCACGCCGCAGGAGAAGTCCCCACACCCCACGGCAGGATCCGTGTCGAGTGGCACCAAGAGAGCAACGGCGGACTTGCCGTCCGGGTCGGTGCACCGCCCCAATGCCGTGTCATACCGCAACAATATCCGGAATTTCCGGTTAATTCCTGGGAGGAGATAAAATGAAACAGGAAAAATTTTTCAAAGAAGCGTGTGAGATCTACGCCGCTCAGGGCGTGGATGTGGAGTCTGCCCTGAATGCTGCCGCCGCGGTGGAAATTTCAATCCACGCCTGGCAGGGCGATGATGTGATGGGATTTGAAAGCGACAGCTTTTCACTGACCGGCGGCTGTCAGGTGACGGGAAACTATCCCGGCCGTGCCCGCACGGCTGATGAATTGCGTAAAGATCTGGATTTTACCCTCGATCTTGTACCCGGAGCTCACAGAGTGGGCTTGCAGGGACATCAGGTGGATAAAATGCTGCCCGGAGTTGACCGGGACGGTTTCACGATCGAAAACTTTTCACGCTGGCTGGATTGGGCAAAAGAAAAAAATTTGCATCTTGATCTGGCTCCCGCATTTTACGGCCACGAAAAACTGATCCATAATTTGTCCCTTTCACATCCTGACCGTGAGATTTCCAAATTCTGGATCGATCACGGGATCGCCTGCCGCAAGATCGGAGAGATTTTCGGTAAAGAGTTGGGAAGTCCCTGCATCTGCAACTTCTGGGCTCCTGACGGTTTCAAGGATACTCCCGTTGACCGCTATGGGGCAAGGCAGCGGCTTATGGATGCTCTGGATGAGTGCTTTGATGAACCTATTTCTGAGGAGTACGAAAGAGATGCCGTTGAAGCAAAACTTTTTGGTATCGGCTGTGAAAGCTGCACTGTGGGCTCTCACGAATTTTATATGCTTTACGGAGCCACAAGAGGGAAAATGCTCTGTTTTGACTCCGGACATTTCCACCCGACGGAAGTTATTTCAGATAAACTTTCAGCTTATTTCTGTATGATGGATGAACTGCTGCTCCACGTCAGCCGCGGCGTCCGCTGGGACAGTGACCACGTGCTGACCCTTAACGATGAACTTCTTGCCATCGCCCGGGAATGTGCCGCGTATGATTATCTGGAAAAAATCCATATTTCACTGGATTACTTTGACGCCAGTATCAACCGCACAGCGGCGTGGATCATCGGCACCCGGAATTTCCGCAAGGCTCTCCTGATCGCCCTGCTGGAACCCCGGACTGCCCGTGCCGCAGAAAGACAGTTCGATTATACCGGCCGCCTTGCCGCTCAGGAAGCCGCAAAATCACTGCCCTGGGGGGCGGTTTGGAATGAGCTTCTTGCCCGTTGGGATATGCCCGATGATTTCCAGGTAATGGATTCAATCCGGGACTACGAAAAGCGGGTGCTTGCTCACCGCGGATAAGGAAAGATATTCCCGGCAGAGTTACTTTTGTCTGCCGGGAATTTTCTGTTTTTGCAAGAAATTGCTATGCGTGATACACTTTCATACCGTTCCACGGTCAGTGCCTGTTATACGGCCAATTTTATAGGAGCTCTGGTCATCAATCTGACTCCTGTGCTGTTTATTCCTCTGAAAACCCTTTACGGATTGAGCTATACCCAGTTCGGCATACTGCTGGCGGCAAACTATGTGACCCAGGTTGCCGCTGATATACTTTTCAGCTGGCCTGTTGACCGTTACGGCTGCCGTCCCTTTGCCATTCTTGCCCCGGTGCTGACTATTGCCGGATATCTCGTTTTTGCCCTGTCGCCTGTGTTGTGGGAAAATCCTTTTCCCGGATTTCTGGCAGGGACGATCCTCTTTTCGGCAACAGGGGGACTTTTGGAGCTGATGCTCAACATCATCATCAATGGTATCCCGGGAGAACAGAAAGCGGGGATGCTGAGTGTACTTCACTCCTTCTATGCCTGGGGACAGCTGACTGTTGTATTGCTTTCAACTTTGGCTCTCTGGTACTTCGGGATCTCCAACTGGCAGTGGATCGTGGCCGCTTGGGCTGTTTTGCCCTGTATCAATATCTGGCAGTTCATCACCTGCCGTATGCCGCCCCGGATCCCGGAAGAACAGCGGCAGGGAGCTTCTTTTTTGCTGAAGCAGAAATATTTTTATTTTCTCATTATTCTGATCGCTTTCGGGGGAATGTCTGAAGTTGCTATGCCGATGTGGAGTTCCGCATTTCTTGAACGGGCAATAAAACTTCCCAAGATCGTCGGAGATACCCTGGGCGTATGTATGGGGGCCCTTATGCTGGGAACGGGACGGCTGTTGTACGGACTTTTCGGTGAAAAACGCGATGTGCTTCCCTTTATGATCCTGGGGGCTGCGGGAGCGGTGGTGCTCTATCTGATTGCAGGATTTTCCGGGAGTCATATTGCCGCCCTTGCCGGGTGTGCTTTGTGCTGTCTTGCCACAAGTTTGCTGTGGCCCGGAAGTGTGGTGCTTGCAAACAAAACATTTCCTCTTGCCGGAGCGTGGCTTTACGCGATGCTTGCCGCAGGAGGCGATATAGGGGCCGCCGCCGGACCGTATATGTTGGGCGTTATTGCGGATAATGCCCCCGTGTGGCCTGTTTTGTCTGAGCTTTTCAACAAAACTTCTCTTACACTTGAGGAATTCGGCTTACGCTGTGCTTTGGGAATGGGAGCTGTTTTTCCGCTGATAACTTTGGGACTGCTGCTGTGGTTCTGGAAAAAACAGCGTGCCGGAGGTGAAAAAACTTGCAAAAAGAGGAAAGGTGTGGTATCTTAAAGCCATAACATTTTCAAGGGAAAAAGATGATAAAAATACTTTTTGTATGTCACGGAAATATTTGCCGCAGTCCTATGGCAGAGTTCTGTATGAAATATCTCGTCGATTCTGCCGGCAGGGCAGGGGAGTTTGAAATTGCTTCAGCTGCCACCAGTACCGAGGAACTGGGCAATCCAGTGTATCCTCCTGCCAGACGGCTTCTCAACAGCAAAGGCATTGATTGTTCCGGAAAATACGCCCGGCAGATCACCGCAAAAGATTACGCTTATTACGATCTTATCATCGGTATGGATAATGCCAATATGCGTAATATGAAACGCTTTTGGAACGGTGATCCTGAAAACAAACTCCGTCTCCTTCTTGATTATACCGGCCGTCCCGGCGAGGTGGCTGACCCCTGGTACAGCGGTGACTTTGAAAGTACCTGGAAAGATGTTTCAGAAGGATGCAGGGGAATATTGGAGCAAATCGGGTAATGAAAAAATATGATTCCTTTTACGACCTTTATAAAAAGGCGGGGCGGCCGGTCGTAACGGCTCACGGAACCAATATCGGGCACGCCCCTGCCAATTCCATTATCGGAGTCAAGTCTGCTGTCGATATGGGATGCGACTTTGTGGAGTTTGACTTGCGTATTTCCAGAGACGGTATTCCTGTTCTGCAGCATAATGTAAGTTTGAAAGCCACGGCCAATGTGGAGGCAGATGTTTATGATCTTGACCTGGCAGAACTGAAAAAACTCAACTTCAGTCATTGGCAGTATTTTCCTGACGCTTCCGGCAGAACTCTGGCCGAACCGCAGCTGCCGGAGTGTCCCATTACCACCTTTCAAGAGGTTCTCGAAGCTCACAGCAAAGATATTTTTATGAATATCCAGGTCTACGAAAGAGATCAGAAAGGTCTGGAATCCATTTGTGCGATCTATAAAGAGTTTGGTATGTATGAGAGAGCTTTTCTCACAATGGACAACTTTGGGGAAGCAGACCGGATCAGAGCCATAGATCCTGATATCCCCTTGTGTATTCTCTGCCGGGTCAACGGCAGAACGACAATGGCGGGACTTCATACATTGCACGATTACGGCTGTTTTATCACGCAGCCAACATTTGGAGATATTACCCCTGAATACTGCGAAACAAGCCGCAAACTGGGGATCATTTCCAATGTTTATTACGCCAATTATGAGCGGAACGCCCGTTATCTGATCGAATGCGGCGTTGACGGGATTTTAACGGATTACCCCGAGGTGATTCTGCCTCTGGTTAACAATAAAGGGATTTGACGATGCAGATTGGAACTTTACTGAGATGTGCCCATATCGATGAACGGAGAATTGCTTTTTTTCAGGAAATCGGACTTGATTGTATTCAAATCGCCGGAGTTTTTGAAAATCTCCTTGCCCCCACTGCCGAAGCAGCGAAGGCTTCAGATGCCCTCTTTGAACTTTTGAGGGAATACAATATTTCTGTTCCTACAATGTTTCTTTCTTATCCGAATCAGAACTGGGCAAACCCCAAAGAGGGCATCGGTGTCGTTCCTGCTGCCACCCGGGCTGAAAGAATGTTGATTTCCTGCCGCCTTATGGAGTGGTGCAAACGCTACGATATCAATTCCGTCAGCTGTCACGTAGGATTTGTTCCGGAGGAAAAGAACGAATTTTATGAGCGTTTCATTCTCGATATGCAGCAGTTGGCACGTTTTGCCGCCGCTTTGGGACAGGAGTTCCTTTTTGAAACGGGTACTGAAACGGCTGCACATCTCAAGATGACCCTCGATGATATCAATGAACCCAATGTGGGGATCAACTTTGACCCTGCCAATATGCTTATTTATAACAACGGCGACCCTGCCGGAGTTGTGGATCTTCTGGGGGATAAAATCAAAGTTATCCATTGTAAAGATGCCAATCCGCCTGTTGATGCGGCTCCTATGGGCAAAGAAACAGTGCTGGGAGAGGGAAGTACCAATTTTACAGCTCTTTTGAAACGCCTTGTTTCCGGGGGATTCAATGGTCCTCTTATCATTGAAAGAGAAATTCTGCCCGGACCTGAACAGGAAAAAGATATCCAAGAAGCTGTTGCACTTATAAAATCCACTATCAAGGGAGTAAAGTAATATGCTGAAAGTCGGAATCATCGGTGCCGGACGTATGGGCAAAGCTCACGCCGGTAATCTGGCGAAATTGCAGAGTGTCAAACTCACCGCTGTCTATGACATCAATCCAGCCCAGTCTGCGGCTATGAAAGAAAACTATCCCACTATGGAGATCAGAAATTCTGCCGCCGAACTGGTGAATGATCCTGAAGTGGAACTGATTGTTATTGCTTCCCCCACCTACTGCCACAAAGAGGGGATCCTTGCTGCTATGGCAACGGGTAAACCTATTTTTTGTGAAAAACCTCTCTGCCGTACAAAAGAGGATTTCAAGGAACTTACCCCCCTTATCAAAGGTTACAAAAATCTTTTTGCCATCGGTTTTGTGCGGCGTTACTCTGCCGCAGTTATCACAATGCGGAATCTGATCGCTCAGGGCAAGATCGGCAAACCGATCTGTTCTTCAGTGACCTGTCTTTTCGGCGGATTCAAACGGGAATGGGGCGACTGGTTTGCCGATTACGATAAATCAGGGGGCGTTATGTTGGATATGCTCGCTCACCACTGCGATCTGCAGAATCTTTTTCTCGGCAAGCCGGTCAGTGTTTATGCTCAAGCGTTCCGGATGCCCAAAGATCAGGAAAAACCTCAGGATTATGTCAGTGCAACCGCTGTCTATGAAGGAAACTGCATTTGCAATCTGGAATGTTCCTGGATCCGGGCCGGAGTTTCAGATACCTTTATGACTATTCACGGTGAAAAAGGTGCTTTGAAATTTTCCGACTCTCAGGGCGTTACCTTTTACGACATCGGCGGAGCTGAAAGCAAAATTGAAATCGACGAAGGTGTCAAAGGCCATTTGCAGGAAGAAATTTCCGGCAATATGTACGCTCAGGAAATGGCAACCATCGTGGATTGCGTCCTCAATAACAAAGCTCCTCTTGCCGGTGCCGATGCGGCTGTTGAGGCGATGACTTTCTGCCTCGGAATGATGGAGTCTGCTGAAACTGGAGATGTAGTCCGGTTCTGAAATTAAGGACACTAAAGGAAGAATATTCAATACATACTCCCAAAAAAGGAAATCGTTGTATGATGAGAAAAATTACATTTTTGTTGACTTTGTGTCTGTGTGCCTGCTGTTGTGCCAGGGAGTATATCGTTTCCCCCTCTGGAAACGATAAATGGCCGGGAACTGCAGAAAAACCCTTCAAAACCATAAACAAAGCAGCTTCCGTTGTCAAGCCCGGAGATATTGTGACCGTCCGTGGCGGTACCTACCGCGAACAGGTGCGGATCAACGCTTCAGGAACGGCAGAAAAACCTATTACATTCCGTGGAGCTCCCGGAGAAACAGCTTTTCTGTACGGCGGGATTCCTGTTGGCGAAACCTGGAAAAAGACTCCCGGATACCGCTTTGTTTATGAAAGTTCCACCCCCTATGCGATCAATATGCTTTTTGACTCCATATTGCTCAACCGCTATCTGGGGGTGGAAGATATGAAGCTTCTTGACAAAACGCCCGGTGCTTATCTGCTGGACAAAAAGAGTGGAAAACTCTATATCAATACCTTTTCCGGACGCAACCCCAATTCTATCGGTGTGGTGATCATTCCCTGGTGGGGAGGCAAAAGTGAAGCCGGACACGGCGGCGGCCGTACAGGAAATATCCTGCAGCCTTATTCCGCAGATACAACTGGTCTCTATCAGATGAACAAAGGTATCATTGTGTATGGAAGTCATTTGATTATTGAAAACTTTACTGTCGGTTTCTGGCCGGGGCAGGGGATCCGGGTCAATAAACCTGCCCAATATGTGACTGTCCGCAACAACACTGTTTTCGGCGGTACTTGCGGCATTATGCTTTACGGTGCCGTCCGGAACTGTACCATTGTCAATAATCGTGTTTTCCGGGTGGCCGGAACAGGTATCCAGCTGTCAGGGGACGGGACAAAGTGTCTGGTCAAAGGCAACTATGTTTTTAACTGCGGAGCCTGTTCACCTTTCAAGGGAGCCAAAGAAGGATCTTCCGGAAATATTTTCAACATTGCTCACTATGGAGCTTTTTCTTATTCCGATATTATTGACAACACAGTCGTTTCCACTGATAAAGACCGTTGCGGCAGAACGCTGATGCGTAACAAAGGAGCGATCCGCCGATTCACCACCCAGACCGGAAACGTGTTTTACGGCGGCGGTGTCAGCTTGTATGCCGGTGAAAAAAGTTCAGCTCTCCTTGCCAACAATACCTGTTTTCAGGGGCAGATCAATATCGGGACTCTGAAAACTGAAAACAAGTATGAACCCACTATCAAGGATAACCTCTTTATCCGTGACAAACAAGATCCCAAATTTGCCGATGTGTACCACCGGGATTTCCGGCTGCAGCCTGACAGTCCCCACCTGGGAAAAGGAGCTTTCCCCAAGGCCGGAAATATGCTCTATGTGAAACCTGACGGCAAGGGTGACGGCTCTGTCCCTGCCAAAGCTTCATCGCTGGCTGAGGCTCTGAAAAAAATCCGCGGAGCAAAGGCTGTGGTCTATATGCTGCCCGGGACCTATTCCGGAAAAGCTGTTGTCAGCAGTGATGTCAAGCTCGCCAATGCTGAAGGGGGAAAAGTCATTTTTGCCAACGGCGAAATCAAAGGAAAAGGCAATGTGACCATTGACGGTATCGTTTTCCAAAACAGCACTGTGATCATTCAGGGGAAACTTCTTGTCAGACGTTCTGTTTTTGACAAGTGCAAAGTAACAGGAAGCAGTGTGATTTTTGAAAATGACACTTTCCGCAACAGTGCTGTTTCAGGAAAGATCACTTTGCGGAACTCCTTTGTCTGCGGTACCGGCAACAGCTTTGCCGCCAATGGAATGATCAGCGAAAACAACTGTTTCAACGTGAAGGGAGCTTTGACTTCTTTCCAAAGCAAGGTGAAAGAACAGCACAAGAGCTTCTTTAAGGCGGTGAAACTTAACGCCGACTATACACTTCCTGCCGGCAGTGCTCTTGCCTGTCTCGGTATCGACTGCAGTGTTATCGGAGGACAGAAAGTTGCTCCTTTCAAACAGAGTATTTCCATTGAGAATCTTCAGGGGCGTCAGATCAGTGCTGACAGTGTTCTGGTCAGCTGGGATGTCCCCCGTGGCTATTGCAATGTCAATGTGAGAGTTTCTTGCGTTGAAACCAAGAAAACTTTTTTCGGCGGTTCATCTGAACAGGGCAGACTGCGTTCCACTCACGGAGAGGTGCTGGTACAGAAACTTGTTCCCGGAAATACTTACATTTTCAAATGTTTCTACTATCCCATCAACGGCGAAAAGATGATGTCCAAACATCTGACGGTTAAAATTTCCAAAGATTTTACCCACAAGCCGGTTACTTTGACAGTCGATCCCAAGGCAAAAGGAGCATTCCGTTCCATTTCTGCGGCTCTGCTCAAGGCGGGCCCCGGCGATACCATTATCGTGGCTCCCGGAGTCTATACTGAGGAACTTAATGTTTATCTTTCCGGTCTTACGCTCAAGAGCAAAGTTCCCGGAAAAGCCTTCCTCAATGTGGCCAATCTGCTGAATTATGCCATTAAGGTCAAAGGGGCTTCCAATGTGACTATTGACGGTTTTCAGTTCATCGGTCTGCCCTATTCTGCCGGAGCCAAGACCCTCTGGCTCAGCGACACCAAAAATGTGACTGTCCGCAACTGTTTCTTCCATCGTCCTGACAAGGGGAGAGGTGTCAGCAATATCCAGTTCCTCGGCCATCACGTTGACGGAGTTCTTGTTGAAAACTGTATGTTCGATTCAGGATTCCACGGCATTTGGATCTATCCCGGAAAAAATGTGACGATCCGCAACTGTTCTTTCTACGGCAACGGAGTCAACGCCATTCACGTCGGATGTGAACAGGGGTGGAAAACTGAGATCTACAACAATATTTTTCAGGATACTGTTTCCAATCATAACAGCCCCCCTGTTACTGTTGCGGAACACGGTCCCCACATCTACTGCGACTATAACATTTACTGGAAGACCCAACGGGCACCCAAACAGTGTTACTACGGCTTCGGACGGCACAAAAAAGGACATACTTACAGTGCCCCCTGGAGTGTGAAGAAAAGAAATATGCCGCCGACTTTGAAAGAAGTTCAGAAGCGTTTTGGAATTGAAAAACACGCCATTGAAGCTGATCCCTGCTTCACAGATGTTGCCAAAGCCGACTTTACCTTGAAGCCCGGCTCCCCGGCACTCAAACGGGGACGGAATGGTAAAAATATCGGAGCAGATTTTTCCATCTTCAAGTAAAAATTTGAGATTTTCTGCGTGAAAAAGCAGAAGATCACGTTGAAACGGCAGAAATACATTCTGCCGTTTTTTTTGTGTTTTCCCCCTTGAAAAAAGCGTGAACAGGATGTAACTTAAAGAAATTGAAGTATAAAAGCATAAAAATTCGTTTATGTTATGTAAAATAAGAGAAAAGTTATGAAAAAAACCGCCTTGTTACTGATGCTGGCAGCAACCTTTTTGTGTTGCGGAAAAGAGTATTTTGTTTCCAACTCAGGTGATGATAAATCAGACGGCAGCAGAACTCGTCCTTTCAAAACCATCAGCAGGGCAGTCAAGGCCGTCAAAGCCGGCGATATTGTCACGGTTCGGGGAGGAACGTACCGGGAACTGGTGCTGATTCGGGGCGTGTCCGGTACGCCTGACAAGCCTATCGTGTTTCGGGGAGCTCCCGGGGAGACGGCTCTTTTGACAGGAGCATTGCCCGTAAAAAACAAATGGAAAAAAACAGCAGGTTTCCGCTTTATTTATGAATCGGTCAGCGATTTGGAAATCTGTATGCTTTTTGACTCCAAAGAACTCAACCGCTATATGCGTGTCGATTCTCTGGAAATGCTTGACCGCCAGCCGGGGGCTTTTATGCTCGACAAAAGAAACGGAAAACTTTATGTCAACACTTTAAGGGGGGAACATCCTGAAGGTTTGTGTTTCCAGTTCATTCCCTATTTTGCCGGCAGTTCCCGTTATGGTGCAGGATTTGTTGATCTGGTGCCTTTTTCCGGAAATATCACAGGCGTTTACGGTTTCAGCAAAGGGGTTATGATCTACGGCAGCAATATTATCTGGGAAAATTTCCACGTCGCATTTTTCCCGGGACAGAATATCCGTGTCAATGCTCCTGCTGACAATGTGACCGTCCGCAACAATACTGTTTACGGCGGTACCTGCGGTATTATGTTCTACGGAAAAGTTAAAAACTCCAAGATGATCAACAACAAAGTTTTCAGAGTTGCCGGCACCGGACTTCAGCTTGCAGGCGACGGGGACAAGTGTCTCATCAAAGGAAATACCGTGGATACCTGCGGTACCACTTCGCCTTTCAAGGGGGCTAAAACAGGAAGCGAGGGCAATGTGTACAATATTGCTCATTACGGCAGTTTCAGCAGCAGCGACATTATTGACAATACTGTCATTGCCACTGACCGGGAACGGTGCGGCAGTCACCTGATGCGTAATAAAGGAGGAATCCGTAAATTCACTACCCAGACCGGAAATGTGTTTTACGGCGGCGGCGTAAGTCTCTATGCCACAGATGACGGTTCGGCTTTGCTTGCCAACAATACCTGTGCCGGAGGAGATATTCAAATCGGTTATCTGACCTCGGGGAAAAAATATACCCCCGTTATCAAAGATAATCTCTATCTTAAAGACCGCACTAAAGGAAAATTTGCTGATGTGTATCATCACGATTTCCGTCTGCGTCCCGACAGTCCTTATTTGGGAAAAGGAGCTTTCCCCAAGGCCGGAAATGTTATTTATGTTTCTCCCAAGGGCAGCGGCGACGGTTCTATCCCTGAAAAGGCCGCTTCTTTCGGAAGTGCACTCAGCAAAGTGCAGGGAAAAGAAGCCACTGTTTACCTGCTGCCCGGAACTTATACCGGAAAGGCTGTGTTTGCAGGAAATGTCAAGCTGGCTAATTATCAGGGCGGGAAAGTTATTGTCAACGGAGCTGTTTTCATCAGCAAAGGACAAACTGTTGTTGACGGGATCATATTTAAGAGAAGTTCTTTCCGTGTGAGCGGAGATATCCGGGTACGCCGTTCTGTTTTTGATGGGTGTGATGTGCAGGGAAAAAGAGTGATCCTGGAAAATACCACGCTTCAGGATTCCCGGATCTCCGGAAAAGTCACCTTGAGAAATTCTCTCGTATGCGGCAGCGGAAACGCTTTTGCCGCTGCCGGAATGGTTAGTGAAAACAACTGTTTCACCTCTCAAAGTTCCCTTGGGGCATTTCAGAAAAAAGTCAGCGAAGCTCACAAAAGTTTTTTCCGCAATGTGAAACTTGGGGCTGATTTTTCACTTCCGGCGGGAAGTGATCTCGCTTGTGCCGGACTGGATTGCAGTGCCATAGGCGGCCGGCCGACTGCTGTGGCGGCTCTTCCTGTTTTGGTTGAAAACCTTTTTGCCAAGGCTGTAAGTTCTGACAGTGTAATGGTCAGCTGGAGTACTCCCCGGCACTATTGCAATGTCTCTGTCCGCAGTTATTCCCTTTCTGAACGGCGTCACAACAGTTCCGCCGGTGTAAATCAGGGCTCTTTGAGAGAAAGCTCCGGTCAGGTGCTTCTTCAGAAATTCCTCCCCGGGAAAGAGTATAAGATCACCTTTTATTTCTATCCCATCAGCGGACAGAAAATGGTCAGTCGCACCCTCAATTTTAAGATGCCTGAAAAATTTGACCATAAACCTGTGACTTTGCACGTTGACAAAAAAGCTCCCGGCGCATTCCGTTCCATTTGTGAAGCTATGGCCAAAGCCGGTCCCGGTGATACGATTCTGGTAGGCCCCGGAGTCTATACTGAATCTGTCCCTGTTTACCTTTCCGGGATCACGCTGAAAAGCCGTATCCCCGGCAAAGCGATATTGAATCTTGCCGGATTGCTCAACTATTGTATTATGAGCGTCAATACCCGCAATGTGACTGTTGAGGGATTCCAGTTTACAGGCCTTCCTTATTCTGCAGGGGGCAAGACGATCAGTACCAGCAATGTGGTCAATTTCACTTTACGCAATTGTTATTTCCAGCGTCCCGCTCACGGCGGTACGGGCAATATTCATCTTTTCGGCTATGATCCCAAGGGGATGCTGATCGAAAACTGTGTTTTTGATTCCGGATTCCACGGCATTTGGATCTATCCCGGCAAAGATGTGACGATCCGCAACTGTACCTTTTCCGGCGGCGGCGTCAATGCCATTCACGTCGGATGTCTGAAAGGCGGCAAAACGACGATCTACAACAATATCTTTGTTGATACTGTTTCCAATCACAACAGTCCCGCTGTTTCTGTGGCTGTTCACGGGCCTCACGTTTATTGTGACTACAACCTTTACTGGAAAACAAAACGTGCCCCGATGCAGCGGTATTATGCCTTTGGCCGTCATAAGACTCATCCCATATACAGTGCTGTCTGGCACGTTCTCAAAAAGGATATGCCTCTGACGCTGGCGGAAACTCAAAAGCGTTTCGGCGTTGAAAAGCACGCCGTTGAAGCGGATCCTCTTTTTGTCGATGCTCCCGGAAAGGATTTTACATTACGCAAAGATTCTCCCGCCCGGGGCAAGGGCCGCAACGGCGAAAATCTGGGTGCTGATTTTTCCATTTTTAAATAAACTTTATCAAAAAAAGAAAGATGTAAAAAATGATCAATCTGCCTAATGTGTTCAACGGCGGTTTTCTCGGCACCCTTGCCGAAGCTGAACTGCGTACTGCTGCAATCAAAAAAGACCGTCTGCACCAGGTGCCTTTTTCTCTTGATGATTGGAACCCCGCAGAGCTGCGTAAAAAAATTATGCAGGCTATGGGGGCTGAAATAGACCACACTCTTCCCCTTGATGTGGAAATTACCAAGACCATTGAGCGGGAGAGTTACAGTATCCTCTGTCTGAGTTATGTCAGCCGTCCCGGTGTCCGGGTCACAGGTAATCTTTATGTTCCCAAAGGCGAAGGACCTTTCCCCGCTGTGATCAATATGCACGGTCACTGGTCACAGGGCCGCCTTGCCGCCAGAGTGCAGATGCGGGGACATATCCTTGCACAACTGGGATATGTTGTGCTGGCAGTTGATGCTTTCGGTTCCGGAGAACGCTGTCCTGAACACGGCGTATACTCCTATCACGGCAATCTGCTGGGGGGATCTTTGATGCAGATCGGTGAATCCCTTATGGGATTTCAGGTGGTTGACAATATGCGGGGTGTCGACTTGCTTTGTTCTTTGCCCTATGTGATCAAAGACCGCATCGGAGCTTGCGGGGCTTCCGGCGGCGGCAATCAGACAATGTGGCTGGCCGCTATGGATGAACGTATCACTGCCGCTGTGCCGGTGGTCAGTGTGGGCAGTTTCAAATCCTATGTTCTTTGTTCCAACTGTATGTGTGAACTTCTGCCCGGCGGTCTTGATATTGCCAATGAAGCTGAAGTTCTTGCCCTTGTGGCTCCCCGTGCCATTATGCCGGTCAACGGTGTTCTTGACAACAATGCCGCTTTCAATCCTTCTGAAACCCGCCGCACTGTTGACGAAGCCAAACGGATCTTCCGGGCCTGCGGCGTGCCGGGAAATCTGCGGCAGGTGGTGACTGAGGAACACCACTTTTTCGGTCCTGACGTGGTCAAAGCCGTAATCGGCTGGTTCGATTATCACCTGAAGGGCAAAGGAGATGGAGAACCTGTTGAATATTGTCCCGACTATGAAGCTCTGCCTGAAGATGAGGTAATGGTTTATCCCAAAGGACAGCGTCCGGCAGAAGTGATGTCGATCCCTGAATATTTGAAGGTCAAGGAAAAGGAAATTCTTTCACGCCGTACTTTTGACAGAGAACGGTTGGCAAAGGTTTTGAACCTTGCCAATATTACCGTTGCTGTGAGCGAAAAGTTCAGCGACCGTGACGGCTGGGAACGTATCGGTATCGAAGGTTCAGACGGCCGTCTGACTCCTTTGCTTTTCCGCAAACCCGCTGTTGAGGGAAAGGAAATCGTTATCGTTGGAACGAGTATTTCCAAACTCTATCTGGGCGAAAGCCGTATCTTGGAAGCTCTGTTGAAAGAGGGATACGGTATTGCACTGGTGGATCTTTGGGGCGGCGGCGAAAACAATTTGCTTTTTTCTGCAACCAACGATTCCTATTACAGCCGTTCTCTCATCTGGCTCGGCAAATGTATACAGGGTAAGTGGATCGAAGATTTCCGTATGATCGAAAAATTCCTGCAAGACCGTTTCGGTGCAGCAGTGAAACTGGGGGCAGGCGGTATCGGAGATGCAGCTGTTGCCGCAGCACTGTTTGCCGCGGCAAGATGTGAAGATACTCCCCTGTGGCTGGAAAAAGCTCCTGAAACATTGTGCTACGATAAGGCAAAAGAGACTAAATTCTCTCATACGGTGATCGTGCCGGGGATATTGCAGTTTGGAGATATGGCTGACTTTTGTGCTCTGGCAGGCGGAAATGTGACCTCTTTCTAACAGCAGATGTCTTTGATTTATGGAAATTACATATTGGGAAGAAATCAAGCGTAAAGCTGTACACCTTTCCTCTTTGTGGATGGTCGCTGCCACGCTGCTTCTGGGCAGGTGGCAGTGGATCAGCTGCGTGCTTTTCGGAGCCTTGCTGGTGCTGACCCTTGTTTCAGAACACGATTACGCCAACGGTGGAAAATATCTGGGGTGCCTTTACGGTAAACTTTTCGGAAAAATGCTCCGCAACGAGGTCAAACCCGGACAGTGGATCGTTTCAGGCGGAGCCCCGGTTCTGGCGGCGGCATTGCTGGTCAATCTGCTTTTTGTACCTTTCATTGCCGCAGGAGCTCTGGCTGTAATGCTGACAGGGGATGCTGCTGCGGCCCTGATCGGCAGGAAATATGGAAAACACAAAACTGTCAACGGCAAATCCTGGGAAGGCTTTTTCGCCTTTATTATCGTCGGATATGCGGCTTTGGCCATAGTACTTTTCATTCCGGGATTACTCAGGGAATTCTATCTCTGGGGATTGGCAGGCGTTGTGCTTGCCGCTGCGGCAGAGCTCTTTCAGAAACAACTCAAAGTGGATGATAACTTTTCCATTCCCCTTTGTGTCGGAGCTTGCTTGTATATCGGATTTCGTTTTTTCTGAAATTCAAGGAACAAAAAAAGCCGGATGAATACTCCGGCTTTTTTTGGTATGCGCGGCATGCGCATTGACTCGTCGGTGAAAGTCCGATACAGGCCTTGTCAGTAGGAACTGTTAGCGAAAGCCAAGGGTGTCCATTGTGAGGTGGAATCTGAAAGAAGGCAATA
>SUWB01000035.1 GCA_015061745.1 Lentisphaerota bacterium | reverse complement strand
TGCTATTGCCTTCTTTCAGATTCCACCTCACAATGGACACCCTTGGCTTTCGCTAACAGTTCCTACTGACAAGGTCTGTATCGGACTTTCACCGACGAGTCAATGCGCGTGCCGCGCATACTAAAAAAACCGCAGTCAAAATTACTGCGGTTATTTCCAAGAACTTTATTCAAGATGCACTCGATGAGTTGCGGCTGTATTCGCTGACAATCAATGTGCACGCAGCGATCAGGCCGGGCACCCAGAAAAATAATGTCAGAATACACATCAATATAAATGTCCCGCAGCCCACATCTTTAAGACCGATCACACTGACTGGCGGCAGAAGAAATGCTAATAATATACGCAAAACAAGTTCAGCTGGACTCATACAATACTTCCTTAATTTATTCGTTCTGTTCCCAATATGGGTAGGTAAAATAACTTTCGCCTCAACTCCCTCAACCTTTTTTACCGGCCTTTGTCGGGAACAGCGCAAATTTATTTTTCATTTTTCAAAGCCTTGATTTGATCTCTCAAATCAGCGGCACGTTCAAATTCCAATGCTTCAGCAGCTTTAAGCATCTCTGAAGTCAACTCATCTATCAGTTTGCGTCCCTCACTTTCCGAAAGTCCCAGTTTTTCAAGATTCAGATCGCCTTCAACAGAGAATATGGCATCAGCCATACCGGCACTGCTTTTCAGACGACCGCCTTTTTTACTTTTTCCGCCGATAATCTCAACAATAGATTTACCGGGAGCCTTAATAATAGTTCTGGGAGTGATATTATGCTCTTTGTTATAAGCCAACTGCTTGCGGCGGCGGGCATTAGTTTGCTCTATCAGCTCCTCGATCGCCGGTGTTTTTTCATCTGCATAAAGAATCACCCTCCCTTCAGCATTACGGGCAGCACGCCCCGCTGTCTGCACAAGAGAACGCACTGAACGCAAAAAGCCCGTTTTATCCGCATCAAGGATCGCCACCAATGCCACTTCCGGCAAGTCGATCCCCTCACGGAGCAAATTAATACCGATCACGCAATCACAACTCCCCTCACGGAGTTTTTTCAGCACCCGGACACGTTCAAAAGCATCCAGTTCAGAGTGCAGATAGGCCGCATTTATGCCCACTTCAGACAGATAATCAGAAAGCCGCTCGGAACTTTTCTTAGTCAAAGTCGTCACCAGCACCCGCTGATTTTTGGCGGCACAAGCACGAATTTCAGCAATAACATCATCCAGCTGCCCTTCAAGGGGACGAATCTCAATTTCGGGATCAGGCAATCCAGTGGGACGTACCACCAGTTCCACAACCTCTCCTGAACGATCCAGTTCAAATTCCCCCGGAGTTGCGGAAACATAAATTGTGTCTCCGGTCAGCTGTTCAAATTCCTCAAAGCGCATCGGACGGTTTTCCAAAGCCGACGGCAATCTGAATCCGTGTTCCACCAGAACCTCTTTACGGCTGCGGTCAGCTTTGTACATTGCCTGTATCTGAGGCAGAGTTACGTGAGACTCATCAATAACCGTAAGGAAATCATCAGGAAAAAAGTCAAACAGGCAATAGGGTCTCATTCCGGGTTTGCGTTTGGAAAGATGCATAGAATAGTTTTCAATACCGCTGCAATAACCGATCTCTTTCATCATTTCCAGGTCACAGTTGACCCGTTCCCGGACACGCTGAGCTTCTATCAATAAATTACGGCTCTCAAAGAAGCGGACCTGCTGTTCCATTTCCTCGCGGATAGCTCCGGAGGCTTCCTGAATCCGCTCAGGGGGCATTACAAAGTGTTTACAAGGGAAAAGAGTTCCCAGTTCCACTTCTGCTTTTCGCTTGCCGGTCAAGGCATCCCGGCGTTCAATAAACTCGACCTCATCACCAAAAAATCCGACCCGGATAAATTCGTCATTCTGAGGCTCAAAAACATCTACCGTATCTCCACGCACCCGGAACTCACCTTTGGACGGTGCCGCATCGTTGCGGGTATACTGAACGGCTATCAGGCGTTTGAGCAATTCATCCCGTCCGATGGTATCACCCACGGAAAGACGGACGCACATTTCATTGTATTCCTCAGGAGCTCCCAAACTGTATATGCAGGAAACACTTGCCACAATAATAACATCACGTCTTTCCACCAGACTGGCTGTGGCGGAAAGACGCAATTTTTCAATTTCCTCATTGATCGAGGAATCTTTGGCAATGTAAGTATCTGTCTGAGGAATATAGGACTCCGGCAGATAATAGTCGTAATAGCTGATAAAATATTCAACTGCGTTCTCCGGAAAAAATCCTTTGAACTCGCTGTACAGCTGTGCTGCCAGAGTCTTATTGTGAGAAAGCACCAAGACCGGACGGTCACACTGGGCAATAACATTGGCCAGTGTAAAGGTTTTTCCGGAACCGGTCACTCCCAGCAACGTCTGATAACGCTTTTTCTGCTCCAGACCGGCCACCAGAGAGGCAATGGCCCCGGGCTGGTCGCCGGCAGGAGGAAAAGGCTGATGGAGTTTAAAAATCCCCATTATCGGAACTCAAAACCTTTTTTCAGCTCATCTTTTCGATGATCTTCACCAAAGGCATAAAGAGAGCGATAACGATCGTTCCCACGATACCTGCCAAAAGCACGATCATCAAAGGTTCGATCATAGAGGTAAGAGCTCCCACAGCGTTATCGACTTCGTCTTCGTAAGTATCTGCGATCTTGGTCAACATTTCAGGCAGTTTACCGGTTTCCTCACCCACTTCAACCATTGAGACCACCATTTCTTCAAAAACCTGGGTTTTACCCAGAGGAGGAGCGATACCTTCACCTTCTTTCACAGCGTCGTGCACCTTTTGAATGGCGGAAGCTACAACTTCGTTACCGCTGGTTTCTTTCACAATAGCCAAAGCATTCAGCACCGGCACACCGGAGCTCATCAATGTACCAAGAGTACGGGAAAAGCGGGAAACAGCCGTCTTTGAGATAATGGGACCAAAGAGAGGCACATTGTACTTCACCCAGTCAAAGGCCCATTTACCTTGAGGAATCTTGACCAGAATCACAAAGAAAATAATTACACCGGCCACACCGCCCACATACATATACCATTTGGACACCAGCGTATTACTGATACCGATGATCAGATTTGTGATACCGGGCAGCGGCTCAGAGGGCCCCAGCAGGTCACGGAAGATTTTTTCAAAGTTCGGCACGATGAAGATCATCAACCCCACCATAGCAAGAATTGAGATCGAAAGGATCACAATAGGATAAATCATAGCTGATTTCACCTTACCGGCGATCTTTGCGGCCTTTTCCATAAAGCTTGCCAGACGGTCGAGGATGATTTCCATAGCACCCGATGCTTCACCTGCACGCACCATATTCAAATAAAGTTTATCAAAGGATTTGGGATGCTGTGAAAGAGCTTCAGCAAAGGTGGCACCGCCTTCAACGGTGTCAGCAGTGCGTCCTAACACGCTTTTGACGGCGGGATTGGCTGCCTGACGCTCAAGAGTCCGCAATGAACGGATCAGAGGAAGACCTGCTGAAAGCAGAATTGCCAGCTGACGGGTCAGAACGGTCAATTCTTTACGCTTGATGACCATAGGGCCGATGGCCATATTGAAGCCGCCTCCGGCTTTCTTGGCTTTTTTGGCGGCGATAACCGCTTTAACAGAAGTAGGAAAGAGACCTTTCTGTTTAAGTTCTGCTACAGCTGCGGCTTCGTTATCGGCATTGATCCTGCCTTTCTGCTCTTTGCCTTTGCTGTCCATTGCTGTGTATGCATATTGAGGCATAAAACATTCCTTTCCAAAAAAGATTTAACTTGCTGTCTCAGTACATCAGGTGTAACGAACCACCTCGTCAACAGAGGTTTCGTGGTTAAAAATAGCCAACAGTCCGTCCTCACGCAGAGGACGCATTCCGAATTCACACGCCTTGTCAGCCAATTCATTGGCAGGTGCTCCGTTGGAAATCATTTCACGAAGCACATTATTGACCACAAGCAGCTCGGTCAACGCTTTCCGGCCCTTGTAGCCGGTATTGTTGCAGACGGGGCAGCCTTTGCCGTAAACAAAGGTCTTTCCTTCCACCTGTCCCCGTTCCAGATTGAGCCGGTCAAGGTCTTCATCTGTCGGCACATACTCAGTCATACAGTTTTTGCAGACCCGGCGAATAAGACGCTGTCCCAGAACTCCCACAAGAGATGATGCGATCAGGAAGGGCTCCACCCCCATATCTGCCAAACGGGTCACTGTACTTGCCGCATCGTTGGTATGGAGCGTACTGAACACAAAGTGTCCCGTCAGCGATGCTTCGACAGCGATCTGGGCGGTCACAAAGTCACGGATTTCTCCCACCAGGATACGGTCAGGGTCCTGACGCAAAAAGGCGCGCAGAGCTTTTTCAAAGGTCATTCCCACGGCATCGTTGATCGGACACTGGACGATACCTTCGATATCGTATTCCACAGGGTCTTCGGCGGTCAGGAGTTTATCTTCCGGATTGTTGATTTCCCCCAGTGCGGAATAAAGTGTCGTGGTTTTTCCCGAACCGGTAGGTCCGGTCACCAACAGAATACCGTTGGGCAGATGGATCAACTCACGGATTTTATCAAGGACGTCCTGACCGATACCGAGGGCATCGAGCTGCAAATTCACAACTGAACGGTCGAGCACACGGAGCACCACTGATTCGCCGTGACTGGTAGGCAGACAGGACACACGCAAGTCCACAGGGCGGCCGTTGACTTTCATCTGGATTCGTCCGTCCTGAGGGCGTCTGCGTTCAGAAATATTGAGTCCGGAAATAATCTTGATACGGCTGATCACAGGAGCAGCCAGACTTCGGGGCGGCGGAGGCATTTCGTAAAGAGCACCGTCCACCCGGTAGCGGATGCGGAAATTTTTTTCAAAAGGCTCAAAGTGGATGTCTGAAGCCTTATCATAGACAGCCTGTTTGATAACAGCATCCACAAATTTAATAATAGGAGCAGCATTGGCAAGATCTTCTTCATCCCCTTCTTCCTCAAGTTCTTCGGGGTTGATGTTGAATTCAGCCACGATATCTGCCACTGAGTCAACCTTTTCGGGATAATACCGCTCAAGTTCCCCGTCAAAAACATCCGGATCACAGGGAACTGCAAGAATGTCCTTGTTGAGGATGAAACGCAAGGCTTCAACGGTCTGGTAGTCCAACGGCCGGCGCATCGCAAGTTCAATACTCGAATCATCACACCGCAAAGGGATCACCTGATGGGTACGGGCCAGATTGAGGTCAACTTTTTCGATCACGTCGCGGGAAATATCTCCGAAACTTTTGGGATCCCACACATAAGAACCCAGATTGGCGGCCATACACTGAAGCTGATCCTGCTTGGTCATAAGCCCGAAATTAGCAATCACTTCGTAGGCAGATTTACCGGAACGCTCACATTCTTCGGCAACAGCATCAAGCTGCTCTTTCAGCTGAGGATTGGCAGCACCATATTCGTTGAGCAGCAGATCAATGAGCGCACTGTTTTCAATATCAGTCATCTCTTTTCTCTCCTTTATTCATCGTCCCGGAGGGTAACAAAAAGCACCTCTTCAAGGGTGGAAATGCCGGCTTCCACTTTTCTCAAGGCGTCATCACGCAAACTTCTCATACCGTTGCGGCGGGCAAAATCACGCAAGGTTGCTGAGTTTTCATTGGCAAAAATCATCTTGGCGATATCCTCGGTAATAACAAAAATCTCATAAATACCGATACGTCCCTTGTAACCGGTGCCGCCGCATTTACGACACCCTTTCCCCTTATAGAATTGGTGATTGGCAAGATATTCAGGAGTCAATCCCAGCAATCGGCACTCTGAAGGAGTGGGAGTGTAGGGAGCCTTACATTCAGGACAGATACGCCGCAGCAGACGCTGTGCCATAACAGCGCGCAGAGAGGTTGCAACCAGAAAAGGTTTCACGCCCATATCCACCAGACGGGTAATGGCACCGGGAGCATCGTTGGTATGGAGCGTACTGAAAACCAAGTGACCGGTCAGAGAAGCGTTGATAGCGATTTCAGCAGTTTCCACGTCTCGGATTTCACCGACCATAATGATGTTGGGTGCCTGACGCAGCATACTTCGCAGAGCGGCGGCAAAGGTCATATCAACGTGACGGTCCACCTGCACCTGATTGATACCGGGGAGCTGGTATTCGATAGGATCCTCCACGGTGATCAGCTTGCGTGCCGGAGTGTTGATCGTATTGAGAAAGGCGTACAGAGAGGTGGTCTTTCCGGAACCCGTAGGTCCCGTCACAAGGAAGATACCGTCAGGATAATTGATAATGCGGTTGACCATATCAAGGTCATCGGCATAGAACCCCAATTTGGGAATATCCAGCTGGATACTGGCCTTGTCCAAGATACGCATAACCACACTTTCGCCAAAGTTGGTGGGAATACTTGACACACGCAAGTCCACATCCTGACCGTTGACACTCAGCCGGATACGACCGTCCTGGGGGATACGTTTTTCAGTAATATCAAGCCCCGAAAGGATCTTGACGCGGCTGGTAAAGTTGGGCTGCAGATATTTCGGGGGACCATCCACTTCACGCAGGGCACCGTCGATCCGGTAACGCACCCGGTAGCGTTTTTCCATAGGTTCAAGGTGGATATCTGATGCTTTCATCTTATAAGCATCAATGATCAGTTTTGTCACCAAGCGGATAATAGGCGTATCGTCATCTTCCGGAAGACCGTCATTGGCAGTACCGGCATTGTCGATCACATTGTCTGATTCATCAAAGTCACTCTGGTCGACAGTACTGACGACTTCCTCATCTTTGTAGTACTTTTCGATCATCTTGAGGATCTGAGCTTCGGGAGCGACCACTGCGTCCACATCAATTCCCAACAGATAACGCAAAGTATCAAGTTTTTCCATATCAGTGGGATCGCTCATTGCCACAGTGAGCATATCATCGTGTTTCATCACGGGAAACACAGTGTAGTGATGTGCAATATCCACACTCAAGGCACCAATGACCTCGGGATTGACTTCAAAGTCATTAAGGTCGACCACCTCCCAGCCATACTGCTGAGCGAGCATAGCGAGGAGTTCACTTTCAAGCACTTTCCCCTGTTTGAGCAATACTTCAACGGGATCGATGATTTCATCGCTGTTCATTGCAGTTTCGCGGGCGTGGAAAATATCCTCCGCGGTCACCATACCATATTCTTCAAGCAGTTTCAGTATGTATTCAATATCGCGAGCCAAAAGAAACCTCCAAACTGTCAAATTTAATCATAAAAAATTGTCTTCAGGAAAAATTAACCCACAGAGGTCAAAATGTCAAGCCCATTCCTCCAAGTTTCCGGCAATTTTTTCCAATATTTGCCAATAATCCGGAATTTTTGCTTCTTCCTGTTCCAGAATCTCCGGTTCTGAAGCCGTACAGGGAGAAGAAGGTGCAAAGACCGTACAACTGTCAGGAACCTGTACATTGGAAATCTCAAGGGTTCCGATTTCCTCTGCCAGACGGATGCAATCCAGCTTATCCGTTCCCACCAGAGGACGCAGGACAAGCATATCCACAGCTTTGCCCACTGAATACATATTTGGGACCGTCTGACTGGCCACCTGTCCCAGAGAATCTCCTGTGACCAGAGCGTGACATTTGCGGTGCCGGGAAACGATTTCTGCGATCCGCATCATCGCACGACGGTAAAGAACTGTCCGGAATTTTTCCTTGCAATTGTCTCTCACAGCCTTTTGAAATTCACTCAAATTGGCAATACAAAGGGTACCCCACATCTGATATTCATTAAGTTTTGCGGCCACACGCTGTACCTTTTCGACGGTTTCAGGCGGTGTATAAGGAGCACTGTGAAACGTGATAAAGTCGCAGGGCGATCCCCGTTTCATAATGAGCCAGGCCGCAACAGGTGAATCAATACCGCCGGAAAGCAGGGTCATCACTCTGGGGTTGCATCCCACAGGTAAGCCGCCGGGGGCTGAAATGCTTTCCATAAAAAGTACAGCAAACTCATCACGCACTTCACAGCCAAGTGTAATATCCGCAGCATTGCTCAAATCAATAGTGAACTTGTCTGTTCCTGTTTTTTCGGCGACAGCGGAAACAAGATCTATCTCTATATCCTT
This sequence comes from Lentisphaerota bacterium, assembly GCA_015061745.1. Classification (GTDB taxonomy): domain Bacteria; phylum Verrucomicrobiota; class Lentisphaeria; order Victivallales; family Victivallaceae; genus UBA1784. Next base: position 27,518 of record SUWB01000035.1, on the reverse strand, counting down.
TGAAGTCAAGGGGAAACGTTTATTGCTCCGCCGGGCGCGGACACGAAAAGCAGGTTTTCCGTCAGCAAAAGAATTGACTGCCTCAGCAGCAAGTTCAGCGGCGACAGGACGGATTTTTTCCATATCCACTTCAGTAATCACCGCCGGAGAAAAATTTTCCAGTCCAAAACATTTAACCAGCTGAGACTTGATGACTTGCAGTTCCTCAGCAGTAAAAGGAGCGTTATCAGTACGCTCGACTCTGACTCGTCCCCGTACCCGGGAAACCCGGATCCCGGAAAGACTTTTCAGCAAATGGCGGATATTTTCCACCAGACAACGCTCAAACATACCCCGGTTATTGCCTTTGGTGGCAATTTCGTGGTAGCGGCAGATAATACAGTTATACATAAACACTTTTCTCCTCAGGAACGGCAGAATTCGGGATCTTCTTTAAGCAGGGCATCAAAATATTCGATGGTCAGTTCAAGCCCTTTCCGCAAAGGCGTGACAGGTTCCCACTTGAGGATCTCTTTGGCTTTGGTAATATCAGGACGACGCTGCTTGGGATCGTCGGCGGGCAATTCCTTGCGGATGATTTCAGACTTGGAATTGGTCAGTTCAATAACCATTTCCGCCAGCTGCAATATAGTAAATTCGCCGGGATTGCCGATATTGATGGGGCCCGTGATCTCGTGGGGGGTCGCCATCATCCGGATCATCGCTTCAATCAAATCATCCCGGTAGCAGAAACTCCGGGTCTGGGAACCGTCTCCGTAAATCGTAATTGGCTGATTCTGCAAAGCCTGCAAGATAAAATTACTGACCACCCGCCCGTCATTGGGATGCATTCCGGGACCGTAGGTGTTGAAAATACGCACGATCTTGATATCAAGATCACACTGGAGCCGATAACTGTTGAAAAGGGTTTCAGCACACCGTTTTCCCTCATCATAACAGGAACGGATACCAATGGGGTTCACATTGCCCCAATATTCCTCGACCTGAGGATGCACTGAAGGATCGCCGTAAACTTCAGAGGTGGAAGACTGCAGAATTTTTGCCCCGATACGTTTGGCAAGTCCCAGCATATTGATGGCACCGTGCACACAGGTTTTCACCGTCTGCACAGGGTCCTTCTGATAATGTACAGGAGAAGCGGGACAGGCCAGATTGTAGATCTCATCAACTTCGACATAAAGGGGAAAACTCACATCGTGTCTCATAAGTTCAAAACGGGGATTGCCCAGCAAATGACGGATATTCCGCTTGCTGCCGGTGTAGAAGTTATCCACGCACACAACATCATTGCCCCGCTTCAAAAGTTCTTCGCACAGCTTGGAACCCAAAAAGCCGCTGCCGCCAGTGACTAAAACAGTTCGATTGCCCATAATCAATATTTCCTTAAACTGTTATCTGCGGCAGAAAGAAAGTATGCTTTCTGCCATATAATTCAATTTTTCCATAGTCATCCCGGGATATACACCGATCCACAAAGCCCGGTTCATAACTGCATCCGTATGCTCCAATGAAGAAGCAATCCGGTAATCTCTTTCATTGACGAGGGACTCAAAACAAGGATGCCGGGTCAGATTGCCCGAAAAAAGATTCCGTGTCTGAATATTGCGTTTTTCCAGAAACTCTGCCAACTCATTGCGGCTGAATGGCGCATCTTCACTCAAAGTCATAAGGAATCCGAACCAGGCAGGATCGCTTTCCGGTAATCTTGCCATAATTTTCAAAAAGGGAACTTCTGCCAGTTTGGAACGCAGAAATTCAAAATTGCGTTTACGCAATTCAGAAAATCCCTCCAGCTTATCCAGCTGAGCACACCCCACAGCGGCCTGCATATCAGTGGCCTTGAGGTTATATCCGAAATGGCTGTACACATATTTGTGGTCATAGCCTTTGGGGAGAGAGCCGAATTGCTTGGTAAAACGGCATTTACAGGTATTATCCACCCCGGACTGACACCAGCAGTCCCGTCCCCAGTCCCGATAAGAAAGCGCGATTTTTGCCAAAAGGGGATCAGAGGTATACACAGCACCGCCCTCCCCCATCGTCAAATGGTGAGGGGGATAAAAACTTGAAGTCCCGAAATCGCCGAAAGTTCCGGTAAAACGCCCCTTGTAACGGGAACCGAGAGCGTCGCAATTGTCTTCCACCAGCCAAAGGTTGTGTTTTTTGCAAAAGGCTCCAACCTTTTCAAGATCAAAGGGATTTCCCAGGGTATGAGCCACCATAACAGCCTTTGTCCGGCAGGAAAGTGCCTGTTCCAGAAGTTCGGGGTCAATATTCACAGTATCAGGTTCAATATCCACAAAAACAGGCACCGCACCATATTGCAGAATGGGAGAAACTGTTGTCGGAAATCCTGCCGCAACAGTAATGACTTCATCCCCTCTTTTGATCTGCCGTTCACCCAGTTCGGGAGCTGTCAGAGACATAAAGGCAAGCAAATTTGCAGAAGAACCGCTGTTGACTAAAAGGCATTTCTTCACCCCCAGCATATTGGCAAAACGTTCTTCAAATTCCCGGGAATATCTGCCTGAAGTCAGCCAGAATTCCAAAGAAGAATCCACCAGATTTATCATCTCTTTTTCGTCAAAACATCTGCCGGCATAATTGACCCGGCTTTCTCCGGGAACAAACTTTTCAGAACTCTTATCGTGCACGCAAGCATAGTACCGGGCAGTAAGAGCCAATATTTCCTCTCTTATGCGCTCTGCCTGATTTACTTTGTCCATACCATACCCCGTTTTTCAGCTTCCCGGCAGTAACACTCAAGGTTTTCTGCGGTTTTTACACAATTATTTTCATAAAATTCCCGATACCAGTTCACCGTATATTCAATAGCAGTACCGGCATTCCAGACCCCCTGCCACTGCAGCTCGCGGGCAGCTTTTGAACAATCCAATCGCAGCAAAGAAGCCTCGTGGGGAGCATTTTTTTCTTTTTCATATTCAAATTGCATATTGCCCCAGCCTTTGTGCATTTTTTCTGCGACCTCGCCCACAGTCAGAGTATCTGAAACAGCGGGACCGAAATTCCAGCTTCCGGAAAATTTCTCTTTATCCGCCAGCAGCTGAGCTCCCAGTTGGAGATAACCGCTCAGGGGTTCAAGCAAATGCTGCCACGGACGTACAGAATCTGGATTACGCAATCTTGCCTTTTGCCCCGCTGCGGCCCCTCTGACCAGATCGGGAATCAGGCGGTCTGCTGCCCAGTCTCCGCCGCCGATCACATTTCCGGCCCGGGCAGTGGCACATCCGGGAGCATATTCTGCCCCGCGGAAAAATGAACGGTTGAAACTGGCAACGGCTATTTCAGCAGCTCCTTTTGAACCGCTGTAAGGGTCAAAGCCTCCCAACGGGTCACTTTCTTTGAAAGGCACGCCGTTTTCCGGATTTTCATAACACTTATCAGTAGTGACAACAACAATATTTTCCACACTTTCAGTCAGGCGGCAGCATTCAAGACAATTGACCGTACCCATAACATTGGTGGAAAATGTTTCAACAGGCTCTCTGTATGAAAGCCGCACCAGGGGCTGAGCCGCAAGGTGAAACACCGTTTCCGGCTTGAAAGAAACAAAGACCTTGTGCAAAGCTTCAAGGTCACGGATATCGCAAAAAACGGTTTCATATTCTTTCTCAAGCAGGGCCCAGTGAGAAAGTTTTTCCGCAGGCAGGGAAACACCGCACACCTGAGCCCCCAGCCGGGTAAGCCAAAAACCCAGCCACGAGCCTTTGAAGCCCGTATTGCCGGTCACAAGACACCTGCGTTTGTTATAAACTCCACCGAACATAAATGCCTTACTCTTATTGCCAGTACTTCGTCCAGGGAGCTTCACCAGACTCCCATAATTCATTGAGCATAGTATGTTCCCGGGGGGTGTCCATACACTGCCAGAACCCCTCGTGACGGAACGCAGCCATCTCACCTGCTTTGGCGGCATTGTAAAGCGGCTGCTGTTCGAGGAAACAATCTTCTTCGGGGATAAAGTGTGAGACAAAACTTTTCTGCATCACCATAAATCCGCCATTGATATATCCGGGGATGCGGGCAGGTTTTTCCACAAAAGATTTCACCTTGCCGTCAGCAGTAATCTTCATCTCTCCGAACCGGGCGGCGGGATGAACAGCTCCCACAGTCAAAGCCAGACCGTGTTCACGGTGAAACGCCAGTTCCGCTTCCACATCAATATCACTGACACCATCACCGTAGGTCAGAAAAAAGCAGTCATCATCGTCCCTCAAGTACCGGGACGCAAGCCGGACACGTGTCCCGGTACCGGAATCGATCCCGGTACCGGCAAGGGTAATCTGCCAATCCTCCTCATTTTCATTGGAATGAAATTCGACCCGGCTTTGAGAACCGGAATAAACAGTTGCATCAGTGGTACGCAAACGGTAGTTGGTAAAATAATCCACAAAACATTCACGTTTGTATCCGAGACAGAGAATAAAACGATCGACTCCAAAAGCGGCATAGCTTTTCATAATATGCCACACAATAGGCTGCTCTCCAATGGGGACCATCGGTTTGGGAAGCAGCTCAGTTACTTCCCTCAGCCGTGTTCCTTTGCCTCCGCAGAGGATCATAAGAGGTGGCATCTTTTTCATTTTCCGCTGAAGTGCTCCATATAGTATCCGACCATCTCCCAGATGCCGGATTTAATATCATAAAGACTCCGGTATCCCAACTCTCTTTCCGCTCTGGAAATATCTGCAAAAGAGTGGGGGATATCTCCGGCCCGGCCGGGGGCATATTCAACATTGACTCCGGCACAGGGTACTCCTTTTTGAACCAGAGCTTCTTTAAGGAAGGCAAAAAGTTCATTCAAATCAGTTCTGCCCCCTGCGGCCACATTGTAGACCCGGTGCTCCCTGCTTTCGCGGCAGGCCGCAAGCAGATTGGCACTGACAACGTTGGCAACAAAAGTAAAATCCCGGGAATTGGTTCCGTCTCCGTAAATCACAGGACTTTCATTCCTGAGCAAAGCGGTCACAAAGCGGGGAATCACCGCCGCATAAGCTCCTCTGGGGTCCTGCCGGGGGCCGAACACATTGAAATAACGCAAGCCGGTCACTTTGATACCGTAAACAGCAGCAAAATTAGCGGCAAAAAGTTCATTGGTATATTTGGTGACTGCATAAGGCGAAAGAGCCGTACCGATACGTTCCTCCTGCTTGGGAAGTTTCGCTTCATCGCCATACACAGAAGAACTTGAAGCATAAACAAAGGAGTCAACCTTTGCCTCAACAGCAGTGTGAAGGACATTGACAAATCCCGCCACATTGACGGAAGTCGACTCCGCCGGATCAGCAATGGAACGGGGCACAGAACCGAGGGCGGCTTCGTGGAAAACGATCTTCACATTTTCCATAGCTTTTTTGCACACCTGACGATCCCGTATATCGCCTTCGATCAGGGTAAAACCGGGATTCTGCAGAGCGGAACTCAAATTTTCCCGTCTGCCGGTGGCAAAGTTGTCAAGACAGACCACCTGATTATCGGCAGCCAGCAAAGCATCGACCAGATGAGAACCGATAAATCCGGCTCCCCCCGTCACAAGAACTCTGGTATCAGTAATTTTTTTGTCCATAATCAAAGCCGTCCGTCAATCAAATCGCCGGGCAGAAAGCCCTTTACATCAAATATGACCCGCCGGGGTTTACTGAAAACGCTCCAATCCAGCTCTGCAAACTGCCGGTGAGCGACTGCGGCGACGACCGCATCGTATTCAGCAGGATTGAGCTGAGAAAAATCGTTGACAGCGTCAAAGCCGTAACATTTTTTGATTTCTTCCGGCTCCGCCCAGGGGTCGTAAATATCCACCTGGCATCCGAAATCTTCCAAAGCCCGGACGACTCCGGGCACCTGTGAGTTACGGATATCAGGACAATTTTCTTTGAAAGTCATTCCCAGCACAAGAACTTTAGCATTGTTAATCTGCTGTTTTTTACGGATCATCAGTTTCACGACCCGTGTTGCCACATACTCATTCATACCGTCATTGATGCGTCTTCCGGCGAGGATAACTTCAGGAAGGTATCCCAAAGCCTGAGCTTTGTAAGTCAGGTAATAGGGATCGACGCCGATACAGTGTCCCCCCACCAGACCGGGTTTGAAAGGCAGAAAGTTCCACTTGGTACCGGCGGCTTCAAGGACTTCACTGGTATCAATATCCAAAAGGTGAAATATTTTTGCAAGCTCGTTGACAAATGCAATATTCAAATCTCTCTGGGAGTTTTCGATTACCTTGGCCGCTTCAGCCACCTTGATGGATCTTGCCATATAGGTTCCGGCGGTAAGGATCGAGTCATAAAGGGCTTTGACCTGCAATGCCGTTTCGGGAGTGGAGCCGGAAACGATTTTCAAGATTTTTGTCAGAGTATGGGTTTTATCTCCGGGATTGATCCGTTCAGGGCTGTATCCGCAAAAGAAATCTTTATTGTACTTGAGTCCGCTCCATTTTTCGATCACGGGGACACATTCTTCCTCTGTGCATCCGGGATAGACGGTACTTTCGTAAATAACGATTGCTCCGGGCCGGATCACTTTGCCCACTGTTTCTGAAGCCCGCACCAGAGGGGTCAGGTCAGGATATTTGTGTTCATCTACGGGAGTAGGAACTGTAACGATAAAAATATCCCTGTCCCGGAGATCTTCCATATCACCGCTGTACCGCAGTTTTTCGGCATTTTTCAGATCTTCAGGAGAACTTTCAAGAGTATTGTCAACTCCTTTACGCAACATTTCAAGGCGTGAAGATTTGATATCAAATCCCACCACATCAAATTTGCGTCCGAACTCAAGAGCCAGAGGCAGCCCCACATAACCGAGGCCGACAACGGCGATCCTGGCTGTAAAATTTTTAATCTTTTCCATCATAATAGGGATAATATACACCAACTCCCCGATTTTTGCAAGTCAAGAGTTATTCTTCTTTACGTCAATATTGCAATTGTTTCTTGCATAATCTTTCACAAGGGTGTATAGTATGTATACGGACTATTTCTTTATCTGAGGATTTGCAAGATGAAAACATTATTTTTTTTGCTGCTGCTGACAGCATTTACCGCAGCGGCTGAAAATGTCTCTCTGAAGCCTGTTTCAGCGACGGGGGGGGCCAGATATAAAAGAACAACGAACGCTCTTGTTATTGATTTTCCGGCTTACTCCCGGAAATTGAACAACACTCACCCGACAGTCAATCTGCAACTGCCGGCAGACTGCTCCGAATATGACGGGGTGGATGTCGATTTACGTCTTTCAGGAGGACTCAGTGCCTCCCTTTCCATCAACTTCCGGGACAATACCGGCAAGCAGTGTTACGATGTCCGCCCCATAGCGGACAGGATTCGTACAACATTGCGGTTCCGTTTCAATCCGGCGAGGAAAATGGACAAAAAGCAGATGAAATTTCTGCGTATTTACCTGAGCCGTCCCGCACTGTCTGCACAGTTTACGATCTACGGCATCAAACTTTTCAGTGCTCTGGATGAGGAAAAAGCGAAACTTGTTTCCACAGCAGCAAGTTTCGGTCTTTCCGAACAGCTGAAAAAAGTTTCCACCCGTGAAGAACTCAGAAAATTTGCAGACTTTCTGCGAAAAAAACAGCTTGATAAATTCATCGCCCGCAGTACAGCTGTAACCCATATTCCCGACACCGGGGCAGGTTTTCTCTCCTCTCTCAGCCGTCCTCTGCCCTTTGCCGGACTTCTTGATGAACGACCTGTTCTCAAAGGGGAACTTACTCTTGCCGGCAATGAAACAGAAAATATCCACATCATTACTGTCAGTAAAAAATCCGTTAAAGAAATTTCCGCATTTATCACCGCTCCGTCATCTGCTGTGTTGACCTCTGTTCATCCTGTGGGAGCGGTCAAAACACTTGCTTCCCATACTCCGGGAGTCCACACCGGCTGGCACTTTGACCCGCTCCTTGAATACACCTCACGCGTCACCGCTCTTGCACCCTATCAGCTTCAGCTCTGGGTAGTCAGAATAAAAACCTACCCCCCCCTTCCTGCCCCGCTGCAGACGGAAGTCCGCTTCAATATCGACGGCCGAAAATTCTCTCTGCCGCTGAAAATCAAAAACTACAACTTCACGCTGCCGGAACGCAAAACCCTCAAGACAGCCACATCGGTCTACGGTTCAAAACTGCTGGGCAAAAACAAACTGCGCTTTGAACGCTGGCTTCTTGACAATTTTCATATCAACAATTTTTCCATTTATTCTGATCACGGCAGTTACGGCATCCCCGTACTTCCTTCTATTGCAGATTATTCCGATGCGGTCAAACGGGGGTTGAACTTCATTCCCCTCCTCTATCTGAAACTGCCCCGTCAGGCCCACCATACAGCCCAAAAGATCGCTCCCGGCAAATCCAAGCAGCTGTGGGAAAAAATGAGCACGGCTTCTCAGACACATTATCCTGAAGCCTGGAAGCAAAAATACATTGAACTCCTGAAAAAAAGGATCCCGGAACTCAAAAAAGCAGGCCTCTGGCAATATGCCGCCTGTTACGCCTTTGACGAAGCAACGCCCTCTGAATGGCCCGCCATTATCGACCTGGTGAAAGATTTGAAAAAACATTTCCCTGATTTGAAAATCCTCAGCACCATTGCCGACAACTCCTACGGATTCCAAAGCGGACTCCACGGTATTATTGATGAGTGGATCCCCCCGGTCAATCAGTACAACTTTGAACGGGCGGAAAAGGCTCGGGCTTTGGGGCGGAAAGTCTGGTACTACACAACCGGCCTCACTGTTGACGGCACACCTCTTGCGGCGATCCGCACCCAGTTGGGAGAACGCGCCATTGCCAACAAAGTGGACGGCTGGCTGGTCTGGACTGTTTCAAGGTGGTACAACAATCCTCTTCCTGTCAGCGGAACGAACCCTTTGACACGGTGGAATCCGGAAAGTTACCCCGGAGCCAACGGCGGCGGCAGTTATTTCTGTATGGGACAGAATGAGACATTTCTTTCCACTTTGCGCGCAGAAGCAATGCGGGACGGCATTGAGGATTATGAATATTACAGCATTATGATGATGCTTGCCCGGAAAAGAGATCTTGCTGATCCCTTGCGCCGTGAAGCGGAAAAACTTTTCAAAAGTCTCGACCGTTCCGGCAATATTCCCCCGGCCCAGCTGTTAAAAAACCGGACTCAGGCAGCAAATTTGATTGAAAGGATGAAAAAATGAAAAAACATTTACTTGTCAGCTACGCCTGGAGCATCAATAATATTGGCGATATGGGGATCCAGGGGGGGCTTTTTACCCTTTTGAAAAATCAATCCCCCGATTTGCCCGTAAAACTTATCAACTATCTGCCTGAAAGCGATCCGGCCTACGCCCATTATAAAGAGGTGCTCCCTCCTTACAACCCCAAAGGCGAAGTGCTCCCGATGCCCTTCTTTGACCTGATCGCCGGAGATCCGATGCCTGACGCCGCTTCAGAAGCGATCCGCAATGCAACAGTCAAAGGCAATGCCTGGAACAACCTTGTTGCCCGTCACGGCAGACTTAAACTTGAACAGTTCCGCACAGGCACCATTTCTTCTTTTGACGCTGAGATCCTGACTGATGATCTGCTGAACAGTTTTCCCCTTGAAATTATGGAAGATCTGAAAGTCCATTTCCCTGATTTGGCAGAGGCCTTCCAAAACGCGGGATTCGTCTATTATAACTCCGGAACAACTTTGAATTTCGGCCGTTTGGGAGTCCGCCGTCTTTTCGGTTACACGCTGCCCCTTGCTATGTCCCTGATCCTTGCCCGGGCTCTGAATATCCCCTATGGTATCGGTTCTCAATCCTTTGACCTGATCGAATGGCCTATGGATCTGCTTTATGACAAACTTTTCGCCGATGCGAAATTTGTTTACTGCCGGGACACGGATTCACTCAATTATCTGAAACAAAAGAAATTCACCTTTCAGGCCCTTGATTTCCGTCCGGACACCACCATTTATTTCAACGGCGGCGATGAGGCGTGGAAAGAACAGTTTTTCGCTGAAAACGACTTGGAAGAAGGCAAATTTATGACTGTTGCACTGCGTATTTCCGCTCCCAAGCCCAAATATCACGATCCCACAGGCGGTTCAGTCACTCCTGAACGCTGCCGTCACCAGATGGAGCAGATGAAATATCTCATTGAGGAATACATCAAAAAGAGCGGTCATAAGGTTCTTATTGCCCACGAAACCCGGGACACCCTTGAAGATGCCCGGACTCATCTGTACAATATCTTGAGTGATGAAGCAAAAAAATCGACGGTTTACCTTGAACACTTCTGGACTCCTGAACAGGCCCTTTCAGTCTACCGTGCAAGTTCCCTGCTGGTCAGTGTGGAAATGCACTCCATTATTATGGCAATCGGAAACGGCGTTCCCTTCATCCACGCCCCTTATGTCGAATGCGGACGCAAACGGCAAATGGTGCGGGATATGGAGCTGTCCGAATTTCTCATCGACCTTGACGATGCTGATTCCGGCGAACAGATGCTTTCAAGAGCCCTGATGATCCTCGAAAACCGCCCGCAGCTTCAGGAACGGCTGAAAAAAGTCCGCAGCCGTCTGGCAGAACTTTCAGCAAAAAGTATGTCCGAAGTCGGAACATTTTTCAATTAATTTATGAGGCACTATTATGTCAAAAGTCCAATTTAAAGAACGCAAGATTTTTATTGACGGAACGCCCGTTCAAATCTTTTCAGGAGCCATTCACTACTTCCGTGTCCACCCCGATTTGTGGCGTGACCGTCTGGAAAAACTTGCTATGTGCGGATTCAACTGTGTTGAAACCTATATGTGCTGGAATCTGCACGAACCCCGGGAAGGGGAATTTGATTTTTCCGGTATGCTGGATTTCCCCCGTTTCATCAAGATCGCTCAGGAACTGGGGCTTTATGTTATTCTGCGTCCCGGCCCCTACATCTGTGCCGAATGGGACAATGGCGGCTTCCCCTACTGGCTTATGACCAAAGAAGGAATTGAATTCCGCCGTTACAACAAGGTCTATCTCGATGCGGTACAGAAATATTTTGACAAGATTATGCCTCTGATCAAACCATTGCAGTATGATGAAGGCGGCCCCATCATCGCTATGCAGCTCGAAAATGAATACGGTTCCTACGGCCACGATGATGAATACATCGGTGCTTTGCGCGATATGAATATCAACGCAGGTATCACCGTCCCCCTTTTCACCGCCGATGGTGCCGGAATGATGTATCTGCTCAATGGTATGCTTCCCGGAACAGCGGCTATGCTCACAGGGGGCAGCCGCACCCAGATCGGTTTCAATCTGCTGCAGGATCTGCGTCCTGACGATCCGCCCTTTTTTATGGAGTTCTGGCTGGGCTGGTACGACAAATGGAAAAACGATGCCCACAAGACCCGCAGTGCAGATGATGTGGCACGGGAATTTGACGATATCGTCCGTTCCGGTGCCAACGTGAATATGTATATGTTCCACGGCGGCACCAATTTTGGATTTACAGCCGGTGCCAATCAGTCACGTTTGAATCAGGAATACACTTGTGATACAACCAGTTACGACTACGATGCCCCCATTTCTGAATGGGGAGATGTCACCCCTAAGTACTTCAAACTGCAGGAAATCGTCAAAAAATACTATCCTGAAGCCAAGACCGGCACCCCTGCCCCCGTCAAACGCAAAGCCTACGGCAAAATCGACTTCAAAGAAAGTGTCTCTTTCTTTGATGCGCTGGATCAGATCAGTACTCCTGTCAAGTCAAAATCGCCTCTGACAATGGAACAACTGAATCAGGCCTTCGGTTTTGTCCACTACCGTACCCGTATTCAGGGGCCGCTCAAAAGCAATTTGTGGGCTCCTGCCATCGGAGACTGTGCAGACATCTTTATCGACGGTAAAAAGATCACCACAGCTTTCCGTGACAGTCTGCAGAATGGGATCGACGTCAACGTGCCTGCTGAAGGTGCAACTCTCGATGTGCTGGTGGAAAACTTCGGCCGCATCAATTACGGCTTCCTCACCGGAAAAGATGCCAAAGGTCTCCCCGGCGGAATGCTGTCTTGGAACGCCTATCTCTTTGACTGGGAAAACCGTTCACTTCCTATGGACAATCTGGACAAGCTGACTTTTGGAAAACTTGACACCTCGGTGAAAACGCCCACCTTCTTCAAAGGCGAATTTGAAGTGGATGAGATCGCAGAAACCTTCCTCCGCTTCCCCGGCAGCCGGGGTGTCGTCTGGGTCAACGGCTTCAACCTGGGCCGTTACTGGAGCGTAGGCCCCAACAAGACGCTGTATCTGCCCTCCCCCATTCTCAAACAGGGTAAAAATGAAGTCATCGTCTTTGAAACAGAAGCTCTTTTGACACCTTACATCCAGTCAGTTGATACAGCTGAACTTTAATTCTCACAAATCAAAACGCCGTCCCTCCTCTTTTTTTGGGGGACGGCGTTTTTTGTTGATACGGATTTGGAATTTATTTCCAAATGGTCAGTTTGACGGGAGCCTTGCTGTCAAAGCGGATGCCGTGGAGTGTCAAAAGACCGTTCTTGTCGATTTTCACTTTCTTTTTGACATTGCCGTAAGAAAATGTCAATTCAGTTCCCGGAGCGAACCGGAACTGCTGACGGCGTCTGATAGTCACGTCGGCAGTAACAGGATATTTGATCTGCGGATAATAAACCTTGAGAGTGATTTCATATTTCTGAGGAGTATCCTTGATATCCTGCCAGTCGATGCCCCGGTTGATCCAGCCGGCAGGATCGCCGTCTTTGGGGTCGCCATTGCCGTAGTTCCGGTTGTCGCTGAACTTGGAAAAGACAGGGAAACTTTCATTCAGACGGAATTTGAAAAGCCGTGCAAGTTTGATCTTCATATCCGCAGGGGCACTTCCAGACATAGCGTGTCCTCCGTCATTCCAGTAGACGGAGATGAATTGTTTAGCCTTGTCCGCAGCGGCAAAGAAAGGCGGATTGTTCACCCAGGGCATAGAGGTGTCATTTCTGCCGTTCGTGGCAAAAATGGGGGGCATATCCACACCGGGGACAGCGATATTTTTGGCACCGTTACCATATTCAAGAACACTTTTTCCGTCAGGCATCAACGCAGGATTCCGGGGAGAGAAAGCACCTGTTGAACAGGTCAGACGCCAGGCGGAAGTCTGGCCTTTCTGGGGTTTCTTCCAGGTGTAGGAGTAAATGGGGACCAACGCGTTGACCGCCGCAAAGCGGTCAGGGAAATGGGTCGCCATATGAACTGCTCCCGTGCCGCCCATAGAACCGCCCTGGATATAAGTACGGTTCACATCGGTGCCCAGATATTCCTGCACCCACTGCATAACAAAGAGAATGTATCTTTCAGTAAAGTTGTCAAAGCGGAATTTGGGGCCTTTGGCCGACACAGCGATATCGGGATTGTAGCCCATCCAGAATGTTGCAATAGCCGGCACTGCATCACGGCTGTCAGTATACTCTCCCCGCTTCATCGTGCGGCCGATCCACACCCGGTCAAAGAGGGAAAGCACAACGTGATCTTTACGCACATAAATATCAAATTTAAAGGGGATACCTTCACGCCAGGCAAGAGATGCAGGAGCAAACAGCAAATGTGTTCCTCTGAGATTTCCTTTTGCATCCACACCGGCACCGCCGCCCCGTCCGTGAAGCGAAATAAGCAACGGCAGTCCTTTGGCACAGCCTTGAGTCAGCTTCGCTCCTCTGAGACGGATCGCCTGCACCTTGCCGGATTTCACGTCGATCGGATCTTTTAAGGTGGTAAAAGCGATAATTTCAGGGGCGGTTCCCCGGTGAACGGTCACTGCAAAGTAACGTTTGCCTGTCTGGTTGGCATTTGGGGTATGAACGTGCAGACCGCCGGCAGGATCCAGAGGTTTTCCGCCTTCTTCAATGACGAATCCTGTGATCTTGCGGCGTTTATCCTTTTCGCTGGCAGTATTACCGGCGAAAATTTCTTCACTTTTCACCTTTTTGCTGCGGGGCACAAGGAACGAGTCGATATTCTGCCACCAGTCTCCGGCACTTTTGGGATTGAGCAATGCGGCGATCCTGTCGGTTTCTTTCAAAGAATTCCGGCTCAGAGGTTTGGCAGAACTCCATACGCTCAACCGGGCATCAGCAGGGAGAGAGCTCTCTTTCCACTGCAAAAAAACCTGTCCGTTACGGCAAACGCCGCCGAGGTCACTGACTGTCGGTTCTGCCGCTGCAAGGGGCAGCAGGCAAGCTGCGGAACAGAGTGACAAAAGTGCTTTTTTCATCTTAAACTCCTTTTTTTTACTTGAATAAGGGAAAAATCCTTTTAACAAATCTCAACTTAATTTTCATCCAGTACAAACTTGGGCAAATTTTCATCAGCAAGCCAGACCTTCAAAAGTTCCAGTGTGTGAAGCCACTCTTTTTTGACCAGATATTCCTCATCGGTATGCTCTTTGTAATAGCCGCAGGCCAGATTCACACCGCAAATATCCCGGCACAAATGCACCACATCCGTTGATCTGAGCCGGTCGGGCTCACTGAATCCGGTTTTTTCAGCCACATAAGAGCGGAAAGCTTCACTGCCAACATTGTAACATTTGAACTCTCCTGTACCGCAGCGGTCAATTTGGATCATAAACTGATATTTCCGGTTGATCTCTGAAAAAATTTCAGGATGAACACGTTTCAAAAATTCAGATCCGAAAGCTCCCCCTTCCTCTCCGTCAGTAATAAGTATACCGTGGCCTGAGTTGAGCATCAGCCGGCAGACAGCACATCCGGCCCGGTCATCACCGCCCAGCAGATCATTGCTGTTCCTGAAAGTATCTTCATCTTCGATCAATTCCACCGGCTGTTCTTTATCATACCGGGTATCGGCGTGAGCGACCAGCAGGACAGCATTTTCTCTTGTCCCGGGAATATAGACAAAGCCTTCCTTGGGCCCGCCTGTCTTGCGGACGGCATTGGGCAATGCGGCAAATTTTTCCAACACAGCATTGGCATTATGCGGCAGAGCAAGAAATTCTCTCAGTACGGCGAAAGGTGCTTCATTGCAGCAATTCTCCATAAAAAACTCTCCTCCCCTTACTGTTCTTCAATTATTTCCCTGCCATTACGGGGCGGTGTCAAACGGCAATCCATAATGTCAGTCTCTTCGCATTTTTTCATCCACAGGGCACAGCGGTATTTTTCGGATTCATCCCGCCAGCGGACCGTCACATTCCGGAAACGGCAATCTCTTACATAACGCATTGCGACAGCCGCAGGATAGCGATGTGAACGGTAGCTCACACGCATATCATCATCAAGGGGATACAATATCTCATCACCACCGGACATTTCAAAACTGACGTTGTTGAACTGCAGATCCGTAAGATTGTAATCTCTATTCCCTTCAATAAGGCCATTCCAGACCGAACGGAAGCGGCAATTGCTGATAATAATGCCTCTGATATAACTTGTTGAAACATCTCCGATTCCGTGGTGACTGTTCACCGTAATAAAGAAAGGAGCTCCGCAGCTCATATCCATATTGTCGATAAGCAGATTTTCCACATCACACCCGGGAACTGATTTATTCCGGATAGAAGGAGCAAAAGAACTGTGGATTCCGATACCGTAACGGGTGTCTTTGACCACACAATTGCTCACTGTGCAGTTGCGGATCTTCCCGGTTCCCACACCAAAACGAACCGCAGCGTGACCATTCATCATAATACAGTTGGTGACGACAACATTTTCGCAGATCTGATCTTTGTGGTAACGCAATTTCAGATATCCTTTGCTGGCCCGGACGGTCAGACAGTCGTCGGCACTCCGGATCAGACAGTCAGAAACACGTACATTGGTGGAACAGTCGATATCAATACCGTCGCCATTCCAGGATTCACGGGGAAGGTTGCTGATCGTAAGTCCTGAAATACGCACATTGTCACATCCGAAAATAAAACAGCTCCAATAAGGTGAATTGGTCAAAGTAAGATCATTGATACGCACCAGACGGCACTCGCAGAAATAGAGCATTTGTGAGGGACGCCACCCATTGAACTCGGCCCAAGATGCACTGCTGGCATCGCCGCCGGGGATAAAAAACTTTTCCCGGCTGCCGTCAATACGGCCGTAACCCCGCAAAAAGACATTCTCGCACTCCAGAGCCACGATCAGATGAGCTCCGGAAGCCTTTTCCTCGACACTGCCCCAGTTCTGGGGCCAGTCGTCAGGCCCGTTGTAATCGGCTGGATCATCAGAGGCCTGAATGACGGCATCTGAAGCCAATTCCAAACCGCCGTGAGAACGCAGATACAAAGTGCCGCAGCGATAGGTTCCACCGGGCAAAAACACCCCGCCCCCGTCATCAAGAGCACGTTGGATCGCAGCAGTATCATTAGTGATCCCGTCACCAACAGCTCCATAATCCCGAACATTACGCATTCCATTATGCCCGACCAGGTGGGGATTCCGGGGAGCTTGCACAGGGACACTGTCCATAACGACCGCCTTTTCCTGCGGCCACAGGGAATTGGCACCGAAATTTTTATACTCCGGAGTGCTTTCTTCAAGAAGATCAGTTTTACCCTGAAGTGCATAGTGTCTCAACAAAGCGGCACAGCGGTTATTCATTGCAGCACAAGAACTGAAGTCATCAGCAAAACCGATCATACCGAGTTTTGCAAAACGGGGATCGGTAATAATGATTTGAAAAAACGCTTCAAGTTTTTCTGCAAGAGAAAAATCTGCCCCATTCTCAGAGACAAACAGGATTCCTGAACGTTCCGGATCGGTCAGCTCCAAAGCTCCGAGACAAGCTGCGGCATCACTGTCTGATTTCACGCTGCACTTGAAAATCTGATACGCTTCAAGTTCAGAACTTTCCATATTGTTCAAAAGAGAAACGCAGCGTTTTTTGAATTCCTCATCTGCCGCTGCCGGAGCAAAACGAATGGCGGGCACTTTGGTAATAATCATCCGGCCCTGAAAATAACGGCCTATGATCCGGGTCTCTCCGGCAGGGAAAGTCCGCTGGAAGAAGAAATGTTTGTCTTCGCCCGCAGGGAGTTCCGTAAATTCGTCTCCCGGCAGCATAAACTGAGTCCTGCCCGATTCCCCGGGGAGAACCTCAATACAGGTTCGGACGCTGTTTTCGCTGCTGAAATGAGCAACCCAGCCGATATTGACCCAGGCATCGGTCAATTTGAAAACCAGATTGTTCAATTGTGTGCCGGAAGCAGCATAAAGATTGTTGTTCATAAAAATTTGACTTTCTGCATTTTATTTTTCGCATCCGAAATAGGGACGCACGCTCACAAAGTTCAACACCCTTTTCTGTCCGGCAGGAGCTCCGGCATCAGAAAAGATGATCTCTGCAGTTTCTTTTTCAGCCTTGAAGACGATCTTACGGGTGTGAATATCACGGGATTTACGTTTGATATTCTTTTTATCCCATCTTTCAGGGACCCGGATATCGTAACTGTATTCAGGAATGATCTTGACTCCTTTAAGTTCCGATTTGAACACAAAGGGCAGCCGTTTCAGTTTGGGTTTTGCAATATCTTCCGGGTCAGCAGTTGTGAAAACGATGGAATAGAGTTTCCCTTTTTGCAGCCCCGTGATTTTCTGGCTCAATATATTGGCCTTGTTCCCCGTTGCAGTAAAGAGAGCACAAGTATCTCCGACGCTGGCGATATCCCGACTCTGACGTCCCTGGAAATTCTTTCCGTAACCGGAAATTTTATGGGCTTTCAGAGAATTTTCAGAAGCGGCACAAGCCTTCCAGTATTTGAATTCTTCTCTGAAGTCACCATCTTTTAAGTGCCCGGGATTGAGCTTGTAGCCGTATTGAGAGGAAAAGAGAGTCGTCTTTCCTTCAATACAGTAATGACGCACCAATGCCGCAAAGAAACGGAGCATTTCTTCATCGCTGTTACGCAGAGAATAGCCTCCAACGCCCCCCACACCCCGGCAGGCCGGATGAGTGGCAAGCAGATGAAAATAGCGATCCCAGAAATATTTTACATCACTTTCAGGATAACAGTTGGTGTTGTACACACCCGGCAGACAGTAGCCGCCCAGAAAATAAATAAAACGTTCTGCTGCCTGAGGGATATAGCGCACTTCTTCAAGCTGCCGGGGATAACGTTTGAGCTGTTCGACCATCAATTTTTCCGTAGGAGTTACCCGGGCATAAGTTTCAAGCAGAAGTTTGCCCCGTCCCTGAGAAATATTGCTCATTGAAGCAATCAAAGGCAGATGAATGGCGGGATAGTCAAAATATTTATCTGTATAAACCCCCTGCCACAAATAAACGAGTTTCTCATAATTCTGCATATTCCATCCCAGATCCACAAGTCCCAACTGGATCTCAATGGGAGAGTTCGGGAACGCTTCATCCAAAGTACGTCCGTCCCCATTTTTTACGTGCAGGGTATTACGGATATTTTCTTCCATTTTCGCAGGCATACTCCACCAGGCTTTGGGGAATCCGTTGCAGCCGAAAATCACCATTCCCCGATCCTTCATTTCGGCTTTCAAAGCGTGATCGGCCTTACTTCTGAGAGGAAATGCGCCCTGAGAAAAGCAGGTATTGAAATTGTGCCACAAATACTTGCGGCAGAAATCAATATCGTATTTAAAAAATCCCTCATAGAAATTCATTCCCCTCTTTTTTTCCACAGCTTTGCTGGGAAACAGCGGATAATAAGGCGTTTCAGGAACTCTGGCCACGATCAATTTTGTTCCGGCAGGGATTTTTCCTTTACCGGTAATGACAACAGAATGTTCTCCCCGTTCGATATAACGCATTGTTTCAGAGGCTTCACCTTTACGGTATTTGACAATTTCTTTTCCGTCCAGACTGGCAGAAACATCGGGGAGTGCTCTGGAAAAGGCCACACGATACCAGCCTGCATCAGCAGCAGTGAACTGGACTTTTCCAGTCCGCAAGGGAGCGTTGATGATTTCAAAGACAAAGTTGTTCAGCCATTTTCCTTTTGCGGTAAGAGGAGTGACTGCATTTACAGCATATTCATTGCCGTAGAGGACTTTTCCACTCTTTTTGTGAACCAGCTGTGCTTTAACGGATCCCTTACCCACAGGGATCTTGCCCAAAAAAGTTTTAGCCATACCGTGACGGTTGAACGCAAAATCCTTTGGTGCACTGTATTTTTTTGAAGTACCGGGAGCATAGCTGACCCGGCAGGAATATTCCGTAAAATCAGCCCCCACAGGACTTGAAACAGCAAAACCGATCTCCCCGGTCGCGGCAGAAACTTTGCTCAAAAGAGGATAATAAGGGGAAACACGTTTCAGCTGATCCCGCCAGTCTTGCATAGGACGGGATTCTTTACGTCCTTTTTCAGACAGGGGGATAAGAAAAGGATTGCAAAGTTCAAAAACACCGGTGGATTGATATCCATAAATCAGAAAGGAATATTCACCGTTGCTGCTTTTGGGCATTGTCACGATCCGTTCCCATTTCACCCATTTTCCCTTGGTATCAACGGGAAAACGGGCTGAATACGCAGCTGTATACCAGCCTTGATTGGAAACCACAAACCCGCACACCCGGAAAGGACTTTTGAAATTCTTTGTTCTCACCCAGCCGCCGATACGATATTTTTCTCCAGCAACAAGTTTGATGCCGCTCTGTTTCAGGTTGTGATAACGGGAAAAATCAATTCTCACGGCAGTTCTTTTATCCGGTCCGGCTCCGGGCAGCCGTTTAATATAACCGTTAAAAACCATCGGGTTATGATTCCAGCCTTCAAGGCAGTCGTCATAGCCTTTGAATTCCGGATTGTTGATAAGATTGATTTCTGCTCCGGCAAGGATCAGAGCCGAAAAACAAGCCAGAAAAAGCACAGTTTTTTTCATTTTGTTCCTCCTTTACTTCACAAAGACGGTTTACCGCAAGCCATTTCAAGTTTGAGAGCTCTGGCACTGAGAACATTACCGGCATAAGTCACATAGTTAGTTCCCTGTTTATGCGGGAAACCGACGATATCATACAAGCCGTTAAAGTCGGAATCGTGGTACATAATCCAGATAAAATAGGTTTTCTGATGACTGTAACGGGCTCTGTTGCCATCGGCAAAAGCCATAGAAGAACCGGGCTTGAGCACATCGCCGATCTTCCGCCAACGATATCTTTTTGAGAAATAGCGGGATGTAAATCCCCGGCAATGAGCGTTGATGACATAACTGTAATATTTGTACTTCCGGGTTGAATCATTGACAAAGGTCTGATTATCATTCATCGGACAGCCGTTAGCGGCATCACCGGCTTTCCACTTTTCCTCCGAAGCTCCCGGATCAACGAGACTGGCAAAATTCCCCTTCCAATTATACCAGTCTATATTTGACTTACCATCTCTTGTAAGACTTCCGGTACCCATCAGAAAATCATTGTTTTCGGCCATATAAGCGGCATGTGCGGATCCGTACTGTTTAAGATTATTGACGCACTTGACGGATTTCGCCCGGTCGCGGCTCTGGCTCAGAGCAGGCAGAAGCATAGATGCAAGGATCGCAATGATTGCAATTACAACAAGCAGTTCAATAAGAGTAAATTGTTTTCTTTTCTGTCTGCGGCCAATATTTTCGGTCACACCGTTTTTTTGAAATGCAAAACCACTTAAATGTTTCATCATCAAAAACCTCCTGCTATTATATTTGGGGTAAATCTTTCTGTATTACCAAACTCTCTCCCAGAACAAAGGAAGCCTCCAAAGTCCGGAACCGGTTTGTGTCATTAACGCCGTATTCAAAGTGTTCAAGCAGCATATCCACGGCAGTTCCGCCCATTTCTCTGAAAGGATGAACTATTGTGGCGATATGTCCTTTGGAAGAACTTGCTCCATCGAATCCCACGATTTTCATATCTTCCGGAACCCGTATATTCTTCTTTTTGCAGTATGCCCACAATTTCAAGGCGGCATCGTCGGAACAGCACCAGACAAGATCGGGCAAATTTCCTTTTTTCAACTTGGGAAAAATCGATTTTTCAAAAGCTACATCACCATTATCCCACTCATCAGGGACAGAGATGCCCACTTTCTTCAAATAGTGTTTCATCAGATCTTCCCGATCCTTTGCGGCGTAGTGAAACTCAGGTTTTCCGCCAATTGCTTCAGGAAAAACCGGGATCTTCCGCCAAAGTCCACACGTTTTCACACCGAGACTTTTCAAATATCCGCTCATATCTTCAGCGGCTTTACTGAATCCGCAAAAAACAGCACCAATATGAGGATAGCCTTCCATATGTCCGGAAATACAAACCTGGGGGATTCCCGTATAGCGGCAAATGGCAGCCAATACCGGGTCATCCCCCGATATGCGGTTGCCCAGATGGATCACGCCGCTCAATCCGGAAAGCCGGGAGCTGATAAACTCTCCGATTTCTTCCTGTGTCGACTCCGGAGAGGGCAATTGGATCATTAGCACAGCATATCCCAACACGGCGGCCCGGTCGATCACTCCCCGCAAATACTCAAGGCGACGCCAATTAGCAGTATATTCAGAAAAGAGAGAGGGAAGCAATATGCCAATGGAAGGAACTTGGCCTTCCAATTTTTTCCGTGCTGAACGGCAAAGGACCCAAGCCCTGTCTTTCCGCCGTTTCACAATACCGGAACTCTCAAGAGCGGCATAAACTTTGTGGACAGTAACTCTGTGTATCCCCAATCCGGTACACAGGGCACGTTCAGAAGGCAAAATTCCTGAAGTTTCAGGATGCTGCTCACGCAGCAAACGTACCAATTCCCGGTAAAGCTGCGTATGCAGCGATTCCGGAAGTTCTTTATTGATCTTTATTTCTTCCACATCAAACATAGCTGACGTCCTAATATTAGTCCAATAATCCCTGGCACACTATAATGTACCACATATATTTATAAATTGCAACCCTTCAAACAGTTTTTTTTGCATTTTTTCTTATCAGGCCGCTCAATGCATTTTTCTTCTGTGCCGCCTGTTCAAATGTTCTTGAAGCACACCGGTATTTAATGAAGCGAAACAAATTCTTTCTGAAACAGAATTGTTTTTTCTGCTTTCAGAGTGTATATTAAGGGTTTGACATTTACATTTTCAGTTTCAAGGAACAATATGAACGAGATTCAGGACTTTCGGGCACTCGGACTTTCGGAAGAGATGCTTTCGGCATTGGAATTAAAGGGCTTCAAGAGCCCCTCCCCCATTCAAGCGTTGACTATCCCCAAACTTCTTTCCGGCACCAAAGACCTGATCGGTCAGGCCCAGACCGGAACGGGAAAAACAGCAGCCTTCGGCATCCCCATTATCGAAAATGCAGAAGTTAACTGCAAAACACCTCAAGCCCTGATCCTGGCCCCCACACGGGAACTTTCAATGCAGATTGCCGAGGAGATCAACTCTTTCAAAGGTTGCCGGAAACTGCGTATCGCCTCATTTTACGGAGGTCAGAATATTGAAGTCCAGCTTCAACTGCTCCGGCAGGGCAATGTGGATATCATTATCGGTACCCCCGGCCGGATCATCGACCTTTACGAAAGAGGCGAACTGGACTTTTCTGCCCTGAAATACGCTGTCCTCGATGAAGCTGACGAAATGCTGGATATGGGATTTATTGAGGATATTGAAAAGATCCTCAGCTTTACCAACCCCGATAAAAGAATGCTGATGTTTTCTGCAACAATGCCTCCGGAAGTCCTGAGCATTGCCGAGCAGTTTATGAATGAGTACGAAGTCATCCGTACCCAAATGACCCAGCTCAGCACGGAACTGACCGATCAAATTTATTATCAGGTGCGCCGTGAAGATAAATTCGATGCACTGATGCGTATTATTGACACAGAAGAAGATCTCTACGCATTGGTGTTCTGCCGCACCAAAGGCGATGTGGACGAAGTCGTTGAAAAACTCAAACAGCACCACTATCCCGTTGAAGCACTCCACGGCGATGTGGCCCAAAGCCAACGTACCAAAGTCATCACCCGCTTCAAGGGGAAACACTTTCCTCTGCTGGTGGCAACGGATGTGGCTGCCCGGGGAATCGACGTGAATGATTTGACCCACGTCATTAACTATTCTATTCCTCAGAGCCCGGATATTTACATCCACCGTGTCGGCCGTACCGGCAGAGCGGGCAAAGAGGGTAAGGCAATCACTTTTGTAACTCCGGGGGAAATCCGCCGTATCCGCCATATTCAGCAAACTATAAGAAATGAGATTCGCAAAGAGGAACTTCCTGACGGCAGAGCAGTCATTGAGCTGAAAAAACGCCGTTACGTTGAAAAACTTGCCAAATTCAACTGCGGAGAAGCCAACGAAGAATACCTGCTGTTTGCCAGAGAACTTCTGGACCAGGCCTATTCTGCGGAGGAGCTTCTTGCGGCCATACTGCAAAATCATTTCCGGGACGAACTTCTTGAAAGAAAGTACCGGGATTTCTCAGGAAAGAAAAAGGATCGTGCCTTTTGGGAAAACTCCTCCGGTGCTGCCAATGAAGTCAAACTGCTTCTCGGCGTAGGCAAACTTGACGGTTTCGGAGCAGTTAAGGTAATGAACCTTTTTCGTGATATTGCCCACCTCCGCAAAAACCGTGTAGGAAAAATCGACTGTGAAGATCACAGAACCTTTGTCTACCTTGACAACGAAGATGCAAAACAAGCCATTGCCGCTTTCAGA
Organism: Lentisphaerota bacterium; assembly: GCA_015061745.1. Taxonomy (GTDB): domain Bacteria; phylum Verrucomicrobiota; class Lentisphaeria; order Victivallales; family Victivallaceae; genus UBA1784. The sequence continues at coordinate 3,882 of SUWB01000035.1, read as the reverse complement.
GCCTCCCCCGGAGCTCCTGCCATCGGCTACGCGCCCTTAACCCTCTCGCAGGCAGCCCCCTACCCTGAAAAAGCTGCCCAAAAGGGAGCTGACCGTCCCAAACGTTCAGCCGCTCCCGAAAAGAAACGGCGCACAAAAAATTGGGAAGAAAAAATCAATGCTGACATTGAATTGAAAGAACGAAAAAAATCCGGCAGATCAAAAGCAAAAAGTTCTTCAAAAGATAAAAAGGATAAAAAAGCATTTAAAAAATAAATTCTTGACAATTTCTGCCTGAAAATTTTTATCTCGCCCCTCTTTCCTGAATTCGAAAGAGGGGATTTTTATTGCTTGAAACCGAACAACAATCAAATAATTAAGTAAAAGATTAAATAAAATATAAACTTTTATTTTACAATACTCTTGAATTTTGATTAATAACAAGCTATATTAAAAAAGCAACCACAAAAGAGGAGACTTTTTTATGAACATTAACGGCTGGTCAATTATAGAAAATTTACTTTTGAGACACAAAAAGAATCAAAGTGACCTTGCACGGCTGTTGGGAATATCTCCGGCGGCGATCACTCAGATCAAACGCGGAGATTTCCAACTCAGTATGGAATCTCTCGAGACGATTCTGAGATACCTGGGAGCCACCCGGGGCGATGAAGAAGCGATTTACAGCCAAATCATCCAAAGCAGATTCTGTGCAAAATTAAGCTCCGGCATCATCTGCCAAATCATCATTATCAGAAGATGATTTCCAGTCTGAAACAGAACTTCCGGAACGTTCCTGAATATGGAATGTTCCGGAAGTTTTCTGTGTTCCCCCGTGAAATACCCCAAAAGCTGCTGCAAAATTAGAAAGCAAGTCCGACAGCTGCCTGTTATATTCAATTACATTTTACTTCTTTGGGGGCGAAAAAAGGTTTGTTGGCTTTGGAATGAGCTTTGATATAGTTGATATCCTTTTCGAGGATTTTTCCCCAGAAGCATCCTTGGTCTGAGAACCGGCGAATCCCCCATTACCTCTCAGGTGAAAAACGGGGGCTGCTGTAACAAATTTCCCCGGAAAGAGAGCATAGCGGACAATAATCTGAAAAATTAAGGCTGTGTTTGATTATTTCAGCTCCGGGGAGTTGGGGTAAGAGACACGGCAAGCGTTTCTCTTCCCCCAAGCCCCCAACTCTTTCAGCCGGGGCGGCGCAGATAGGGGGGGCAAGGGTGATACGGGATTTGAGAGGTGGTGGGCTCCGGCAGGGGATATGTGGAGCGTTCTTTCTTAGATTACGTATCACCCCTTGAGACAGCCTTTGGCTGATCTCAAGGGGCTCTGATGCTCGTGCTCCACTTCATCTGCCCCCTGCCGGGGGCATCCGCTGCGGAATACCGCAGCGGTTCATTACGCTGCGCCCTGCGCGCTCGGCCTGCGGCCTTCGCCGGCTCCCGGTTCCGACCACGGTTTTGCGTAGTTTCAGCTGGCGGGTTCTTTCACCTCCGGTCAATACACGCGGGCTGTGTAAGTCAACGCCAACGTCCGCAGACTGCCAACCGGCCAGAGGGTATTGCTCTGCCCCTCCGGCGTCTGCTATGGGAAAGTGGTAGTTTTAGTCTGTGCCACACCCATTATCGCAAATTTTCGTTCCCCCCCCGTTTGCGGAGAGATATCACCGGTGACAATGGTTTGCGGGAGAGATATCGCCGGGAGCGATTATTTGCGAGAGGTATCGCCGGAAACGAGTATTTGCGGGAGCTATCGCCGGGAACAAAGGGGTGCGGGAGATATCGCCGGGAGCGAGTATTTGCGGGAGATATCGCCGGGAGCGAGTATTTGCGGGAGATATCGCCGGGGACATTGGTTTGCGGGAGGTATCGCCGGGAACATTGGTTTGCGGGAGGTATCGCCGGGAACAATAATTTTTGAGGTTTATGGTAATTTTATCCGGCCATACTTGAGGCTGTGTTTGATTACTTCAGCTCCGGGGAGTTGGGGTAAGAGACACGGCAAGCGTTTCTCTTCCCCCAAGCCCCCAACTCTTTCAGCCGGAGCGGCGCAGATAGGGGGTGCAAGGGTGATACTGGATTTAGGAGGTGAAGGGCTCCGGCGGAGGATGTGTGAAGCGTTCTTTCTTAGATTACGTATCACCCCTTGAGACAGCCTCCGGCTGATCTCAAGGGGCTCTGTTGCTCGGTCTACGCTTCATCTGCCCCCGGCAGGGGGCATCCGCTGCGGAATACCGCAGCGGTTCATTACGCTGCGCCCTGCGCGCTCGGCCTGCGGCCTTCGCCGGCTCCCGGCTCCGACCACGGTTTTGTGCAGTTTCAGCCAGCGGGTTCTTTCACCTCCGGTCAATACACGCGGGCTGTGTAAGTCAACGCCAACGTCCGCAGACTGCCAACCGGCCAGAGGGTACTGCACTGCCCCTCCGGCGTCTGCTATGGGAAAGTGGCAGTTTTAGTCTGTGCCACATCCATTATCGCAAATTTTCGTTTAAACTCGCCCCCTTATTTGCGGGGTGAGATCGCCGGGAGCGAGTATTTGCGGAGAGATATCGCCGGGAACGAGTATTTGCGGGAGGTATCGCCGGAGACATTGGTTTGCGGGAGACATCGCCGGGAACAATGGTTTGCGGGGAGGTATCGCCGGGAACAATGGTTTGCGGGGAGGTATCGCCGGGAACAATGGTTTGCGGGAGATATCGCCGGGAGCGATTATTTGCGGGAAGATATCGCCGGGAGCGATTATTTGCGGGGGAGAGCACTGGGGACGATAATTTTTAAGGTTTATGGTAATTTTAACCGGCCATACTTGAGGCTGTGTTTGATTACTTCAGCTCCGGGGAGTTGGGGTAAGAGACACGGCAAGCGTTTCTCTTCCCCCAAGCCCCCAACTCTTTCAGCCGGGGCGGCGCAGATAGGGGGGGGCAAGGGTGATACTGGATTTAGGAGGTGGTGGGCTTCGGCTGTGGATGTGTGGAGCGTTCTTTCTTAGATTACGTATCACCCCTTGAGACAGCCTGTGGCTGATCTCAAGGGGCTCTGATGCTCGGGCTCCACTTCATCTGCCCCCTGCCGGGGGCATCCGCTGCGGAATACCGCAGCGGTTCATTACGCTGCGCCCTGCGCGCTCGGCCTGCGGCCTTCGCCGGCTCCCGGCTCCGACCACGGTTTTGCGTAGTTTCAGCTGGCGGGTTCTTTCACCTCCGGTCAATACACGCGGGCTGTGTAAGTCAACGCCAACGTCCGCAGACTGCCAACCGGCCAGAGGGTACTGCACTGCCCCTCCGGCGTCTGCTATGGGAAAGTGGCAGTTTTAGTCTGTGCCACATCCATTATCGCAAATTTTCGTTTAAACTCGCCCCCTTATTTGCGGGGTGATATCACCGAGAACAAAGGATTGCGGAAGCCCTATAAGGGCGGCAGAGGAAAATTACCTGTAACTTTAAAAAAAAGGCTCTGTCCCCAATATGGGGTAATAACAGAATCAGAATTTCTAAATCTTGAAGGGCACTTTTCTTTTGGTATCACCAAAAGAAAAGTGCCAGAAAAAGGTTTGAAAAAGGGTGATAGGGTTTGGGGAAGAGGGAAAAAACTTTCCTAAAAAGTTTTTTCCCTCTTCCCCAACTCCAATTATCAATCTTTATCGGGAAAAAAAGAACCTCTCAGACGAGTGCGAGCCGAACGTCGGCACCGATCGTGAAAGGTTCTAAGAAGTATTCCCGGCATCGTGCTACTCGTTTTTGCCCCAAACATCGGGAAAGACAAAAAAAACAAAAAAAAAGAACCTCTCAGACGAGTGCGAATCGTTGAAAGGTTCTAAGAAAAATTCCCGGCATCGTGCTACTCTCCCATAGTCAAATGTACAGTACCATCGCCGCTGGAGCCCTTAACTACCGTGTT
>SUWB01000034.1 GCA_015061745.1 Lentisphaerota bacterium | reverse complement strand
TAGCCTTGAGAATTTGTAAAATAAGCTATGATTTTCTCCTATCATAACTTATTATACCTCCAACTTTCTGCTCAAACAATAGAAAAAGGCTGTTGCTCACCTTTTTTGAGGTTTTGCAACAGCCCCTGTTGAGAACAGAGCCTCCCCCCCCGGAAAAATTATTCCATTACCAGAAAGACAGGTTTCCAGATACCGCCCTGCCCGTTGCTGTCATCTACCTTTACCACAAGGTGCTGATGAGATTTTTTCCAATCGATGGCATCGGTGATCTCGATTTCGAAAGGCGTTTTCCAGTCATCTGTACCGGGGCGGTAAATATGTTTGCCGCACAATTTTCCATTGAGATAAACAGTTGCAGATTCGTCCACAGCATTAAAGTGGAGCTTGATTTTTCCTTTTCCCCGCCACTTTTCGGGAACCCGGATGGCAAGGGCGTACCAGCCGGTGCCGTTGTAGTTTTTCATCCGCTTTTTAAGAGATTCCGGAACACGCTTTGAAGTCTGACCTTCCCAGGGCTGATTGATATAAATGGTCTCCCATTTATCTCTGGTGATAACCACATTGAGCTTGTACCATTTCTCTTTGTCTCCGAGCTGCTTGGGATCATCCTTAAATGTCCAGTAAGCATTCAAGGGGGCGACAGCGGTCTTACCTTCAAAGTTGGTGGCAAGAGCAGTTCCGGTCAAGTCCCCGAAACTCTTTTCAAGATCAATAAGTTTTGCCCAGTTATAGTGCATATTGCTTTTATTTTTCACGCGGAAACGGTAAAGTTCACGGGCTGTCGCCAGCTTATCACCCGCACTGCGGGCCGCAATGGCATTGTGCATCAACCGGGTATGTTTGTTGCTGAGGATCAATGTTTCAAGACGCAGTCTTTCCCGGGGATCAAGTTTTTTCCGGGCAGCTTTTTGAAGCAGTGCATCAGTCAGATCAAGATCAGCTTTGGTAAAATAAAGAGGCAGATCCCAAATCATCCCTCTGCGGTAATTGCCGTAGCGGCCTCTTTCAAGGATTTTCTTCCGGTTGGGCAGCAAACGCTTTTGCCACACTTCATTACGCCAGTACCGGAAAAAGGCTCCGACCTCAGGTGCAGCGGCACCATAAGCTGAAAGAAAATCAGCTTCCAATTCCTCAAAACTCCATTCCGGATGAACGTGAGCCCGGGCGAGAATATAGTCTGCAATACCTGTCACGGGCCAGAAGTTGTGAAGCGAATCATAGTCGCTGCCGATGATCCCGTTATCGAGCCCCAGTTTGAAGCCGTCATAGATCTGCTTTTCAAACCCCATAGGCAATCCGGTATTGAAGTGATGATCGTTGGGCCGCAGAAACATTTTTCCAGCTCCTGCTTTACGCCAGGCTTTGTACATATTGTCAACAGCCGGCAGCTCCATCAATTCAGGGACAAAGCCGAAAATCAGATTGGGGTTGACCTTTTCCTGCAGCGGAGGGAAACGATAGTCGGAATAAATGTAAAACACCGCAGATTTACCGGGGAACTCTTTATCAAGCATTCCCTGCATAATGTTGGCAAATTTCATATAGCGGTCGGTATAAATACGTTTTTTTCCCTGTCCGGGGAGACCTTCGCCCCACTCTTTGCAGCGTGCACAAAGGCAGAAAATTCCGCCGTCATTTTCACAAATGTTCAAGGTATCCCCGGGAGAACGGCGGAAATCAGCCATAATCTGCTTATGCACGCCGGGGTTGCTCACACAAAGGAGAAAATGTTTTGGCCACCCCGGAACAGTGGGACGGACTTTACCTTTCCCGTCCTGAGCCAGATAGTCAGGGTGAGTTTTGAGAAAACGGTTCCGCCACTCTGTAAAAGCGTGACCGTACCGGATCCCGAGATTGCGTCCCATACGCTGACGTTTGAGCCAGAGCCGCTCATCGAGATAGAATTTCTCATACTCTTTTTGGGTATAGAGCAATCCGGCGGGAACCGTTGAGGAAAAGCGTCTTTTATAAGCAGAGTAATCGGGAGTCGTATATCCGGGGCGCAGCTCACGCATAACCAGTTTTCCGGGATCCCAGGCACCGGAAGGCACATTCATAACAAGTGTCCTGCCGGGACGGAAAACATAGCCTCTGTCACCGGGCTCAACCCAGCGGAATCCGAATTGTTTTTCCAGAAATTCCAATACAGCGAAATAAGTTCCCGTCTGCGCTCTGAAATGAATTGTTGCATCAGGTTTGTCAGAAGCACACTTTTTCCAGAGTCCCCGGACATCCTTACCGTAAATATAAGTTCCTTGAGGAGTCACAAGGAAACGCCCTTCTTCCGGCTTCAGTTTCCGTTTATCTCCCGCAGGAATTTTGCCGACATAAAAAGGATACTCACCTTTTTTTACGCTCAAGCCAGCCCGGACCGGAATCCTGACACCTGTAACCAGTTCAAGATGTCTCTGAAGTTCATAAGCAGCATAACTTTTGAGTGCCGTACCTTGAGCTTCAGAATAAAGAATCACAGCCTTCCCGGGCTCAACTTCCAAAGCTCCCGCCACAAAAGAAAGCAAAAACACCGCCATCAAAAAAATACGCAATAACATAAAACACCTTTCTGTTCTTATTTGAAATGCACTCTAAGATAAAATATCACAGTAAAGGGAATTTTTCAATACCAGACCGGAGAAAATTAAAAAAAACGGGCAAGTTTTGTTTCTTTACTGCCAGAAACAAAACTTGCCCGGAAGAATACAATTTTTTCTTTCTTAACGCCCCTTCTGCCGAGACCGGGAAAGCACCGGTTCTGTAGGTTGGATATTGAGGTAACGCAGTGTCCGTTCCATCGTATTTTTGAATGCCGGAGCGGCAACAACTCCGCCATAGCTGGCTCCTTTGGGGTTATCAAGGGTAATCACCATAGCAAGGCGGGGATCGTGAGCCGGAACAAAGCCGGCAAAGCTGGCATAATACTGTCCGGCAGCATAATGGCTTTTAACCAGGATCTTGCCGGTCACAGGATCTTTGACCGCCTGAATATTTTTGCGGCTGGTACCTGTTTTTCCTGCCACTTGAAATCCGGGGATAGCCGCCTTGCGTGCAGTTCCGCCTTTGCCGGTCACTGAGATCATCATATCAATGAGCTTATAAAGCTGTACCGGATCAGTTCCGCTGTCAAGAAATTTGACAGGAGGAGCAAGCTGCATTCCACCGGTTTCAGGATCTCTGAATCCGTGGATCAATTTCAGTTCCGGCACTTTTCCGTTATTTGCCAGTCCGCAATAGGCTCGCAGCAGCTGAAGTGCTGTCGTGCTGAAACTGTATCCAATGGGGATACGGGTAATCGCAAGAGAATCCCAAACCTTAGGCTTACGCAATTCGCCCCTCACTTCACCGGGGATAGGCAATCCGCTGCGGGTATTGAAACCAAAACGCCGCAATGCGTGATATACACCATCTTTTCCCAGCATAAGAGCAATCTTTGCAGTGCCGATATTACTGGACTTCTGGATAACTTCTGAAACGGTAAGCCGGTCATAAGCGTGAGAGTCTGTCAGTTTTTTCTCCCCCCAGCGGCCTTTTTCGCAATCGATCAAATCATCAGGCTTGACCAATTTCCGTTCAAGAGCCAACAACACAGAAAAAGGTTTTGCCAGAGAACCGGGTTCATAAGTATCCTCGGCATACCGCATACGTATGACATCCGGCTTATAAGTTTTGCGGTCAGCCGGATTAAAAGTGGGACGCTGTGCAATAGCAAGTACCTCGCCTGTACGGGGATCAGCAACAGCGGCAAAAACGGCTTCCGGCTTCCATTTTTCCATTACGGCATCCAATTCTTCTTCGAGGATCGCCTGTACGGGTTCAAGAATGGTCAGATAAAGATCTTTTCCGTCAGCAGGTTTCAGAATCTTATTATCGGCAAAGATAATGGGGTGTCCTGCAGGAGTTTTTTCAAAAACATTGCGCACCTTGTCCGGTGCCATATCAGCGTTATACCGTTTTTCCAATCCGTTGCGGGGAGTCATCCGGCTGCCTTCGATGTCCACATATCCCAGCAGATTGGCAAGCATCTGCCCTTTGGGATAAGTTCTTACGGCAGCAGGTTCATAAGAAAGCACCCGGAGCAAGTTCTGTCTTTTATCTTTTTTCTTGCTCTTATTTTTTTGTACAACAGGCGTAAGACTCTTTTTGAGGAGCTTCACTTCATCAAGAGTGGCATTGCGCTTGATGAGCTGATAATTATTCCTGCGTTTGATTTGTTTACCGCTTTTGTCGGTCACGTACCTGTACTTGGCAAAACGCCGATAGTATTCCTGATAACTTTTTTCCGGGAAATGACGTGAAACGACCCAGGCAAGCCTTTTGCGTTCTTCATCATTTTTCAGATGATAGGGACCGCAGGCAATATGTACTCTGGGAGCATTGGCTACCAGCAAATTACCATTCCGGTCAAAAATCTCTCCCCGCTGTCCGAAAACCTCCTGTCTTTCGGTATAAATTTTTTTAGCAGCCCGCAGGTAGTCTTCTCCTTTGATCACCTGAATGTAAAAGAAACGTCCAGCCAGCCCAAGGCCGATAAGGATCAGTATAAAACCGACAAAGCGGAACCTGACCCTGATCGACTCCGGAGAAGTGACTGCTGCATCTGTATTGTCGTTTTTGGGCATCGTCTACTCTCAGCGCGTGCGGTAGCGAGAGTTATTTCCTGCCGAAGCAACCTTGATAGGAGTCAGAGGAATAGCTGCCGCCTGTTTGGGAGAATACACAACGATCCTGACGATCTGACCGGATTCAGCCGGTCTGAGAGCCAGATTGAATTCGCGGATCTTCCGGCTGATGTGAGGCCAACCGGTCAAAGAAGCCACCTTATTGCGCAAATTCATATTCTCGACTTTGACATCCATAAGCTGTCTTTTGATATTATCGGTCCGTTCAGCAGACTTGACACACTGCTGACGCAGATAAAGATGAATCACAAACACGCTTGTAAAAGCAAGGATAACACAAACAAATTTAAACATAAAAATGCTGTAACTGGCAATTTTCTCACTATTTTGCTTTTTACGTGAACTTCTGAGGGTTCTGCCACGTTCTTCCACGACCTGTACCATAACGCCATCCTTTCTTTCAGTTTAAGTTTTCTTCTTTATGTCAATGGTTCTTTACTTTTTCGGCGATTCTCAACTTTGCACAAGCTGCCCGCGGGTTGAGCTTCAGTTCCTCTTTCGATGCGCTTACAACTTTGAAACGCAAGGGCAAAGTCAAAGCGGCCTGATGCCCGCAACAGCACACAGGCAGTCCGGGAGGACAGATGCATCCGGCACTTTCCCGGCGGAAAAAATCCTTTACGATGCGGTCTTCAAGTGAATGAAATGAAATAACCGCAAGCCTGCCGCCCGGGGTGAGCAATTCAACGGCACTTGCAAGTCCGGCTTCCAACTGTTCCAATTCCCTGTTGACAGCGATGCGCAACGCCTGGAATACCAACGTCGGGATGGGCAGTTTTCCGGGAGCCGACTTTCCCAGGGTATTATCACAAAGAGCCACCAGATCGGCAGTTGTTCCGAAAAATTTTTCTGCACGCTGTTCCACAACCGCCCGGGCGAGCTTTGCTGCTGAACGCAATTCTCCGTACTCACGAAAAATGCGGCACAGCTCATTTTCTGACGAAAAGTTAAGGATCCGCCCCGCAGTCACATCGGAACTTTGATCCATACGCATATCAAGCGGTCCTTCGTGCCGCCACGAAAAACCTCTTTCCGGCAAATCGATTTGAGGAGATGACACACCGATGTCCAACAATATTCCGTCAACTTTTTCCCATCCGGCAGCAAGGGCAAGTTCTTTCATCGCCGCATATTCGCCGTGGCAGAGACGGACTCTTTCCCCGGCAAAGGAAAGTTTTTTCGCTGCATTTTCCAAGGCCATTTCATCCCGGTCAATACCGAGAAGTTCCAATTGAGGATACTTTTCAAGCAGCATAGAACTGTGTCCGCCGCCGCCGAGAGTTCCGTCGATCATTCGGACTTTACGATCCTCCGGAAATGTCAGATACTCAAGCACGCCTTCCGCAAGGACAGGAATGTGATGAAATGTACTCATAAGTCAAGGATCCCTTCCACCAATGCCGCAAGAGCACCGTTATCATTACCGATTCTTTCAACACTTCCGAGAGAATTTGTGATTCGCCCGTCGACTTCCTGAGGATTCCATTTTTCAGGAGCACAGACACGGATATGAGTCACTGCCCCGATCAGCTTGATATTCTTATTTATTCCTGCCGACTCCAATTGACTCCTGATCAGAGTCATCCGCCCCTGCCGGTCACAGCGGCAATTCCGGGCGAGTGATCCAAGTCTGGCCACCACAAGACGCAGCGCAGGATCAGCCAGAGACAATTTTTGCAGTTCCGTAAAAAAGGAAAGCAAAGCAGCCTCAGGCATAAGGAGCAGAGCCTCACTGCCTTCCGGCAATGCGACCCAGGAATTTTCGCCGTCACCCCGCCATTCTCCGGGCAGAGAAATGCGCCCCTGAGGATCAACAGTGTAATCATATTCTCCGACAAAAATCACTTTTCAAAATCCTTTTTAATACTTTTTTATTCCTTTTCAACCCTAACAATACCTAAAATATACCAAAACAAGAAAAAAGTCAAGTCAAAAAGAATAAAAAAAATAAAAATTTCAATAAATTTTCCCACCCCCAACTTTTCTATACCTCAACTTATCTTTTCCGCCGCCCCACCTTTCACTTCCGGACAGCTTCCGGTTCCCTTGAAAAAAAAAGCTTTCCGGTGTATATTATGGGTGTGAATGACAAGATTTCTATTTTATCAATACGGAGAAAAAAAATTATGAGCCGCAACGCTGAAATCCGCCGTACGACCGGCGAAACAGACATCTTCGTCCGCCTTGAACTTGACGGCAGCGGAAAAGCCGCCATTGATACGGGGATCCCTTTCCTCGATCATATGCTCAATCTGTTTGCCCGCCACGGTTTCTTTGACCTTGAAATCAAGGCAAAAGGAGACATTGAGGTCGATTATCATCACACAATGGAAGATCTGGGCATCGTTCTCGGTCAGGCAATTGTCAAGGCTGCCGGAGATAAAAAAGGTATCCGCCGTTACGGAAACTTTTTGCTGCCTATGGATGAAACTCTGGTTATGATTGCCCTTGATCTGTCCGGACGTGCCGGACTCTACTATGATGTAACACCTCCTGCTCCGATGATCAAAGATATTGATGCCCGGCTTTTTTATGAGTTTTTCCAAGCTCTCTGTACCAATGCGGGACTCAATATGCATATCCGGATGATCTGTTCCGGTGAAGTCCACCACCTTTTCGAAGCTGTCTTCAAAGGCTTTGCCAAAGCACTGGATCAGGCAACCTATGTTGATCCCCGGGTCGAAGGCGTACTTTCGACCAAAGGCTCTCTCTGAAAAACAGGAGTCTGCACCCTATGGGATTTTCCTTGCGCAAGCTGGGAAGGTATGACTTTGCAACCTTTGCAACCTACATCGCCTATTCCAGCTGTTCTGTAATTGTTCCTGTTGTCCTCATAGAAATCGCCCGCACCTTGAATTTTCCTCTTGAATCAGGAGGTCAGGGAGCGGGCGGAGCCCTGCAGATCGGCCGCAGTCTCTTTATGGTCATTGCAATGATTTTTTGCGGTTTTTTGGCAGGACGCTGGGGAAAAAGGCTTACTGTCGGCTATTCAGTGCTCCTTATGGGAGCGGGGATCGGCCTTGCAGCGGTGGCTCCGTCTTACGGAATTATTTTCCTTGCTCTTGCTGTTGCCGGATTCGGAGAAGGCATTGTAGAGGGCTTGTGTACCCCTGTGCTTCAGGAGCTTCACGAAGATGATGAACCCAGCCGTTACATCAACTTCGGACACGGCTTCTGGTCCATAGGTATCGTTTTGATGACCTTGCTGGTGGGCGTTCTGCTGACACTTCAGGTCAACTGGCGGTATATTCTTACCGGAGTGGCTCTTTGTTCCATTCCTCCGGCACTTCTTTTTCTGCTGCCCGGAAAGAAAAATGTTTTCAAAAAAGAAAAAGTTGACTTTTCCACAGTCTGCAGCCACACCTGCACCATTATGAAATCAGGGAGATTCTGGATCTTTTTCTGTCTGATGTTTCTCGGCGGCGGGGCTGAATTCGGTCTGACATTCTGGGCGTCCAGTTTTGTACGGATAAACTTCAGTGCCACGCCTTTGCAGGGAGCTCTGGCGACCTTGATCTTCTCAGTTGGTATGATTGTCGGCAGACTTGGTTCTGCGGCAGTAATTCCCCAGAAACGGCTCTTTCATTTGCTTTTGTTTACAGCAGGAAGCGGTATTCTTGGGGGGATATTGCTCAGTTTCACAACCTCTCTCTATCTTGCCTATTTTCTTTTCCTGCTTTTGGGAATTTCCTGCTCCCCCCTGTGGCCCAGCAGTCAAAGCTACTGTACCGACCGGATGCCGGAATTGGATTCCACGGTTGTGTACATCATTCTTTCCTGTGCGGGAACACCGGGATGCGGTTTACTGAGCTGGCTGCTGGGAAAATTCGGAGATATGTTCTCTCTGCGGATCAGTGTTCTGCTGGTGCCGCTGTGTCTGCTCATCTTTGTATCGCTTTTGCTTTTTGAACGCTTGAAGTGGCCGGTCAAAAAAGGCTGAAAAATCAATGGAAGAACTCCAGAATATCAAAGTTCCACTGCCGCAGAAAGATTTTCTGTGCCGGTGGAACTTTTTTTTCACCTGGCTGCTGCTCTTTCCTCTTTTGCTTCAGATGATTTTCGGGCTGTTTTCCTTTACAGGAGCACAATGGGGCAACTTGCTTGTCACTTTGCTTCTCAGGGGAATTGCCGGAACACTTTTCATTCTGCTGCTGCCCCGGATCCCCCGTAAAGCTGCCTGGGCTCTTATGATCGCAGGCAGCATCGGTGCCGGAATTTTCAATTTACTGGACATCTTTTTATTGATCCACTTCGGAACAACTTTTGATTACGGCATCTGGCAGCTTATCAGGGTCGCGCCCTGGCACGAAGCAAAAGGATTCTTTCAGCTCTTTTTGCTGCGTTTCACCACATTGGCGATCCTGCTTCTTTATCCGGCAGCGGGAATCATTATTTTTACTGTCAAAAAAAACAAAAATCTTCTGACGCTCCTTTTGCTTTTCACGGGAGCGGTTCTTTTCTTTTTCAACAGTGTGATCCCCCCGAAAAAGCTTCATATCCGCACCCCGGCTGAAAAACTGAAGTCATTTCTGCAATCCTGGCAAAGTGTCAGGCTTCACCAGAATCTTGAGAAAGCAGCCAATTCCCTGACCGTCTCACACGATGACGCTGAAGCACTCTATGTGCTGGTCATCGGCGAAAGCCATTCCAGGCGGCGTTCTTCATTTTACGGTTTCAGTAAAAACACAACTCCAGAACTGAAAAAGATGGTGCGGAAAAAACAAATCATCCGTTTTGACGATGCCGTAACTCCCCACACGATGACTATTTTTGCCCTGCCGGAACTGCTTACGCTTTACCGGGGAGAAAAGAAACATTTTTCCCATTTTCCTTCCCTGCCTGACATATTCCGCAAAGCCGGTTTCGAGGTTTGGTATATCTGCAATCAGATGCCTGATTCAGAAAAAGAGCTGCCCTTTCTTGCTGCCGCCAAACGTTCGGATCACTTCATTTCCCTGGCACGTCCCAAACAGGAACCGGACAGTAAAATCATTGATGTTTTTTCAGAAATCCTGCAATCACCTTGCAGAAAAAAATTTATTATCATCCAACTGCTTGGAAATCACTGGGAATACAGCAGTACTTACCCCAAAGCAGCAAGTGTTTTCAAGAGCTCAGCTCAAGCATCGCACAAAGAAAAAATAATCAATGAATATGACAATTCTCTGCACTATCTGGACAAAAACCTGACCCGCCTCATCTCACTTCTTGAAAAACAAAACCAAAACAGCTTTTTTCTCTATCTGGCTGACCACGGCGAATCCCTTTACGAAGAAGATAATTTTGCGGGCCACTCTGACCTTTTCCCCACTGCCGCCACGGCAGAGATCCCAATGTTTCTGTGGCTGTCGCCCCATTTTGCCCGTCCGGAACTGAAAAAAGCTGCTGCCCGGGCGGCAAAAATTCCTTTTCTTTCCTCTGATCTGCCCCACTTGCTTATGGAACTTGCGAACCTCAAAGCCAATTGTTTTCTGCCGGAACGGTCATTACTGAATCCCGCCTACAAAAAAACGCCCCGGCGTGTTTCCACCCGGAGCGTTGAATATGAGACGATGAAAAACCGCTCTACCCCTGTTTCAGAGCTGTAATAATCAGTCCGGCCACAATGGCGGCCACTCCCGCCAGCCGCACGGCAGGACATTTTTCTTTCAGAATAAACACTCCGGCAGCCACTCCAAGAGGCAAACTCATCTGCCGGAAGGCCTGTACATAACTCAAATTTGTCACCCGGGGCATAGCAAGCACCACCAGAATGTAGGCAGAAGAAGAACAGATACCGCAAATATGGGGCGTCCAGGAACGGCCCAAAAGTTTTTTAAGTTCTTCACGTTCTGATTTTCTGCTGAGGACATAAACCGACAACCCCGTGGTAATGCCAAGCTCCAAAAGAGAAATAAAGGCCCCTGTGGCTGCCAGGTCACTGCCTTTGGTATGAGCCAGAATTTGCGGTATGAGCAAACCGTCAAAAATCGTATATCCGGTCGTCCCGCAGGCGGCAAGGATCATATATCCCAAAACCGGTGTCATATAATTCCGCAGAGAAAACTGGGAAAAACTTTGCAGAGGCATTAACAAACAGCCGGCAAAAACGATAAACATTCCGGCAACAGCCACTGCGTTGAGGGGTTTTCCGATACCGCATACCGCAGTCACAGCGGCAACCAGCAGCACCGGCAGAGCTCTGACCATAGGATAGGCAAGTGAAATATCTGTACTCCGGTAAGTTTTGAAAAGCCCTATAAAGTAGAGTATTTCAGACAGAATACTCAAAAAGACCATTCCCCAGAAGTTTGCCCCCAAAGCCCCCCACTCGATCCCGGCAAAAAAGACACAGGGAACATAAAGCAGAAAAGAGGTCACAGAAGTCAAAAGATAAAAAGCCGCTGAAGGCTGACTTTTTTTGCTGATAAGATTCCACCCCACGTGCAGAAAAATGGAAAGTAATATCAGCCCGAAGGCAACAGGAGTCATAGAGTCACTTCCGTTTCAGGATAGCATAAGAGGCTTTTTCAGGGATAATGACCTTTCCGTCTGCAAATTCGGCTTTTCCGGCAAGGAGTTCCCAGCTGCAATCAGTGGCAAAAGCGGATTTTTCAGCTTCGTGTCCTCTGAAAAGCACCATAAACTGCTCCTTTCCGTCTCTGCGGGAAACCAAACCGCTCAAAGCATCTGCACCGGGTTCATCCCCCACAGGAGAGATCACGCCTGCAAAAATTTCCTCACGGTACTTTTTATGAAGTCCGATCATCTTTGCCGAAACAGCCCGGTATTCCGGTTTGACCGTTGAAGGAGCAAACCAGAGCAGAGGATTGCCAAAGAAAGAAACTGCAAACCAGAATTCCCAGGGGTAGACATTGGGATTTGTTTCATTGCGGGAAATGTAAAACTCATCAAGCACATCTCCGCAGTAAGGCACTTCAAGCTGAAGATATTGCAATCTCACATATTTGGCAAGATTCCAGGCATTCCGCAGTGTCCGCAAAGGATGATATCCCATTCCCCAGTTGTGACAGGCATAACGGTTTTCCAGAAAGAGGTTTCCGTATTCCAGCAGCTTGAAATACCCTCCCCGCATACCGGCAGTCACATCCAGATTAAAGAAAATCTTTTTACCGCTGGCGAGAGCTGTATTTTTGAGCAGCTTTTCAAAATTCTGCTCAGCACGATAACTTGAAAAATAAGCCCCATCGACCTTAAAGAGTTCAAAACCGTACCGCCGGTGAAAATCCAGCAGCAATTCTGTAAATTCTTCGTAATCCTGATAACTTTTACTGAAACTGGGAGCGATCCAGAGAGCCAGCTTGATACCGCATTTACGGGCAAGTTCCATAAGGGAATCAAAAGAACCATTTTCCACTTTTTCAGGATTGATGTTCCAAAACTCCCGGAGCACCACATCTTTGCACCTGACCATCAGATCCCCCAGGTTGCCGAACTGCCACTGGTCATCGACCTGATAGCTGTCAGCACCGCATTCGGCAGCACCTTTGACTTCATCTGCCAGGAATCGGGGATTGAGAAATTCACCGAACCGGCCGCATCCCCAGGCGTTGCAGACAACACCGTAATACTCTTTACCGTAGTTGAAACGGGCACGGCAATACTCTTTGAGAAGCCGGTCTTTTTCTTCTGCATTATGATAGATACCCACTGCATTGCGGTAGGAAACAAAGGTTTCATTCTGAATGAGTTCTTCCATCGTAAAGCCCCAGCCCAGACTGATGATATCACCATTCCCGGACAGGCGGAAATCAAAGGATTCTTTTTCACGCCGTTCCGTTGACGGGGGAGCTTCCTGAAGGATCATAAACCCGGCTTCTGTTTCATCTTCACAAAAAAGCAGATTGCCGGTGTACAAATCATTTCCGGGAGCAAGTTTGTGTTCTCTCACCGGTGTATCGTGTACATCGGTATGTCCGGCAAACTCCACAGCCGCAACCGGCTTGAATCCCTGAGCCGGGTGCAGTATTTCCACCACAGGCTCCTTGTTGAAACGGATATCATTACCGTGTGCGGCGGCAAATCGGATATATTCCTCACGCAAGCCGGGACGGCAGGGCACACTGCAGTCCGGCAGAACCGGCGTTTTGATCTTGTTGCGGACACCGTACATTCCAACTCCGGGATAGAGAAAAAACTCCCGGGTCAAACGGGCGTGACTGAAGTCATCGAAATAACGCAATGTCACAAGAACGTGATCGCTTTCAAAGGGAAGATCTTTCATCACAGCGGCGTTAAAAGTTTCAAGGTGCCACTTTTTCTGCTCGCTTTTACCGGTCAGTCCGTAAAAATCCGCATCGTAGGAGAGAGTATTTTCTGAGGCAAAGATCCTGCCGCTGCCGTCTTTCATTTCCAAAGTATGCGGCACTGGAGACGCCAGAGAAACAGTGCGGCTGTAACCGGAATTGGAAAATGCAAGCGTATGCTCATCCCAAACAACTCTGATATCCTGAAAGACCAACTCTCCCATAGATAAAATTACTCCTTATGACAAGATTCAAAAACGGCCCTTTGAAACAGAACTTTCAAAAGCCTTTCTTTTGCAATTGTTCAATAATAAATTCAACCCCGACCTGCTTCATACATTCCTTATGCCCCAGAGGGCAAACGTGCTCGAAACAGGGAGAACACTTGCTCCGGTTTGAAATACACTGCCATTTGGCGGAAATCGGCCCGGTCGCCGTGGGATCTGTCGATCCGAAAACAGCAATCCCTTCTTTGCCTAATGCTCCCCCCAAATGCATAATTCCGGAGTCATTGCAGATCATAAAACGACTGAAACGGATCAATTGCATCAATTCCTGCAAATCGGTCTGTCCGCACATATTAACACACTTTTCAGCGGGAAGTCCCGCACAGACGGCGGCCCCGGTATCGGCTTCAGATTTGCCCCCGGCAACGACCACCACGCCGCCCCGCTCGATCCACCAGCGGGCCAATTTGTTATAGTTGGCACTGTCGTAACACTTGGCATCACCGTAAGCAGCCCCCGGTCCCAGCAGCAGCATTTCAGGGTGCTCACACCAGGACCAGATTTTTTCTTTGGCTTCATCACCGGAACGGGAAAAGGAAAACTCAGGCAATGTGCCATCCCAGGCGGGAGCTCCCAATGCCATCGTAATGGCAAGATATCTGGAACAGAGATGTTCCCCTGCCCGGACACCGGGGATCTGCTGACGGCGCAGCTTGAATCCGCGACTCAGCAGTATGGAACGCCCTCTTGCGGCAGCACCATAAAGTTTCGGAACTCCGGCAAGACGCATAGCGATCACGTCCCGGGGGGAATTATTGAAAAACACCCCGACTCCGGCACGAACTTTTTTCAACTCTTTGATCTCACGCCACGACCAGTTGGTATGGGCCTTTTGAAGCCCCAGAAACATTCCGACCTGCGGAATGGCAGCATAAAAATGTCTGAACATTTCAGGAGCGACCACAAACAGTCCGCAGTGCTCCGGCACCAGTTTGCTCAAAGAAAGCAAAGCAGGCAGAGCCATAACCGCATCTCCCAGATGATTCGGCATCCGGACGACCAGTCCGTTACGCCAGCAATCTGCGGGGATCCGCACCCGGGGCAATCCGTAGCCTGCCGGATCATTCATTGAAAAATGCAATATTTCCATAATTTCAGCTTATTTCTTGAAAATAAAGTAGACGGCTCCTGCCATACAAAGGGCTGCCCAAAGGTAGTTCCACCGTAAAGATTCCTTCATATATAACAGAGAAAAAGGTACAAACACCGAAAGAGTGATGACCTCCTGCAGGATCTTCAACTGAGCAAGTGTCAAACCGCCGTCGTGACCGATCCGGTTGGCTGGAACCTGAATAATGTACTCAAACAGAGCGATCCCCCAGCTGACAAGTGCGGCAATGATCCAGGGTTTATTGTTGAGGTTTTTCAGATGCCCGTACCAGGCAAAGGTCATAAAGCAGTTTGACAGCACCAGCAAACCGATGGTTTTGACAAGAATCCAATTCATTTTTTTACAGAGAAGCTCCGCATTTCAGGGCCGTCAGACGGGCAGTCTCACGGATGGTTTCCTCAGGAGTATGTTTCGGGTTGAATCCCAGTTCCCGCCGGGCCTTTTCAATAGTGAAACACATATGGGTGGCAAAGAAACGCAATCCGATCTCATCCACAGCACTCCCGTACTTGGCAAGCATATCATCAACACTCATAAAGTTGATCTCAGCCTTACCGCCGACAGCTTCAGCGTTGAGTTCAATATACCGTTTGATGGGCAAGGCGTGAGAAAGACAGATGTTGTACTTCTGAGCGACGGAAATCTGCGTGGAGGCCGCCAGAACAAAGGCGTCTGCCAGATCATCAACGTGAATGGGCTGCAGCAAAGCCTGTCCGTCACCGGGCAGATCAAGAACTTTCCCGGCAAGAATATCCGGAATAAAATCCTTGCGTCGTCCTCCCAGATTGTCAAGAGGCAGCATATCTCCGCCGCCGGTGATATAACAGGGACGGATCACCGTTGCGGGAAATCCGTCCTTCCCGAAAAGCTCCATAGCAAAGTTATCCACCTTAGCCTTTTGCACCCAGCCGCGCCCCCCGTCAAAACCGACATAAGGAGCCGTTTCATTGCAGGGAACGAAAGGCAGAGGAGAATAGCCCCCTGTGGAAGAACAGTGAATGTAATGGGCCAGATTTTTCCCGGCATACCGATGGATCAATTCCATAGAACCAAGCTGAGGCACGCTGTCAACGATCACATCATACCCTTCAGAAAGAACATTACGCATATCTTCTTCAGAAGTTTTATCCGCCTTGATTCTGCGCAGACCGCTGAGACGGTCGGCAAAGACCTCTTTATTCCCCCGTGAAACCACGGTCACATCATAATCTGCCGCAGCAAATTTCAAAGCGATCTTGTGTCCGACCCACCCGGTACCGCCGAAAACGATTACTTTTTTCATCACATTCACCTGTGTTTTTTTTGAACTTACTTACCGGCTTCAACAAGATCCTGGATCTCGTCAAGGTCAGTGAGGGCGAGGATGTTGAACTGTCCCATAGACTGAGGCAGCATATCCCGGGTGGAAAGAGCAGATTCCTGCCAGGTGCGGACACGGTGTCCGAAGCTGGGGATGATTTTTTCATCCGTCAGGAATGCCGCCAGCAGTGCGGGGATCTGACCGATACCGCTGCTGGTAAGAACGATCTCTTTGTTTCCGTAAGCCTTAAGCAGTTTGATGGCACAGAGGATATCATACACCCGGCTGCCCAGCATAGATTCATTACGCAGCAGAGCAAGTGAGGCGTAGTGGTAGTCATAGGTATAGTAGGCAAAGAATTCTCTTGAACCCTGATCACAGCCGTCAGGAGTATTTTCGCCGACACCGCGGTAGTCGAATCCGTAAAGTTTGCGGCTCTGGGGAACGACCCGCTTAAGCAATTCGTCCTGACTGCTGATGTTGGGGATATAGAGTTCGGCCACATCAGATTCAGGGATATGCTGATATGAAGGCAGTTCTCCCAGCAGAGAAAGAGTACAGATCAGATGTTCTTCAGTTTCCACACCGTAGCGGCTGTAACCTTTTTTGGCATCGGGGAAATATTTGCCCCGGAGCTGCCGGTAGGTGGGAACTTTGACCTCACCGATCCCCAGCACCTTTTTCAGTTCGGCACGGAGTGCATCGGGGGAAAGTTTGGGCCGTTTGGCAACAGTTTCAAGAGTCCGTTTGGCGATATAGTCATTAACGGTGAGTGAACCGGGGACATTGACAGAAAATCCGCCGGGGGCACAGGTCAGTTCCTCGACAGAGAAATAGTGATTTTCGGGTTCCTTGTCATCGGCATCAAGTTTGAAGTTTTTTCCGAAGAATCCGTAAGCGGCTTCACGGTTGTGAATGGAATAACCGTGATTTGTGGGGCCCACAAAGATATCCACATTTTCTTCCTTGCCGAGCAGAGCGTAGATACGCTTGACTTCTTCATAAACTTCCCGGGTTCCCCGGATATCGAAGAAGTCGTTTTTCTGACCGAGGATCAGCAGAGGACGGGGGGCCTGAGCAATGAGGAAGTCGGCCATTTCACCGCCGTCGGCAGCCACACCCGGAGGGATCTGTTCAGCATCGACGGGCAGTTCATTCTCGACATTACGCACCCAGCGGGTGATGTAGCAGCTGGGGGCGGCAGCGGTAAAACGGTCATCCACACCTGCCACCAGAGTGGTCAGAGTACCGCCGCCTGAGTTTCCGGTGACACCGACTCTTTCGGGGTCGACCTCTTCACGGCTCAACAGGTAATCAAGTCCGCGGACAGCATCATAAACACGCCAGGTACCGATATTGTCGCCTGAAAGCAGCATACGGCGGCTCAACAGATTGTGTTCAGTCACAGTTTGCAGCGTTTCCTCATAAGGATACTGTGTTCTTTCCCCCTGACCGATAGGATCGATACCGAGGACGACACAGCCTTTGCGGCAGAGAGACATCATAACAGCCTGATAGGTATCGCAGAACTTGCCGTCACCGGAGTGGCCGCAAAGGAAAATCACACCGGGAACTTTACCGGTACGTTTTTTAGGAATATAAAGATTGGCCGTGACAGGGAAGTTGGGACGGCTGTCATAAATCACGTTCTGGACGATCAGATCTTCCCGTTCGACGCTTCCGGTGATCCGGACATTGAGATCACATTTTTCAGCGGGAAAATCATAAGCACCGGCAATACGGGCACGGACCTTGGCAATGAATTTCTTTGCATCTTCAGGAGTTTTAAGGGCATCGATTTCAGCTTTGCGCTGAGCAGCATTAGCCCGGAACTTCTTAACATAGTATTCCTGGATCAGATCACCGTAATTAGACATTTTCAATTTCCTTTATCTTATTGTCCATAAAAAACGATTTACATACCTTAAATATAACCTCTCAAGCGTAATTATGCAAGCCCATAACGAAGTACTCTTTCACTAAAAATAAAAGAAAAACACTTCCTTTATCAGAGACCTTGCTTCAGCAGCAGAAAGTTTCCCCGAGTTCAGGCGTACAGATCCGGCATTGGGGCAAACGTTCTTTCAAATATTCAACAGCCTTTTCACCTGTACAGTGCATCAGGAAAAGTTCTTTCACCTTGAACTGTTTGATAATATTGGCAGTTTGATCAAGCCGTGCCTCATCCGCATTTTTCAAATGGAGCCCGCCGACAATGGTCCTGATCGGAAGTTCAGGCAGGATCTTATAACAGAAAAGCAGCGTATTGATGATTCCGGCGTGGCAGCATCCTGTAACAAGGGTGCCGTCAGTGGTCAAAAGGGCTTGTTCTTCGGGAACGATATCCTTTTCGGTACATTCTGCGTTGTGGTAAAAATCTCCGCCGCAGTTTTCCGGAGAAACTCTGGGAATGGGGCCGGTGAGAAAAATCCCGTATCCGATGTAATCAAAGAGATTGAGGGGAGTCACTTTGGAGTTTTTTGCCGCCAGAAAAGCATCTTGAGGCATTCCGATCTCGTGGACTGTTCCGTCTGAATGACGGCTGAACTGCGGATCTTCCACCCCGGGACAGCACCAGATCTCCCTGGGAGTCAAATGAGCCAGACCGCCGGAGTGATCGTAATGACCGTGTGACAGAATGACTTTTTCATATTTTTCAGGAGCGATCCCCAAAGTTTTCAAATTGGGCAGCAGTGCTTCTCCTGCACCGGTATCAAAAAGGAAACTCTGACCTTCATTTTCAAGCAGCAGAGAAAGTCCGAATTCAGAGATGAGAGAAGCTGACTGCCCTTCTCCGGTAACGACGGTGATTTTCATAAAAAAAAAGCTCTTTCTTTGTTCCGGGATTTATACATCCAATCCGGGATCTGCCGGCAGATCCGGAGCTGCGGCGGCATTTCGAGCCAATTCGTCGCAGCGGTTGTTCATTTCATTTTCAGCGTGTCCTTTGACCCACACCATCGTGATCCGGTGTTTGGACTGAACGGCCAGGTAACGTTCCCACAAATCCACATTTTTAACCGGTGTCTTATCTGCTTTGATCCAGTTGCGCTGTCTCCAGCTCCACAGCCAGTTTTTTGTCACGGCGTCAACAAGATAGCGTGAATCACTGTACAAGGTCACATTGCAGGATTCCGTCAAAGTTTCCAGAGCGATGATGGCCCCCAGAAGTTCCATACGGTTGTTCGTCGTCCGGGAATAGCCGCCAGACAGTTCCTTTTTGTGGCGTTTATAGGTCAGAATGATACCGTAACCGCCGGGTCCGGGATTTCCGGAGCAGGCACCGTCGGTGTAGATTTCCACCTGTTTCATCATATTTTACGGGGTTCCTTTCAAAAAATTCTTTAAAATATACCACCAATTTTGAAAAAAATCTATCGTTGCTTTTGGAAAAATGAAAAATATGGTGTATATTATAGAAAGAATAGTGACGGTATGACCGGAATTTTTCCGGTTGTGCGGTTATGGATATTTCCCCAAAACGAGAAACAACATCCAAAGCAAAGGAGAAAACTCGATGAATCTGAGTCACGAAGTCGAGCAGATGGTCTGCGTGGCCAAGGGTCCGAAACACGGTCCCGCCCCGATCCCGCAGGAAGGACAGTGGACTAAAGCCAAGGAAATCACCGACATTTCCGGTCTGACCCACGGTGTGGGCTGGTGCGCCCCCCAGCAGGGTGCCTGCAAACTGACCCTCAACGTCAAAGAAGGCATCATCCAGGAAGCTCTGGTGGAAACCATCGGTTGTTCCGGTATGACCCACTCTGCCGCTATGGCTGCCGAAATCCTCCCCGGCAAGACCCTGCTTGAAGCTCTCAATACCGACTTGGTCTGCGATGCTATCAACACTGCTATGCGTGAACTTTTCCTCCAGATCGTTTACGGCCGTACCCAGACTGCTTTCAGTGAAGGCGGTCTCCCCATCGGTGCCGGACTGGAAGACCTGGGCAAAGGTCTGCGCAGCATCACCGGTACAATGTACGGAACTTCCGCCAAGGGCGTCCGTTATCTGGAAATGGCCGAAGGTTATGTCACCGGCCTTGCTCTTGACGAAGAAGATCACGTCATCGGTTACCAGTTCATCAAGATGGGTCAGATGCTTGACGCCATCAAGGGCGGTATGGATGCCAACGAAGCTCTCAAGAAGTTCACCGGCACCTACGGCCGTTTCGCCGATGCGGTCAAGGTCATCGACCCCCGCAAGCAGTAATTGATATTTTAAGGAGTAATAATCATGGCTCTTTTTGAAAGTTATGAACGCCGGATCGCCCAGATCGAAGCCTTCCTGAAAGCCAACGGCATCGCTTCTCTGGACGAAGCCAAGCAGATCACCGAATCCAAAGGTCTGGACATCATCAAGCGTGTCCGCGACATCCAGCCTATCTGCTTTGAAAACGCCTGCTGGGCCTACCTTGTGGGTGCCGCTGTCGCTATCAAGCGCGGTCAGACCGTCGCTTCTGAAATTGCAAAAACTCTGGGCGAAGGACTCCAGTCCTTCTGCATCCCCGGTTCTGTTGCCGATGACCGCAAAGTCGGTATCGGACACGGTAATCTGGCTTCTATGCTGCTCCGCGACGAGACCAAATGCTTTGCTTTCTGCGCCGGTCACGAATCTTTCGCAGCCGCTGAAGGTGCTATCGGTCTGGCCCGCAGTGCCAACAAAGCCCGTAAAGAACCCCTGCGCGTCATCCTCAACGGTCTCGGAAAAGATGCCGCTCAGATCATTTCCCGCATCAACGGTTTCACCGGCGTGGAAACTGAATTTGACTATGCCACCGGCAAAGTGAAAGTCGTTTCCGAGCGTGCCTATTCCAAGGGCGAACGTGCCGCTGTCCGCTGCTACGGTGCTGACGACGTCCGTGAAGGCGTTGCCATTATGTGGCTGGAAGGTGTTGACATTGCCATTACCGGTAACTCCACCAACCCCACCCGCTTCCAGCATCCCGTTATGGCCACCTACAAGAAAGAGCGTATCGAAAAGGGGATGCCCTTCTTCTCAGTGGCTTCCGGCGGCGGTACCGGCCGTACCCTGCATCCCGACAATATGGCTGCCGGTCCTGCTTCCTACGGTATGACCGACACAATGGGCCGTATGCACTCTGACGCTCAGTTCGCAGGTTCTTCTTCCGTGCCTGCTCACGTTGAAATGATGGGGCTCATCGGTATGGGTAATAACCCTATGGTCGGTGCTTCCGTCGACGTGGCTGTGGCTGTTGCTCAGGCTATGGCATAATATTTGCAATTTCTGCAAACAAAAACGGTGCTTCCTTCGGGAAGTGCCGTTTTTTGTTGCCTGTTATTCTCTGTTGCGCTTTAGTGAATCAGGCGTCTTGCAAATAAAAATTATTCAGCCCGGCGCACTTCTTTAAAGAAATGCTCCGGGCTGATTGATGATTGTTGAGAAAAATTACTTTTGCAACGTTTCCGCCAGCTGAATCAACTCCATGCGGCAGGCGTCCATAGTATCGCAGTTGCCCGCAATGGCACGCTTGACAATGGAATCAAGTTTTTTCTGTGCGGCAGAATTGGGACTTTTCTTCAAAAGTTCCCGACAGAGTTTTGCCGCTTTGTAATCGTAAAGGCCCTGCACATGAGCTTCCATACGGCGGCTGGAAATGACTTTTCCGAAATTGGAGTCGGCATAGACTGCGCCGTAATCAGTCCGGTTTTTTCCGCTGCTGTCGTTGGGGTCGATTCCGTCACCGCCTGCATGGGCATCTATATGCCAGAAAGAAGCTACATCGTCAGAACCGTCTCTGAAATTTTCCCAGTAAAACCGGCGGTACACATCGGGGGAGGTATCTTTGTTGATGATGTGGTAGAACCAAATCTTTCTTTTGTATTTCCGCACGATCTCAAGTTCAGATGCCACGGTTGCACGGGGACGGTAAAGCTCGATAATATCGTATACTTTACAGTATTCGTGCAAGGCTCTCTTAAAATCGCGGGGGTTCATTTTGCTGATGTAGGGATTTGTCATTACGGGACACTGGGGCAAAGCCTTTTTGATCAGTTTTCCGTAGCGTATGGCAAGGTGGGCCCTGGATTTCTTGTCCGCGGGATCACCGCTGGGTTCATCAACAGGATAAAAGACTATATTGGCAGGGTTGATCTTGAACTCTTTGACCATATATCCGACAAAAAGCTGCAAATATCTTGTCATAGCTTTTTCCCAAACAGGATTGTCAGTTCCGCAGGGCGGACGGGTTGAACTTTTGACAATGCGCGTTTCTCCGTCTGCCAAAGTCTCAAATTTGCGGTAATAGAATCTCTGCCACTTATGTTCCCAGCCGAGGTAAACACAAATCCCCAATTGAGAGCTGTCAATGCCTGCATCAAGATAGTTTCTGATAAGTTTGTTGAAACCTGAAAAATCAGCTTTGTCAAAATTTCCGTTCTTGTCCAGTTTGGGATAACAGTTGGCAAAACCGTCAATAAAAATCATATTCACTCCGCGCTCAGCAAGGAAAGTTGAAATTTCCCTGTTGTACTTACTGCGGCTTTCCATATAGATATAATTGAAATTTCTGACAAAAGTGTTGCCCAGATCGACAGAAGAACAGTTGAATTCAAAGGGAATTTTTTCAACAGGAAATCCGCTGTACCCGGATTTCAGAACAAGAGTACCGTTGTACTTTCCTGCGGGGAGATTTTTTGTTGAAAATTCCGCCCACAGAGGCACAGTTGTTTTCGGAGGGATGCGCACAAGAGTATTCATAGGCAGCGGAGCCAGTGCATCGTAGCAAGCTGTTCCTGAACTTGTGTGCAGGGGCAAACCTTCATACATCCGTACCTGCCTGAAAAGAGAGGTAAAATAAGCATCATGGCCAAAGGCATTTTTGTTGGATTTTCCCGGATATTCCCCGGGAAAGAGCTTGATTTGACCTAAGAAAGGCTGGTCGGATAAATTGGAAACGGCGAACCCGAAAAGCCTTTTGCTGTTGCGGGCTCCGGAGAGAACAATCTTGTCGAGAGCCTGGGAAGTCAGAGCAACTTCAATGTTGTTTTCCCACACCTGAGGACGCCATATCAGGAGCTTTTTTCCTTCAAGACGGCGCATGATGATGGCCTGACGGAAATTCTCAAGCTGACTGTGGATATTTTCGGCGTCAGCACTTGTGATATTTTTTGCAGAATTAAGAGCATTGACTGCATCAAGTCTGCTGAGAAGATCGCCCGCCGCCATTGTTGAAAGTTCTTTTCTCAATGCGGCAATGCGCTTACTGAACCATGAACGGTAATCGCCGATGATGATTTTGCTGAACTGTTCAGGCAGATGGAAACTGCGTCCCATTGGAGCCCATGTTGCCAAGCCGCCGCAGGAGGCTCCCGTGCGGGTGAAGTTGCCCGAAATTTCACTTCCGGGAGCAAGGTTTTCAAGTTCCAACTCTTTTACAGGGATCTGCAAAGTGACTTCGTAGCCGTTGGAAGTCACCCTGACAGAAGATTTCATAGCACTTTTGAAGGTATTGTCAGGGCTGTTTGCCGCCGTATTTCTGGCAGAATAAGTTTTATTGTTGGCCCCTACTGCGTAATGATAGTAAATGCCCTTTTCCGGATTGGGTCTCAGGAAAAACTCCACACATTCTTTCCACAAGGGATCGGAGGGCTTGACTGCAAAGGGGACTCCAACGGGAACAGGACAGCGGAAACGGACCGTCACCATATTATTTTTGATGGTCATAGCGGCAGTACCCGTCTTGTCCCTGAATTTCCTGTCCACCTGCTGAAAGGCTCCGAGAACCTCTGTCTCTTTGTCAAGAGAATCGAAATTACAAGTCCAATGGGGCACAGAGCCTGCAAGGATATGTTTTTCCATCCTGACCTTGCTGAAAGAAGCCGTCCCCAGAGTGCTGTCTTTCCGGTTCTCCCCAAAGCGTTTGGTTATTCTGACATTGTCGATAACACCGTGCAGAGGACGCAGGACTTTCTGAGGGACTGCGGGATCACAGCCCAAAGTGAGCTGCGGATACCATCTGTCGGCTTTTGCTGTGCCAAGAGAAGTCAGAGCGGGGGCCTTGTCTTTCATAAGCAGGACAGTACCGTCGAGTTCGAGTTTGAAAAATCCGCCTGCTTTGGAGCCGAATCTCAAAGAGTACCAACGGTTTGTCTGCCACTTGACGGGAGAAGAAATCACAACATAGTTGAGCAAATCTTTTTTTTGCTTGTGATTATGGACCCTGAAAGAGGCAGAGATGCGGCCGTCGGGGGTGATATTGAGCAAAAAGCGTGACAAATTCCATGCTTTGCGCTCGTAGGCAAAAATCGTTCTGCTCCCCTTTTCTTTCCGGGGGAAGAGTTTAAAATCCAGCGAAACACTCCACTCGGGCCAGGTCAGGTCAAGAACCTGATGATTGCGCACCGTTCCGTTGCAAAGGAGAGCTCCTGAGCCGTTGACTCCCATATTGGGGGCAACAAGGGCACCGCGGAATGTTTCTCCCTTTATTTCGCTTTTTTTATCGTTGCTTTTGTCAAATTTCCACTCAATAGAACTTCCGCAGAGCAAAAGGGGGACCAGAGAGGAAAGTATCAGCATCCTTTTCATAATTCGGAATTCCTTTATATGTTTTAACGCTCTTACCACGGAATCTTGCTGCCGCGGGTCCACATATTTCCCGCAGTATTGGCACTTTTTGCAACATAGGTATGCAAAAAGTTGATACCGGGAGTTCCGGTTCCGACAGTTTTGAAATTGGCAACATTACCCGCAACCATAAGGATATTGGTGCTTGCCTGATGCCGGGGAGAAAGATAGCCTGCCGTTTCATTTGTAGTCAAGGTCGGATAGAAAATCAAAATGGGATTTACGCCATGGGCAGCATCACTTTTATCGGAATTTCCTGTATTATACTCCTCAACGTCAGCAAACATAATTTTTCTTGCAGGCTCTTTGAACGTACCGACTTTAGCAGGTTCTTTAGTTTCTCCACCGGAATATTTAAGCCGGTTCATACCGACAAAATAATAATTATACCCATACTCCGGCACATCACAAGCGTAGGTGCTGAAACTATATTTTTGAGCAGTTGTCTGTTTCAATTCATTTCTCCAGCTGACTTTTCCGCCAGTCAATCCATGGTTACGACTGGGACAAATCAGGATGTTGCCTTGAATACAATTGGTTCTGATAAGACGGCGCACCCAGTTGTCTTTGCGGTCACCGAACTTCTGGTCAAAATGGTAGCCTGGCACGTAATAATCTTTAAAATCCTGAGTATAAGTAAAAGCCCCCTGCCCCAGCTGTTTCAAGTTATTGATACAGGAAGCAATCTGCGCTCTGCCCCGTGCCTGCTGCAAAGCAGGCAGAAGCATAGCCGCAAGAATGGCAATTATTGCAATTACGACAAGAAGTTCTATCAAGGTGAAAGGAGCCGGGGAAGGAAGGGAACCCTTTTTGAAAAAAGGTTCTCCCTTCCTTCCCCGGGCCCCATCCATCCTTGCCAAAAACTTTTGGTGGATTGCCGTTTTTGCATTTGCAAAACCGACAATCCCGCATTTTGCAGGATTGCAATGGCAAATATTAAGGCAAGAGGCAATTTTTCGCAAAGTATAAACACATATTTGACAAGTTTTACTCACCAGCAGTTCGATCAAGGCAAAATGTTTTTTCTGTAATTTCATGACTTTTTGCTCCTTTTGATTAAATTTGCATTCCGGCGGGTAACCCCAGATTGCGGTCACGGTTGCCGGAATTGTTGCATATTTCAAGCTCTATTGTATGTTCTCCCTGTGAAAGTTCAACCTCCCATACGTAAGGGGGGGCTATGCGGATCCCCTGATCTTCGCCGTCGATGAAGAGACACGCGGAGTCATTGATCGCTGCAAAACGGATGGTGTATTTCTCTTTTTGAACAACTTCTGCTTTTGCTGTGCAGCGTGCCGGACCTGAGTATGTTCCGTAACCGAATCCGCGAAAATCTGCTTTGTCCTTGAAGGTATATTCTCCGGGAGCTGCCGTCAGGATGGGATAATTTTCTCCGCCGGGGGGGACTCTGGCACTGAAAACTCCCCGCAGATAAGGGGGACTGCCAAAGAGGGGAGTTCCTGTAAAGGTGATCTTGTTCAGCAGAGGGGAACGACCTGTGTTGAGGTGTCCGGTAATATCACACTCCAGATCGCGGCAATCCCGGAATCGTGTTTTGGCAAAACCGGTGACAGGGACTCCATTAACAGAAAAAGCCCCTTTTTTCAGCATATTTTCCTCAACAGTCAGGAAAACTCTGAAGCCGGAGGAGACCAGAAAATTTGAGTGGAACTCCTTTGCTTCCGCAAGGGGATGTTCTTCCTGCCTCGCCAGGCTGAAAAGTTCGATCATACCGCTGCGATAATTCCAGAAGGTCAGAGGAACTGAATTGAGCCCTTCAAAGCGGAGTGTCCAAATTTCCGGAAGGGGGAGGATCTGAGCGGGGGAGCAAGTTGCAAGTTCACTTGCCAGTTTTGACTCTCCCGGTTCAAGAAGAAGTTTTTTACCCTCAAAGGAGCCTTCAAAGGGAAGGTCGGAACGGTTGAAAATAAAGGTGTCGGTACCATCGGCTGTTTCAAACTGACGGATGAGTACAGCTTCACTGCCTTCACCTTTGAGTTCCGGACCGGGAATGGAGGAAACAATGTCGCCGGTATAATATCGTTCAGCAAAATTCCACACGGGAACGCCGGGGAGATCGACGATTTGAGGGATACATCCTGTGACGATGAGGCGACCTCCTGCTTCAACGTAGCGTTCCAGAAATTCTGCTGTTGAGCGGACGATCCTGTCATTGTTGGCAACGATGAAAAAGGGGCGCAGCCGGGCGTAATCCTCAGGGGACTGTTCCGCAAGGGTTATGCTGTCGATGGGTTCAAAATCCCGCTGGTGTGAAAGAAGTTCCTCTGCCGTTTGATGAAAGAGTTCATCAGGAACAGGGGCATCTTGAGCCAGACACTTCAGTGTGACATCGGGATAAAGGAATCCTGTGGTGCAGATATGCGGTGCAGAGAGGAGTTGGCAGCGTTTTTTCAGATAACTTATAAACTCTTTCATATGCTGCCACTGACTGTGCTGGTAAAAGAGGGACGGGGGCGTTTCATCAAAACTTTCCCCTTCAATGGTGTAGTTGAGACCGTGGATGTTGAAATAGGTGATCCCCATAACAAGGTGATAATCAGCCATAAATTTAAGATCACGCAGACTGATACTGTCACCGCCCACGGCGAAAGCGTCGGCACCGGCGGGTTTTCCGGCAAAACGGGCGGCGGCGGCTACGGTTTTCAGCCCCAGATGGTGTGCCATACTGCCCATTCTGCCCACACCGCCTCCCAGAGGATCACCACAAGGGATGTCCAGATATTGAAGACAACGCAGTTCATTGGGCCACCTGGTGTTGGAACAGGAGAGATATTCAGAACGGCTCAGGTGTCCGACGCTGAGGAGTCCGTTGGTATTGAGATATTTCTTCAGATGTCCCAGATAGTTCTGACAGAGAAGTCTGTGGAGCGTGGTACGGTAGTCGTTGCGGATCCTGGCACTTTCAGATGTCAGATCAAGGAAAATATGAGGCAGAAGAGGGGGAAGATCGTAGTTATGGTCTTTGCGGAACTCCTCCGGAAAACGACGTGTCCAGGGGAAACAGCCTTCGGGAGCAGGTTCATCAAGAAATGAGGACAGACACTCTTTTTTCAAGTTTTCCGCTCCCCAGATACGCTTGTATTCTTCATGAGTGTATTCAACCAGACGGTCAACAGTTTCGCTGTTCAGAAGGTCGGTGTTGTGGCGCAGGGCATCTCTGAGGATCTCCACCACCACGATCCTGCAATCCACGGCAGGGGTGTACTCAATGGCCATACGGGTGGTGTCCATAGAACGGCGCCGGTGAGGCAGGGGCAGCTGACCGTAAGGCGAATAAGCCGAAAGATTGGTACGGGGGGAGGTCCACTTGCTTCTCAAAGTGCCGCAGTATTCCGAAATGTCTGTGATCTCCCCTTGAGAACTGACTGCAAAGGCTTTGAGAAAAGCACCTGATCCTGAAAAAAACTCCCGGAGCTTTTCCCCTTCGGGTGCATCAAATACCAGAAAATTCAACCGCTGGGCGGCAAGTTCGGGGTAGTTGTTGACAATGCGGTTGCCGGCGGTTCCCGAGGGGAAATTGTCTTCGTCCCAGATGGAAAATCTGACATTGTGCTTTTTAAGGACCTCTGTTACTGTCTGAAGTGCTTCAAACCACTGTTTGGAAAGGTATGGTGTCTTCATTCCGGCGCGGGCGTGAAGATAGATTTCTTCATAACCGGTATCGCAAAGCATTTCACCTTGTTCTTCAAGTTCCTCTTTGCGGAGATCAGTATTGAGAAAATACTGCGCGGCAATATGTTTCATTTTTCAGTTCCTGATTGACAAATGGTGTGCATCTGTGAACTAATATAGTGTTTTGTAAAAAGATTTTCAATGACTTAAATTTTAATGTAATATCTTATTTTATCAAATTTAAAATATGATCTTTGCGGTAATATAGCACACGAAAAAATTATTTTCAAGCGTTCTTTCCGGTTTCAAAGGCAGATTTTCACCGGCTCTGCGATTATCAGAGTATCGGGGGTGACCTGACAATCCATAGCGAGGATCCTGACGCCATTTTTTTCAGCCCTTCTCAGAGTTTCTCCGAATTCAGGATGGGTCACATCGTTTGGAAAAAAGGATTTGACGCCTTTCATCTGAATGACAAAGAACACATAACATTCAAAACCATCTTTCACCGCACTGATCAACTCATTCAGATGTTTAACGCCTCTTTCCGTGGGGGCATCAGGAAAAGAGACGATTCCTTCATTTTCTAAAGTCACTCCTTTAACCTCAAGAAAAATTTTCCTTGCTCCGTCTTCTATATAAAAGTCAAAGCGGGATTTACCGTAAGTCACCTCACGGCGGATGAGAGCATCTTTTGAAAAAAGCGTTCCCTTTTTCAAATATTCCTCTGCCACACTGTTTACAACTTGAGAATCCATATTGATAAGCAAATTCCCTTTTTGAACAGCGATCAAGTCGTACCGGGTCTTACGTTCCGGATTGCCGGAATCGCTTAAAAAGCAGCAGCAGCCCGGTACAAGGAGTTCCCGGCAGCGTCCGGTGTTTTTGACGTGGACACGTTCAATTTGACCATTTACTTCAACTTCAGCGATAAAACGGTTGGGACGGTTGAGAAAGATTCCCCGGATCACTTTTTCATAACGCATACAATCAAGTTCCTTTATTTTCCAGAAATTCCACTGCCTGAGGAAGTTCATTAAAGTTGTAAATAATATAGTCAGGGTCAGCCCCGGCAAAGGCCTGCTCCCCCTGATTGGATTTGAAAAAAATGGTTTTCAATCCGGCATTGCAAGCTCCCCAGATATCCCGGTACATATCATTTCCCACATAAATCACCTCACTTTTGTCAAGCCTGAGCCGGGTCAAGGCAAGTTCAAACATTCTGCTGTCAGGCTTGCGGAATCCATAATCTCCGGAAACGACTGAAAATTCAAAAAAACGGTTCAACCCGGTCATTTTCATTTCCGGTGCGGCCCATAAACTCTGCCCGTCAGACACAGCTCCCAACCGGTAATGCCTTTTCATTACAGAGAGGACTTCGTTCACCCCTTCATAAAGCTCAAGGCGAAAAAGAGACGCTGCTCTGAAAAGAGTTGCAGCAGCAACAGCAAGGGTATGCGAGGCACGAACACTTCCCCGGTATTGTTCGATCACGACCTGAAATATCTTGACCACATCAAATTCCGGATAGGTTTCAGGACTTTCTTTTCTCTGCTGCCGATTCAGTTCAAGGTAACGTTTTTTCAATTCACCGGGCAATATTTTCACCCCTCTGTACCACAGATAATTTGCGGTTACCCGGTAAAGATTTTCATCATCTTCAGATGTCAGGATATTGCAGACAGTTCCGTTAATATCAAACAAAAGTGCTTTGAACTTCATCATTCCCTCCTCAAACACCTGCCGGCAGCCTCAATGAGAACTCTGCGGTACTCTTTTTCCAGATAGGAATTGCGTGCGATCCGCAGTAAAGTTGCTCCCATATAAAAAGGAAGTCTGCGGGTAATAGCTTTGAAAGCCGCTTCTCTGTCGGGAAAATGTCCGGAATACTCTTGCAAAAAATGATGAATAAACTCCTCAGCGGCCCAGGGATCGTGAACAGTACGCATAAAGAAATGCTGTAATTCACCTGCAATACGTCCGACATCAAAGCAGCGGTCTGCATAGCGGACCCGTTCCATATCAAATGCAAAAACCGCCCTGCCCTCTCCGAAAGCGAAATTGGAAGGCGTTGCATCTCCGTGTACCAACACCTGATTATCTTCTTCCATAACAGGATCCCGGTGCCAGAGTCCGATTTGCCCTTCAAACCATTCCCTTTCTCCGGGGGCAAACAATCCCCGCAGCTCCCCGACAAGGGCATTGCAATAAGAACACACCGGATCAGAATCGACCCGGACTCCTGAAGCAGATTTATTGTGTACCGTCACAAGCAAATCTGCCAAAGCCCCAAGTTTTCTTTTGAGCAGCACAGGATCGGCTTCTGCGACACTCCGCCAGATGATCTGATCGAGCAGCAGTCCCGGGCAATATTCCACCACCAGCAGGCAATTCAACGCCTCATTACGTCCGAGTACCCGGGCAACGTGATGTTCTTTACCCAAATAAGAGGAAAAACGGCCGATATTGTCATACTCTCTGTTCAAACGCTGCCGGGCAAGATCGTAATCTCTGTTGTGTTCGGAACGGAAAAATTTGCCGACAACACTTTTACAGCTTTTCCGGTCTTCATAAATATAAACGGCATTGGAGCCGTTTGTTCTGAAAACTCTCACTCCTTCAGAACAGTCACTCCCGAGCTGCGGAAAAATAGATTCCCGCAAAAAACCGAACATCGGATCACTTGCGGGCAGATGCCCTGCATATTCACCTTTCACCGCCGTTCCTCCACATCATATTTCTGCTGTTAATATAGTACACCGGCAGTGAATTATCAAGAAAAATAATGTAAAAACTTTTTTGACATCAGAAATATTGCAATGTATATTAAGGGAAGTATCAACTTCATCCGGATATTTTCAGAAAGGCTGTTTATGTCATTAATATCTGTATCTCTGCGAATCATCGTTACAATACTGCATGCGGCACTGCCGGTGTACATTTTTATTCAGATGTTCAAAGCAGATAATCCGCTGGAAGTCATCCTGGGCGGCTTTTTTCTTCTGGCGGCTCTTTATCTTTACGGTTTGGTCACAGCCCTGCTTTATTCCGGTCCGGCAGCAGCTTCGTTGATCGACTTTCTTTTGTATCCCCGGCGTTTTTTGAAAAAAGCTCCCCCCATTCTCTCTCATCAGCAGGGGCTTATTGCCCGCAGACGCTTTGAAGAAGCAGAACTTGAACTCCTGAAAGTACGGCAAAACCACAAAGGTTCACCGGAAATAACTCTGATGCTGGCAAACCTGCACGCACTGGAGTTTCACGATCTTGAATCAGCTCTCAATGATTGTCTTTTTTACTTCAAACACCGTCCCTGGCGTTATAATGAACTCAATTTGCCCATCGTACTCCGTTACGCCGACTGGCAAATACAGCTCGGCCGCCCGGAAGAAGCCCTTTCCCTGCTTGAAAAAGAGGCAAAAATCTTCTTTTATCCTCAGGGAGAAAAGAAAACCCTTCGGGCCCGGGCGGAATCATTAAGGCAGCAATTCGCCAAAGAGTGACACGGTGTTGACCTGAGTGATTTTCACCCGGCGCAAGATCCCGGGAATACACTGAGCATCAGGCTCAAAGTGCACCACAAAACTTGTGGATGTACGGCCGCTCCACCGCTGGGCATTTCTGGCACTGACACCTTCAAGGAGCACTTCCACAGTTTCTCCTTTGAGGGTTTTAAGTTTTTTTACGACTCTTTCTTTAAGATCCCCCAAGAGGATCTGATTGCGTTCTTCTTTGATTTCTTCGGGAACGGAATCTGCCAGAAGGGCTGATTTCGCTCCGGGGCGAGGTGAATATTTAAAGACATAGGCCTGTTCAAAGCCCACTTTGTTCATCACATCCCTTGTCATAAGAAAATCGCTCTCTTCTTCCCCCGGGAATCCGACGATCACATCGGTGGAAAATGTCACATCCGGAATGGCACTGCGGATTTCATCCACTTTGGCAAGGAAACTTTCGGCCGTATACTGCCGGTTCATCGCTTTCAGGATGCGGTCGGAACCGGATTGCAGCGGTAAATGAATATTATGGCAGACTTTTGAACAATTTTTCAAAGCCCCGATCAGCCGGTCATTGAAATAGCTGACGTAAGGAGAAGTGAAACGGATCCTGAGCAATCCGGGGATCTCATTCATTTCCTCAAGGAGTTCTGCAAAGGGAGAGTGACCGCTGGCAGGAGGGCGGGTATCTCCGTTAAGGCCGTAAGCGGCCACATTCTGTCCCAAGAGCATAATTTCCCGGACGCCTTTATCCACCAGTGCCCGTGCTTCAGCCATAATGGATTCTCTTGTCCGGCTGATCTCACGTCCCCGGACATAGGGGACAATACAATAGGAACAAAAGCGGTTGCACCCCCGGGTAATGGCGATTTGACCGTGCCAGGAAGGAGCGGCATCGTGCCCGCCCATACTTTCAAGGACTTCAGCTGACGGTTCCGTTTCGACCCGGCGGACGCGATCCCGGGCGATTTCATTCACAAGAGGGACGAGCCGCTGCATCTGGCCGGTACCGAGAACAAAATCAAGGTGAGGAAGTTCTTTGAGCAGCTCTTCCCCCAGCCGCTGGGCCATACAACCGGTCACGCCTATAATAAGGTTGGGATTTTTCTGTTTCAGTTTGCGGATATAGCCGATTTTTCCTTTTGCCTTGCGTTCGGCGGCATCTCTGACGCTGCAAGTATTAAAAAGGAGCAAATCAGCATCTTCTTCAGTTCCTCTGGTAAATCCGGCAGCTTCCAAAGCGGCACCGATCGCTTCAGAATCTCTCTCATTCATTTGGCAGCCGTAAGTACGGATAAAGTATTTCATATAAAAACCTCTGTGATCTGCAAAGGAGCAAATTTTCAACTTCAAAGTCAATTCCCGACAAATTTTTCCCCGCAGAGAACTCTTTTTTTCCTGCCGGAAGTGTCGCATTGCATAAAATACCACTTTTTTTCAAAAAAATCAACATTTTTTTCAAATTTTTACTTGAAAAGTTGTTTTTCCGGGTGTATATTAGGAACATAGTCAATGATGACAACGTTCAACAAAGACTAAAACGTGCACCCATAGCTCAATTGGATAGAGCGTCTGGCTACGGACCAGAAGGTTAGGGGTTCAAATCCCTTTGGGTGTACCATTTAAGAGTATCAGATGCTCCGGCGTAGCTCAATGGTAGAGTAGGTGGCTGTTAACCACTTGGTTCTTGGTTCGAGCCCAAGCGCCGGAGCCATTTTTTTGTTTTAAACAAAAAAACTATTCATTGTTCATTCTTTGACAATCCCCCTTCCCTTTGTTGACACAAAAAAACAGAGCCCTTTTCCGGACTCTGTTGTAAGAACAGGTATTTCAATAATTATTATTTCTTTATTGGATGTTTCTCAAGATACCTTGCTGCCAATGCCCGGCAGACCAAAAGCGCAAGTACGATGCCGCAAACCGTTTTCAAAACGGCACAGTTTCCGGATGAAGATATATAAGAGACAGCTGTATTGACAGGAATGTTGAACGCATTGACAATAACGCCCGCCATAACAGCCCAGAAAGCGATCGTTCCCACAGCGATCAGCATTGCTTTTGTTCCGATGATCTGCCGCATAGAGGTAATGGAAACACTGTGGATCGTCGGCCCCGCAATCAAAAACAGCAAGGCAGCCCCGGGTGAAAAGCCTTTAAGTATCAGAGCAAGTGCCACCGGAACTGAGGCACTTGAACAAACATAAAGGGGAATCGAAAAAATCAATACAACTGCAAATTCAAGAAAAATACTGCCGCAAAGATATTCAGCTCCGAAGTTTTCCGGAACAAGCTGCCGGATCAAAGCGGCTATTGCCATACCCAGCAGCAGAGAAGGCGCGGTGCTTTTCATCATACGCAAGAAACCGTAAGAAAGCATAAAAACAAGGGGATTCTGCCCCTCTTTTACAACCTTTTTTGAATGACAGCAGCAACAGCAGCAGGATTTCTTTTTTTCTTCCTGAGGCGCTGAAGTTTCCTTGCACAAGAGCGAAATCAGCATCCCTCCGGTGATCCCGGAAATAAAAGCCGTAACCGCCCGGAAAACAGCAGCACTCCAGCCCAGCATACTTCCCGTAACGATCGCACTGTCCACACCGATTTGCGGCGTGGAAATAAAAAATGCTCCGGTCGCTCCTTTGCCGGCCCCTTCATCCCGCAACGCCGTGGCTATGGGAATGACGCCGCAGGAACAAACGGGCAAAGGAATACCGATAAACACAGCTTTTAATACCGCTTTGATCCCTTGGCCCCCCAGATGTTTTTTGACTTGCTCCGGTTTCAGAAAATATGCAATAACTCCGGCAGCAAGATAACCGAAAAGCAGCCACGGTGCCATTGCTGAAAATATACTCCAGAAGTTCTCCGCATAATCCGCAACAATATTCATAAATATACCTTCCTTTAATTATGAATAAATAAATTTTTTGATCGGCATAATATATAGCAAACTGTAAAATTTTTCAAGTCTGCCGCACACAGATTACAAAAAAGCCGCTGCTTTTCCTGCTCATAACGCAAAGAAAGAACAGCGACAGTCAAGATTTTTTTCTTCTTCTTACCGTCCTTTTTTCAGAGTAGTGAAAATCTTTTGACACCTGGTGCACTGCACCAAAACCTGATTCACACGCCGATAGGAAATACGCGGTGCAGTCTGACGGCACCGGATGCAAGTTACTGGAATTTTCATCTCCGCTTCAACAACAGGATCAGTCTTGACCTGTTTTTTGCCGCAACCGGAAAGTATCAGTATAAAAAGAAATACAAACAGAATTTTCATTATTATTTCACCTTTTTTCATTACAAACTCAATAGCGGGGATCAAAAATTTCTCTACGCATTTCATTCGTATTGGCACAGGGATGTCCCAAAAGATACTTTTCATCCCCATAGGCAGAGTCTATAAGAGGAGAACTCCCGACGTGGCCGTCACAATAAGAGATCACAGCCCTTTTGTTATGTCTGAAGTGCATCGTAGGATTGGCGAGCCAGCCACCCTCATCTCCCGGAGCTTCAATACTGGCACTGTATCCGTGCCGGGTGGGCCGGGAACTCCAATTGCCCTTATCGTCGACCATAATACCGGAATCTGCAAACATAATCTTTTTTCCGGCATTTTTCATCCGTTTTGCGGAGCAGCCGGAAGAAAAACTTTCCACTGAATACTCCCCTGCATACAAAGTCCCGACCAGCACATTATATCCGTAGCCGCCGCAATTCTTTTCAAAACTCTTTGGCGGTGAAATCAAACTGCTGCAATGTGTAATTCCACTCAGCGTTCCTATGTAGGGAGTCAAGGGTGAAGTATAAAGGTCATATACCGCAGAATCCCCCTGACTGCTTGAAGTTTCAGTCGTTCCGCACCACCGCTGTTTATTAAAACTGAGCATATCTCTGGCATAAGGAACAAAAAAACCTTTATTGCCGTCACTGTAAAGCAGATTAGCCATAGTCAATTGCTTGACATTGCCGGTACAATTGATACTTTTTCCATTTTCCCGGGCCTTTCCCAATGCAGGGAGCAGAACTCCGGCCAATATGGCAATAATAGCAATCACGACAAGAAGTTCTATCAAGGTGAAAGGAGCCGGGGAAGGAAGGGAACCCTTTTTGAAAAAAGGTTCTCCCTTCCTTCCCCGGACCCCATCCATCCTTGCCAAAAACTTTTGGTGGATTGCCGTTTTTGCATTTGCAAAACCGACAATCCCGCATTTTGCAGAATTGCAACGGTAAATATTAAGGCAAGGAGCAATTTTGTGCAAAACATAGACACATATTTGACAAGTGACGCTATGTTTTTCCGCAGAATCGTCAAAAAATTGCTGTTTGAGGGAATGACGGTGCAGCCAAGCCGCACCACGACGGGCATCCGTAAAGAATGTCATAGGGGTGTTGTTCTTTCTTTTGTGTTACGTGCACAATTGTATCCGGCAGGGATCCGACTTACCAGAATGGTCACTGGCTCACGGTTGCACGACAGCTCCCGATTTTCACGGGAATTCACCTGGAGCTCCGGATAATGATTTTTACGATATTTCACTTTTTTGGAAATATCACAGCCCTATAATATAGCATTTTTCAAAACTTTTTTCAAATTCAATATCCGCATTTTCTTGAAAGAGCTTGACAAAACTATCTCCCGGAAGTATATTTTATCAGGGACAGCAAACAAACAAAAATACAAAGGGATAAAAATGGCAAAAATCCTTTTTTTCGGAGACTCTATTACCGCTCTGCGTAAAAATATTGTCGTTGCTTCAGAAATGATCGCTCAAAAGTATCCTCAACACAGGATCGTCAATAAAGGCGTAGGCGGCAATGATACCAATCTGGCAAAGAAACGTTTTGAAACTGATGTGCTGGCCGAAAAACCCGATCTTGTTATATTTTCTTTTGGTTGCAACGATGCCGCAATCGACGTTTGGAAAGAAAAAACGACACCCCGTCTTACTATTGAAGAATACATCAGCAACCTTACATTTTTCATTGATGAAGTTTGCAAACAAGGGGGGAAGCTGATTTTTTTCACACCGCCCCCTATGGTACTGGTTGAGGGCTTGAAACCTTACTACGGCGGAGAACCTTATCTTTCCAACGGCTTCAACTTTATGATCGATCAATTCATCGCAGCAGCCAAAAAACTTATGGCAGAAAAAGAGATTTCTGTCGTCGATGTCAACACGATTTTCCGCAAAGCCGCAGCCAATAATGATGAATTGGTCAAACTTCTGCCTGACGGTATGCACCCCAATTCAGAGGGGCAACAGCTGATTTTTGACGGCTTGTGCAAGGCTATTGATAATATACTTTGAATTACTGCTGTCCGGTAAAAATTTCAGCGCAGTAAAGGGCTGAAAAGTTCCTCTTGGACTGGCAAATTCCAAGTGAATAATTAATATTATTCGAAAAGAGGCAGTTTTGTGAAATTAGGCATTATGCAACCGTATTTTTTTCCTTATATCGGTTATTGGCAACTGATGAATGCGGTGGATACTTATGTGATTTATGATGATGTCACATTTATCAAAAATGGCTGGATCAATCGAAACCGCATCTTGATCAACGGCGAAGCAAGATATTTCAACCTTCCGACCGTGGGAGCCAGTTCTTATGTTTTGATCAAAGATGTCCAACTTTCAACAGACCGGAAATCATTTGAGAAATTAATTAAATCTCTGGACAGTGCTTATAAAAAAGCGGCCTTTTATGATGAAACTATGCCATTGCTCGAATCTATTATATTGTCTGACTATGAATATGCCAGTGGATTGCTTGAATTTCAAATCAGATCAATTGCAAAACATTTGGGAATGAATACCAATATTCTTCTTTCATCACGCGATGTGGAAAAAAATACTGATCTTCGTGCACAAGATAAAGTTTTGGATATTTGTAAAAACCTTCACGCTACTGTATATTATAATGCCATCGGTGGTACCGAATTGTATGACAAAGAAATTTTTGCTCAAAATGGTATTAAACTCTCATTTTTAGCAACGGATCAAATTTGCTATAAGCAGTACAAAAATGAATTTGTCCCATATTTGTCAATAATTGATGTACTAATGTTCAATGGAGTGGAGGAAACAAAACAACTGTTAAAATGCACAGATATCCCATAAAATTTTTCTGATTTGACAAAAAAGAGGATTCATGCTACCTTTTTCTCTGCTACAATCCAAAGGAGAAAATCATGAATCCTCAAGAACATAATATGGCAGTGTTAGGACA
>SUWB01000033.1 GCA_015061745.1 Lentisphaerota bacterium | reverse complement strand
AAGGTTCACATCGCACTATTCAATTTTCAATCAGCTGTCAAACTCTCGAGGAATTTGACGGTTGCTTAATATATCACAGCTTTTCGTGTTTGTCAAGCCGGATTATTAATTTTTTTCAAACTTTTTTTGAAGTTTGATCAGCACTGTTGCTCATCAGGAGCAAGCCCCTGAAAGACGCAACATTTCTTAATATACCACACTTCAAAGTGTTTGTCAAATCGATTTTCAAAGTTTTTTCAAACTTTTTTATCAGCCTCATCACTTTTGTTTGAGCGTTGAGGTCAAGCATCAGTGACGATTTTCTAATATACACCGCATTTTTTCAAAATACAAGCTCAAATTTAAAGAATTTTGCACTTTTGTCTCTTTAATCTTCAGAGCATCAGTGTTGATTTTTCCATACTCTTACCTTGAGGGTCTGTAAACTCAATCTTTGCCTTATCATTTTCAAGAGTTATACGTGCCCCTGAAACAAGGTCGGCTTTCTTGTCGAATCTTGCCCCCATAACAACAGGCATAGGGAATCCCGGCTCATTTTCAATGCCGAATTTGTGAGTATGACCGCTCAGAAGCAGTTGGGGAGCATACAATTTTTTCAGCAGCTCCCCCCATTCACCATATATAGTAAAGCGGCAATTTTCTTCATCAGCAGCATTTTTTCCCACATAACGGGGAAAAGGAATATGACAGATGACAACTCTGTATCTGACTGATGGTGCAATATGATTTTTTAATTCGGCTCTTTTTCTGATAAATTCAAGCTGTTCCCGGCGGTAAGCACTGCACTCTATCGTATTACCGTACGCGGGATGAGTGTCTGTCTTGTCTTCTCCGCCGTCAAGGACCATACACCAGAGAGACCCCAGTTTTACTTCATAATAAAGTTTTCCGTCTGCCTGAGGGACCCAGTTATGTATTTCCTCAGCCCAGGGCCCCCGCAACTCGTGGTTTCCCCGGGCGTAGATGACGGGGATGCGCCCTCCGGTGATTTTTCCGGCCAGAACTGCTGGATTTTCAAGGCTCTGCTTTTCGCCGGAAGTTTCCACCAGATCGCCGTTGAGTATGAGCAGATCAAAGTTCCCCGAACCGAGTGCATTCCGGGCGGGTTGTTCGATCCGGCCGTGGGTATCGGCCAGGTGAAAGATCCGGATCCCGTCAGGCGGAAGTTTACAGAAATCATAACTTTTGCTCACTTCTTCATAAATCCTGACCTTCAGCATATAGGGTACTCTTACGGGAAGCGGCCTGCAATACACAGTATACCGGCCGGCTTTGTCCAGTTCCGTCATAGGGATCCGGAACCGATGGACATTGCGGGAACTGGGCCGGACACCATTGATATGGCCGGTGTAAAAATTTTCCCCCACCCGGAGCCGGACGAGAGAAGGCTTCCCTGTTGTCACCAATACCTGATAATGATCTTCAACGGCAAAGACCGCAGGAGGCGACTTCAGCGGAGGAAAACCTTGCACCCCGGCCTCTGCCCCCTGGAGCATAAATGTTCCCCAGGCTCCGGCTTGAAGCACCGTCAGCCATTTTTTCAAGAAGCTCATTCTCCGTAAAATTCCTTGAAATTCGTCTCGGTGATCTTTTCCCAGAGATTTTCGTCAAGCTGCGGAAAAAATCCCGGATTTTCCTGACACTCCTGCCTTATTTCTTCGATGATGCGCCGGTCATAATTCAGCCAGAAAGAGGCTTTTGCGGTGTCATAATTATTGATCCGGCAATCTGTCCCCCACAAGATATCCCGGGTGCAATTGGCATATCCTGAAAGAAGCAGCATCCGGAACATATCTTTGCGGCGGACTTTGGTCACTCCGGGAGTCAGGTCGATAAACATACGCAGTTTCCGGGCTCCCGGAACATTACGCATAGCCGCCTGAAACTTGGCATAGAGCAATATGTATTCATCCACCCAGGGATTTCCCACGTGAGCGAGGGCGAATTTGATATTTTTGATCTCCAGCAGGGGTTCAAAAGCCAGAGGACGTACAAAATCACTGGAGGCATAATGATCAAAGAGTATGCCGCTGTGAAAGTGGATGGGCAGACCGGTTTCCGCCACAGCGGAAAATTGTTTCAGACAGCTTTTGGGATAACAGTGGTTGCAAATACACTTGAACCCGGTGATCCCGGAAGAAGCAGCAAAGGCGATCTGCTCATAAATATCATTTTCCAGAGGATCTATCCAGAAAAAAGGGCGGAATCCCGGCGTTTTTGAGGTGTATTCCAAGATTCCCTCGAGGCGGTCTTTCCAATGCTGGGAGCGTTCAGGGTCCGGCCGGAAGGACTCAGGCGGCAAACTCATTACGCTTCCGCCGTCGATTCCGGCAGCGGCAGCTTTGTTCATAAATACTTCGGGAGAATCTTCGGGCCCGATCAGGGGCATCAGATGAATGTGACAATCTTTCATAGGGATCAATATTCGTAAACGTGGACATCATAGGGTTTGAATTTATCGGTCAGGACACCGTTCTTTGCGGTGACAGACCGGTTTTCAAAAAGAACTTTTCCCTGCTTCATACCGGGCAGAGTGAATTGGACGGTAACATTTTTGAATGCGGCATTAACAGCAATAAGGTAACTCTTTCCGTTATATTTTTTCAGCAGGCAGCTGACAGCGGGTCTGCCGTAATAATCCTGCATAGGACCGGAAACCACAAGGGGCGTCGGAGGCTGAACATCCGGGGTTCGGGAAACAAGAACAGGTGTCAGCTGCTGAAATTCTTTGGTGAGGTCAGACATAATCTGCCACCGCTCAGGAGTACTGCTGGCTCCGAAAGCTCCGACTTTTTCCCCTTTGAACGCTTTTTTGCCGTAGCTGTACCAGAT
Organism: Lentisphaerota bacterium; assembly: GCA_015061745.1. Lineage (GTDB taxonomy): Bacteria > Verrucomicrobiota > Lentisphaeria > Victivallales > Victivallaceae > UBA1784. The sequence goes on along the minus strand of SUWB01000033.1, from coordinate 35,268 downwards.
AAGCCCCTGACCGCCGTGGACAATGGCAGCATAACTCATAGCCCGGAGTTCAGCCTTGTCCGGGAAACGCAGCCAGCCGCGGAAGTGATTGTCTCCGATGGTGGAATAGAAATACTGGATGATCGGCCAGAGAGCACGGGGACGCTGTGTGCCGCTGACTGCAATATCATAGCGGCAGATCTCCATTTCGTGGATGATCTGGGCAACTGATTTGCCCCGGTCAACATCCGTCTGCCGCTGGCAGGGGTAGATCTCGGGCATAAAAACATCACTGCCCAAAACAAAATCCCGGTACTGGGAGACCTTTCTGTGAGCTCCGGGGCCGTCCGCCTGACAGGTAAGGCGGGAACCGTCCACAGAACGGGAAGCATCGTAAAGGTCGATAAATCTTGCAGGATAGGTGTAATCCGATGTATCGTCCCCCAGATACCAGGCCAGAATGGCGGGATTTTTGATGTGTTTCTTCAACAGCTGCCGCTTGAAAGGATCACGCCCTTCAAACCACAGTTTGAAACCGTATTTCCGTGCAGTCGCCACATACAGATCACCGTCGGGGCAGTTGATTCTGTCGTAGGTGTGCAGCAGATTGAAGCCGGTTTTTTTCAAATCCTGCATACACTTTTCGTAGTCGTTATTATTGAAGTCGCATCTGGTGACTCCGAAAATACCGATGGGAAAGAAAGGCTTGCCGTCGATAAGGGTAACTCCGTCATCCCGGAGCGTGGTTTTCGGAGTCCCCGGACTGCGGTGTTTGCCGATGATGAGATATTTGGTGTTGTTGCTGACAATGCCTTTGATATTGCTCACGGAAACCTTGATGGTATGTTTGCCGGGTGTATAGGGGAGAGGGGTTTTGTAAGTAACGATATCGCCGCTGCGTTTCAGAGCAGGAGTGACATCTTTGCCGTCAATGACAACTTTGAGGGATCCCCAGTGGATGGGAGTGGGACAGGTGATCCGCAGCTTTACATCGCATTTGGCGTTCGGAGTGGGACCCGCAGAGGAAAGATTTTCCACCAGCGGAACGGCAGTTTCACGGGGAAGCTGAAAATGGGTGATCCTGCGCCCGCCTACGTTGAGTTCTTTCAATTCAGGATATTGGCCGTTGGCTGTGCAACAGGTGATACGCAGTTTCACCCAGGGCTGCTTGACGGTGAATTCTTTGTCAAATTCCTTGCCGAATTTGCTCCACTTGACGGGAAAACCGCTTTTGTTCCTGTTGTCGGGAGAGGTGCTGACGGCGATCTTGACGGATGTACCGGCAGGGGTGGAAGATTTCCACGAAATTTTCCCGTTTCCGGCAGAGAGAATGGATGTTTCATAGCTGTAACTTTTGACGTACTGCACCTTTTTTGCAGTGGAAATCAAAGCAAGAGACTTGACAGCAAAGTAAGTCCCTTTTGTAATATTCGGGGTGTCAAATCCCAGACGGATCTTGAAACTTTCTGTTCCGGCGGGAACCATCCCCGGTGTCTGCGCAAGGGTGAATTCACGGGCATAATTGTTGAACACAAAAGGAGATGTTGAAAGGATCTTCCCTTTGCCGTCACACCAGACGATCTCGCAGGGTTTCCCTCCGGAACTGCTCCGTTCCATATCTTCCGACGTGGCGGCAGTCACGGCGATCACCACGGGGCCCGCAGGAACATTGCAAGGGAAAGATTTGGTGGAAATCTGCCACCAGGTATCGGTATTGGGTTTGCTGTCGTTCCGGTAGACTTGAAAACATTTTTCCCCGAAAAGGGCACCGGCAGTATCCATAGTGACAAGATTCTGGTAGTTGAAACGGCTCTTCAAATCCCACACGCCGGGATCTTTGCCGAAATCCACTTCAAAAAAGGGTTTCTGCTGTACGTAGGGGCGTGCTTTGCCAAAATCAAGGCGCATATTTTTTTGATTGATGATCTCAGCCCCCTGCAGCTGAAGTACAACAGCAGCAGAAAGCAAAAGCAAATTAAAAACTGATTTCATAACACTTTTTCCTTTTTTATTCCGTTATTGGGCATTGCCTTTTTTGAACTGGATCAGGGGATTGTCTGTGTTCCAAACTGCAAGATTATTGTTGGCGGCATCGGTGATCCAGACAAAGGATGAATTTTTAACACTGCCGTCTGCATAAGAAGCGTTGTACCCCCGGCCGTGCGAAGCATTTATTCCCGTGTCAAGATCGGTTCCATTGATGAGCTGCCGTTTTCCGGAATCTCCGTTCCCCAAGGCAATATTCATTGTTGCTGTTTTCCAGCTGTCTCCGAAAATGATCGTTTGAGCAACATTTTTTCTGAAGCCGGAAAGTTTCTGAATGTTCTGCTTGAAATTTCTGGCATTGCTTCCCAGATTGGCATTGTAGCCGATACTGCTGTAAACCATTGCCCGGTTGAAAGCTGTCAGCCCCACGGTTCTCTTCATAGCAGCCAATGCAGTCGATCTGTTTGAATCAAGAGGACATTTGAACAATTTGGTCGCAGCCAGCCAGTTGTTCCACTTTTTTTCATTGAGCAGCGGCCTGGGTTTTACGCCTTTATTCATATAGAAAGCCCAATATTCGTGGCTGCTTTCCGGTACATCGCTTTTTTTGATTATATCCGGCAGCAGATACTCTTTATTCTCTGAGGCATAGAAAAACCAGTACTGATAGATTTGTTTGTGCTGATTGAGACACTGGGTGACTTTGGCACGGTCTCTTGCCTGCTGCAAAGCGGGCAGCAGCATAGCAGCCAGAATAGCAATAATGGCAATTACGACCAGAAGTTCTATCAAGGTGAAAGGAGCCGGGGAAGGAAGGGAACCCTTTTTGAAAAAAGGTTCTCCCTTCCTTCCCCGAACCCCATCCATCCTTGCCAAAAACTTTTGGTGGATTGCCGTTTTTGCATCCGCAAAACCGACAATCCCGCATTTGGCAGAATTGCAACGGCAAATATCAAGGCAAGAGGCAATTTTTCGCAAAAAATAAACACATATTTGACAAGTTTTGCTTACAAGAAGTTCTATCAAGGTGAAAGGAGCCGGGGAAGGAAGGGAACCCTTTTTGAAGAAAGGTTCTCCCTTCCTTCCCCGGGCCCCATCCATCCTTGCCAAAAACTTTTGGTGGATTGCCGTTTTTGCATTTGCAAAACCGACAATCCCGCATTTGGCAGAATTGCAATGGCCAATATTAAGGCAAGAGGCAATTTTCCGTAAAACATAAATACATATTTGCCAGGTTTTGCTTACCGGAAGTTCGATCAGGGCGAAAGATGCCGGAGCAAAAGAAATCTTCCGGCAGGAGAAGGGGCTCTTTGTCTGACAGAATTTCATAATACGATTTTCCTTTAATTTATTTACTTTGGGTAAGTTGATATTTGATCCAGGCATAAACGAGATCAGCCGTCTGCTGATATCCGGCAGGCAGAGGATGAAGTCCGTTGGCATCGCGCAGCACTTTTGTTTTATTACGGGCGTTGGCAGATTCTTTTTGCCGGACAACATTGTTTTCGTTGTCGATGGCAATGTAGATGGGAATGGCAAAAAGTTTTTTGTCTCCGCTGCTTTTGACAAATTCCTCCAGCATATTACGGTACTTGAAAAGATTTTTTCTGGTCTGCCACCGGGTCTGGAGCGTACCGTAATTTTTGCCGAAAGCATCCTGGGATTTGGAACAGTATTCCATTTGATTGAGTCCGATAACGGCATCGGGAGCAGCTTTACGCAACGCACTGACAAAGATCCTGATCCTGTCCCGGAGCTCTGCAAGAGCTTTGTCGATGTTGGTATCATCCCAGATAAAGGTATCGTTGCCCCCCAGGGAAACAATGATGAAATCGGGAGATTTCCCGGAATTGTTCTTTTTGAAATAGGCCGGAAAATCCAGTGAAGCCGTTTTGAAGTTCCAGAAAGGATTTTCACGGTGATTGGAACCGCGGCCCTTGACCCTTTTTCTGCCGGCAGAAGTGAAAAGTTTGTAAGTCCAGCCGCCGTAACCTTCGTGACGGACAGCTTTTGAGTCGGCAGGACCGTTTTCGCCGATCATCTTCAATGCCGGATTGCCCGGTGTCTGAAAGAGCGAATAGATGTGGCGCGGGAAAGCGTGCTGATGAGCAATATTGCTTGACCCCACAAGAAGCAGGGAAAGTTCCCGGCCTTTTCCGGAATCTGCCGGCACGACCACCACTTTGGCCGTGCGTTCAGCGACGATTCCCTCATCGTCAAAGACCCGCAGCGTAAGATCATAGCTGCCGGTTTCTGTCGTTTTCGGGGTGAACCGCCATCTTTTTTCGTCACAGCGGCCCTTGGCACACTTGACTTCAAAGGCGAAATTGGCCGGATTGATGGTCAGAAAGGTGTTTTCAAAGTAGATGTTGCATTCGATTCCGGGGACAGCATAAATAACTCCCGGCAATTGAAGTTTGTTCTGAAGCCTGGGGGCTGCAGAAAGCAGAAAGGAGAAAAATGCAATAATAAGGAAGGCGGGGATTTTCATAGAGACTCTCCTGTGTTGGAATTTTTGAAACTTTTTAAATATATCCGCGATTCAGAGTTGAAACAAGGGGTAAAACGGTGTAAATTATAGAATAAAACCCGCAAAACCTGTAAAATTAACCGCACTATGAAAAGAATGAATCTTGACCGCTGGAGTAAAAAAAATATTCCAAATGAAAAACACGTTCTGCAATTTTTTCCCGTTGCCGCAGAAAGTGCTTACCTCTGGCTGCACTTTATCGGGAAGAGTATCTGGCAGACCGGTTCCTGGGTCCACCACAGTCAAACAGTCTATCTGGATGTTGAGCTCGTTGACGAAGGAGAGATGTTTGTCTCTTACGGTGGAGAAAGATTCCACGTCCCGGCCGGTTCAGCCATTCTGATCCCTCCCGGGGAGTCCAAGCTCTCCGCGGGGAACAAAATGCCGTGCCGGAAACGTTTTCTCGGCATCGCCGGGCCCATACTTGCCAACAATATGGCCGCAATGAATCTGGACAAGGCCGCTGTTCTCCGCAACTTTCACAATGAGGAGTTTGAAGAACTTTACGGGGCTCTTTTTACTCTTTTTTCAGAAAAAAAGAATGACTCCATCAGGGAATGCTGCGGCCTGATTTACAGAATGCTGCTCCTTTTATCCCAGAGTGCGGAAGAACGCTCCTTTCCGCCGGAACTTCAGCGGGCGGTCAATTTCATCAACTCAAGTTTCAGCTCCCCTATGGATCTTGAACGAATCTGCCGGGCGGCAGAGTGCGGAAAAACAAAACTCCAGTGGCTTTTCAAATACCATCTGGAGTCGACTCCCATCCGCTACCTGACTGAGGTACGGATGAAGTATGCGGAAAAATTGCTTCTGAATACGACCTTTCCCATCAAGGAAACAGCTGACAGATGCGGTTACAGCGATCCACTTTACTTTTCAGCAGCTTTCCTCAAACATTACGGCTGTTCACCCCGGGAATACCGTAAAAATCAAGGTGCGGTTTCCACCGTCCCCCATAAGAAAAAGTAATTCTCTTTATTTACCTGCAGAATAATGCCCCTATTCGTTTTTCAGCATATCCCGTACGGAATCTCTCTCCTGAAGACACATAACGTGAGCAAACCGGGAATCCGCACAGCCCCGGGAAAAGGATACGCCCTGAATAAAAAGAAGCTGCGGCAGAAAACTGTTTGAGTTTTGGCAGCAGCCCCAACATAAAGATATTATGAGAAATCTCTTGTGCCTCTCATAATATCTTTGTACTTCACATCTTTTCCAGCCCCAGCAAGGGCTTGAATGTACCTGTCGGCACCCAGCCTTCACGGCCGTTGATCCTGATCCGGGCGAAACCGGAGTTGTCATACTGGATAAGTTCTCCTTCACTGCCTCCTGTCAGCACCGCTTCGGGAGCTCCCTGCTCCCGGCCGGGCAGGGAATGCAGGGGTACTGAATTTGCCGTTATAATCAGCCGCCGGGGCGAAAAAGTACTTCGCTTCTGTGCAAAACAGCTGATACAGCAAAGAAGGCAGAAGAACAAAAGAAAAGCAGCAATACTGTAAAATACGCCTTTAGACAGTTTCCGCCTGAAACTCCACACCAGCCAGAAGATCCCCCAGAAAAAAGCTCCGAGCAGCAGGTAATGATCGTAACGGATCTGGTCACGCATTTCCCGCAATGCACTGCTGAAATCCCCCGTCCCGGAACTGTTTTGGAACAGTTGAGCGTTGACAAGGTGCAGATTGGCCCGTATTTCACCGTCCCAGGGCTTGAGCAGAGCAGCAAGAGTCAAAGCCCAGCGGGCTTCGGGAAGATTATTCTGCCGGTAACAGGCATTCCCATAGTTATAAAGCATATCCGGGCGGTAGCCCGATGATGTCCGGGCAGCGTTCCAGTAATCTGCAGCAGCTCCCGCAAAGTCGCCTTTATTGAATTTGTCATTGAGTCCGGCGGCACCGGCACTGCACATAATTCCCAGCATCACGGCAATACAGGAAAGTTTTTTCAGCAGTTTCAACAGCTCTTTCCGGGCAGCGGGGGTCAATTCGGGTTCTTCCGCCTCGCCGCCGGGACGGAATCCGGCAAGGTCAAGACGGGAAAAGTAAGTACGCAGTTCCCCCGAATCCATTACTTCGGCAAGTTCACTTGCGGAAGCTCCCGCTGAAAGCCCTGCCGCTTCTCCCAGCAAAGGGACGAGACGGCTGCGGAGTTCCGGTGTCATTCCCTCTTTTTTCAGTTCAATCATCAGACCTTTGATCTCCCGGGCAATAACTCTTTTCTTTTGCAGTTCCGGCGAGCGTTCCAGTTTCTCTCTGCGGCGGAAAAGAAGTTCTATTCCCACTGCCAATATGGGGCACACCAATCCCCAAAAACAGATCAGCCACAGTGAATTTGCCATAAGCGGCACTTTGACGACGCTGCCGGAAGAACTTTTCTGATAAAAAAGCGTATCTTCCTGAGCAGCAGGAGTCTGAGAAATTTTCTGCACAGGAGCGGCAAAATTTTTCTGTACCGGGGCAGGGGCAGGTACAGCTCCTTTGGCTATGACTGTTTTGAATTCAAGAGCCGTACTTTGCCACTTTCCCTTTTCCGGATCAAAGGTGCAGGGAAGAAGTTTGATGACCTGTTCCCCCAAAGCAAGAGGGATCATCGCATATTTGGCCGTCACAAGCCCCGGATTTTTACTCACTTCAGGAGGATAGACCCGGAATCCCGGCAACTCCACTTTGGGAGCTTGAAAATCCCCCGCAGCTCCCCTGCCCTTGAAACTCAATATCAGTTCACACACCTCCCCCTGACGGAGTGAAGTACCTGAAAGCACTCCCGACACCTGCCACTGTCCTACAAGCGAGGTGCTGACAGCCCCCGCCGGAACAGGCGGCAGGGCACGAATCTCAACTGCCGGAGCTTTACGAAATTCCACCGTATAATTTTCAACCCGGGAAGAACCGAAAAAGCCCCCCATATCTCCGAAAAAATCGTCAAAAGGATCCTCGCGCCGGGAAGAACGCTGAACAATTCCGACCCGGATGGAAACTCCCGGATCAAAAGCCCCCGGCTTCAGCACCCGGCAGAGGGCTGTGAAACGGTAACGGATAAAGGTGTTATTGTTTTCCACCACCTGCTGAGGTTCTTCCGGACGGAACCGGACTTTGCCGCCGCCCCGGACATCCCAGGTGGTAAAGAGAGCGTTGCCAACGTTGCTGAACTGAGGATAATAAGAAAGACGCACCTGATTGCTGAAACGTTCATCGACCAGCAAATCACATTGAAGCGTCATTTCCTCACCGGCATAAATTGCCCGGTTGCGGGGAAATATGGTGATGCTGCCTTTGAGCACATCAGAAATTTTATAGCTCTTTCCTCCTTCAGAAACGGGATCAGGCCGGGGAAGAACACGGACTTTCACGCTTTTTGTCAGGACGGAGGAACTGCCGGAATAAACCTTGAAAGGAGGAATCGTATACTCGCCCTCTTTTTCAGGAGCAAGATACAAAGTTTTCATAAAAGAGGCTTTGCCGTTGATGTAACGGCTGGAGCTTGACTGGATATTTTTTGCCCATTGAGCAGTGGGGACAGCCGGATAGTCGATCTTGTCGATCCGCTTGTCCGAATGGAGCACCAGCTGGATGTATTCCCCCAGGTGCACGGCACCTCTGCGGAGTTCCAGAGCCGCCTCAAAGTCAGCTCCCGCAGCTCTCAGAAAAAAGCACACACTTATCAGGAGCAGAATATATTTCACTGTGTTCATCTTTATTTCACCAATCCTTTTCAACTTTAACTCTGCGCATATTTCTGCGCTGTTTCATAGCATCACGGAGTTTTTTATCTTCTTCGCCCATCAGTTCCAGAAGCTGAGCAGCACTCTTTTTACCGTCGATTTTCTGCTGCGGCTCTCTCTGCTCACCGGGGGCGGGCTGTTTTTGAGCGGGCTGTTTTTCTTCTTTGCCGGGAGCTTTTTCTTTACCGGAAGAACCTTCTTCCTTTCCGGCGAGAGCCTGAGCGGCATTTTTCAAATGTTCCTTGGCTTTGCGGTCTTTTTTATCTGCCTTGGCCTGAGAAGCTTTCTGCAGTTCCTCTGCGGCTTTGCGGGCGGAATCAGCCAGTTCTTTTTGTTCCATTTTCTGAGCCTGCTGCTGAAGTTTCTCACTTTCGCGGCGTGCCTGATCGATGGCATTCTGCTGCGCCTTGCGCTGTTGGTCAGAAGTGGGGGGAGATTGATTTTTCTGCTGAGCCTGCCGGGTTTTATTCTGAGTTCGCTGCTGCTGTTTTTTCAGATCTTCGATTCTTTTTTTCAACTCCCGGATCGCTTTTCTGTCCCGGTCAAGGCGGGTCAGATTGGCACTGATGTGTAAAGGCAGCTGCCGGGGGGCCGTAACAGAACGGCCATAAAGTTCTTCGGCAGATGCGGCAATTTTTTCAGCTTCGCCCAATGTCTGCAAAGCCTGATCCAACTGCTGAGCAGCCAACTGTTTCCGTGAATCGTCAAGTTTTTTGCGGCATTCCCGATGGCTTCCCGCACCCAGATTGTGAAAACTTCTGACTGCGGCAGGTGAGTTGACCGGAACCCGGCTCAGGACTTTGCTGTAAAGTTCACGGTAACGGGGATCTCCTGCTTCCTGGAGCTTCAATGCCTGATTGTAAAGAGCTTCCGGATCTTCAGGTTCAGCAATGGCAGGAGGAGTCTGAGCAACGGCTGCATTTTTTTCAAGAGGAGGACGCCCCGCGCCCAACACAAGAAAACCGATCAAAAGAAAAAGAATATTTTTCCGCAGATTTCCTCTTTCAGACAGAAGCAGAAACATCACCAGTGCCGCCAGAGCCATCCCCAGGGCTTTGGGAAACTCCTCAACGGGAATCTGCCGCTTGCTCTGACTGCGGCCGGAACGGTTCAGATTGTTAATGGCGGATTCCAGCTGGGCAAGGCCCGGATCGGTAACGGTGGTCCGCACATAAATGCCGCCGGTTTCCTGTGCCAGACGGCTGAGGATCTTTTCATTGAGTTTTGAAGTGACGATCTTGCCTGAACTGTCTCTGACAAGAGCACTTTTTCCTTCTTCCACAGGAATTACCGCTCCGTTGACAGGATCGCCGAATCCCACAGCGAAAACGGGGATTTTTTTCTTTTTAAGTTCTGCTGCGGCAGCCAGGGTGTTGCCCTGGACTTCCTCACCATCGGTCAGAAGTATGATCGCACGGTTGCTGCTTTCGGAACCGGCGAAAGCTTTTTCAGCGACCCGGAGAGCTTTTTCAAGATTGGTTCCCCCTGCGGGGACTGTTTCAGTGGTCAGTTCATCAACATACTCTTTGAAAGTTACCGGATCTGAGGTCAAGGGACAACTCAGATAGGCATTCCCGGCAAAGGCCGCCAGACCGAAACGGTCTCCTCTTTCCTTTGCCGCCAGCTGGTGCATAATAAAGCGGGCGTGTCTCAGCCGGGACGGAGCAATATCGGTACTGTTCATACTCCGGGAAACATCACACAGAATCAGCAGATCCCGCCCTTTGGGCTCAAAGGGCAGAAGCTGGGAGTAAATATAAGGTTTGGCAGCAGCAATAATCAGAAATACTGCTGCCCCGGCAAGAAGAAGAAGCCGCCAGAAACGGCGGACAACCGACAGATGGACAGCGGCCCCCATAGCGGGCATATCCCCCAGAAGCCTGCTCAGTATGCTTTTACGTTTCCGGTTTCCCGCAGCCGCCAGAAGCGGCAGCAGCAGCAAAGGAATAATAAGCAGATAGAGCCATTCCGGTTCAGCAAATTTCATAAATCCCTCCTGATATGCAGTTCTTCATCTTAAGAATATAGTCTTAAAGTTTAAAAAATCAAGTTTTTTCAGGGGAATATTCTCTCTTTTTTCTTTCCTTTGCCGGGAACAGCCCTCCTTGTTGAAAGTTTTTTCCGTCAAATCGTCCTGACATATCTTTTCACTTCCGGAAAGGAGAAATAAGAAAATATTATGTATAACGTAACCCCTACAAGCAACATTTTTAAAGATGTGCTCCCCGGAGAACCGTGGCAGCCCGAACCTGCAGCCCGGTACAATGCAGTCAATGAACTGCTGCGGCAGGAAAACAATATAAATTCTGCCCATCTCACGGCAGTTGCAGGCAATCAGTGCTGTATCAATGTGTTCAATACTTCAAACCGGCTGCTGGATTTCAGAAAAGCGGTTCAAATAGATACCGACTTTGCCGGACCGGAAAATCTTATTAATCTGTCTGACCCCTATGTTTGCGGCAAACCTGTGGAAGATGAGGAGTGTTTCTGGGGAATCGCTCTTGAAAATATCCCCCCCGGCAAAGCCGGTATGGTCCAGATCGCAGGGGTTTTTTCCCTCCCGGAAGTCTGGGGAGTCCGTCCCTCCCAGATCTCTTACAACGGAAACCCTGAACCTTTTTACCAGAATTACATCAATCCGAGAAAGGACGGAGCTTTTGAATTGAACAACAGAGGCCGGGCGCGAGTGTTATGGTGGCAGACAACAAGAAAGGAAAATCAGGGTAATCTGCCCAAAGCCGGAAGGGCTGTCGTCCTGCTCAACACACCCGACTCTTATATATATGACGGTATGTTTGCCGTAAAAGATAATGGTAACGGCAATCTTTTCGTCAAAGGCGGTCTGACCGACCTTGCCCTCGGCATATTTTCCGATAAAGTGGCAACTCTTGAGGATTCTGAAGTGTCCATAAATCCCCATAATGATCCGATGTATGTACATCTGGTCGCCACCAAAGGAAATGGCGGCATCTACGATTGGACTCTCAAAGCTGTAAACGGCTTTACAGCGAACGGTATGGATATGTACCACCCCGGCCAAACGATGGTGTGGCCCCTTGCAAGATACAACTCTGCAACCGATTACAACGGACACTACAGCCCGGTCAATCTTATCCAGATCCAGTACGGGCCGGTCAATTTCAGAGAAAGGTATTACCTGGAACAATGAGCAGCACTTCTGTCTGGTATGATATGGGTATGCGTGACGGTAAATTCTGCGGCGTCAATCCCTGCACATTTCTCAACACGGCAGACCGTTTTTTTTTCGAGCTTAAAACAGCCTGCCGCCGATCCATCGTTCCGGGCTATTCACCCTCTGACAGCGATAAATATTTTTCTTTTACAGGAAAAGCAATATTCCGGGAATACCTTGCCTGGAACAGAGGCGTGGGACAAGACCGTCTTTCTTATGGCAATGCCCCCTATGGAACGCCTTTCCCCCGGGAAAAATGGGACGCCCCCCGCCCATCGTGGGAAGATGACACGCTCAATCCCAAGCTGGCCGATGTGCTGCAGGAGGAGCCTTTTTCGTTCCCGAATCAATATGCCGGACAATATTTTTCCTCGAAGACACTCGATTTTTCAAAACAATTGTACTCTCTTATTCAAAAAATGCGTTTTTGCATTATTCCCATTGAGTGTTTTTACCGCGATTCGGGATCCCTGGAATGGCACAAGTGGAGTAATTACGGCTATCTCAACCGCACAATCAGCTGGTGGGGAAAAAGAAGATTAAAATTTCAGATCCCTGAATACTGGCGTAAAGAACAAACTCAGTGCAAGATAGGCGTTTGTGCCAGGAATATCACGCCTGAATTCAAAGTTCCTATTGACGGCTCATTCTGGAAAGGAACAGAATACACGACGCCGGAAAGTGCTGATGATGTTTATGGCGAATCAGAAATGCGTGTATACGGGGTAATAGACTTGAGTACGCATCCGGATTTCAGGAAATATATCGACTCTTATTCACAACAATAAACATACAGGAACACACAATTATGCAAAATCTGTCCGTCTATTTGCAGCTCGAAGGCATCAGAGGCGAAAGAATCGATGCTGAGGGAAACCCTATGCGGGGAAAACTCCCCGAAATAACCCGGGGTATGGAATCCACTTTGGAACTCCGGCTCCGGGATCAGGAGGGAAAACCCTGGGAAAATCTTGAACAATTCGCCGCCTGGGAGTTCTACGCCGGTAACGACTGGGATCCCAATACACCTGTGATGCTGGCCGTCGCTGAAGGAATTACCGCAGCAGGAGACAAAGTGACGATCCCGTTGAACAATACCAATACCCCGTCTCTGGCCGCGTTGATAGGAAATTCTGAAAAAATTACCCTGCACGGAGAAATTCTGGGCTTTTATCAGGGACAGGAACGCCCCGCCCTTGTCGCTCAGTTTGAAATAGCAGTCCGGAACAGGGTGGCTCTTTCAAGCAGTGATACGCCTCAGGATTTACCCTCTGTCTACCTGACTGCCGGAGCAGTCAAGGCACTTATCGTCGAAGAAGCCCGGGCCAACACCCCCCGGATCAGTGACGGGAAGACCTGGGTGGTTGCCGGAGTGGATACCGGAATCTCAGTTACAGGACAAACCGGCCCTCAAGGAATCCAGGGCGTCCCCGGCGAAACCGGTCCCCAGGGAGAAACAGGCCCCAAAGGCGATCCGATGAAAATTGATGCAACAGGCACGACAGATGAGCTTGCTCAGTACGACACTGAAGCAAAAGGATTTTCATTCCTTGCCACAGATACAGGAAAAGTTTACATCAAAAATTCCGACACTTCAGGCGACTGGTCTGATCCTGTGGGATTTCAGGGACCTGCCGGTAAAGACGGTGTGACTCCTGAACGGGGTGTCGATTACTGGACTGAAAGCGATATCGCTGAGATCAAGTCCTATGTTGACGAAGCAATCATCAATGGAGAATGGTAATTATGAGCCTTAAAGAAAAAATGACCGCCCTTGCGGATGCTGTCCGGGAAAAAGCGGAGCTGACCGATACCCTTACCATTGATGAAATGACTGAAGCCGTCAATGGGCTTGTGGTCAACGGCATAGAAGTTGATGAACGGACACTGACTGTCACCCCCTCAAAGTCTCAGCAGAACTTCACTTCTTCCAGTTTGGGCGAAAACGCTTATTACGGCACTGTCACAGTCAATGCTATTCCTGATGAATACATCACGACCGCAGATGCCACGGCATCAACTTTCGATATTCTTGAAGGAGAAACAGCCTACGTCAAAGGCGAAAAAGTCACTGGCCGAATAAAAAATTACGGAGATGTCACTGCCAAATTCAGCAATATTCATAACATTTGGTGGAGTAATGCAGGGTACTACCACACGATAAAAGTCAGCATCACGCCAAAAGAACTTACCGTCACACCTTCTTCCCAAAAACAAATTTTTAACGTAATCACTGAGGGAGATGACGTTTTTTACAGCAAAGTGACCGTTGACCCCATCCCGTCAGAATACATCACTACCTCTGATGCCACGGCTGAAAAGTTTGATATAATTGAAGGGAAAACAGCTTATGTCAACGGTGAAAAGGTGACTGGCGTTTACAAGGAGGTAACCGAAGAAGATGTGCGCTGGGGGGTAGCGTTTGGCGCATTCGACTTGTATGGCGGAACTTCAGGCTTCCCTGAAACTCTAATGTATCGTAGTGGCTCCTTCACCGGAGATGCGACCGCCGAAGCTTCAGACATTGCCGCAGGAAAAATCGCCTACGTCAAGGGGCAAAAGATCACAGGGACTGCAACAGGCGGGGCAGATTTTTACAAGTGCACTGCAGTATTCGGTCCTAAGACTGTCACTTTCCTCACCGTTACAGGGGCCGGAACTGAAGACTGTAACGGCAGATATGACGAGGCTGGTACGAAAAACGGCACAACCATATATAGCTATACCAGCTCTTCCGGTACAACATGGTACATTTATTGCATCTCTTCTGAATATGATGGAAGCGGTTGGGTATTGGCTGACAACACGAATGTCAGTTTTGTGTTTGGAGGGCACTATTATGCCTACAGCTTGTCAGATTCGTGGTATATGGGCGACGCAGGTGCTTCGGAACCTGCTCCAAATGTCGTCAAGGGGTCGGAAGTAATCAACGCTTCTCAGCCAAGGATATGGAGCGGTTATAGAATCGAACGGAAAGACGATGAATATTCGATTGCACAACAGATTTCAACAGAGCTGTCTTACATCGATGCCTACACCCCAGTTGTAGGCAAATTCTACTCCGCCGATGCAACTATTGAGGTTGAAAGCTTCTACAAAGGATTCGATGTATACCGACTTTTTGACGCCGATTTTTCAGGGGGGAATACGCTCCCCTCAAAAGGTACGATATATCTGGAAGAAGATGCTGCAGGCACAGAAGATGGAATACTTTGCACCCAAAGTGGCTACATTAGAACAAACGTCCAACTTGAAGATATCGCTGATGGCTTCACAATAATTACACAAGTCCGTCCCACGGAAAACGCGCGATTTGGTCTTTTGGCTGCCCAAGATAGCGACTTGCGCATCGGAGTTGATACCAACGGCGGAACATGGAATATCTGGGCAGGGAACGGAGGTTGGAATATCCTTCAAGCCGATAGCGGCTATTCTGGTAACGAGCTTGATAGCTCCGGACGCAGCGAAGCGCAGGTGAAATACGGAGAGTTCCAGACAGTCATCTATACCCACTCAGGCACTTCGTGGGATCTTTACGTTGACGGTGTTCATGTACTGCACAAGGTTCGTGAAGGCCGCATTGCAATGGGCGGTAATCTTACATTTAACCGATGGGGGAACGGTGGTTATATAGGTCAAAAAGTCACATACAGAAAAATCCAAATATTCAACCACGGGTTCTCGAAACAAGAATTAGCTGTACTGTACTAAGGAGACAAACTGGAAATGTACACCCTCGAAGAAATCACCGCATTGCGGCAGAAATGTGACGAACTCCAGCTTGAGGGCCGGGAGATACTTGACCATTACAGTGATGAAGAATTGCAGGTCATCTGCAACGGCATCGGCCCGGAAGTTTTCCCCTCCTGGGCCCGCCATATGGTTTCAGGACTTCATCCGACTCTTGAAACTGCGGCCTTTATTCACGATGCTGAATGGGGCGGCAGGCAGGATGAGTGCTCAAAAGAACACTTTACCGCCAGCAACGAACGTTTCAGGGAAAACGGCTGCATTGCCGCCCGGGCGGAATATGGCTGGTATAATCTTTTGCGCTATCTGGTTATGGATCAGGCAAGGCGTTTCAGCAATTACTGCCAGCTTTTTGGCTACGGCTTTTACAAGGAGAGCAAACAATGTGCAGAATAAACTCAGATATGGCGGCAACATTGATCCTTACGGCTGTCCTGGGGATCATCGGTTACTTTCTTGCCGAAACCTGCAATTCGATCAAGACTCTTGAAAAAGATGTTATCACCATTCGTGAAAAGGTCATCACCTTTGAAGCGACCCGCCTTTCAAGGCAGGAAATTATGGCGATGATCTCAGAATACCACGCCACACATCCCAGCCGTAACTGAAACGTTCCCGCAGAACCGTTACACTGAAAAACACTTCAAAACACTGTTCAAGGCCTCAAGCTCTTATGTCGCAGAGATATCTCCCGGCATAAGAGCTGCTTTGACTTCGGAATCTGTAAGACGACGCCATTCGCCCCGGGGCAGCGATCCCAGCTCAACACCTCCGACAGAGAGACGGTCAAGTTCCAATGTGGGAGCTCCCAAAGCGGCGGTCAGACGGCGGATCTCACGTTTTTTCCCTTCATTCAAAAAGAGTTCATAACGGCAGCCGCCCAAACTTTTCACCCTGAGAACTTTGAGCAGTTCCCCGTCATCTCTGACTCCCCGGACCATCTGCTTTTGGGCTTCGGGAGTCAATTCAGCAGCCAGACGCACCACATAGCGTTTGACGATCTGGAACTTGGGATGAGTCAGCTGTGCCACAAAATCCCCGTCGTTGGAAAAAAGAATAAGCCCTGAACTTTCCTTATCCAGCCGTCCGGCAGAAAAAAGACGCACAGGCGGTGCAGGCACAATCAAATCAATGGCTTTCAAAGGAGCGTGAGGATCGGAAGCTGTACACACATAACCCACAGGCTTGTTGAGCATAACATACCACTTCTCAGTCAGATCGGGGATCTCGAGAGGCCGACGGTCAAATGCAAGACGCATACCCGGCTCAATGCGCTCGGCAGGATTCATACACACCTTGCCGTTAATCCGGACCCGGCCGGATTTTATGGCAGTCACAGCGGCACGCCGGGAAAGAAAAGCCGCCTGACTGATGATCTTGCCCAAAGTTTCAGCCATTGACACTGCCCTCCACTTCTGAATAAACGATCAACGCTTTGGCCTCGGTACACCCGGGAGCTGTTTCCGCCCGGTGGGGCACATTGGCCTTAAGATAAACAGTTCCTCCGGGAGTCAAATGTTGAACGGTGTTGTTGTCATAAACATAAAAGTTCACTTCCCCGGACATAAGCATAAAGAACTCCTCGGTTTCGTGGGAGAGGAAATCACGGGGCATCGCCGTATTGTAATATTCCACCACAAAAGGATCGAGCCGGCGGCCGGAAAGGTTCCCGGCGAGAGCGAGATAACGCATACCGTATTCAGCACTGTCATCCCGTTGGAGTTCCATTCCGTCGGCAATGGTGCCAAAGGTATATTCGGCGGACTTTCCGGGACTTTCAAAGAGGGTTTTCAAATCCACATTGAGAGCTTCGGCTATACGGTTCAACGCTTTCAGCGAGGGGCTGATCCGGAAATTTTCCACTTGAGAAATAAAACCCTTGCTGAAAGAACTGCGCTGAGCCAGCTGCTCAACGGTCATCCGCCGTTCCTGCCGGAGACGGCGGATAGTCTGTGAAAGTTCCAATAAGTTCATAACATTATCAATTGAGGGCCTGAGCGGCTTCTTCTGGGGAAGCTGCTTCGATGATCTTATATCCCTGATCGGCCAGCTGTTTTTTCTGGAATCCGAGATTTTTGTTCATCTGCTGGATAAGAATACGCTTGCCCTGAGCACGGAAGGTGTTGCACACCTTTTGCAGTGCCGCCACATCGCTCAAAGTGAAAGAACGGCGATAGAGCACAGCAATTTTTTCCGCACGGCCGGGAATATCGAATCCCCCTTCGATAAGGGCTCCGATCATACGTTCAAAACCGATGGAAAATCCGCAGGCGCAGACGTCGGAACCGATATATTTGCCGATCATCTTGTCATAACGGCCGCCTCCGGCGATGGAGATCCCTTTGAAACTTTCGGCACGGATCTCAAAAATGGTACCGGTGTAATAGCCCATTCCCCGGACAAGGGTGGGATCGAACACAAATTTGGTATCTTCAGCAGCGGTCAACTCACGGACGGTGGAAATGATCGCCTTGAGATTGTCTGCGGTGCCTTCGGGCAGCACTTCATTGAGGGTCTCTGCACAGAAGGACAAAGTATCTTCAGCCTTCTGCAGTTTGTCAAAGAAGTCATAATAACGGTCAACAGCTTCAGCACTGTAATTTGCTTCAAGGAGTTCCTGTTTCACGCCGTCGGAACCGATCTTGTCAAACTTATCAAGAATGATGAGCACGTCGCCGTGAGATTCTTCAGCAAAGCCGCAGTAATCCATCATCGCCTTGAGCAGACGGCGGTCATTGATGAGGACCGTACAGCCGCGGACGCCAGCTCTGTCAAGAAAGGTGGTGGTGGCGTGGATCAGTTCGATTTCCGCATTGCAGCTGTTGTCGCCCAAGATGTCGATATCGCACTGGGTGAACTGACGGAAACGTCCTTTCTGGGGACGGTCAGCACGCCAGACGGGACCGATCTGCATCGCTTTGAAAGGCAGTGTCAGAGAAGCTGCATTATTGGCATAGTAACGGGCAAGAGGAACGGTCAGGTCGTAACGCATTCCGGAGTCCACAAGATCGGCTTCATTACCGGTCAGGGCGTTGCCCAGTTTTTCGCCCCGTTTCAGGATCTTGAAGATAAGTTTTTCGTTTTCGCCTCCCTGCTTGCTGCTCAGGTTTTCAATGTGCTCCATACAGGGCGTTTCGATAAGGGAGTAACCGTAAGAACGGTAGGTGGATTTGAGCAGATCCAGCAAGTATTCCCGGATCTCGTTTTCGGCGGGAAGGATATCCCGCATACCTTTGACAGTCTGTTTAACGAACATATTTATTGAATCCTGTTGAATGGGCCGGTAAAACACTTGACCGGCAGTCAAATTGATAATATTTACAGAGCCAGCATTTTTTCAATGGGCTTGACAGCTTTTTCCATAATTTCAGGAGCAAGAGTGATCTCGTGCTGATTGAATTTAAGGGCATCTCTCAAATCTTCGAGAGTGATTTTTTTCATATCCGGACAGAGGATCTCGGGAGCAAGGGGAATAAAACGCTTTTCCGGATTCTCTTTTTTGAGTCGGTGAAGCAAGCCGCTTTCGGTAGCGACGACAATGGTCTTTTTGTCACACTCTTTGACAAATTTAAGCATTCCGGCAGTACTCAGAGCGGCATCGGCTTCGGCGACACATTCAGCTTTGCATTCGGGATGAATGATGATAGCTGCATCAGGGAAAAACTCCCGGGCTCCCTTGAGCATTTCCGGTGTCACCTGGTCGTGCACAGGGCAGCAGCCGTTCCAGAGAGACATTTCGGTCCCCAGAATATTGTTGATGTTGCCTCCAAGGTTTCTGTCCGGCAGAAAGACGATTTTCTGTCCTTCAAGTGAACGGACAACCTTTTCGGCATTGCCGCTGGTGCAGCAGATATCCACCTGAGCCTTGGTTTCGGCAGTGGTGTTGACGTAGGCGGCAAAGACCGCATCAGGAAATTCGCTGCGCCAGGCTTTGACCTGTTCGCCGTCGGCCATACGGGCCATAGGACAGTCGGCATCA
The DNA here is from genome assembly GCA_015061745.1 of Lentisphaerota bacterium. Lineage (GTDB taxonomy): Bacteria > Verrucomicrobiota > Lentisphaeria > Victivallales > Victivallaceae > UBA1784. Next base: position 16,133 of record SUWB01000033.1, on the reverse strand, counting down.
GGATTAGGCAGAAGAACAGTGGAATCAGGAGAAAGCAATTTGGCAGTCTCAGCCATAAAGCGGACGCCGCAAAAAACCATAAGGGGGGCTTTGGCATCCCGGGCCTTAATGGAAAGCTCAAGGGAATCTCCGGTAAAGTCGGCAAGATCCTGAAGTTCGGGCCGGACATAATTGTGAGCCAGTATCAAAGCATTGCGCTGAGCTTTAAGGGCTTTGATTTCTTCAATAAGCTGCTCCATAAATATAATTTCTCCTTAATTAAAACGGGGGGGCTGGAATCAGCCCCCCGTGTTTTGGTGTTTATCAGTCGACCCGGATCAGTTCGATTTCGGGATCCAGCTCTTCACGCAGGATGTGTTCCAAACCGCCTTTGATAGTCAAGGCAGCGTGAGAGCAGTGAGCGCAGGCTCCGCGCAGACGTACCTGAGCGGTTTTGCCCTCCACGGCGACAACTTCAAGGTCGCCGCCGTCGGCTTGAAGATGAACCCGGAGCTCATTGAGCCGGTCGGTGATTTTTTGTGCAAGATCATCCATTTTAATAATCCTTTACAGTAAAGAGTTATTATTTTTCCACAGGAACCACGATACCGCGCATAATCACGTTCTGGCAGAGCATAAAGATCAGGAAGGTGGGAATGGAGGCGATAATCAGTGAAGAATAGATCACAGCCTGGCAGCTGGACTGCTGCAGCTGGTACAACCAGGGCATCAAAGTCCACATATTCTGGTCCTGACAGATCAGCAAAGCCATCATAAAGTTGCTGTAAGCGTGGGTAAAGGCGTTCAGAGCGATAACCGCCAGAATGGGCTTGGAAAGGCTCATTGTGATCTGGAGGAAGATACGGGTTTCTGAAGCACCGTCAAGCATAGCACTTTCATAGAGTTCTTTGGGCAAGGAGTCAAAGAAGCCTTTGAGCAGGAAGATGGAGTAACCGTTGGCAAGACCGGGCAGCACCAGAGCTCCGAAGGTGTTGAGAAGTCCCAATTCACGCATCATAAGGAAGTTGGGGATCTGGGTCACCATCTGGGGGAATGCCATTGTCAGCATCAGGAACAGCAGGATCTTGTAGGTTGAAGGCAGCTGGAAGCGGCTCAGAGCGTAAGCAGCCAGGGGGTTGAAGGTCAGAGCGCACAAGACAGCCAGAATACAGTAGACAACAGTGTTGAACACACCGCGGCCCTGAAGGGCGATGTAAGCGAACACGGTTTTGAAGTTACGGGTAACAAATTCCCAACGCTGGCGGGATTTGTCAGCCATAATCTTGCCGTAGTGGTATTCCCACTGGGGAGCTCCGACGGCTTCAAAAGACTTGTAGTCAGTACCCAGAGCCTTATTCATAGCGGCAACGGTTTTGTATTTATCTTTCAGGAAGTCCTGGAAAAGGAATTCAACACTGCAGATGTAGATGTTCTTAGCGGGAGCTTTGAAAGACTTTTTGGTCTTGGGATCGACCCAGCCCTTGAGGTATTCACCGTAGTCAGAGATCTGAGCACCGTGATAGGGTGAGGGGATCTCGGTGGGCAGTTTCAGCTCAGCAAAGGATTTGTATTTGGTACGATAGACTTTGTTGAGAGCGGCAATGGTGCCGTATTTGGTCTGGAGATACTGACGGTAGGCTCCGTCAAGAGAAGCATCGACACGAACCCAGAAAAGGTTGAGGATCTCACGGGTATAGAATTCCCAGTCAGCTTTTTCCTGTTTGGTGCCGTTGGCAGGGAAACGGCGGGTCAAACGGACATCGTCATAGGATTTGTAGTTGGTTTTGTGAGCCTTGTTATAGCTGGCGATATCTTTGGTGTACTGAGGATAGATGAATGAACCCTTGAAATATCCGCTGGCATCAGCATAGATACGGTGGTGTTTGACCACTGTGCTCTTGTACATATACCACTCATCATTGTATTTGGTGGTGGGGTTGGGAATGGAGCGGCGGGGGATGTAGGGACCTTCGTTGACCACAAGGCTGTTCCAGGTGGCAAATTCGGTTCCCTTGGCATCATTCATAGCACTCAGATTACCGTCAAACTCTGCAAAGAGATTGTCCTTGTATCTGCGGAAGTTCTCGGGACGGGTGTTGTTGGACACAGAAGCGTGACTGTGACCGAGCATATAGTAGTAGAAGGGGAAATCTTTTCTCAACAGGAAGTCTTCCCATTCCTTGCAGATATTTCCGGTTGCGACAAGATACTGGGCACAGGCTTTGCATTCGCCTTTGGGAGTCAGAGCTTTGATCTGCTCTTTGGCGGCAGCAACCTTGTCGTCTGCAATCTTACCGTCTGCGACAGCATCCTTGATCTTGTTCAGTTCTACGCAGGATTTGCAGTAGATAGGCAGTTCAAGCTTACGGAAGTCGTGGATCGGACGGTTGTAAAGGTTCTGAGCCTGAACAACAGCTTCGTTGAAAAGAGAGGCCACCGTCTTGCGGTAATAGGCCGCATCATCCACCAGATAGGAGGGGATGAGTTTGAGCTCGGAGATGTCAGTTGATGACTTTCCCGTACCGGAGATCATCAACCAGAAGGGATAGATCATAGTCAGAGCACCCAAGGTCAACACCAGATAGATGGACCAGATGAGGCACCGCACTTTCAGGCTCTTGCGCCCGATCGTTGAAATAATACTCATTATTTGGATTCCTTACAATAGGGTTGTTATTTCTTTTCAGAAGCACCGGCGTTCTTGAATTCCACTCTGGAGAGGATCTGGAGCTGATAGACGGTGAAGCCGATCAGAATGAATGCCAGCATCCAGGCAGCAGCGGTTGCAGGACCGAAACTCAGATAGGTGAAAGCCTTGTACCAGATGTAAAGACCGGCGGTTTCAGTCTTGGTGGCGGCGTCACCGCCGGTCATCACGAGGATGTTACCGGTGGAAGCGTACCAGGAGCTGATAAAGGCACCGACGAAGTTGATGACGATAAGAGCTTTCAAAGTGGGGAACACCACAAAGAGGATCTTGTCGATAAAGGTGGCACCGTCGAGGTCGGCGGCTTCGTAGTAGTCTTCAGGAATACCCTTGAGAGCGGCCAGATAGATCAGGCAGCCGGGACCCATACCTGCCCACACCATAGGAATCACACAGGAAACCATAGCGGTGTTGGGGTTGAACAGCCAGCGGTAGGGTTCGCTGTTGGTCTGGATCAGACGGGGGAAGAACTGAGACAGAGTCTGACCGATGGATTCGTGTCCGGGGAAGAGAACGGGGAAAGCCAGAGCACTCACCGCACTGAAAAGAATGAAACCGACGATGATGAAAATAGTCATCACGCCCCACAGGCGGTAGAAGGCCAGACGGCGGGCGAACATAAAGCAGATAATCATCAGAATGGCACCGATACCGACGAAGCCGAAAGCAGGAATGCTCAGGACGATCTGGTTCAAGGCACCGAATTCGGAGGGTTCATAGAACTGTTTCCACAAGAGCATAGTCACCAGACCGGAGATCACGGCAGGGAGATAATAGATCATACGGAAAAGCAGTTTGCCTTTGGGAACTTCCTGAAGCAGAATAGCCAGGATCATAGGAGGCAGGAAGGTCAAGCTGATGACCAGAGTGGAGTAACGGAAAGCGTTCCAGATAGAAGCCCACCAGTAACTGTCGACGATCAGATTACCGAAGTTGTCCACACCGATAAAGGCGGACTTACCGATGATCTTGTAATCCTGGAAGGCCATAACTGAACCGCGGGCCAGAGGCAGGTACTGCCACACAAGAATGGTCAGCACAGCGGGAACCAGCAGCATATAAGCCCAGAAGTGACGGCGGAAACCCCAGGTTTCCTGTTTCACACCAAGAATGGATTTGGGAGGAGTGAAGATACGGAAAATCTTGCGGAACACAAAGAAGTAAGCCACAAGGATACCCAGCAGCACGCAGCAGGCGATGATACGGCGTTTGAGTCTTTCGGCGGGGGTGATATCACCGATCATAAGTTCGTTGGCAACAGCTTCAGCGTTTTTGATGATCTTGCGGAGCACCTGGATACGCTGTTTGGGATCGGAGGGAAGTTCATCACGCAGGGCCATACCTTCAGCTTCCTGCAAAGGAACAGACATACGTTCATAGGCAAAGTTGGAGTTTTTGCCGTAGGGTTCAGGACGGCCGGTGTCGATGGCAACCTTGTAGAGTTCGAGGAATTCTTTGGGTGAAAGACGAAGGAGGTCATCGTAACCAAAACGTTTCAGATAGCGGGGCATCACGAACTGACCCATACCGCCTTCAACCAGAACGCGGGTACGGACACGAAGTCCGGATTCGCTGTCACGATGGAACATATATTCCCAGGCAGCATCCCGGATCACGGGATTGGAAACACCGCCGAACATACCGAACATACCGCAGTTCAGCTCACCGCCCCGGTGACGGACGCCTTTTTCGTCCTTGTAACCCATAGGCACGGGAGCCATACCGTAGATTTCGGGGTTGAAACTGGCCATCGTGCGTTCGTCGATGTAGGTCATAAAGATACCGATTTCGCCGTTGACCCACTTGCTGTTGGAACGGGAATCTTTGTAAGCATAACCGCGGCGCACGACACCTTTTTTGTCGATCCACTTTTCGCCGCAGAGTGTGGTATAGAAGTCAAGAGCACGCAAACCGGCTTCAGAACCGAAGGAGCAACGCCATTTTCCGGTGTTGGGATCCTGTTCCATAACTTCACCGCCGGCACTCCACAGGAAGGTCAGCCACTGCCAGGATTCGGTTTTACCGCGGCCGAGAGCAATACCATAGATACCGTTGGAGGGGTCGGTGATCTTTTTACAGGCGGCAAGGAGGTCTTCCCAGGTCCACTGAGCGGTGGGATAGGGAATACCGTGTTTATCAAAGAGGTCCTTACGGAACATCATCACCTTACCCAGAGGTGAACCGCCGTAGGGAACGGTCCAGAAATGGGTTTTGCCGTCAGGTCCCATACGTTCGACCACAGGACGGACTTTGGGGTGGATGCGTTCTTCAAGCAGTTCCTTGCGTTCCTGAGGAGTCAGCGCACGGATGAACTCGTCCAGAGGATAAAGGAAGTTGTTGCTGATGTAGTTATCGGATTTACGGAAGTTGATGTAAAGCACATCGGGAGCCATATTACCGGCGATAGCCAGCAGGTCGTTTTCCACACCTTCCACCCGGATACCGGAAAAGGGTTTCAGACGGATTTCCACATCATCCCAGTTGAAATTGCCGTACTTGTCGGGGTTAGCCTTGTATTTCGCGGCATATTTCCGTTTGAAGAGCGCAGGAAAGTTCTTGACGAAGTCCCTGACGATCTCTGTATTGGCCCGGTTGTTGACGTCGGTACCGGTGGGGTTGGGCAGACCGTCTACCGTAAGTTCGATCACGGTCTTGCCGGTTTTCCGGTCGGTAAACACCGACCCGGCGTGGAGTGAAGACGCCCAACACAGCACAAATGCTGTCAGGACTCCTGCCATCACTGCGACTTTTCTCATAAATCTCTCCCGTTTGTTGCGTCTAAATTCTTGATTTTCAAGATTTTAGACATTTTTAATATATGAAAAATGTGTAAATTTCCATCATATAAAAAGACTTCTAAACGTGTTAATATAGCACTCAATGCCTCACAATGCAAGTTTTTTCCTCAAAATTCAGGTAAATTTCTTTCTGAAGCCTATGACGTTTCTCCGGAAACGGGAAAAAGAAAAATTCTTCAGCACAAGCAGCATTGGGCTGAAATCACTCCCCCAAAAACAACTTTGCACCGTTAAGGAAAAAGGTAAAAGAAAAATTAAAAAACACCGGCTTTTTAACGCCCATTGCCGGGCAAAGACACAAATAAGTCGGCGATTTTCAACTTCTGCTGACGTGCCAGCTCAACCAGACCGGCGGCATAGAAGTGAGCTCCGGCAGTGCTGAGGTGGCAGATATCCTTACGCCCCTGGGGGAATTTGGGATTTTCACCGGGAGCAAAGATCATATGCAGCTTGGAGGCCTTTTTTTCCCCCATCGCAGTCATTTTTTCAAGACCGTAAGCGTTGAGATCAATCAGAGCACACTTGGTTTCAGCGGCGACCTCCCGGCAGGCACGGCTGTAAGCGTCACGATTGTTGACAGCTTTGCCGTTTTTGAAAACATAAAGCGCAGTAGGAGTGCAGAGGATCGGAACAAGACCCCGGGCACGGGATTCGGCAATGTAGAGACGCAGATAAAGTTTGAATGTCGTTGCCGGATCAGTCGAACGGTAAAGGTTCTTCTCGCCGCGGTGAGCATCATTATGACCAAATTGAATAATGACGATATCACCCTTTTTAGCTTCACGCCGAATCCGCTCCCAACGCTTTTCGGTGATAAAAGACATACTGGAACGGCCGCCGCAGGCATAATTGACGACCTTGACGCCGGGTTTGCACAAACCGGCCAAAGCAACGCCCCACCCCTGCTGAGGCGCAGATTTTGCACTGTAAGCCGACATCGTGGAATCTCCGGCAAGAAAAATAGTGGTCCCGGAAAGAAGCAGCGGCAGAGTGGTCAAAAGCAATAATAAGTGTTTCATAGGAATAAGGCCTTTCTTTAATAATGTTACACTCCTGAAAAGATGAGACCGCCCCAGGGTTTTACGGCGGTAACATCTTGAGATTTCCGATAATATACACCGGTTTTATTTTTTTGCAAGGTGAGCTTGGCAATATATGCTGATGAAAGAATGATTCGCAGGATTTTACAGATTGAAATGGTTTTTGCCTCCTGCTCTCAACAATACAGATGCGAAGTCGTTATGGGAAAACTTTTTTCGCACTGCGTGCTCAAATGTGTTGAACTGCCGGTCAGGAATGAGGGGACCTCTATCACCGCGCCCCCTCAAACTCCCCGTGACGCCCGCTGAAAGCGGGAAGATATGCCGGTGCATCTTTTCTTTGAAGGTGCTTACGCTCTTTTAAAATTTGAACACCGCCCCAATCTTCTTCCCCAACAACAACGCACCCGCACACAATGTCCCCCCCAGGAAAAACATCGCCCATACCCCAAACGCACAGGCTGCCCCGGTTCCAAATCCCAATATCTGGGATAATTCAAATAAGGCACGGGTAATGGGGAAAAATTCCTGCTTCTGTGCAAGGATCAATGAGTCAGAAACTTCAAGCATCGAAAAACTGAAGGCAAACAGTCCCCCGACGATCAAGTTGGCCGTTACAAGCGGCAAGGTGATCCGGCACAGGGTCTTAAAAGAACTTGCTCCGAAATTGCGTGCCGCATTTTCCAGTTCCTCAGGTGTTTGCTCCAAACCAGAGGACACAGCACGGACAACGTAAGGTATGCGGCGTACTGCATAAGCAATACTTAACAGCCAGACCGGATTGTTCACAGGATCAAAAATGGTCGATGCCCAGGTGAATTTTACAGCCATTCCTAAAAAGCCGAAGGCGAAAACCACTCCGGGAACCGCCAGAGGAAGCATCGCAAGCAAATCCGCTATGCCGCTGCCTTTGAGACGCCACCGCACCGCCGCAAGAGAAACAAGCAGACCCGTAAAACAGGCAATCAGCATCGCAAGAAAAGAGTATTTCAAACTGTTGGCAATGGAAGGAAGTACCAGCACGTTGGAAAGAGCAAGGTCAAAGTTTTCCAATGTGAAGTTTTCAGGAAACACCGTCCCGCTGTAACGGGTGGAAAATGCACAGAATATCAAGGCAAGATGAGGAAGTCCCGCCAGAAGTGTCACCAGCCCGAAAACCCCGCCCGGCAGAAATTTCTTCCAGCCGGAAAGTTTTTGTGCCCCGGAATTCACCATACCTTTGCCGCTCGTGGCCGCCGGAGTGCTCCGCAATGCCAGCTTGGCTGTCAGGTAAAGTGCCGCCGAAACAACCAGCATTATGACAACCAGTGCATAGGGAATGGGATTGCTTTCAAGCTCCGTCAGCCCGTTGAAAATCTGGACCGCAGTCGTCCGGGTGAAGCCGAACATCAAAGGCGTTCCCAATTCCGTGAAACTCCAGATCAAAGTAATGGAGCAACCCGCCAGGATCCCCGAACGCATCAGAGGCAGCCTGATCCTCAGAAACCTCTGCCAGGGACTCGCTCCCAGATTGGCCGCAGCTTCATTCATCGCCGGATCTATATTCCCCAGAGCCGTTACAAGGTTGAGATAGCAAATAGGAAAAAGATGCAGTGCTTCAATCACACAGATTGCCCAAAATTGTCCGCTGCCCCCCAGAAAGTCGATGGGAGCAAGCCCCAAATGGCCCAGAAGGGCATTGATGACTCCGTGATAACCAAGTATCTGCTTGAACCCCAAAGCTCCCACAAAAGGCGGAAGCACCATCGGGATCAGCAAAGCGGTACTGCTCAGGTTTTTTCCCGGAAAGTCGCAGCGGTCATAAAGCAGTGCCAGGATCAGTGAAAGAATAAAGACGATTCCAGTAGTACAGACTGCTATGGCAAAACTGTTCCACAATCCTTCAAGATAGATGCGGTTGCGGAATATTTCAGCGATCAGCTGCCAGTCGCAGCCCACCCCGACCACCGTACCGATGGGCAAAAGCAGAAACACTCCGAGAAATAAAAGAACCGCTGCCAGCAGCAGGTAACGGAAAAAAAGATGTGTATTCATAAAAGTAAAGACCTGTTCTTTCTTTGAAAAAATCTTACTGACCCAATTCAGCCAGACGGCGGGCTTCTTTATAATTGGCTCGCGCCTGATCGCTCCACTGCCGTAAAGTTCCGCTCACTTGAGCGGCACTCCGCTCCGGAGTCACGCGCAGCAAAGCCCGGGCCTGAGAAGCTTCTGTATAGCTGAAGGGCAGCGCATTGAATTTTTCCATCGCACGGGGCACCTTGTCCGGCCCTCCCGCTTTGATTATGGCGGCGTAGGCAGCTTTAAGCTCCTGATGCGGCTCAAGCACCACCGTCCGCAGCAGCACACGGATCAGAGAATAATAACGTCCGGTCCACTGGGGACGGTAAACAAAGTCAGCTCCCGAGGCGTAAGGATTGTACCCCGGCAGGAAAAACTTTTTCTGAAGTTCAGGCGTGTAAAGGTCTTTCCGCACCGGCGGACGGTTGATCCCGTTCTTGCCGGGTCCTCCCGGAGTTCCCGGCTTCAGGCAGTGAAGCAGCTGACCTTCACGGGAAAGAAGAAAGGCGAGAAAGGCTTTGGCTGCCTGCGGATTGGGAGCCCCGCGAAGCATCTGCACCGGGTCAGCGGAAACAGCAGTCCCCCCTTTCGGAGTCACATAAATACACCTGGGCTGACCGAAAACGTGGGTACTCCAGAGCATTTCGCTGATACCGTAGGTGTCGATTGCGGTTCCGGCGGCGGCTTCTCCGCAGGCCACATCCCTCACCACCTGGCCGGCGGAATCAGATATGGTCCGGGCGTTGGCAAAGATTTTTTTCAGCAGAGCCATACCGTCATACCAGCCTTTGACCGGATCATTGGCCCTGGCCATACACTGCTGGATCATTATTTCGTAGCACTTGTTGGCAGAACCGGATTTGGTGGGATCGGCCACGGCCAGTGTGTTGAAAAATCTTTTATCTCCCAGATCATCCCAACGCTCAGGCGCAGCTCCTTTAAGTTCTTTCAGGCGGGCGGTGTTATAAAGGATACCGAATGTTGACAGCACAACTCCGTAAAATTCGCCTTTGGGGCTGTACAATTTGTCCCCTCCGAAAGCAGGAGGAATGTGTTTGAAATATTCCGGATGGCTTTTGATGAGTCCCCCGTCAGCGGCATACCCCCGGGCGGCGGTCTGTTCGTGGTTAAAAACTCCGCCCCCCGCAAAAAGGTCGATACCGATTCCCACATTGGACTCAAGAAAACGCTTCCGCGCCGCCTTTTGTTCCGGTGTACGGCAGGCACGGGCATCGGTAAAGGAACTGCGGATAGCTCCGTTCCACTTGCCCCATTCAGGATGAGCTTCATAATAGCGGCGGAACTCTGTTTCGTAGCGGTCGGCTATGTAGCGGATTATATCGCTTGTACCGCCGGGATTGCGGAAATCAATACGGATCTCTTTTTTGTACTTTTCTCTGTACCATTTGGTGAAAGCAGCTTCATATTCATCCCGGAGAGCCTTGTTGTGGGAGGAAATGATGACCAATGTCTCACACTCCTCCTGACCTGTGAGCTGACGGGTGCTTTCACGGGGAGCAAGACAAAAGGGCAGTGCAAGCAGTGCTGCCAAGAGCGCAAGTACGGGGATCAGGGCTTTATTCTTCATCTCCGGACTCCGGAACAGGGATCAGAAATTCAGGTTCGTAGTCAAGGAAATACTCTTTTCCAAGCTCTCTTTGGGGTGCGGCAAGCTCACGCACAAGCACTTTCCCTGTGCCGGGAACTTCAAAAAGCCATTCGCAGCTGTCTCCGAAAAAGGCACGTTCCAGCAATGTGGCACGGAGTTTCCCCCCGCTCTCAGAAATTTTTATCCTTTCCGGACGGATCCCCCCGTCTTTCAAACGATTCACATCCCCCAGAAAACGGGCTGTAAAACCGTCGGCGGGGTGATTATAGATTTCATCCGGCGTGCCGATCTGAGAAATTTTCCCTTTGTGCATCACTCCGGCACGGTCTGCCATACTCAAAGCTTCACGGCGGTCGTGGGTGACATAAAGAGCTGTCAGCTTCCGCTCGGTACAGATCCGTTTGATCTCCCGACGCATCGTATCGCGCAAATTGGCATCGAGGTTGGAAAGGGGTTCATCAAGGAGAAGCAATGCCGGATCAACTGCCAATGCACGGGCCAGAGCCACACGCTGCTGCTGTCCTCCTGAAAGACGGGTGACAGCTCCCTGGGCGAAACGCTCCATACGCACCTGTTCGAGGGATTCCATAACCCGGGTGCGGATCTCATTTTTAGAATGTTTTTCCATACGCAAGCCGAAAGCCACATTTTCAAAGACGGTCAAATGGGGCCAGAGGGCGTAATTCTGGAACACCATAGCCGCACGCCGTTTTTCAGGCGGCAGGGACATAATATTTTTGCCGTCAAAAGAAATTGTCCCGCTGTCGGCATTCACCAGTCCGGCAAGAATACGCAGCAAAGTGGATTTGCCGCAGCCGGAAGGCCCCAGCATAAAGACCAGTTCACCCTGATTTATGTGTAGATCCACACCATCAAGAACTTTGGTGGTACCGTCATAACTTTTGGTAAGTTTTTCTATTGAGACTTCTGCCATAACTGCCGGAATCCTTTATCGTGGAATGCGGCCCCGAAAACCGCATCACCGGTGAAAAAAACGCCGGAATTGCTCCGGCGCAGGGGGATATTGATTTTTATTTTGCATTACTTTGCATTGGGCAAAACAGAAATGACCTCACGGTAATCCATTTGCTGTTCATAGTACAGATAATGCACTGAAGTAATAACTGCCGCACAGGCGACAAAAAGCAAAGTCGCCACTGCCAGAATCAGATAGAAAAGGGAAGGCCCATTGTCATTGTCACTGTCAGCAGCAACTGCCTTTCCCTTCTTTTCAGCGGGAGCTCCGGCGGCGTTTTCTTCGCTGCTTTCGGCGGCCTTTTGCTCTCTTTTGCTGGGAGCAAGTGAAATTTCTCCGTCACCGCCTTTGGGGGGTTCAGGAGCAGCTTCACTCTTGGCTTCGGCGGCAGGTTTTTCCGCAGGAGCAGCGGGAGCTGCCGTAGGCGGTTTGGGCGCAGCCGTGGGAGGCTTGGGCGCAGCCGTGGGAGGCTTGGGAGCAGCTGTGGGCGGTTTGGGCGCAGCCGTGGGAGGCTTGGGCGCATCGGCAGCGGAGGTTTCCGCAGCGGAGGCAGTTCCGGCAGCAAGTCCCGCCGTTTTGGGCGGAGCCAGCTTCACAGTGGCTTTACTGTTCCCCCCCGCAATGGGAGGACGCAAAGCGGGAGCTCCCGGAGCAGGCGGAGGAGCCAACCGGGGAGGACGCTTCATCTTGACGGTCTGATCGTCGTCACCTTCAGCGGAAGCTGCTTCTGCTGAAGCATCGGGCAATTTCACTCCGCCGGGAACAGCCGCAGGCTTAGGCACGGCACGGGTTTGATCTTCGACTTCAACCTTGGCTGCGGGAGCTGCGGGAGCTGCGGGAGCTGCGGGAGGAGGAAGCTTGATACCGCTGGGGAGAGCGGCAGGCTTGGGGACGGCCTGAGTCTGGTCATCATTTTCGACAGTATCTTCCAATGCGGCAGCAACTTCAGCTGCATCCAGACGGACTGTGCCGGGCATAGGTGAAGCAGGTTTCCCGCCGACAGCAGGAGCAGCCTGAGGAGCACCTGCGGGACGCAGCAGCACAGTTTTACGGGTTTGGGTATCGCTGTCCCCTGAAAGATTCAGACGGGGACCTGCTGTACCGCCGGGAGCCATAGGTTTGAGTTTCAGAGTTTTGCGGGTCTGGGTATCATCAAGGATCTCCAGATTGCCGGTATCTGTATCTCTGCTGGCCAAAGGATCGCTGACAGGGATATCCTGACTTATAGGAGCGGCGGCGGAACGCAGTTTGACAGTTTTACGGGTTCTGGTATCTTGTGCATCATTTGCCGGGGTTGTGTGTTCATCAGACATAAGATCAAATCCTTTCAGGCATTATTGAGCTTGTTCACTGTTGTTGGCATTGCTGGCGTCTGCGGGAGCAAGTTGCGCCAGACGTTGTGGGACATCACGGTAATTAGCCATACTGGCAACGATTTTTTTGTAACAGTCCACAGCTTTTTCTGTTTCTCCGGCAAGTTCATAACCTATACCGAGGAAATAGAGTGCTTCACGTTTGTATTTATCCATACGGTACATTTCTTTGACCGCTTTTTCGAGATTTTCAATGGCTGCGGCAGCGTCGTTGAAGTGGAGGGCGCAGCGGCCGAGGTAAACCAGACAGGCACGCCGTTTCTGGGCGAAATCCGAGGTTTTGATGAAAACCTCCCGGGCCTGTTCGATATCACCGGTTTCAAAGTAAAGTTCACCGAGATCGAACTGCAGCTGGGCATCGTTGGGAAACTTTATGGCACGGCTGTAAATGTGATCGGCACGGTACTGGGCGGCGGCCTGACGGAGGGCGGCGGCATTGTCGGCATTGCCGGCATTTTCTGAAGCGGCAGCCTGACTTTCCAGATTGGCACAGTGAGCTTTTTCCATCTGCTTGTCAAGCACAGGATCGTCCACACCCAGTTTTTTGGCAACAGTTTCATATTCTCTGAAAGCATCGGCGAACTGTTCTGCCACCATATAGGCATCGGCCAGTTTGCGCCGGATGTCAACAGAGTCGTTTTTCTCAAGGTCTGAGGTAAATTTGCGGATCAGTGTACGGGCCTGTTCCGCATCGTGGATGGTACCTTCGAGCATCTGCTGGATCACGGCATCATCAGAGTCTTTAGCCTTATCCTGAGTTGTTCCGCCCTCCTCCCAGCGGCCCCGTTCCAGAGTGGCGAGGGCCATTGCGGAACGCATTTCCTCTTTGGCGGCGATGCTGTTGGGGGTGCTGGCCACCATTTTCTGGTGGATTTTCAAAGCTTCCCCGGCCTGATTGTTCCGCTGCATCGCTTCGGCGAGGGATTTCAGGATCATCGTATTGTTGGGATGAAGCTCACGGATCACGTTCAAGGCGGTTACAGTTCCCCAGGGGGCATCGGCATTGTTGGACGCAAGGACAAGGATGTGAAGCATCAAAGGATTGTCCACGCACATTGCGAGAGGTCCTTCGCACATTGCCATTGCGGTAACAGGATTGATAAAGCTCATTACTGCCGCCACAGGTGCGACAAAGAGAGAAATAATCAATCCGCCCAGCTTGGAAAAGATATTTTTCTTTTTATGCCAGGCGATCTCATATTCACGGATACGCTCAAAAAGCTGAGGCACCTCGGGATTGGCTTTGATCACAGGCAGCAGAATTTCAACAGCACCGGCATAATCACCCTTTTCAGCGAGTTTTCCGGCCCGGTTGTAACTGTCACGGACGTAGATTTGTACTTTACTGAAAGTTTTTCGTTCCATAGTATTTATTTATTCCCAAATTGTTCCAGGGAGTTAAGATACACGCTGACAGGCATTTTGTCAAGTATATCACTTGAAAAAAAACAACTTTTCCACCAAATCACTGCTTATACATAACAGGAAATGTACCTCTGACGGCAGTTCCGGTGGGAAAATCCAACGGTTCAAGAGTATCCGTTCTGCCCCAGCGGCGGCTGAAGGGCCAGAAAATAAACCAGCTGCGTCCCACAAGATTCCGTCTGGGGACTGCTCCGAAAAAGCGGCTGTCAAGACTGAATGCGGAGTTGTCTCCCAGCATAAAATAGTGTCCGGGGGGGACCACATAATCTTCGTCGACTCCGTAAAGCCGGTAATCCCCCATTGTGCTCAAATGGCCTTGATACCCTCCTTTGCCCGAATAGAGCCGCGCCGTCCGGGGAGCAAGTTTTTGAATGGGGCTGAACTCACCGCCTTCTGCCGGTTTGACATAGAGCTGATTATCCCTGATCCGCACCGTATCTCCCGGCAGAGCGACAAGGCGTTTGACGTAATAGAACCCCGATGAAGCACTCAAAGGCTCGCCGCCGACAGTCAGACCATCTGTGGTAAAGATCATTACTTCGCCCCGTTTCAAGGGAGTCAGGTAGATGGAAAAGCGTTCCACAAAGAGGTGGTCCCCCATTGAAAGGAATCCGTCTGCTTTAACTTCGCCTTTACTGAGGGTCATTCCCTCCTCGAGTCCGGAATATTCGGCAACCTTGCGGGGATCTCCCGGCAGGAAATAAGGCTCTCCTCCCACAGAAAAGCTGACTCCGTCATTAAAAAGGGAATTTTTGTAACTGTGGAATCTGACTTCTCCTTCCTGCCGGACTTCAAGACGGGCCCGGCGGGCGGAAAAGAGCATATAATTGAGAAATCCCGGCAAATTTTTGCCCAGGGGGGTATTTTCCATATAATGAATACCGTACAAAGTCGGCTGCATAGAGCCGGTAGGAATCTTGAAAGGCTGAAAAAAGAGCCCCCTGATGCCGAAAGCAACAGCTCCGACGACGATAATCAGGTCGAGAAAGTTTCTCAGCCAGGAGTAATCGGGCCGGATTTTTTTCAGTTCGGCCTCTGCCCGGGCGGAAGATTCTTTGAAGTCGGCAGGATCAGAAGCGGCAAATCCGTCGATCACTGCATCAAAAGCACTTTTTTCTGCGGCGGTGAGCAGATCATCTTCGGCGTGCCGCCGGGCGCGGAGTTCGCCGAGAAATTTACGTTTTTTACGTTTGTACAAAAAAGTCAGCATCATAGACCGTTTTTCTCTGTAAAATTGATTAAATCGGGGTTCTGTGTTTCCTAATATACCACTATCCGGGAGAAATTTCAATATTTTTTGTTTTTTTCTCTTGACATTTCACTTTGAGGGGTGTATATTATGCACATATAAACGAGGCGTGGTAGCCAAACGGTCAGGCAGCGGTCTGCAAAATCGCATAAATCGGTTCGACTCCGATCCACGCCTCCATTTTTGTGTCCGGATTTCCGGTAAAAGGCAAAAATCCCCCCCATACACTGAATAAGGAGACACTGTTATGTACGATATGGTTGATCCGCTTCCGGGAGCTCTCAAGCTTCCTATGCCCCAGTTTGTTACAGCCTGGAGTATTGTTGACTTGGTAATGGTTTCTCTGCGTACTTTAGAAATTCCTTTTATTGTTGCCGCTCTGCTTCTCATCGGCCGCTGCCAGACTGACCAGAACGCTGTTTGTACGGCGGGAGTCCGTCTCGCTCTCTGGCTGGAATTCGGTATGGTCTCTGCCATTACTCTTTTGGGGATGACCGGAAACATTGCGATGCTGTGCCGCAGACATTGGGCCTTGTGGTTTTCATTGGGGTCTCACCTGGTGACTCTGGTCAGTTACGGCATACTGGTATGGCAGGCAATGATCCTGAGCAAAGGATTTGAACGTTTGGCTTTTATCATTGCCATTATTGGGGTAACTTTGTTTATTATGCTCCGCTGTGCGCTGCTGGTTTTCAACTTCATTGCTTTCTTTAAGGCAAAAGCCTTTTTCCGGGAACGGGACGGCTACTGAAGTTTCTTTTTTTGCAGGCGGCGTTTCCTGAATCGGAAAAATTTTTGGTGAATTGACAAAGTAAACGCACATTTGTAATAGTAAACGCACGTTGAGGGGAGAAAATCGTGCGTTTAGTCTGACAAACAGCGAATTTGACAGTTTTCTTTCGACTATTTGGATTTGGTC
>SUWB01000032.1 GCA_015061745.1 Lentisphaerota bacterium | reverse complement strand
GAGCAACTTTCTGCGCTATCTGAAAGAGCGTGGCTTAAAAGGCGTTAAACTGGTCATTTCAGACAAAGCTGCCGGTTTGGCTGATGCTTTAGGAGATTTCTTCCCTGAAGCTCAATGGCAGCGTTGTACTGCATCCGGAGTTTTGTACTGCAATGCTGAATGAACTCTTTGTGTGTTGTAATTTGAGTAAAAGTGATTTGAACTCTCTATTGCGAAGTCAAAGTACAGAAACAGTAAGCGGCATAAGTTCGCAACTTGACTTTTTTTCTTATTCCAGATTCTCTGGTGGTAAAAAATCAATTTTTTCGGCCTCTGTCCTTGAAAAACAAAGAATGGCAATGTATCTTATCCACAATGTTTGTGCGTTATGAAACAATTTCCGCAAGGAGGACAATTATGCTCAACAATAAGTGGTTCTTTTCTCTGGAAGTTTGTGAAAAAAATATGACTTCCATTCCCGCCGGAGCCAGGGAATTTTCTTTCCCCTCAAAAAATATCATTGATCTGGATACTGTGGCAGGTACTACCGGCAAGCAGGATGATGAATGTATCGTCTACAACGAATTTGAACTTGAAAGCGATAAAAATCTCGCTTTCGGATGTGGTGCCGACTGGTGGTTTGACTTCTACCTCAACGGAGAATTGCTCTGGGCCACCCCCGCAGCAGGCAACGGAGACAGCTGTTTCGCTGACAGTTATATCTTCCCCGGTAAAGGTAAAGCCGGGAAAAACCTGATCGCTATCAAGGTTCGCCGGGGATATGCTTCGTGGACATTGGCTGTAAGAGAACTGAAGGCTGCTGTTTGTGACAGCACTTCCCCCCTGGTTATTACTCTTGATACGGCACAACTCACCGGGCCCGTCAAGATTATGAATGCTGTAAACAATGGGCCTATTAAAGGCAGAGGAGACCAGACCAGGGGCAATATGCCCCTCTGGCAGGCAGCAAGTATTCCTTATGCCAGAAATCATGATGCCTCTTTCTGCTCTGCTTACGGCGGCGAACACACTGTGGATGTTCACAGTATTTTTCCCGATTTTTCCAATGATGTGAATGATCCGGCGTCTTATGACTTCACCCTTACAGACCGCTATATTCAGGAAACCTTTGAAGGGGGCACTGAAACCTTTTACCGCCTGGGAAGCAAAATCGAACACGCGCCTAAAAAATATGGAACCAAAGTTCCTCCGGACTTCCAGAAATGGGCTGAAATTTGTGAACACATTATCCGGCACTACAACGAAGGCTGGGGCGACGGGTTTGAATACAACATCAAATACTGGGAAATATGGAACGAACCCGATCTGAGCTCCGGCAGAGAAGATAAAAAAACCTGGCAGGGAACTGATGAAGAGTTCTTTGAACTCTACAAAGTTGCCGCCACACATCTGAAAAAGTGTTTCCCCTATATCAAGATCGGTGGCCCCGCCCTCGCAGGAAATCTTGAGTGGATGAAACAATTTCTTGCCGCGATCACCCAATATGAAAGAACTCCTCTGGACTTTTTCTCCTGGCATATTTACACATCTTCACCCCGCCATTTCGGGACCAAAGGAAATATCGTAAGGCAGATCCTCGATTCTTTCGGGTACAAGGATGCCGAAAGTATCCTCAACGAATGGAACTATGTCCGGGGCTGGACAACAGACTTCATTTATTCCATCCAGCAGATCATCGGTATCAAGGGAGCTGCTTTTACAGCCAGCTGTATGTGCGAAGGACAGCACTCGCCCACGGATATGCTTATGTATTACGATGCCCGCCCCACAGGTTTCAACGGGCTTTTTGATCTTTACAGTTTTAAACCGCTGAAAACCTACTTCGTCTTCCTTATCTGGAAAAAACTTGCAGATCTGGGGCAAACCTTTGCCGTTGATACCGACGAAAAGTGTGGTATTTCCGCCGTGGGCGCAACCGATGGAAAAGGCAAACACGGGCTCCTCATCAGCCGGTACTTTGAAGAGGATGAACTTCCGGCGGAACTGCCTCTTACCATCGCCGGAAAAGGCAATGAACTTGATAAAGCAAAGCTCTATGTCATCGACGAAGAACACGATCTGCAAGAAGTCCCCTTCTGGCGGGATGGCGCAGGAAATATTTTCTTCCCGATGAAAGCCAATACCGTAGCTTATCTGGAATTCTGACCGGGCAAAACTCAGGAAGGTAAGGCAGAGAAACATCGCAGACTCTGCCTTGCCCTTTTGGGGGCTCTGTTCCCTGTATGGGCAGGTAAGAAAACTATTCTTTTTCCGGAAAGTTTTTACAGATCGCTTTTTTATGCGCTGTTCCCGACCATTGTCGGGAACTGAAGAATTATTAACTGCAGTTCTGCAATTTATTTTTTTCCGGAGAGCAGTTTCTGCAAGGCCTGGTAGCCCTTGCTGCAAGGTGAGGAACCGTGTTGGCCTTGAGGATAGATCTGCAAACTTTTTTCTTTGCTTTTCAGATTGGCAAAAACAGCTGCGATACCGCCGGGAGGGCAGATCACATCGCACAAACCGGCAGAAACATAAGCCGGGATCCGGATCCGTTTGGCAAAGTTGGCATTGTCAAAATAGGCTGTGCATTTCAGGGCAGCAGGATCGCGGGAAAGTTCAGCATTTTTTGAAGTGTTCAAGGGCCAGCCGCCCATATGGGGAACTTTTGAAACGGCTCCGCCGAATTCACTGAAGGCAGGAACTGCTGCCACCAGCATAGAGACCTGGGGATCAAGACCCGCCGCTGCGAAAACCTGAGCTCCCCCCTGACTTCCGCCTATGACGATCAGATCTTTACCGTTCCACTGGGGTTGGCGTTTGACAAATTCCAAAGCTCTCATCACCCGCTGATACATTCCCCGGAAATAGTATTTCTGAGGATCTTTGATATACCGCAATGCATAACGGGGAGAACCGTCCGGCTGAGGACAGTAATAGACCGTTTTACGCAAATTCAAATAGTAAGCAGCATCTTTTCCATTGATGATCCCGTGAGCATTCATATCAAAAGCAATGGCCCCCATTGAAGCCCAGCGGACGACACCTGCGGCTGAGGCGGAATGAACCCCTGCTCCGTGGAACGAAACAACAGCAGGCAGAGATTTGGGCTTGGCATTTTCGGGGACGGCCAGATAACCGGAAACGGGAATCCCGCCGGTACATTTGACTTTGATATCTTTAAGAGTGACTTTGACATTGTTGCGCACCCGGACAGGGAGAGTTTCTGCGGTCACGTCAAAGGGGACTTTGTTCAATTCAGCTTTGACATTTTTCCAGAATTCATCGTAATCAGCCGGTTCCGGAAGCGTCTGGGTGAATTTTTCTTTGTCCACCATAAAACCGACACGTTTCCGGACAAGGACTTTTTTCTTGTTGACGATTTGGCGGATCACTCGTCCCTTATCATCCAGGAGAGAAAACTCCAGCTGGAACCAGTCAGGAGATCTTTCTGCCGTACCTGAGACAACATAGGGATTGCCGGAAAGAGCTTTTTCAGATTTGACCTGAGCCCCCAGAGAGTTTATATAGGTGACTTTGATCTTTTTCCCGACCAGAACTTTGCTGTCTTGTTTTACAATGACTGAGCAGGAAAATTTACCGCCTTTTTTCAAAAGCCCGTCCGCAGGAGTCTGCTTTATTTCCCAGGTATACCCGGCCGCAGAAAGAACCATTCCGCAAAGCAGAAGCAAAGCAATATAAATGTGTTTGATTTTCATAGATTTATTTTCCTTTAAAATAATGTGTCCGAACTCTTTTTTCTGTCCGGGAAATAAATTAACCCCTTTTTTGTGTTTTGTCAACTCCGCTCTTGTAAAAATATCGTCCTTGTGCTTTTTATACCGGAAAGCTCTGCAGAAAGCGATTGTTGCAAAAGAATCTCAGATTTATGCGCAATATTAATTGAAAAGAGTGTGTTGCTGTACTATATTATCAATATGGAAAACTTTGATTACATCGAAAACACTCCTGAGTATCTTCTTGGAGCGGAAATTGACGGCTACCGTTTGGAATCAGTTTTGGGTAACGGTTCTTACGGCGTGGTCTATCTTGCCCGTCATATTATGATGGACAGACTTTTTGCGTTCAAGATCCTGTTGGCTGAGTTTGCTGCAGATGAAGATGCGGTAAGAGGATTTTTCCGTGAATGCAAGACGGCAGCCAGGTTGGAACATATCAATGTGGTGCAGGCTTTCAAAGCCGGCAAAACGGCTGACGGCCTTTGTTATTTCGTTATGGAATATGTGGAAGGCAGTACCATTGAAGATATCAGAATCAACACACCGGAGCTTCTTTCTCTGACATTTCTGCTTGATATTTCGATTCAGCTTGCCGATGCTCTGGATTACGCCTGGAATTCATATAAAATCATCCACCGGGATATAAAACCCGGTAATCTTCTGATCAAAACATCTGACCGGAAACTGAAACTGGCTGACCTGGGACTTGCCGGAGTCGGCAGCTCCGGAACTTCAGACGAAATCGTGGCAACTCCTTTGTATATGCCGCCTGAGGTAGCTATGGGAGCAGGAAGCCACGATGTGACGGGAGATATTTACAGTTTCGGGGTTATGTTCTATGAACTCAGCGCGGGAGTACCGCCTTTTACCGGTTCCATTGAAGATTTACAAAGAGCTCATATTGAAAAATTACCGCCGCCCCTTTTGAGTGTCAATCCTGATCTTGATCCTGAACTTGCCCGTTACATTGATTCTATGCTTGCCAAGAATCCTGCTGAACGGCCGCAAAGCTGGGCAGAGATAGGCCGCCGTCTTGCTGCAATCAGACAACGGCTTGATGCCCGCCCAAGTCACCCCCTGATGCACATCGAGGAACCCGAGCCTGAAAATCGTTTGCTGGATGAAAAAAGCCGCCGTGAAACAGCCAGCTGGTACATTGTTATCGTCTTTACCATTGTTATTATCATTGGCTTGATCGTTCTTTTGATCGTGATGTAAAAGTTTCCTGACATTTCTCTTTATTGTCAGAAAGGAGAAATGTCTTATGTTCAAATCCAATTGTCAAATTACCCTCTACCGCCGTTCAGTCCTGCATAACGGAACTTTTGCTTATGATTCAGGCGAGGCTGTGTCAGGTTTCTTTATGGAACATTGGCGTACCCTTGCCAACGGAAAATCTGAAGATTTTTCAGAAGTTCTGCTTGCCCCTGAAGCTTCCCCGCTGCCGGGGGATCAGCTGGAAATAAAAGGACTCAGGCGGAATATCGCCCGAGTCTGGAGTTGTACGGGAGCTGACGGCTCCCTGAAATGTTTTCGCTGCTCTTTTATGCGTGATTGAACCTTTATTTGGCAGGTCCGGCAGCAATAAGGTTGATGCCGGTGCCGCCGATGTCAGAAATAATAACGGCTCCGGGAACAGCTTCAGGGTAAGTCCCTTTGAGGATCGTGTTGAGCAATCCGGTGATCAGAGGACGGGGGAGAGGCTTGTCCGTGCGGACAGGCTGAAGTTTGCCCTCAAGAGTACGGATCACTGCTGTCACGGTACGTCTGGGATCTTTGAGCTCAGATTCAGCATAAGCTGCTCCCCGGGGACAACGGTTTCCAGTTACACTGATCTTGCCGCCGTCGCAAGCAACTTCCATTTCACATCCTGTGGGACAGGTGATACAGATGATCTTTTTCATTTGCATTCCTCCAGTTGAAATTCGACTTTGGTGCTTCCTGCGGGGATTTCTGCTTTCATCGTCAACATTTCTGCCGGGCGCACTGAAACACACATCTTTTTGGCAATTTCTTTTCCGTCAGCCAGTGCAGTAAGTTTTGCTCTGGCGCAGCTGACCGTGGGACGGAAGAAAAATTCACAGCTGCTTCCCGGAGTACATTTATTCGGGATTGCATATTTCAGAGTTTTGCTGCAGCTGACTTCTGCAGCTGCGTCGGGCAGATTACCGCTGTCAGCATATTCGGCAGCAGCCAGTCCGGCACGGCGGGCTTCGATAGAAGCAAAGTCCACAAGGTCGTGGACGTGGAGTGAGTTTCCGGCGGCAAAGACACCGGGGAGTGCGCACTGACACATTCCGTCAACGCACGGTCCGCCGGTGGCGGGATTCATAGGAACCCCCATTGTTTTGAGAAGTTCATTTTCAGGAATAAGTCCCACAGAAAAGAGGACTGTGTCACACTGGAAAGAGATGATTTCTTTGGTGAGGAGATTTTCAATTTCCACGCCTTCCACCCGGTTGCACCCGATGATCCGGGCGCAGCGGTGAGAGAGCAAAAGAGGAATGTCAAAATCCCGCAGACATTGAGCGATATTCCGGGGCAGACCGGAAGGTTCCGGCAGGATCTCCACCACAGCGGCAACGTCGATTCCGCTCCAGCGGCAGCGGCGTGCCATAATAAGTCCGATGTCACCGGATCCGACGATGACCGCCCGTTTTCCGGGAAGCATACCGGTGAGATTCATCAGTTTCTGTGCGGAGCCTGCGGTATAGACACCGGCACACCGTTCACCGGGAACGGCGATGTTGGCCCGGGTACGTTCTCTGCATCCGGTGGAAAAAACCACCGCTTTGGCGTTGAGCTTACTGACACCGTTTGCGCTTGAAAAGAGGGTTGCTTCAAAGGTGTTGTCTGAGTGGCGTTTGACGGCACTTACCGTTTCGCCGAGGAGCACTTGAGCTCCGGCTTCCCGGGCGTTGCGTTCCATACGCAATGCGTATTCGGGGCCGGTGAGTTCTTCGTTGAAATAGCGCAGTCCGAAACCGTTATGGATGCACTGGCACAAAACGCCTCCGCAACTTTCTTCCCGGTCGATGACAGCGACTTTTTTGCCGGTTGCAGCGGCAGCGGCGGCGGCAGAAAGACCGGCACCGCCGGCACCGATAACGGCGACATCACAGTTGATCTGTTTCATTTTACATTACCTCCAAATCGCCCAATTTTCCTACCAGCAGATTGCTGCCGGGGCCCCGCTTGGTGAGATCTTCCATAGGGATGCCGCTTTCGCGTGAAATGATCTGCATAATCTTGGGAGCGCAGAAACCTCCCTGGCAGCGGCCCATTCCTGCACGGGTGCGGAACTTGACGCCGTCGAGGGTCACGTGTCCCCGGCGGACGGCGGCGACGATTTCAGCTTCTGAAATAAATTCGCAGCGGCAAATGATGCGTGTGGCAAGTTTTTCATCTGCGTGAAGTCTGTCCAGTTCCTCAGGAGAAAGTTCCCTGGCCCGGTTTTTAGGAGGCAGTATCTTGCGGGGAGCGGATTTTTCTTCAAGTTCAAGGCCGCAGTCGGCCAGAATATTGCGGACATAGACGCCGATGGCGGGAGATGCGGTAAGTCCGGGGGACTGGATACCTGCCGCCTGGATCAGGTCGGAAGCTTTTTCTGAACGGGCGATGAAAAAGTCTTCATTGCCGGTCAGTACCGGACGCAGACCGGAAAAGGCGGCGACCAGATCTCTTTCTGAAATGCCGTTGACCATTTTCTTTGAATGTTCAAAGATGATTTCCCGTTCAGCCTGAGTGGTGGAGTTTTCCTGTTTGTCATCCACCATTGTTGCGGAGGGACCGATCATCGTTGTGCCGCCGGCAGTGGGGATCACCAGCATACCTTTTGAACAGGGAGTAGGCACAGGGAAAACAACTTTTGAAGGACGGCCGGGAGAGGTGCGGTCGAGGAGATATTCTTCTCCTTTCCGGGGGCAGATGGTGAATTCTTCACCTCCGCAGATTTTTGAAACTTCATCGGCATAAAGCCCGGCGGCATTCACGGTAAAACGGGCCTGGATCTTCCGTCCGTCGGCGGCGGTGAGGGTGCGGTAAGGACCTTCTTTCTCTGAGGAGGCCACCTGGAAGTTACGCCAGAATTCAACGCCGTTGAGTTCTGCGGATTCCACCAGAGCAAAAACATATCCGTAAGGCTCAATAACACCGCCCTGAGGAACGTAAAATCCTGCCACGGCGGCGTCGGTCAATTTGGGTTCCAGTTCAAGAAGCCTTGCACGGTCACACATTTCGATACCGGGGACCTTGTTGGCGACGCCTCTTTCGTAGAGTTTCTGCAGCTGGGGGAGTTCTTCATCGCTGTAAGCCACCACGAGGATGCCGCAACGGTTGAATTCAAAGTCCAGCTCTTTTTGCAGATCATCGAACATCGGATTGCCTTCAAGTTCAAGTTTGGCCTTGAGGGTTGAGTCGGCAGAGTGGTGGAATCCGCCGTGGACGATTCCTGAATTGGCTTTGCTGACGCCGAAAGAGGCATCGGCACAGCGGTCAAGCAAAGCAACTTTCAAGTTGTAGTGTGAAAGCTGCCAGGCGATAGAGGCACCGGTTGCTCCGGCACCGATGACAGCAACATCGTAGGTATTCATTTGACAGCTTCCTCCCACATTTGCTGCAGGACGCCCAGATCCTTGACATTGACGTGGGGTTTGCCGTTTTCGGGGACTTCGTCTCCGCAGGGGACGGGGGAGATCCAGGCTGTGAAGGCTCCGGAATTTCTGCCGACGGCAATATCCGTTTTGAGCCGGTCTCCCACCATAAGACACTGGTCGATGGTCACATTGCGGCGTGCTGCGGCCAGGCGGAGCATTTCAGCGTTGGGTTTGCCCAGGACGGTCAGTTTTTTACCGGTGGCATATTCGATACAGTGTGTGATAGCTCCGCAGTCGATGAGGCAGGTCGGTTTGTCACTGGGGCACACAGGGTCAGGATGAGTGGCAAAACCGGGGATTCCCTGCTGGATCAGGTAGGAGCTGCGGCAGAGTTTGGGGTAGGTCACATCCCGGTCGAATCCGAGGATCACGGCATCGGGGATGGTATTTTCGTCAACAAGTTCAAAGCCTGCTTCCTGAAAATGGATGCCCGGTTTGGGCATACCGAACCAGTAGATGCGTTTAATTTCGGGATGATTTGTTTTCAGGTAGTCGATAGCAAAATCGGTGGAGGTGTAAAAATTGTCCGCAGCGGCGGGGACTTGCATACGGGTCAATTTTTCCACATATTCAGGGGTGCTGAATGAGGAGTTATTGGTGATGAAGGCATAGTTCACATTGCGGCTTTTGAGGAAGTTCAAAAAGGGCAGAGTGCACTCATAGAGGTGATCGCCTTCGTAGATTGTACCGTCCATATCAAGAAACACCTGACGCAGACCGGCAAAGTTGATGGCTCCCGGCATAAAAAACTCCTTATAAGTATTTATATTGTTTAGTTTGTTGTTTACTTAATATAAACCATTACTTTTCTTTTTTCAAGTCCCGGGCCTGACATTCTTGCTTTTCTTATCAGGAAGAAGGTGTGCTGTAACCGGGAAAGGATAACAAAAAGCGGGAAATTTTTATTTTTGCCCTTGCCTTACAGCTCTTTACAGGTTATATTATGGCATTGTTCACTACGGAGAGATGGCTGAGCGGTCGAAGGCGACGGTCTCGAAAATCGTTGTGGGGGCAACCTCACCGCGGGTTCAAATCCCGCTCTCTCCGCCATTTTTTTGGCAAAAAAAATGGCGGAACGAAGACGTAAGTCTTCTCTTCACGCTTTTGTGCCAACAAAAGCTCTTCACTCAAAACCGAAGGTTTTCTTCACATCTTCACCGAACTCCAGAGAAGACTTACTTGTGAAGACGTTTCATTCCGCTAACGCTCCATTTCACTTGTGAAGACGTTCCGCTTACGCTCCACTTGTGAAGTTTTCTCGCTGCGCGAGTAAGGATGGTGTAGTTTTTTAATTGCGCTTCGCTTAAACGGCGGCGTTGCCGCCTTGAATTTTTTCTTCTGCTATGCTATATTAAGCTCCGGAAGGAGACCATCTTATGGCTGAAAGCAAGTTGCGCACATTATCGGTTGATTTTGCGGTACAAATTCTGAGTTTGGTCAAATATCTCAAGAGTCAGCACGAAACGATTGTTTCCAATCAAATCGGCAGAGCCGGAACCAGTATCGGAGCCAATATCCACGAAGCGCAATACGCCCACGGCAAATCTGACTTTATCGCAAAACTGCAAATCGCCCTCAAAGAAGCCAACGAAACAAGTTACTGGCTGGAACTTCTCTTAAAAACAAATTATATTGATGAAGCAATATATCAGGAATTGAATAACACTTGTTCTCAAATCCGGGTAATACTGATAAAATCTATCAATACAGCAAAAGGAGAGGAAAAGTGAAAAAACTTTTGTTGCTGATATCAGCGGTGATGGTGGCTGTTACGCTGTCTGCCGGAGATAGTTTGCAGGATAAAGGCGTATTCTCAGATTGGAAATTTGCTCCACTGCAGTTGGGGCTTGGGGTTAAAAATTGGCGTAACTTGGTTGACAATCAAACGGATACTGTTTTTTCCCTTGTTTTGTGTTCAATGAGTCAAAAGTCTGCGGTCATTTCTTTATGTGCTGTCGGTGGAGTTTTGAATAATTACGGAATCTCTATTGCAGGAATAAATGGCAGTAAAGAAAATTACGGCATAAAAATCGGACTGATCAATGACAAAGATTTCTTTAAATATGTACAAATTTTAGGAATAAATATCGTCGATACAGTGCAGATCGGTCTGATCAATGATATGGGGACCGTTCAAATAGGATTATTAAATGGCAGAGGATGCGTTCAAATAGGATTATGGAACTATTGTCCCGGTTCTTATATTCCATATTTCCCTTTAATAAATTTTGATATGGGAAAAAAGGAGTGATTCTGAGTTTTTCTGAACCAAAGTGAAGCGATTTTCAGAATTTTATTTCACAGCGAAATTCTGAGTTTTTCGCCTCAAAAAGCGGTTCAGAATGGTGGGTGACGATAAAAATTTCCAGCCGCCATTTTTTTTGCAAAAAAAATGGCGAAGGTCGCCGTACTTGTCGCGGCGTAGCCCGTAGGGCGAAGACGGAAGTCTTCTCTTCACGCTTTTGTGTCAACAAAAGCTCTTCACTCAAAACCAAAGGTTTTCTTCCTTGCCACGGCGTAATGCAATGAAGCCGGGACATCTTCACCAAATTCCAGAAGCCTTGCTTGCTTGTCAAAGTCAAGCCGCGAGTAAGGATGGTGTAGTTTTTTTACTGCACTTCGCTTACAGGTTGGCAAGCCGCCTTGATTTTTATTTTTGCAATGCTATATTAACTCCGAAAGGAGATCATTTTATGGCTGAAAGTAAATTACGCACAATATCCATTGACTTTGCAGGGCATATACTCAATCTGGTAAAGTTTTTGAAAAGTCAGCACGAAACGATCGTTTCCAATCAAATCGGCAGAGCCGGAACCAGTATCGGAGCAAACATCCACGAAGCGCAATACGCCCACGGCAAAGGAGGAAAAATGAAGAATAAACGCATTTTTGCCGTTAGGTCGGTCTGTTACGATGTTTTCAGCAGATTTACAAGAATAAAAAATTGAAAGATGTTATGAAAAAGATTTTTTTGCCGATCGGCGCAATAGCTCTTCTGGTGTATATCGGTTTGACTGTATTTCATTCTGCAGCTGTGACATCTGTCGATATCCCTCCTGAAGTACTTATGGATAATCTTGGAGGGGTTGAATATATTTACCGTACCGGAGAAGATTATCAGCAAGGAACAGAGTTTTGTGTAGAAACAACAGATTTTTTCGGTAAAAAGAAACCGATATGTGTTTTGAAAAACGATAAAACAATTATGAAAGGGACTGATATTGTAGTCAAAATGGGAGTTGACCGCGATAAAAACGCTTTGATTTTATTGAAAATCATCGATACTGAAATTTACGGTGGAGCCAAACTTCCTGTCGGAATTCAACAGCGGCAGTCCGGTAAAAAATAAATATCGGCAATCCTTTTTTCCAAATTTCCCAGCAAAATAAAAAGTACACTTTAACTTTGTATTGCAAAAAAAGACTATGAAAATCACCGGTAAAAAATTGTTTTGGGCTTTTGCGGTTATTTTGGCAATAGTTTTTACAACCGCATGCAATGTCGCCGATCCTGATCCCAATGCCGTTTGGCTGGAGTTGGAGTTTCCCCACGCGAAATATCCTTTCATTCAGTATACAGGCATCTTGCGGCAGATAACCGAAAAGAGTATCGGTGAATGCCGTCCACTTGACCAGGAACATTTTGCCGAACTCATCAAAGAAGGATATAAAAAAGTTTATTATTACAATGCAGCACTGTCGCTTTTCGCTTCAGCAGACGGCAACAAGTGGCAGCCGGTAAAGTTTTATTACTTGAGTTACGGATTCCCGCCCAAACGCAATGAAAGGTACGATTCTCCGGATACATATTCTCTGGGCTTTGACGGCTTTGAATCATGGGAAAGTTACCCGGTGCTTGACTTCGGTAAAAAAGACACAATCTACCTGAAAGTTATGGTTCGTCCGCACGACAAAAATCTGCCGGAAAAATATTGCGTTATACAGCTCAAACGCCCCCCAGAAAAGCGTTCAACCGGTGATAAGAATCTCCTGTTTCTGAACTTTGCACCGCGTTATCCTTATACAAAAATCTCCCTGCCGCCGTGGGAAGAATGGAAGGTGATTAAATGAAGAATTTATTTTTTGCCAATAACTATTGGCTGATGAAATTTGCTCCGCTGGCTTTGGCTTTGGCGGCGGTGGTGATTTTTTTCTGCAACTTGTATGCCCATATCTGGAACGGAACAATTATTTATCTGCCGCTGCTTTTTCTGGGGCTGTATGGAAATTCGCCGGTAAAAACAGTGTGCGGTTTACTTTTGGTACTGCTTTTAATAAATCTTATCTGCCCGTACTGTATTGTGCTGTATTTTTTGTTTATGGCTCTGTCACTTGTCGCATTCTTCACGGGGCTGTTTGGTTTTATTGGAGGAGCGGGCAGATGATTGCCTGGAATATTATTTACACACTTTATCTTTTATGCAATATTGCAATACTGCTCTTTGATTCTTTATCAACGCTCATATTTCTGCCGTTACTGGTAGGTTTGTGGATGGCGGGGGCAGTTTGGGCGATTATTCTGTTGGTCAAATCATTCCGCAAAAAGAATCGGAATCGGTATTTTGCTTTTATTCCGCTTTGCTGTGTTTTCCTTGCGATAATATTGCAGTTTTTGCCGTTGCCGTGGCACATCTGGAACGCTCAAATCACCTATCTTGGCAACCGTAATGAATGGCAGAAAGTGATTAAAAATCCGGCAAAAGAAAATGTCATTTCCCGATCGAAACTGCGCACAGTTATTGGCTTCCCGCACGGGGAATCCATGTTGACAAGATATGAAAACCGGATTGTTTATATTTCTGATGATGCTTTACCGCAAAAAGAGATGTTTCCAATGGCAGAGAATGTAACCGTTTACCAGAAACTTGCCCCAAACTGGTATTATTTGCAAGTGAAGTATTGAAAAACTTTAAATTAAAAATTTCAGTATGCTTTGCGGTAACTGTTCTGAGTTTTTCGCCTCAAAAAGCGGTTCAGAATGGTGGGTGACGATAAAAATTTCCAGCCGCCATTTTTTTTGCAAAAAAAATGGCGGAACGAAGACGTAAGTCTTCTCTTCACGCTTTTGTGCCAACAAAAGCTCTTCACTCAAAACCGAAGGTTTTCTTCACATCTTCACCGAACTCCAGAGAAGACTTACTTGTGAAGACGTTCCGCTTACGCTCCACTTGTGAAGTTTTCTCGCTGCGCGAGTAAGGATGGAGTAGTTTTTTAATTGCGCTTCGCTTACAGGTTGGCAAGCCGCCTTGATTTTTTCTTTTGCGGTGATATATTACTTGTGGCGTTTGTGTAAAAATATTGGATAGAGGCAGGGGGGACATTTCAGAGCAACGGAAAGAGAATAATTTAATTGTAAATAAAAGATGGATAGTCGCTTATATAGAATGGCACCAATTATATTAAAAGTAGGATTGCAGGACTTCTTGAGGTTTTGCAACAGTCTTTTGTTTTGATTGGAGCCTTGCGGATGGCCTCAGGGGTGTTTCCGGGAGGCTTCGATAATGAGCTCCATAATGCGGCTTCTGGCCTTTTTGGCTTGAAGCCAATTTCCTGTACGGGAGGTCAAAACAACACCGCAAATTCCGGTTTCAGGATCAGCAAAAACAGATTGTCCGGTAAATCCGGTGTGGTGAATGGTGCGGGGAGAAAGCCCCTCAGGAAGAGCGTCTGTTCTCATATCCCATCCGAAGGTGCGGCACGGTTTGCCCTCCTGGAAAAATTCCGGTTTCAGGATCAGATCGTAGTAGGCCGCAGGAAAAACTTTGCGCTCTATAATGTCGTTCACAAAAAGGAACATATCTCCCGCTGTCGAAAAAGCAGAACCGCTGCCCATAGGCACATTGACCCGGAAACAGACGTCGTCGTTGTGCAGTCCGGGCTCTCTGGTGGGAGAGTGGTGCTGAACTTCAAAAGGACCGGGGCCGGGAGCGTACCAGGTGGTTTTGCTCATATTCAGAGGTTCCCAGAGAAGTTTGCGTGAAAGGGCATCCAGATCCATACCGGTGACCCGTTCAATGATTTTTCCCAGCAGTATGTAGTTGCCGCAGGAATAGCAGAAAATGCTCCGGCGGGGATTGACCGGCATCCAGAGGTTGAGGCGCTGCATATTTTCTTCAGGAGCGTCTGCCGCATAGGGTTTGGAGTTGTCAAAGCCGCTGGAGTGGGACCCCAGATCACGGAGTGTGATATTGCATTTTTTTCCGAGGATATGTTCCGGCAGATATTCCGTAAATGGTGCATCCAGATCGATTTTTCCTTCCAAAGCCAGCAGCGCAGCACAGGCAGCAGTAAAAATTTTTCCTGTGGAGGCAATATCAAAACGGGATTCCGCTGACATGGGAATATTGCCAAATTGTACTCCCATTGCAATGGTTTCGTCGGAAAGATTGGTGCGAACAACTGCGCCCTGAATAAGTCCGGTGCTGATTTGTTCACGAATCTCATCAAGAACGATTTGGTCTGCCATTATTTTTTCTCCTTGTGAAATTAACTTTCCTCTTTTCTCTGAAAACTGTTTACGGCATAATATATAATACTTTTTTTCAAAATCAAGGGGATATGAAAAATTTTCAACCCCTTTGCCGGAATTGAACAGAATATTCTTTTCAGCGCAGATCAGAAAAGTTCAGCGGTTTGAATTTTTTAATTGGTGCCATTCCATACAAATAATTTTCTATCATGCATTTGCAATTAAGTAATTGGTGCCATTCCACATAAAAAACTATCCATAAAGAATTTATAATTAAATTATTCGCTTTTTTCGGTTTTCCCGGACGCAAAAACAACCGCACGTCTTTTTTCCCGTTCTGCCCCCGATTCACAGGCGTGGAATGGAATAATTAAATCATAAAGGCTTGATTTATATACTGTTCCATAGAATGGCACCATTTTTACAGGTTTTCAATCGGTGAAGAAATACCCCGGAGAATTGCGTCTGATTGAGTTTCGGGACGAAGAAAACGGGAAAACTTATCAGTTTATTACCAATAATTTCCGTATTGCAGCATCTTCAATCGCAGAAATTTACAAGCAACGATGGCAAATCGAACTCTTTTTCAAATGGATCAAACAGAATTTGAAGATAAAAAGCTTTCTCGGCACAAGCGAAAACGCTGTGATGTCGCAAATTTGGGTGGCAATGATCCATTATCTGCTGATTGCCTATCTCAAATTTCTGCATGGGTTCAAGTTGGGTATGACGGAGCTGACAAATCGTATTCGCGATACCTTAATGCAAAATCAGTCTCTACTGGAAGTCTTGTCGCTTGATCGAAAAATTCTTGAAAAGCCGCCGAACCGGAATTTGCCAGTCCAAGAAGAACTTTTCAGCCCATTATTGCTCTGAAATTTTTACCGGACAGCAGTGATTTTCCTTTTAATTTTGCCAGCACCACAAAATGCTTCACTCAAAAAAATATAATATAGATATTTGTCAATCTTCCATTGAAATTTTTTCTAAAAATTCTTTAACTGTTGGGAAATATGCGGGATTAAAGATTCGTATATTGCAAATATATGTGTCATATCCAGCATATCCACATGTATACAACATCATGGTTTTGAATGGGACTATAATACCACAATAACTATATTTAGATTTTCCAGAGTTTATATTTATAACTTTTGCTTCATTTCCATAAAGTTCAACTGTAGCTAATAGAGATTTTTTAGTCCGTTTACCATATGTTTCAAAAGACCAATATTTTTTATCTGTTGCAGTGTCAAATAAAGTAACTTTCACCAAGTCATTGTTGCGTTTGTGAAAGTATAAAAATGCTGTTCGCCCATCATGATATACATTGAATTGCCTAGACGCATAAGTGTCGTCGGTTATTTTATAGCCGTTAGCTTCTGCTTCCTTAGGCGTTAAATTCCAGTCAATTACTATATTTTTTTCACCATAGGTTATTAGTTGTGTTTTTGTTGGAAAAACAATGTTATTAAAAAGAACCAGTAATTCATAACGTTTTCTACCGTCTGATACTCCTTTTGCAAGCATCGGGGCAGTTATTCCATGCTTATTCTTCAAGGAAACATCTATCCCGTGTTGCTGCATCAACAATCTAACAACAGGTACATCTCCACGCACCACAGCAGAGTGGAGAGCTGTCATCATCTCGTTATCTGTTTTATTGACATCTGCCCCAGCATTAAGTAACATCTTTACTATATTTTGCGAACGATTTTTACAAGCAGCAATAAGCGGTGTCCACCCATATCTTTTTTCTTGTATATTTATATTAGCTTTTAGAGAAATAAGATGGGATATGGTTGAATCGCTGGTTGAATCATTGATAATTCCAAAAATCAAAGGAGGTGTCTTATAATTCAAATCGTCGATATCAGCTCCTTTCTTCAGCAATTGATCAATCCATTGAATGTCATTTCTCGCAATGGCACAATAAATAGGAGAAAATCCTCTTTGTTGAATATCTTTGAGTGAT
This sequence comes from Lentisphaerota bacterium, assembly GCA_015061745.1. Classification (GTDB taxonomy): domain Bacteria; phylum Verrucomicrobiota; class Lentisphaeria; order Victivallales; family Victivallaceae; genus UBA1784. The sequence continues at coordinate 21,554 of SUWB01000032.1, read as the reverse complement.
TCTAACAACAGCTTTGCGTCTGATGTATAGGCGTTCTGCCGTTGCTTTATTGCGTACTCAAGCAAGTCAATAGCATCTTGGCAAGTCAATTGTTTTTTAGCTTTTTCTATTGTGTTACGTGTTGATAATTCTAATTGCTTTACTTCAAGTAAACTGCGTGCTTTTTCTATTTGGGGGTGATGGGGTTGAGAATTGATCAACCCTGTAATAATTTCAATAGCTCTTTGTTCATCTCTTTCATTTTCAGCACGGAGAAGCCCTGTAAGAAATTCTGCTCTGCGTTTTTTCTTTAATGCGGTTGCCCTTTTTATTTGTTGTTTTTGCAAAAAAATCTTTTTTTGTCGTTTTATTTCAGTGGAATATTTTTTCAGTAATGTTGTCGGTAAATCCCTATGGAGAATCCAATCAGTTCCCTCCTTATGTGTTACTTTAACCTTATCGTGAGTCACCTCTTCAATAGAATAATTTTCAAACAAATGTCCTGGAATTTCTAAATCAGGAGAATAATTATAACGCACATTATCAGGCAAATCAGAGAACAACACACGTGCAAGGCCGCCTTTATGTGCAATCTGAATGCCTAGTTTGCTTTTCGAAACAACTTTATAGTCTTTAAAAACTTTTCCTGATTTGGTCACTAAATCTTCTCCGTAGGAAAAAGAAATGCAACAGAATAACAACAACATAAAATATATTTTTATGTAAAACATATTATTAAAATTCCTTTCCTTTATTTAGCATCAATACTTCCGAATCGTTAGTAAACACTATATTTACATCACTGCTGTCCGGTAAAAATTTCAGCCCATTATTGCTCTGAAATTTTTACCGGACAGCAGTGATGTATTATCTTCTTCTAACATATGTTTTCGGAAAGATGCTTTTATTTCATCTAAGGTTGAAAAACTTTCCCCATGCGGTATTACGCTTTTTATTTTGTCGAAACCTGTGCAACAATAGAAAATTTATTGTTGCAGCTCGGACAGACAAAACTCTTTGGGATTTTTTCAATTATGCCTGACATAATAAAACCACATACCGGACATGACATTTTGATTTCTTGAATTTCTTTTTCCATATTGTTTTCTCCTGTATTCTGTCTGCAAGCAGCAAAGAAATTCAAAGGACAAAGCGGAGTCTTCAATGAATAGTGTGGAATTCAGAGGAAATCAGACATAAAAAAGCCGAATACCCCAGAATTACACTACGTCCAAGGCCCGACCAAGAGCCTACTACACCAATGCAAATAGGAGTATCCGGCAAGATCGTGCAGAAATAAAGACACAATCTCACTGGACACAATTCACCTGTAGGTGTAGTAGACAAAACGTTTTTTACTTGGTCGGTTTTGGACGTATTTGCCGTAAAATGCGAACAGTTTTCAATTAGCCGCTGCCTGAAGAAACAGCACTATTAATATACATCATATACAAAAAAAATCAAGCACCTAATCGAAAGTTTATTAAGGATTCGCCTAAAACGACGATTGTAAAAGTAAACGCACCACCCCCAAATGGCAGTAATTGGTGCCATTCCATACAAACAACTTTCTATCACTCGTTTGCAATTAAATTATTCTCTTTTAATTGGTGCCATTCCACATAAAAAACTATCCATAAAGAATTTATAATTAAATTATTCGCTTTTTTCCGGTTTTCCCGGACGCAAAAACAACCGCACGTCTTTTTTTCCCGTTCCGCCCCCGATTCACAGGCGGGGAGCGGAATAATTAAATCATAAAGGCTTGATTTATATACTGTTCCATAGAATGGCACCATTTTATCTCCGCGTTTTAAAAATAAATTCAACAAATTTCAAGTTGGACTTGAATTTTGTATAAATTGGTATATATTAAATATCAAAAGCCATTCAGGAGATATTTATGATAGCCAGACAAATTGAAACTCAATTGCGTAAATTGGCAAAAATGTATCCGGTAGTCACAATTACCGGGCCCCGGCAATCAGGAAAAACCACCTTGGCGAAGGCAGTCTTTCCGGAACACCGATATGTAAGTTTGGAAAATTTTGATATTCGGCAAATGGCTCAAGCTGACCCAAAAGGTTTTTTGAAGTCATTTCCTGTTCCGGTTATCTTTGATGAAATACAGCGGGTTCCTGAGTTGTTGAGCTACATTCAAACCATCGTTGATCAGGATAAATCTTGCGGGCAATACATTTTGACAGGGAGTCACCAACCACTTCTGAATGAAGGCGTCACTCAGTCACTGGCGGGACGGACCGGTATTCTGCGTTTGCTACCATTATCCATTACAGAGTTGCGCAGTGCAGGAATTGAGTTGGAACGGGATCAATACTTGTATCAGGGTTTTATGCCCCGTCTCTACGATACGGAACTTGATGCAAAAAATCTTTATCGGGACTATTTTTCTACCTATGTGGAAAAAGACCTGCGCCTTATGCTCAATGTCAAAGATCTCAATGCATTTGAAATGTTCATCAAGATGCTCGTTGGAAGAGTCGGGCAGCTCATCAAACTTTCAGCCTTGAGCAACGATATCGGAGTATCCTCCCAAACCTTGAGTCAGTGGCTTTCGGTATTGGAAGCAAGTTTCATCATTTTCCGATTGCCATGTTACTTTGAAAACTTTGGTAAACGGCTGGTGAAAAGTCAGAAACTTTACTTTACTGAACCCGGTCTTGCTGCTTGGTTGTTGGGAATAAATTCGCCTGAACAGATTTCAAGAGATCCGTTGTTCGGAGGATTATTTGAAAATATGGTTGTTGTTGAAGCTCTGAAGCACCGTTTGAACTCCGGAGAAATGCCAGAGCTTTACTTTATGCGGGATTCTCAAGGGCTGGAGGCAGATCTGGTTTTCCGGGTAAACCACGATGCACTGATTCCAATTGAAATAAAAGGCGGAATGACGTGGAATAAAGATTTTTGCAAAAATCTGCTCAAACTGCAAAAGATTTCCCCCAAATTCGATAATGGCTATGTGGTTTATGCCGGAGAGCTCACGCCAGAAGTCGATGGCATAAAGTTTGTCAACTTCAAAGATACGGCATCTGTCCTTTCCTGATACAGGAAAAAGATGATTTTTGTATAGCCGCACGCCCCTATGCGTGCTGCTAATTGGTGCCATTCCACATAAAAAACTATCCATAAAGAATTTATAATTAAATTATTCGCTTTTTTCCGGTTTTCCCGGACGCAAAAACAACCGCACGTCTTTTTTTCCCGTTCCGCCCCCGATTTACAGGCGGGGAACGGAATAATTAAATCATAAAGGCTTGATTTATATACTGTTCCATAGAATGGCACCATTTCCTCTTAAAAATCGGACTGATCAATTACAAAGATTTCTTTGAATATGGACAAATTTTAGGAATAAATATCGCCGATACAGTGCAGATCGGTCTGACCAATGATATGGGGACCGTTCAAATAGGATTATTAAATGGCAGAGGATGCGTTCAAATAGGATTATGGAACTATTGTCCCGGTTCTTATATTCCATATTTCCCTTTAATAAATTTTGATATGGGCAAAAAGGAGTGATTCTGAGTTTTTCTGAACCAAAGTGAAGTGATTTTCAAAAATTTATTTCACATCGAAATTCTGAAGTTTTAAGCTCAAAATGCGTTTCAGAATGGCGGGGGAGATAAAATTTTCAGCCGCCATTTTTTTGGCCCCAAAAATGGCGAAGGTCGACGTAAGTCTTCTCTTCACGCTTTTGTGCCAACAAAAGCTCTTCACTCAAAACCGAAGGTTTTCTTCACATCTTCACCCAATTCCAGAGAAGACTTACTTGCTTGTCCGCCGCAGCCTTGTGCGAAGGTGGATGAAGTCGCTCCCTGTGGTCGCTTGTGAAGACGTTTCGCTTACGCTCCACTTGCTTGTCACGGCGTAATCTGCGGAGCAGATGAAGACGGATGAAGTTTTCTCCCTTCCTCCTTCGCCAAGGCTACGGTGGACAAGCCGGGAGTAAGGATGGGGTAGTTTTTTATTGCGCTTCGCTTACAGGTTGGCAAGCCGCCTTGTATTTTTATATTTAGACAGCAGAAGATAAAAAAACGCTGACCGTTTTTTCAAGTCTAACAAAAATTCTGTTAGGTGTTTTCAGTCAAAAGTTCAAAACGGGTCACATAATCTTCTGCAGCAAGGATCGAAGCTCCGACCGCAAAGGCATCTTCTGAATCGATAGGGGGGAAATAAAAGGCCAGCTTCTCTTTTGCCAGAGAAAAAAGAGATGATAAAACGCTTTTTTTGAAGCACTCCTGAAAACGTATGCCCAATTTCAGAATATCTCCGGAAATCACCAGTTTACCCACTGGATAATTGTTCAGTTGTTCAGCAACAGCCTCCGCCAGAATATTGATTGCCGGAAGGATAATTTCTTCCGCAGCGGGTTCTCCGTTGCAGAATTGTCCCGAAAGAGCTTCCCAGGAGACCTTCTTTTTACAGAAAATCTGATATTTTTTTACCAGAGCCGGGGTGGAAACGAGGGTTTCCAGACATCCCCTTCTGCCGCAGGCGCATTTTTCCCCGCCGGGTATGCGGATGGTATGGCCGAGTTCTCCGCCATGGTTGTTGCGGTTGAAAAGTTTTTTACCATTGTTCAGCAGAACTGTTCCAAGACCTTTGCCGACATTGATCAGCATCACGTCGCCCGTTGTCAGATCCGGATTGCCCCGGGTCAGGTAGGCGGCAATCGCCACGGTATGGTCGCAGATGATCACATCCCGCCCGGTACAGCCGGTAAAAAAAGGACGCAGTTTCAAACCGTCAAGGATAGGAAGAGCCGCTACTTTTTCCAGAAGCGCATCAGGACCATAATAGGAGCCGAAGACGGAAATACCGATCCCGGCAAGTTTACTGCCGGCGGCACGCTGAAGTTTTCCGATCATTTCGGCTGCCGACGCAAGGTATTCCTGCTGACTGCGGCAATGGTGAAAAAGAATCGTTTCCGTGCGGACAGGTTCACTTTTCAGATTCGTAAGGAGCCCGCTGATACCGTCAGGCTTGAAGGCGACACCAAGGAGCTGCGGTCCGGCCGGGTTGACCTGCAGCGCGACCCGGGGACGACCATTGCTGGAACCGGATTTTTCACCGGTATTGATAATGCCGAAATCGATCAATTCACGAACAGCCCGGGAAACTGTGGTATTGTCACATCCAAGTTTTTCGGCAATTTCGACCCGTGACAATCCGTCTGAACGCAGCAGCAACTCCAGAACCGAACGCAGATTGTTCCGTTTCACTTCGTTGAGGGTAATGATTTTCTTTGTCATAATCATAAAATACCACAGAAAAACCGGGTTGTCAAGTTCGACGAAAAAAAAGTTTGATAAATTTTATGAAATAACTTGACTTTTAAAAATACGAAGTGTATTTTATAGATAACTGCAAATAACTATCCAAAAAGGAGGGCTTATGACACCGGAACAGTTGAAAAAATGCCGCGAATTGGCAAAAAAAGTACGGATCCATTGCCTGAAAATGGTCCACAAAGGCAAGAGCGGTCATATTGGAAGTATGCTGTCTATGGCGGATATTCTTCCTGTTATTTACACTCAGATATTAAATGTCGCCCCCAAAGCCCCTGAAAAGGCTGACAGAGACCGTTTTCTCTTGAGCAAAGGGCATGGGGGCGCAGCCTTGCTGGCGACTCTGGCGGAACTCGGGTATTTCCCTCTGGAGTGGCTCGATCAGTATTATTGCGATAACGGCAAATTGAGCGGACATATTTCCCATCACATCCCCGGGGTTGAATTTTCCACCGGTTCTCTCGGTCATGGTCTTCCTGTTGCCTGCGGTATGGCTCTGGCAGCCCGGCAAGCCGGCAAAAAGCACCGGATCTTCTGTATGTCCAGCGATGGCGACCTTAACGAAGGTTCCACCTGGGAAGCCATTATGCTTGCCGGACAGCATCACTTCGACAATTTAATTATGCTGGTGGATTACAACCGTCTTCAGGCATTGGGAAAATCCAAAGAGATCATCGATCTTGAATCACTCAAGGAAAAACTGGAGCTTTTCGGCTGGCGAGCGGCAGAAGTCGACGGCCATAATCAAAAAGCTGTTTATGAATCACTCCGGGATCTGCCCCTGTGCTGCAACAAGCCCTCTGCCGTCATCTTCCATACGGTCAAAGGGAAAGGCGTTTCTTTTATGGAAAACGACTACAAATGGCACTATGGCGGGTTGACATCCGACCTCTGTGAAAAAGCGATCAAAGAATTGGAGGAAGCCAAATGAGAAAAGTATTCAACAAAGAACTTTTGAACATCGCCAAAGAGGATCCCAGAGTATTTATGATTCTCGCCGATATCGGCTACGGGGAAATCGAAGAGTTTGCCAATACATTCCCCGACCGCTTCATAAACTGCGGCGTGGCGGAACAGAATATGACCGGTGTTGCCTGCGGTGTCGCTATGGAAGGCAATATTGCCATTACCTATTCCATTGCCAACTTCCCCACACTGCGCTGTCTGGAACAGATCCGCAACGATGTCTGCTATCATAATGCCAACGTCAAAATCGTCATCATCGGCGGAGGAATGGCTTACGGGGAACTGGGTATTTCCCACCACTCCACCGAAGATATCGCCATTATGCGCGCTCTGCCCAATATGGTTGTCCTCGCGCCCTGTGATCCGGTGGAAACAGCCGCTTTGACCAAACTTATGATGAAATATGCAGGTCCCGTTTACTTCCGCTGCGGATACAAAGGGGAACCGGTTATCGTGAACAAACCTTTTGAAGCCAGACTCGGCGGTTCCTCACTGATCCGTGAAGGCAGAGATGCAACGGTGTTTTTTTCAGGGACCGTCGGCATCAACGCCAAACAAGCCGTTGACCAGTTGGCAGAAGAGGGGATCGACTGCCGTCTGATAAGTCTCTACTCCATCAAGCCCATCGATAAAGAGGCGATTCTTGCCGCTGCAGAGGAGACAAAAAGGATCGTTGTTCTTGAAGAACACAACATTTGCGGCGGCGTGGGCAGTGCCGTTGCCGAGGTCCTTATGGATGAAGGCGCAGGAAATATTCCTTTCAGACGGATCGCTATGCCGGATGTCAATGCCACTAAAGTCGGCTGCCAGGCGTGGATGCGTGAACAATACGGTCTGGGTGTCAATGATGTCAAAAACGCCGTAAAAGCTCTTATAAAGCAATCTGAGGACAGGTGTAAAAAATGATCGAACTCAAAGGTAAAAAAGTCATTATCACCGGCGGTGCCGGCGGTATCGGTCTTTCAGCTGTCAGGATTTTTGCCGCTGCAGGTGCCGAAGTCATCATTGCCGATATCAATGAAGAAGCCGGACGGGCGGCGGCCCGGGAGACCGGAGCTGTATTCATCCGGTGTGATGTGTCAAAAAGTGAGGATGTTCAGAAAGTCATCTCTGCCTGCAGCGGGAAACTGGATGTTTTATACAACAATGCCGGTGTTTTTTGGGCCGGACATGACAACAGGATCACCGACGTTACTGAAGAAGACTGGGACAGAGTCATTGCCATCAATTTGAAAAGCGTTTTCCTTTTCTGCAAATACGGACTTCCGCTGCTGATGCAAAGAGGCGGCTCTGTCATCAATACCGCTTCCAGTGCCGGAGTGATCGGCATTCCTGACTGCGATGCCTATACTGCCACCAAAGGAGCTATTGTTCAGTTGACCAAATCTATGGCTGCAGAATACGGCAGATACAATGTCCGGGTCAACTGCATTGCTCCGGCAGCGATTATGACTCCTATGATGCGGCAGAGCAATCCGGAGAATTCCACTTTTGATGAAGAACGTTTCCTGAAACTCCGTACTCCGCTGCGCCGTTACGGTACTCCAGAAGAAATTGCGAATGTGGCACTGTTCCTGGCGTCTGATGAAGCCGCTTATCTCAATGGTTCTATCATCGTTGCAGATGGAGGGATCACCATCAACGGCGATCTTTCCAAGTGCTGAAGAGCGATCTGTTGAGGCAGGCTTTTATATTTTTTAAAATTGCTTTGGGAATAAGGTCCGCAGTCTGCTGAATCATAAAAATAACAAAACACATTGACACAGGAGGGAATGATATGAAAGAATCATCTTTAAAAGCAACGATCTCCCATCTCCGGAAAAAGTCTTTCTTTACCCTGATAGAACTTCTCGTGGTCATCGCCATCATCGCCATTCTGGCGGCTATGCTGCTGCCGGCCCTCAGTCGTGCAAGGGAAACCGCAAAAGCCAGCAGCTGTATGAACAACCTGAAACAAATCGGGATAGCCCAGAGCAGTTATTCTGCAGCCAACAATGACTGGATCGTCCCAGAACGTTATAATGCCAGCATTGTCGGCTCGAGCGGAGTTACGCTTTACGCATGGTTCAATTTGCTGAGCAGATTTGATCATGGTGTCAAATACTCTGCTTCCGGCGGGACCTTCAGCTGTCCCGGAGAACCCAAAGGTTTTATCCCGGCCCCCGGAATCTTTCAGTTCACTCACTACAACATCAATATCTGGCTTTCCGGTCAAATAGGCAATTCAAGTGCGACCAGCTGGAAATACCGTTCAAGAAAGACCTCTTGCATCGAACAGGCTTCTCAGGTCGTTTTCTGCGGGGACTCCAACCGTCCCACAACGACAGAACTGGGACAGACCTCCCACCTGCGTTTTCGCCATGGTGGGATAGATCCACGTCCCTACAACGACGACACAACAGCAGAGCTGTTTGTGGGAGGTAAAGCTCAGATCCTCTATTTCGACGGCCATGTCCAGCCACGTGTTGACGGATATTTACGCGGAGTGATTCCTAAGAAGTACCCTTCTGACCGCAAACACGCATGTCGGAACTTCCTTTTTGCCGGATTTAATTATGCTCAGTCCATTCATCTCTAAATCCTGATGAGATCTACCGCAGTTCGGGGGGGGGAAACTTTTTCTGTCATCTTGATGAGTAAATTGTAAAGTTTTCGTATTTACAGAAACAATATAATCGAAGAGAAAATAATGATTTTTAAAATAAGACCGAAGAGTCTCTTTATATTGGGACTTCTGATGAGTACCCCGCTGCTTCAGGCAGCAGTGGTCAATGGGACCCCTCTGGTTCCCCGTCCTCAAACTGTTGTCCCCGGCGGTGCAGCATGGATCATTCCGGGAGAGATCACAGTTTCTGCCTCTTCAGGTGCTCAAAGTGAGATCAAATTCGTCACTGAAGCAGTTAAACGACGCTTTACAGGGAAAAAGGTCAGGAGCGTTGAAGATAAAGGTATGATCCAGCTGCAGCTCCGTAAAAAAGACGTCCCGGATAACCCCGAAGGTTACACTCTGACCGTAACAAGAAGCGGTGTGCAGATCGCAGCCAAAGATGTTCGCGGCATTTTCTATGGAATCCAGACCCTCGGGAACCTGCTGCTGAATACCAGGAACGGCCGGATCCCCGGTATGCGGATCACAGACTTCCCCAAACTGTCTATGCGTGAGACCTATCTTCAAATCCCCGGACTGCAAAAAAAACATCTGCCCGAAATCCGGAAAATGATCGATCTGTTTGCCAGTTTCAAGTACAACCGCATCCTTTTGATGCTGCATAAAAGTTTTCCCTACCGGAATCTGAAGTTCAAAGACAGCTCCAATCTGACAGCAGAAGATATACGCAGTCTTGCTGCCTACTGTCGGGAACGGCATATAGAAATCGTTCCGGGACTGCAGCTTTTGAGCCATGTGCGCTGGCTTCAGTCCCATCCTGAATATGAATCTCTGCTTGAAGACCCCAAAACAGCCAAAAACTGGGGCACCAACTGGTGTCCCAACAACCCCCGTATGCGTCAGATCTGGCAACAGGCTGTAGGGGATCACATCGAACTCCTTAAACCGCGGTATTTCCACCTTCATATGGACGAGATCTCCTTCGGTCCTATGGCGACTTGCCCCCGCTGCAAAAACATTCCCCAGACAGAATGGGTCAGAGCTGAACTGCGGCGGTACATCAAGTTTCTTGAAGAACGTGGTGTCAAACCCATTGCATGGCACGACAGCTTTATCAATCCGGCACACACCAGCAGATTCTCTCCTCACCGAAACGATTTGAAAGGTTGGAAACTTCTCAAAGAATTTCCCGAAGGCTCTCTGATCGCTTACTGGAACTACGGATTACAACTTGATATGCCCGCTTTAAAATACCTCCTTGCTCAAGGAAAAGATATCTATTGTGCGGCCTGGAGCAGGACAGCGGGCAACATTCCCCTTGTCGCCCGCCTGGTGGCATCTTCCGGGAAACAGGCAAAAGGTGCCACTCTGGTGCCCTTCTGGTTCGGCACCGGCACCCCTGACAAGGCATTCCGTAAATTCGGTTACCGGGCCTGGGTCGGAATAACCCTCGGGGGGCATTGTTTTTGGAATCCCGATGCAGAAACACCGGAATTGAAAACTCTTGACTTTGACCCGGTGTATGAGAGTCGCCGCCGCCTCTTTCCCGGACTCAATCGCCGCAAAGACCGTTGGCAGAGTGTCAACATCAACAGCGCGTTGAATACAGAATTCACCCGGGAATGGTTTGCACCGCTCTTTACACGCAAGCAACTGGAGCAGTTGATCCGTGACTACGCCTCACTGCCTGAAAAATTTGCAGTATCCGGCAATCCCGCAAAAGGGACCCTGAATGCGCTGACAGTTTCTGCGTCCCCCACGGGCCGGGATGGTTTTTCTCCCTGTCCCGGCAAAGTGGAGCTGGGAAAACTCCAGACCACCCGGCTGAGTATGCTTATGGCCATTGTTCCAACCGGACAATTTTTCATAGATGATAACGAATGGCGGATGCTGCGTTCCAATGCCAGACCCCAAGTCGGCATCTTGCGGATCAAATGGATTGACGGAAAACACGAGGAAATCCCTCTGGTGCGGGCACTGAACATTTCTAACTGGAATGCCCAGTTCCCCGGTTTTGAGGCCCGTTTCCCGGTAAAAAGTTATGACCGTTCCGGAAGACTGGTACAGTTTTCAATGTTAGAGTGGCGCAACAGCCGTCCCCAGGTCCCGGTGGCATCGCTTGAGGTGATTTCAGCCGGATATCGTGATCGTGCTTTCGCCCTTTTTGCAGTTTCTGCCGCCAATGCAAAAAATCTGCCGGCGGCATCGGTATATCCTGCCAAACGCTTTAATGGCAATGTCTTCAAATCTCATAATGACCAGCGTTCTGCCTGGGTTTCAAATACTGAAGTCGCCAGTTGCAAACTTTCCTGGAGAGATGTGACCGGACAGGCAAAGTGCGTTCCTGTTCCCGATCCCTGGCATCCCGGAAGACAAGCACTGAAAATAACTATCCCTCCGGCGCAATCTGCGCCTTTCGGCCGCGTATGCTGTGATATTCCAGTGAAGATCCCCTCCTTTGCCGGCGGTTTTACATTCCGGGTCAAATCAGACCATCCGGAAACCAACTGCGAAGCAGCTGTATATCTTATGGACCGTAAAGGCAATGCCTATATGCACCTTTACAACAGCACACTCCTGACTGGGAATGTGATCGTTCCCTTTCCGCTTATGACAAAGGAAAACAATCCCGGTACTCACCTGAATATGAATGAAATCCGTTTTTCTTTCCGCCAACTTAACTCTATGCCGGTGAATGTCATCATTTCGACCCCGATGTGGCTGGAATCACCTTTCATTCCTATCAACTGGCGAAAAAATCAGGGAGAATGATTTCTAAAAATACGTAAAATCCTTTTGAACATTTTTTGGGGGACAACTTAAAGCATATCGCGGTTCCCGACAGAAAGTGGCAGAAGTTTTGAGGCGTCGGAAGAAAAAGATTCCTGACGCCTCATTTTCTGTTTTAAAACTTGTATTTCACCGATAAAATCCTAGAAAGTATTGTTTACTCTGAATAATAATTGTCTTGAGTACAAAAAAATACAGCAACTCTGCGACTTAAGTATGATTCAGCGAACGATACGCTGTATATAAAAAAAACGGGCCCCTGGTTCTTTATCCCGACAAAAATCGTATGGGAACGTATCAGCGATGATGTCGCAGAAAAACAAATCAAAAATTGGCAATGATTCTGAGTTTTTCTGAACCAAAGTGAAGCGATTTTCAGCAATTTATTTCACAGCCTAATTCTGAAGTTTTCAGCCTCAAAAAGCGTTTCAGAATGGCGGGGGAAGATAAAAAAAGCCAGCCAGGAATTTCCGGGGATTTACACTATTGGAATCTGGGGGAGGGTTTTGTTGCAGATGCGCCTGACGCACACAGGATCATCAATCTGAAACGTGCGCAGAATACCGGACACTGTCTTTGCCGCGGATTTTTTCTGTTATTTCAGGCTTTGTTCCCCATACGGGCAGTTTTTCTTTCTCAATATCGTCCTGCGGCACAGAACTTTTGCAAATCTTGCAAAAGCCTTGTGGTGAAAAAGAGTTGGGATCGACCTCCGGCAGACAGGAAAAAGAACGGAGTCCAAGAAGGGGACCAATACGATCCCCCCTGATCCGAAATTCCGGCTTCACCTGGGAGTCACATAAAATTTTTTCTGAGTTCGCAGAGAGGAAATTTTATCTGTACACCGGATCGTCCATATCCCGGCCGGATCATTGAGAGCCCTGCGGAATTTGCCGGTCACTTCAGCAGCCGTTTTGGGAGCCAATGCAGAATAGAGTTCATACAAACTTCCGTCCGGACGGAAAATTTCCACCTGAAACAGAGTGCTCTCATTGCTCCCCGGCAGCTTGGCTCTCCAGCTGAATTCGTCACCTGAGTTCTGTATGGAGATCTCAGGGGCAGGGAGCTTGCTTCTGAACGCAGCCACGACCTCTCCCCGGGCAGGCAGAAGATGGAGCTTTTGTTCTCTGCTTTTACCCAGAAATCTGCCCTTCCGCAAATCATACCAGTAAAGTTCTTCCGGAACTTTCAACGTCATCTCCCCCGGAGAATCAGCTTCAGCTTCACGGATCACTCCGAAAATCTTTCCGGAACCCGGCAGATGACAGGAAAAAATACGATTCCTGGAACAATCTCCGGAAAAGTTGACAGAGGGCCGGGGAAGGTATTGAGCTATCCCTTCCCTGTGAACAGCTGTACGTTCTGAATAAGGATAGTTCCCCGGATTTTCGACCTCGATAACTCCGGCATTTTCCAACAGGCCCTTTTTCAGAAGTGTTGAATTTTCATTCATAATCCCCGGCTTGCCGGAGGAGATCACCTTGCCGCCCGCTTTGATGAATTTGCGGATCTCCGCAGCCTCACGGGCTGACATAGCAATGGATCCCGGCAGTATCAGGGTACGGCATTTCTGCTTGAGGAGTCCTCCTTTTTCAACATCGGCATAAGCAATATATTTGAACGATAAGCCGCTGTCGGTCAGGACCCGGTGCCATCCCACACGAGTCCCGATCATTTCAGGAAGTCTCTTTTCAGCTTCATAAGCATAAATACTCGGCTGACTGTAATGGATCAGCACATCCGCTTCTCCGCCCCGGGACATATTGAGTATTTCCCCGACACCCTTGCGCAGATCCATAGTGAAATTGCGGAAATCCCGGGCAGGCGCATCCAATGTGTAATCCGGCCGCAGCATACTCCAGACAGAGTAGTAACTTGCCCCTCCCCGCCTGAACATCAGTGCATCAAGCCAGATCCGGTATTCCATTGTTTTTCCTCCGCCGCCGTAACCGAACCAGGGAGTCGCACGGAACCCTTTTTTCGCAAATGAACGCATCAACTCCTCCTGCTCGCTCATATGATACAAAGAAGCCTGATCTATGAAAGGAGCCCAGCGATACCAATTCAGCCCATTGTACGCATTACCGGCAGAAGTTCCTGAAATATCAAAGGGGACTTTCAGTCCGTATTTTCTTGCCTCTGCCGCCATTTTACCGTGCCAGGAGGCGTAAGACGCATCCATAAAATCTCTGAATTCTGCCCAGGCGGCATAGTTACGGCTTTTGGCAGCAAAGGTTCTGATCTCCTCCGTGGTCATAGGGAGCACCTGATCCCATACCGTAAAAGAAGTCCCCCAGGAACGATTCAGAGCTTCAAGAGATTTATAGCGTTTCTGCAGATATTCGCGGAATGCCTTGAGCGTGTGAGGCCCGAAACAGAAATCATAGGCATTGCTCCACTTGGAAAGACTGCTTTCGTCATCAAAATCATAGGAAACAGGTGATAAACGTTCCAGCCTTGCAAAACGGGAACGCATAATCTTTACGACGTTATCAAAATGCTTCGTGTCGTGGAAACAAGGATCGCGGTGAAGATATTTTTTATCACCGGTACGGGCATAAGGTTCAGAAAACTTTTTGAAAAAATCACGCAGCCGCTGTCCCGGGATCATAGGGAAGTCTGCCGCAAACCCGTGACGGAGCTGTTCTTCATAGAGCACTTGATTCCCTGCCCCCCAATAACGGACGACTCTGATTCCGAAAAGTTCTTTGAGCAGCTGCCAACGCCGTGTGTCAAAGGCCCGGTTGAGCTTGTTTTCGCCGCTGTCGGCTGTTCCTATGATCTCATACGCGGCCAGCTGCCGATCGGCTTTGACGGCCACAGGGACTCTTGCGCTGCTTTGAAGCACCTTGTTTTTGTAGACTCTTGCACGCACATACATCCGGCGGCTGCTTGCTTCAGTCACGGGGAGGCTGAATTTTTTACCTTCTGTCTGCGAAATGACCCGCCCGTGGGAGTCCTCAAGAGTGACAGCGATCTCAGAGGGCTGCCCCGAAAATCTCACCTCTCCGCGAATGAGCTCGCCGGGAGTGAAAAAATCTTTCTGCAATATGATCCGGTCGATTTTGGATAAGGGGGCCACCGTAACAGCGGTACTGCCGAACCAGACTGTTTTTCCGGCCTTGCGGATGATGCAATTAAAAACATTGACTCCGGGAGCAAGTGAAAGAGTGATCTTTTCTCCGGCACGGCACCTGGAAAAACGGGAGCTGTTGGCTGTCAGATTCCGGGCGTGGATTTCTATGGAATCACCGCCGGTAAAAGTCAGGAGACCGTTCCCGATTTTCACCCCGGCTCCGGAGGGAGGAAGTTTCCCGGACAGATGAAGCAGCACCTTGATGAGAGGAACAAATTGATACTCATAAAAATCGTGTTCAGGAAGCATAATGTGCCGCGGCAGAAATGGCAGAAGTCCGCCCCCGGAACCTGAGGCGAAAACGGCACATCTGCCCTGACCGGCGGAAAACAGCTGAAGCAGCGGAGCTCCCTTTTCGGTTGCCAGAAGTGTGGCGGCATTTCTGACGTTGAAATTCATATACTCGCCGGGTTGAAGCAATTCCGGAACGGTTCCTGAAAGCAGATGATGTTCTTTGCTCTTGCGCCACGCAGAGAAAGGATATTCACGGGCATCAGTTGCCGCAGGAATGATTTTTCTCAGCCCTGCGGGGATTTCCCAGGGGTTGATAAGCAAAAGATTTGTCCCTGATTTCACCTTATCTGCAATGGCAGAAGCATTGACAGCTGAAATATTTTTCAAGACTCGTCCGGCAGCAACGATGACATCATACTTCTGTGCTTTCAACAGCCGGGCCAATTCACCGTTTGCATCTTCGTATGAATAGGTACCGAACATCGCTGCCCGTCCCCATTTCATCTGTCCTGCACTGCTTGAAAGCCAGAAAGTATGGGGTTCAATGTCCATACGCTGAGCAAGTTCGACCAACTCTCTGCCGTGGGGAGAATTGATTATAAAGAGTGCCTTGATCTTTCCTTTGTGCCAGTTTTTCGCCCAGGGGATCGCCGGTGTTTTCACTTTCAGTGAAACGGTGTGGGAAATTTCCGGATTCTCAGCTTTTGCGATTTTTTTCTTCTGAGCTTTCAGTTTATAGTTTGCTGCGAGAGGACGTTCTGCCGCAAAAAAGAGTTTTCCGTTGCGTTTTATGGAAACTTTTAATGCCAGCGCAGTCGGCTCATTGTAAGTTGGGAGCGTCAAAGATGATCTTTCCCCTGGTTCCAGAAGCAAAAGCTGCTTCAAAAGCACTTTTTCTTTTCCGCCGGGCAGCAGCAGAGCAACTTCAAGTTCCCCCGCAGTTTCAGAGGAGGCATAGAACACTGCTTTTTCTTTTTCCAACTGTACGGCGATACCATTGGCGGCACCATCAACTCTGGAAAGTCCGCCGAAAGGATAAAAACTGACAGTGCGCACCAGCTCTTTTCCGGGGTCTGCTTTGGCCGGTGTATAAAAAAGTTCCAGAGTTGACGCATTGACACCGGCACGCCACATATAAAGTTGTGCGACGGCAGCGGGATCAAATTCCCACACTGTACCTGTATTGTCTTTTTGAAGAACCGCAGCAAACGGTCTGACGATCTCTGAAATAAAAGTGTCTCCGCCGGAACGGGCCGGCAAAGTCTTGATCCCGGAACTGCCGGGAATCAGAAAGACGCTTTCCTTATCCCTTCCCGTCGGCGCGCATCTGAAATGAGGAGCCATTACCTTGGAGGCCATAGATTCGTGGCGGTTATGCCAGTGATCCTCGATCTTTACCTCTGCGGAGCTGCGTTTCAAAGTGTAAACTCTGGTGAGTTTCCAAAAGGGTTCATTTGGGAAATCATCTTTCGTCAGGGAAAGCTGCAGTATATCATCGCTGCTCTGATGCAGCTGTGTTCTGAAGGGGAAGGTCAATGTTTTTGAATAATTGGATTTCAGCATCCTGTCTCCGCCCAGAAAACGGAAATTTCCGGCGGCTCCGCAGATCTTATTGCGGAGCAGATCTTTGAATTCCACGCAGCTGCCTCCTCTGCCCGGTTCCAGAACGAGAGAAACGAATCCGTTTGAGATCCGTATGCCTTCACACTTCCCGGGGAGAGAGACCTTTTCAGCCCGGCACGGAGGAAGTGTTTTCCGCCCCAGAGCCTTAACTGTGAAATCATCGAACCAGACTTTGCCTTTGTGATTGGCAAAACGTCCGTAGAGCAGTATTTCCCTGACGGGTTTTCCCGTATCTATCAGCATTTCCTGTTTCTGCCACCCCTTTTTTCCGGCGGAAAAGGGGCGGTTGTAACGCCAGGTCTTGCTGCCGTCGTTGAAAATGACACAAGTCCGCAAGGCAAAATTCAACAGATCTTCCCCCCAGGAACCGGGGATCTCTGCTTTGCACCAGCCGGAAACCAGAATGGGGGCGGCAAATTTCTGTCCGACGGTGATTTTCTGAAAAATATGTCCCGGCTTCGATGAGTCGGGATAATCAAAGCACCAGCTCCCGGAACCATCTTGTGTATGAGACACTTTCGCATCGTAGTGTCCGCGCCAGTCCTGCCAGGGGTGCAATTTCAGAAAGTTGGGATTCCGGACTAAATTTTCATTCGCCGCCAAAGCCGGGAAAATAATTGCGGTGCTGAAGATAAATAAAAATTTTTTCACCATATAGCCAACCTATGACCGTCAGAATTTACCTGCAGAACGATGATACCAGAAAACACTCCATTGAGCCTGACGTTCAGGATCAGTGTCAAAAAAGCTGTTGGGGACTTCACTGCGTTTGCGGCTTTCTGAGTGTCCGTCAATAAAGAGCATATTGGCCGTGCCTCCGGCTGTGGGACGGCAAACAGTATCATCAATATTGGCATCATTGCCGCCGTGAGGGAAAACCATATAGTTGGTGCCGTTGTACTTTGCCGAGACCTGGGATACAACGCTTCTGGATTCACCGACATAAATGTTTCTTGATGTAAAACGCAATGTGGAAAGTTTACATCCATTGGCCCTGCCGTTTCCGAGATGACCGGCCAGACCGTAGCTGTAACAATTCTTTGTTGTTCCGGAAACTTCCGGCAGTTTCTTTTCCAGATTTCTTGCCGGACAAATCAGCAGATTGCGCACAACAGGGTTGGAACCGACCTGTGTTACTCCTCCCACGGGAGCGACGGTATTGTTGCCGATATAAGCCCCCAGCCGGCCGTATTTTTTCAATCCTTCTCCCCAAGAGCGGGAATAATCATTGACCCAGGCGAATGAGCCGTTGGACAATGCGTTCCAGTAAACCATTATGTAGCCGTCATTGTCGTCAGAATAGTTGTGCAAGCCTTTGCCGACCTGATTGAAATTGGAAAGACAGCTGATACTTTTGGCTCTGTCCCGCGCCTGCGTAAGAGCCGGCAGCAGCATAGCTGCCAGAATTGCAATAATGGCAATAACGACAAGAAGTTCGATCAAGGTGAAAGGAGCCGGGGAAGGAAGGGAACCCTTTTTGAAAAAAGGTTCTCCCTTCCTTCCCCGGACCCCATCCATCCTTGCCAAAAACTTTTGGTGGATTGCCGTTTTTGCATCCGCAAAACCGACAATCCCGCATTTTGAAGAATTGCAACGGCAAGTATCAAGGCAAGAGGCCATTTTTCGCAAGATATAAACACATATTTGACAAGTTTTGCTTACAAGAAGTTCGATCAGCGTGAAGTGTTTTTTCATTTTCTCACCTTTTATTTAGAATGTTTCAAGGAACTTTTTCTTATTTTCAAACAGGGCTGAACCGCAGTAAAAATATTTTTCCTCTCTCCTGCGATACGCTGTTCAAGCAGTTTGAACACATTGTCCGCCATAGCGGCAAAATCAGGGGCGACACTGGTCAGAGGCGGATCCAAAACAGTACAGAACGAGGAGTCATCAAATCCGGTCACACCCACATCTTCCGGAACTTGCAAATTATTTGCACGCAATTCACGGATAACAGCCGCCGCAGTAAGGTCATTGTAACAGACTATGGCATCTGCTTTATGAGCGATGATTTCAGGAACAATTCTTTTAAGTTCCTCTGCCATTTGTTCAGTCTCATCGGCAGCCCGGAGGAAAAAAATGGGATTTTCCGGCAGGACTTCCCGGAATCCTTCCACCCGCTGCCGGGAACTTGGATAATCGAAATTCCCGCTTGTCAGCAAGACCACATTCCTGTAGCCGGAGTCGACCAGATGTCTGGCAGCCGCAGCGATCCCTGCGGCCGTGTCATTGACCACCGCGTGATATTTTCCCGGCAGGATATCCAGAACAGGCACAACAGCAAGAGAGTCATCAAAATTATCGAGCACAGAACCGATCCCGGGATAAGTATGAGCCAGGGCAATCACTCCGTCAACACTGTACTGCTGCATTTCACGGCAGGCTTCTTGCAAACGGGCGGGATTGTCATGGGCCTCAAAGATCAGAAGGCGGCAGTTACGGCGGGAAGCTGCCTTTTCAAGCTCAAAGAGAATATTGAAAGTGATTTGAGAGGCCAAAGGATCTATCAGAACGCCGATCATCCCGCTGGAACGTCCCTGAAGGATACGGGCACTGATGTTGGGAACATAGCCCAGCTTTTCTGCCGCTTCATAGATTTTTTTCCGGGTTTCTTCCGAAGCACGGGCATAGCTGCAGCTGCCGAGGACAGCAGATACGGCCTGATAGGAGACACCGGCTTCAGCGGCAACTTCTTTGATTGTCACGCGCATAAAAACTCCTGAAAAATTGTTTGATAGAACGTTCTTGCAAGTAATATATCATCCTTTTTATTTTTTTCAAGGGCGGAAAAATTTTTTTTAGCAAAATGCTCGACATAAACCTTTGCGGCACACAGCCTCCTGATCGCAGAAGCCTGGAAATCGGGTCTTCTCCAGAAGCGGTATCGTGCTGCACAACTTATGGACAATGGGGAGAAAAAGGGGGAAATCTACACAAAAAGTTTGCACTCTTTACTGTTTTTCTTTCTCCGGAACAGCATAACATACCGTCCACGAAAATGCCGTGTTGTAATCATAGGCTCTGTTCCCGTATAAGGAACAGAGCCTATGATTATGCACCGGGAGATAACACCGGAAACAGGGCTGTACATTTCATCGCAGCTCCCCGCTGACCTCGCCTTTTACTTTGACAGTGACGCCTGAGGGGAATGGGGAATTTTTTTCAGTGCGAAAAATAATGCTATTCCCAGGATGGTGGACGTCAGCAAATAAGAAACCGGGAAGTTCAAGATCAGTATCCAGTAATTCTTTGAGAAAAGCGGGAAGAGACAGAAAACCCAGAATACACGGAAAAAACAAATCCCGAATATAGATATACCAGTAGGCAAAAGGGAATAGCCAAGACCGCGCAATGTACCGGACAAAACATCAAGGATCATAAAGAGAAATCCGGGCAGCAGGAGCAGCGTGGCTCTGATATGAGCAAATTCAAGCATCTCTTTGCTGGGATTTTTCACACACCAGGGCAGCCAGGATCCCAATGTAAAGTAAGCCAGCCACCCGAAAGCAATACCGATCAGCAGTGCATAACCAATACTCCAGAAAAGCCCTTTCAATATCCTGTCCTTTTTCTGTGCTCCCATATTCTGCCCAGTAAAGGTAATCAAGGTCTGGTGTTGTGCATTGGCGATACTGTTAATCAAACCTCCCGCAGCAAAGCCCACCACAGAGGTCGCCGCAATGGCTCCGGGACCGAAATCGTTGTTGGCGTGAGCCACAAGCAGATTGGAAATAGCAAAACAGCCGCTCTGAAGTCCCGCCGGAAAACCATTATAACAGACTTTGCCCAATATGGGAAAATCTATCCGGAACAATTTTCCGAACAGAAATCTGTATGCCCCGTGAGCCCTGTGAAGTGCTCCGAGAATCATTACCAGCGATAGCAGCTGAGCGATCACTGTGGCGTAGGCAACCCCCATTATTTCCATATCAAAGAGAGTCACAAAAACAATATTCAGCACCACGTTGACAACTCCCGATGTACAGAGGATCACCATCGGCAGATTTGGTTTCCCCACAGAACGCAGGATGCAGCAGCCGAAAGCATAGATCACAACGGCAGGGATCCCTGCCAGCACTACCCGGAAATAGGCAAGAGTATCCTCCATAATCGCTTCTGGAACCCGGAGCATTTGAAACGCGATTCTGTCAAAAAGGTATCCCACTGTCAGAATAAACACGCCGCAAGCCATCCCCAAAACAATGGACGAGTGTACCGTTCGGCTGACATTTTTGTAATCCTTTGCCCCCATAAAACGGGCAACCACGGCACTGACACCTGCCCCCATTCCCAGAAAAATCGTCATCAGAATAGAGGTGACAGGTCCGGAACTGCCTATGGCAGCCACGGCGTGTTCGGCATTTTTGGCAAAACGCCCCACTACGATCACATCGGTGGTGTGAAAAAGGATTTGCGTCACAAACGTAATGGCAAGGGGAGTCATAAACTTGATGATCTGAATCGGGATCACCCCTTGTGTAAGATCCATTTTTCTGATTGAAGCCATAATGTTCTACGGAAAAACCGTTCCTTAAATGTATAAAATCAATAACCGGTATAAAATGTACTGCCGGTGTGATATATTTGCAAGCTTTTTCTTAAAAAAAGCGGTGTTTTTTACATCCTTATCCGGAAAGATTCTTTTTCAATGAGACCCCATACGGGCGGTTTGCTGAAATTTCAACCGAACACTTCTTTTTCTGAACTTTTCCCGACGGCCTCTTTCAAAAGGTATACCGGAAAAATTCATATTACTTCCGGAACAATTATCTGAATAAAAATTCACAGATATCCCATAATTTTTCAAAAAACAGGCATTCCCGCCAAATTTGAGCGGGAGAAGGTTGAGTTTTGAAAAAGTGATTTTGTCAGATTTTTGTTTTTGAGCAGAATTGTCATCAAAAGT
>SUWB01000072.1 GCA_015061745.1 Lentisphaerota bacterium | reverse complement strand
TATGACGATATCTTCATCCGGTATAATGAACTGCACTCAAGTTACTGAACCGCCGTATGCCGAACGGCACGTACGGTGGTGTGAGAGGACGGCTGTCCAAATAATGGACAGCCTCCTACTCGATTTAGCGTACTTACTGTTCAGCAGCGGCACTGGCCGCGTTGCGGCGGCGGCGGCGTTCAAGTTCAGTAAGATAGAGTTTACGCAGACGGATGTTTTGGGGAGTGACTTCCACAAGTTCATCGTCTTCGATGTATTCAAGAGCCTGTTCCAGAGAGAGTCTTCTGGGAGGAGCGATCTTCAAGCTGCGGTCGGAACCGGCGGCACGCATATTGGTCAGCTGTTTGGCCTTTTGCACGTTGACCACCAGGTCCCCTTCTTTGCAGTGTTCTCCAACGATCATACCTTCATAACAGTCTACGCCGGGATCAATGAAAAATTCACCCCGCATCTGGAGTCCGTCAATGGCAAAGGCAACAGCTTTACCGCCTGCCATACTGACCATCGTTCCGTTGAGACGGGAAGGAATGGAACCCCGGAAGGGTTCGTAGTGGTCGAAAACGTGAGCCACAACGGCTTCACCCTGAGAGGCTGTCAAAGCCTTGCTCCGCAGACCGATCAGGCCTCGGGTGGGAATGAAAAAGTCGATGACCTGACGGGGCCCACGGGATTCCATTTCAATCATTTCTCCCCGGCGGAGTCCCACCATTTCAATGATTTTTCCGGCAAAGTCGTTGGGAACATCAATGGTGAGGCGTTCAATAGGTTCACATTTGACACCGTCGATCTCTTTGCAGATGACCTGAGGCTTGGCTACGGCAAGCTCATATCCTTCACGGCGCATCGTTTCAATAAGGATCGCCAGATGAAGCACTCCGCGTCCGGAAACTTTGAAAGCATCCCCTGCCGGAGTTTCCTCCACCCGCAGAGCGACGTCACGCTCAGTTTCGTTGAAAAGTCTTTCACGGAGCTGACGGCTGCTGACATATTTACCTTCACGACCGAAGAAGGGGGAGTCGTTAATGCGGAACATCATTGAAATCGTCGGTTCATCAATGGCAATCTGAGGCATCTGTTCGGGGTGTTCCGCATCGCAGATGGTGTCAGAAATATCGATTCCCGCCATACCGACAATGGCACAGAGGTCGCCGCACTGAACATTGCGTACCTCACGGCGGCCCAAGCCTTCAAACACAAAAAGCTGCTTCACCTGGGCGGGGACGGTCGTGCCGTCACGTTTGATAAGTGAAAGAGGCTTGCTCAAATCCAGATCACCCCGGTAAACACGGCCGATACCGATACGGCCTACGAAGTTGGAATAGTCCAAAGTTGCGATCTGCACCTGAACCGGTCCTTCACGGTGAACGGGAGCGGGAACATATTTGATAATGGCATCCAGGAGAGGAGTCATATCCACACGTTCATCGTCAACGTTGTTGATAGTCCAACCGTCTCTGCCGCTGGCATAGAGAGTGGGGAAGTCCAGCTGTTCGTCTGTTGCATTGAGTTCACAGAAAAGGTCAAAAACTTTGCTGTGGACTTCATCAGGGCGGGCATCGGGTTTGTCAAGTTTGTTGATGACCACCACCGGACGCAGATTGAGAGCGAGAGCTTTCTCAAGCACAAAACGGGTCTGGGGCATAGGACCTTCTGCGGAGTCTACCAACAGCAGCACCCCGTCGGCCAGTTTCAAAACCCGTTCCACCTGACCGCCGAAGTCACTGTGTCCGGGGGTGTCAAGCAGATTGATCTTGACACCTTTGTATTCAACGCTGATATTTTTTGCGAGAATGGTGATTCCACGTTCCCGTTCCAGGTCGTTGCTGTCAAGGAAACAGTCTGCCACCACCTCATTGTCACGGAAAAGCTTTGACTGACGGATGATCTGGTCGGTCAGTGTGGTCTTACCGTGGTCAACGTGTGCGATAATTGCGATATTGCGCAGTTCTTTCATTCTTTCAAACCTCTGATGTTGTTATCTTTCTAATATAGCACAAGAATGGCGTTATATCAAGTAATTACACCTTGGAGAAAGCAATTTTTATTTAAAAACACTGTCCCCGCCTGTGTGACGGGGACAGCAGCTTTTTTTGTGGATTTTATTTGATGATGATTTTTCTGCTGCCGGGAACCGTACCTTACTTTTTCGCTGAGGCTCCGGTGTTTTTGAATTCCACCCGGGAAAGGATCTGCAGCTGATAAACGGTAAAACCGATCAGAATAAAAGCCAGCATCCAGGCGGCAGCAGTCGCAGGACCGAAGTTCAGGTAGGTGAAGGCTTTGTACCAGATATAGAGTCCTGCCGTTTCAGTTTTTGTGGCCGCATCTCCGCCTGTCATTACGAGAATATTGCCCGTTGAATGATACCAGGAACTGATAAAAGCTCCCACAAAGTTGATAACGATCAGAGCCTTTAAGGTGGGAAATACCACAAAGAGGATCTTGTCAATAAAGGTAGCTCCATCAATGTCTGCCGCTTCGTAGTAATCCTCAGGGATTCCTTTAAGGGCGGCCAGGTAAATCAAGCATCCGGGGCCCATTCCTGCCCACACCATCGGAATCACACAGGCAATCATAGCGGTGTTGGGGTTGAACAGCCAGCGATAGGGCTCGCTGTTGGTCTGGATCAGACGGGGCAGGAATTGTGAAAGGATCTGGCCTGCGGATTCGTGAGCAGGAAAGAGCACCGGAAAGGCAAGGGCACTTACGGCTCCGAAAAGGATAAGTCCCGCAACGATGAAAATACACATAATCCCCCAAAGCCGGTAAAAGGCCAGACGCCGGGCAAACATAAAGCAGATGAACATCAGTATACCGCCAATACCCACAAATCCGATGGCGGGAATGTTCAGCACAATCTGGTTCAACGCACCGAATTCAGAAGGTTCGTAAAACTGTTTCCACAAAAGCATCGTCACAAGGCCTGAAATAACTGCCGGAAGATAGTAGATCATACGGAAAAGCAGTTTCCCTTTGGGAACTTCCTGAAGCAGCACCGCCAGGATCATAGGCGGCAGGAAGGTCAGGCAAATCACCAGCAGTGAATAGCGCAAAGCATTCCAGATCGAAGACCACCAATAACTGTCAACGATCAGATTTCCGAAGTTATCCACCCCCACCCAGGCGGATTGTCCGATGATCTTGTAATCCTGGAAGGCCATAACAGAGCCTCTGGCAAGAGGAATATACTGCCAGAGCAGGATCGTCAGCACCGCAGGAATCAAAAGGATATACGCCCAGAAGTAACGGCGGAATCCCCAGGTTTCCTGTTTTACACCCAGAATACTTTTGGGCGGGGTGAAAATACGGAAAATCTTGCGGAACACAAAAAAGTATGCCACTAATATGCCCAGCAGCACACAGCAGGCGATCACCCGGCGTTTTGTCCGTTCAGCATCGGTGATATCGCCGATCATCAGTTCGTTGGCACGGGCCTCCGCATCGCGGATGATCTTGCGGAGCTGTTTCGTACGGAGTTCCGGAACGCTGGAAAGTTTGTCATTCAAAGCCATATACTCTGCCAGCTGCAGGGGATTGGACATCTGTTCATAAGCAAAGTTGGAGTTTTGACCATAGGGTTCTGGCCGTCCGGTTTTGATTGCCACATCGTACAGTTCGAGCATCTCTTTGGGGGAAAGGCGCAGCAAATCTTCATAACCGTATTTTTTCAGGTACTTGGGCATAACAAACTGTCCCATACCTCCTTCCACCATAACCCGGGTACGGACACGCTGGGCGTCTTCACTGTCAAGGTGGAACATATATTCCCAGGCGGCATCCTGAATGACGGGATTTGTGACACCGGCAAACATACCGAACATACCGCAGTTCAGCTCACCGCCCCGGTGGCGGACACCCTTTTCGTCAGGGTATCCCATCGGTACGGGGGCCATACCGTAAATATCAGGATGAAAGCGGCTCATCACCCGGTCGTCAATATAGGTCATATGGATACCGATCTCACCATTGGCCCACTTGTTGCCGGCACGGGCATCTTTGTAAGCATATCCACGGCGGACAATACCTTTTTTATCAACCCATTTTTCGGCAGAAAGTCTGGTATAGAAATCAAGGGCACGCAAACCTGCTTCTGAACCGAAAGTACAACGCCATTTTCCGGTTGCGGGGTCTTGTTCCATAACTTCGCCTCCGGCACACCACAAAAAGGTGATCCAGTACCAGGACTCAGTTTTTCCTCTGCCCAGCAGTATGCCGTAGATACCGTTGCCGGGATCGCTGATTTTGCGGCAGGCATCCAACAGATCTTCCCAAGTCCAGTTGGCATCGGGGTAGGGGATCTTGTTTTTGTCAAAGAGGTCGCGTCTGTACATCAGCACTTTACCCACCGGCGTACCGCCCCGGGGCAGAGTCCAGAAATGCACCTTCCCGTCAGGTCCGATACGTTCAAGGACCGGACGCACCTTGGGGTGGATACGGTCTTCAAAAAGCTGTTTGCGTTCATCGGGAGTCAGCTTTTTGATAAATTCATCCAACGGATGCAGAAAGTTGTTTTGGATATAGTTGTCAGATTTTCTGAAGTTGATTTGGAGCACATCGGGAGCCATATTGCCGGCGATGGCAAGGAGGTCATTTTCCACGCCTTCCACCTGGATCCCTGAAAAGGGTTTCAGGCGGACTTCCACATTGTCCCAGTTGTAATTGCCGTATTTTGCAGGATCAGCTTTGTATCTTGCGGCATATTTCTTTTGAAAACGAGCCGGAAATTGTTTGACAAAGTCAGAAATAATGGCACTTATGGCCCGGTTGTAAACGTCTGTGCTGGTGGTATTGGGAAGACCGTCCACGGTCAGTTCGATGACCGTCTTACCGGTTTTGCGGTCAGTAAAAACCCGCCCTGCGTGCAGCGGAGCGAAAAAAAGTACAGACAGAACGGCGAAACAAACCGTCAAAAGCAACATTCTTGTGACTGCACTCAATCCTTTTGAAACGACACAGCCGGAGGCTGAAGAACTGTTAAAAAAATGGAACATCATATATCCTCAGTATAAATATTGAATGAAAAATACATAATTCTTTAATATAGCTTTTAATGGTGTTTTTGTCAAATTTTTATCACAGATATCCCATAAAATTTTTCTGATTTGACAAAAAAGAGGATTCATGCTACCTTTTTCTCTGCTACAATCCAAAGGAGAAAATCATGAATCCTCAAGAACATAATATGGCAGTGTTAGGAC